>NZ_BAAABW010000016.1:0-479838 GCF_039521185.1 Streptomyces blastmyceticus | reverse complement strand
TTGAGGACGCGCCCGCAGGGCGCTGGGGGTCCGGGGGTCTCCCCCGGTTTCGGGAAGGGGCGGGGCTGGGGAAAAAGCCCGCCGC
The DNA here is from genome assembly GCF_039521185.1 of Streptomyces blastmyceticus. Classification (NCBI taxonomy): domain Bacteria; kingdom Bacillati; phylum Actinomycetota; class Actinomycetes; order Kitasatosporales; family Streptomycetaceae; genus Streptomyces; species Streptomyces blastmyceticus. The sequence continues at coordinate 479,753 of NZ_BAAABW010000016.1, read as the reverse complement.
AGGCGCAGCGGGCCCGCATCCTCACCGCCTCAAGCAGCCGCTTCCGCCAGGAAGTTCGTGATCAGCGCACCCCACTCCGCCGGCCGCTCCGCGGCAATCGCATGGCCGCACCCCAGCGACACAAGCCGCGCCCCCGGGATGCCGGAAGCAAGCTCGCGGGAGTGCGAAGGCGTCGTCAGGAGATCCTCGCTGGGGGAGATCACCAGCGTGGGGACGCGGATCCCCGCGAGGTCACCGCGTACGTCGATCTCCTCGAAGAGAGCGAGCTGTTCGTCCGTGCCGGGCGGCATTCCCGCCGCGAAGAGGGCGAGCTGTTCCTCGATCTCGTCCGTGGACCGCGCGTCGAGCCAGGTGGTGCCGCCCACGACGAGGGACAGGTAGGAGGCGAGCGTCCGCTCGTCGCCGCCGCGGCCCAGCGCCCGCCAGGTGTCGATGGCCAGCTTCAGGCGGGCGCTCGGCCTGGCGAAGCCGGCGGAGAGGACGAGGGCGGTCACCCGCTCGGGGTGGCGGGCCGCCGCGCGGACCGCGACCGCCGTGCCCATGGAGAAGCCTGAGAGGGCGAAGGATTCCACTCCGGAGCACACGGCGGATTCGACGATGTAGTCCGCGAGGAAATCCAGGGAAAGCGGCCAGTCCGGCAGCTCGACCTTTCCGGAACCGGGAAAGTCGGGCCCGACCACCGTATGCCGGCGGGCCAGTTCGCCGAGAATCGGGCCGTAGCTGTCCTGGATATCGCTGCCCGCGCCGTGCGCCAGCAGCAGCGCCGGCCCCGAGCCCTGAATAAATGTGGTCACGCGCCGGAGGGTAGCTCGAAAACTAACCCAACACCCCTTTCTTTGTCCGGATTTATCGGGATCCAGCACGGCCGACCACTCGAACGAGTGGTCGGCTTCTACTCGTACAAGTAGTGGTACGGGCGGTTATGCAAAACATAAAGTTCAGGTCGAGAGGCCGGATATAACCCCCCTTGTCAAAAGCGGAAGGAAGGCCATGACGCCTCCCCGTATTTTTCCCCTCACCTCGTACCAGCGTGACATCTGGGCCGCGGAATCACACGCGCCCGGCGATCACCAATTCAATGTGGTCATCCATGAAAGGCTCGACGGCCGGGTCGATCTGGAGGTGCTGCGCCGCTGCCTGACCGGTGTGCTGCGCCGCAACGAGGCGTTTTCCCTGCGCTTCGACGAGCTGGACGGCGTGCCCGGCCAGTGGGTCGAAGACGCCGACCCTGCCGGTTCCGCTGCCGAGTGGGTGGAGTACCTCGACTTCTCCGGCGAGGCGGACCCGCGGGCCGCCTGTGCCGCCTGGCGGGAGCGCTCCTTCACGCGCCCCTTCCCGCTGCGCCGCGCCCGCCTGTTCACCGCGGCGGTGCTGCGCGAGAGCGACTCGGTCGCCCATCTGTTCCTGAACGCCCACCACTTGATCGTGGACGCCTGGGCGGCCAACCAGGTCTCCCTGCGGACCTGGGCCGACTACGGCAGCGCGCGGCCGGACGACACCGCCGCGCCCTCGCCCCTCGACGCCCTCGCCGCCGAGGACGCCTACCGCGCCTCGGAGGCGTACGAGCAGGACCGCGCCTTCCACCGGCAGGCCCTCGACGGCGTCGTGCCCGCCCTGTTCACCCGCGCCGCGGCGCACCGCACGGAGCGCGAACAGCGCAGCGGGCGCCACACGTTCGCGGTGGAGGCCGCGCTCGTCGAGCGGATACGCAAGGGCGGCAGCTCGCCCTTCTCCTTCATCGCGGCCGCCTTCGCGACGTACTTCTCGCGCGTCCACCGCGCCGACGAGATCGTCCTCGGCGTCCCCTTCCGCAACCGCCGCACGGACCACGAGCTGCGCACCGTCGGCCAGTTCGCCAACAACCTGCCCGTGCGGGTGGCGGTGCCCGCCGACGCCACGCTCCACGAGCTGGCCGGCCGTGTGCGGCAGGCGACCGACGCGCGCATGGGCCACGAGCGGCTCGCCCTCGGCGACGTGCTCCGCGACCTGCCCGCGACCGGCACCGGCTCCCGGCAGCTGTTCGACATCACGCTGTCCTACCTCCGGCACCCCCGCCCCGAGGTGCCCGGCGCCGCCGTCGAGAGCGTCATCCACGCCCCCGTGCACGTGCCCGACGCGCTGTCCGTGCAGATCCACGCCTTCGAGGACGACGCGGACCTGCGCATCGACCTGGACTACGCCCGCGACGTCTTCGACGAGGACTTCCCCGTCGAGGCGGTGGCCGCCCATCTGCACGCCCTGATCACGGCCGGCGTCGAGCAGGAGGACCGCCCCGCCGTCAGCCTGCCGGTCCTGAGCGACGCCGAGCGCGCCGACCTCACCACGGCCCGGCAGGGCCCCCTCGTGCCGTACGCGAGCGACCGCACCCTGCACTCCCTGATCGAGGAGCAGGCCGCGCGCACCCCGGACCGCATCGCGATCGCCGCCGACGGCACGTCCGCCGGGCTCACCTACGCCGAGCTCGACGCCCGCGCCGACCGGGTCGCGCACGCCCTGCGCGCCGAGGGCGTACGGCCCGACGACCGGGTCGCCGTCCTGATGCGCCGCGCCCCCCGGACCCTGGTCGCGCTGCTCGGCGTGCTCAAGTCCGGTGGCGCGTACGTGCCCGTCGACCCCGGATACCCCGCCGAGCGCATCGAGTTCCTGCTCCAGGACAGCCGCGCCAAGGTCGTGCTCGTCGCCGGGGACTCCCCGGAGCCGCAGGTGGCCGAGGACGTGCGCGTCCTGCGCGTGGACGATCTCCAGGACGGCCCCGAGGGCCCCCTGGAACCCGTGGCCACCTCCCGCAACCTCGCCTACGTCATCTACACCTCCGGTTCGACCGGCAGGCCCAAGGGCGTCATGGTCGAGCACCACTCCGTGGTGAACCGCCTCGCGTGGATGCAGAGCCGCTACCCCGTCGGCGAGGGCGACGTGCTGCTCCAGAAGACGCCGATCTCCTTCGACGTGTCGGTGTGGGAGCTGTTCTGGTGGGCGATCGAGGGCGCCGGCCTGGCGCTGCTGCCCGTCGGCGGCGAGAAGGACCCGCGGGGCATCCTCGACACCCTCGCCGGGCAGCGGGTGACGGTCATGCACTTCGTGCCGTCCATGCTCGGCCCCTTCCTCGACCTGCTCGACGACGCCCCCGAACTGCGCGAGCGGGCCGCGTCGCTGCGCTACGTCTTCTGCAGCGGCGAGGCGCTGCCCGCCGCCCGCGTCGAGCAGTTCAACCGGATCTTCGGCGGGGAGTCCGCGCCGAAGCTGGTGAACCTCTACGGCCCGACCGAGGCCACCGTCGACGTCTCGTACTTCGACTGCCCCGCCGACGGCCCCGTGCACCGGGTGCCGATCGGCCGGCCCGTCCACAACACCCGCCTGTACGTGCTGGACGCGCACGGCGGGCTCCAGCCCGCCGGCGTGCCCGGCGAGCTGTGCATCGGCGGTGTCCAGGTGGCGCGCGGCTATCTGGAGCGCCCGGAGCTGACCGCCGAGAAGTTCACCGGCGACCCGTTCACCCCCGGCGGCCGCCTCTACCGCACCGGCGACCTCGCCCGCGTGCTGGCCGACGGCAACATCGAGTACCTCGGGCGCATCGACGGCCAGGTGAAGATCCGCGGCAACCGCGTCGAGCTCGGCGAGGTGCAGCACCACCTCGCGAAGGCCGCGGGCGTGCGCGACGCCGTCGTCGTCGACCGGACCTCCCCGGCGCGCGGCACCCACCTCGTGGGCTACTACGTCGCGGACGAGGCGATCGACCCCACACTGCTGCGCTCCGAACTCGCGGAGAATCTCCCGGAGTTCATGATCCCGGCACTCTATGTGCGGATCGACGCCGTCCCGCTCACCCCGAACGGCAAGGCCGACCGCCGCGCCCTGCCCGCCCCCGCCGCCGACGGCGGCCGTGACCGTACGGACGCCGCGCCCCGCGACGAGACCGAGGCGGCGCTCGCCGCGATCTGGGCCGGCCTCCTGGAGGTCGACGGCGTCGGCATCCACGACGACTACTTCGCGCTCGGCGGCGACTCCATCCTGATGCTCAGGGTGCGGGCGGAGGCCGAGAAGCGCGGCATCCACTTCTCGCTCACCGACCTCATGCGGCAGCCCACCGTCGCCGGTCTCGCCGCCCTCGCCACCGGAGCGCCGCAGACCGCGGCGGAGCCCGCGCTCGAACCCTTCGGCCTGGTGTCCGGCGTCGACCGGGCCCGGCTGGAGGGCAGCGAGGACGCCTATCCGCTGTCCCGCCTCCAGCTCGGCCTGCTCTACCACAGCCGCGCCCGCGAGGACTCGGCCGTCTACCGCGACGTCTTCCAGTACACCTTCGTGCTGCCCTGGGACGAGGACCGGTTCCGCCACGCCTTCGGCCGGCTGGTGGCCCGCCACCCCGTCCTGCGCTCGTCGTTCGACCTGGGCACCTTCTCGGAGCCGCTCCAGACCGTGGCACCGGCCGTCGAGGGCGGGCTCGACATCGTCGACCTGCGCGGCCACGACGACACCGCCGCCCGCGCCGAGATCACCCGGCACATCGAGGAGCGGCGCTTCCACCCGTACGTCTTCGAGCAGGCGCCGCTCTACCACTTCCGGGTGCACCTGCGCGAGGAGACCGTCGAGCTGGTCCTCAGCTTCCACCACGCGATCCTCGACGGCGGCAGCGTCGCCAACCTCGTCCGCGAGCTGTTCCAGGACTACCTGCACGGCCTGGACCTCGGCATCGACGCCGTCGAGGACCGCGAACTGCCCACCCCCGCACAGCACATCCGCGCCGAGCGGCTCGCCCTGGAGTCCGAGGCCACCCGCGCGTACTGGCGCGAGCGGCTGGAGGACGCCCAGCTGCCGCAGCTCGGCGCGTTCCGGCCGCACGAGGCGCCCGGCAGCGACGAGCTGATCACCCACAAGGTGGACCTGCCCGCCGGCCTCACCGACGCGATACGCGCCTTCGCCCGGGACCACGCGCTGCCCGTGAAGTCCGTGCTGTTCGCAGCCCACTGCCTGACCCTGCGGCTGTTCTCCGGCGCCACCGACGTCACCACCGGCCTCGTCACCCACGGACGCCCCGAGCAGGACGGCTCCGAGCGCATCGCGGGCCTCTTCCTCAACACCATGCCCGTCCGCCTGGAGACGACCGCCGACAGCTGGCTCGACGTCGTCCGCGAGGCCTTCCGGCAGGAGCAGGACAGCCACCCGCACCGGCGCTACCCGCTCAGCTCCATCCAGGAGGACCTCGGCGTCACCGTCCTGGAGACCGCCTTCAACTACATCCACTTCCGCCAGCTCGCCGAGGTCTTCGCGCTGCCGGGCGTGGAGCTGCGCGAATTCCGGGCGTGGGAGGAGACCAACTTCCAGCTCCTCGTCAACGCCATGACCGACCCGACGGACGGGAGCATCTCGCTGCGCCTGGACCACCAGGGCCGCACCTTCACCCCCGCACAGGCCGAGCTGTACGCCGACGGGTTCACCGGCATCCTGCGCCGCCTGGTCGAACACCCCGACGAGGCACCGGACTTCACGTTCCTCACCGGAGCCCAGGGCCCGGAGCTCCCGGCCGAGACCGGCGGCGCGCACCCCGACGTCGTCCGCCTCTTCGAGGAGCAGGCCGCCCGCACCCCGGACGCCACCGCCCTCACCTTCGGGGAGACCCGCTGGACGTACGCGCAGCTGGAGAGCGCCTCCGCCCGGGTCGCCCGCACGCTGGTCTCCCTCGGCTCGGCACCCGGCGACCGGGTGGGCATCGCGATGCGCCGCTCGCCCGAGACGATCGCCGTGATCCTCGGCGTGCTCAGGGCGGGCGCCGCCACCGTGCCACTGGACACCTCCTACCCCCAGGAGCGGCTCGCCGCGATGCTGGAGCAGGCGCGCCCCTTCCGGGTCGTCGCCCACGGCGACCAGGCGCACCTGCTCACCGACGGCACCGCGGTCCTCACCGCCGAGGAGATCTTCGACGGCGGGGACCCGGCGGACGCCCCGCTGCCGTCGATCGCGCCGGAGTCCGTCGCGTACATCCTCTTCACCTCCGGCAGCACCGGGAAGCCCAAGGGCGTCGCGATGCCCCACCGGTCGCTCGCCAACCTCGTGGCCTGGCAGAACAGCGTCCCCAGCGGGGCCGTCGGCGGCACGACCGCGCAGTACGCCCCCATGAGCTTCGACGTCTCCTTCCAGGAGATCTTCTCCACGCTCTGCGGCGGCGGGAACCTGCTGGTGGTCGCCGAGGACGAGCGGCGCGACATGCCCGCCCTGCTGCGCCTGCTGGACCGGCACGGCGTCGAGCGGCTCTACCTGCCCTACGTCGCGCTCCAGCAGCTCGCCGAGACGGCGGTCGCCCTCGACACCGTGCCGAGCGGCATCAAGGTGCTGGCGTCCTCCGGCGAACAGCTCCGCGTCACCGACGAGATCCGCGCGCTGTGCGAGCGGCTGCCCGGGGTGATCCTGGAGAACCAGTACGGGCCCACCGAGTCGCACGTCGTCACCGCCCACACCATGACCGGCGACCCCGCGGCCTGGCCCGCGCTGCCGCCCATCGGCACGGCCGTCGACGGCACCGCCGTGCACGTACTCGACGCGCGGCTGCGGCCCGTGCCGGACGGCGTGAAGGGCGAGCTCTTCCTCGCCGGCGCCTGCCTCGCCGACGGCTACGTCGACCAGCCGGGGCCGACCGCCGAGCGGTTCGTCACCCGCACCGTCGACGGCCGCACCGAGCGCCTCTACCGCACCGGCGACCTCGGCTTCCGCCTGCCCGACGGCTCGATCGTCTGCGTCGGCCGGGAGGACTCGCAGGTCAAGGTGCGCGGCTTCCGCGTCGAGCCCGCCGAGGTCGAGCTGGCCATCACCCGCTTCGCGCAGGACCACCCGGGGCTGACCGAGGCCGCCGTCGTCGCCCGCCGCCGCGAGGGCAACGACTCCTTCCTCGCCGCCTTCCTGGTCGGCGACGCCGTCCACGCCGACCTGGACCAGCTCGGCAAGCAGCTGCGCACGGTGCTGCCCGACTACATGATCCCGTCGCACTTCGAGTGGCTCGACGCGCTGCCGCTCACCCCCAGCGGCAAGCGGGACGACGCGGCCCTGCGCCGCGTCCAGCTCACCGCGGGCACCCAGGGCGATGCCACGGCGCCCCGCGACGAGTACGAGCGCACCCTCGCGGAGATCCTCGGCGAGCTGCTCCAGCTGCCCGCCCTCGGCGTCCACGACAACATCTTCGACCTCGGCGGCACCTCGCTGACCGCGATGCGTCTGGTCGTCCTGATCGAGCAGCGCTACGGCATCAACGTCCCGCTGTCGGAGTTCGTCGCCTCGCCCACCGTCGCCGAGCTCGCCGACCGGCTGCGCGGCGGCGGCGCGGTGTCCGCCTTCGACCCGCTGGTGCCCATCCGGCCCGCGGGCGACAAGCGGCCGGTGTTCTTCGTCCACCCCATGGGCGGCAACGTCCTGTGCTACCTCCGCTTCACCGACCACCTGCCGGAGGGCCAGCCGTTCTACGCCCTCCAGGCGGCGGGCAGCGACGCGGGCACCGAGCCGCTGCGCAGCGTCCCCGAGATCGCCGCGAGCTATATCGAGGCCCTCAAGCGGGTGCAGCCCAGCGGTCCGTACGCGATCGGCGGCTGGTCCTTCGGAGGCTTCGTGGCCTTCGAGATGGCGCGGCAGCTGCGGGCGGCGGGCGAGGAGATCGCGAGCCTGGTCCTCCTCGACACCACGGCCCTCAACCCGGGCCGCCGCAAGACCACCGGCGACGACGCCCTGCTGACCTGGTTCTTCTGGGAGCTGCTCTGGCTCAAGCGCGGCGGCAGGTCGCCGGAGGAGATGGTCCCCGGCCATCTGACGACGCTGGAGGAGAAGTTCGACTTCATCGCCCAGCTCGCGGTCGACGAGGGCGTGCTGCCCGCCGGGTCCTCCGGCGCGATCGTCCGGCGGCTGTTCGGCGTCTACGAGGCCAACTGGCGGGCGGCGTTCGCCTACCGGCCCGAGGTCGTCGAGCAGGACATGGTGCTGATCCACGCGAAGGAGCCGCTGCCCCCGGTCCTGGACAACATGCACACCGCCATCGAGTCCATGCACCGCGACCCGACCAACGGCTGGCGCGAGCGCACCACCGGCAAGCTGAATGTGATCGACGTGGCAGGCGACCACCTCACCATCATGGAAGAGCCCTACGTGAAGCATGTGGTCGAGACCGTCTTCGAATTGATGGGTGAGTGACCATGAGTCAGAAGCAGGCCAAGAAGGCCATCGTCATCGGCGCGGGCATAGGCGGCCTCGCCACCGCCGTCGCCCTGCGCAAAGTCGGCCTCGACGTCGAGGTGCACGAGCGGGCGACCGAGCTGAAGGCCGCGGGTTCCGGGCTGTCCGTGATGAGCAACGCCATCGCGGCCCTCGACTCCATCGGCATCGACCTCGGGCTCGAAAAGCGCGGCCAGGTCCTGGAGTCGTACCACGTCAGGACCGCCCGCGGCCGGCTGATCAGGGAGTTCCCCTTCCCCGGCATCATCTCGCGGCTCGGCGTGCCCAGCGTCCTGATCACCCGCTCCGACCTCCAGCAGGCACTGCTGGCCGCCGCGGAGGGCATCCCGATCCATCTCGGGGCCACGGCGCGGGAGTTCGAGACGGACGAGTCGACCGGGGGCGTACGGGTCCGCTTCGAGGACGGCAGCGAGACGGAGGGCGACGTGCTCATCGGCGCCGACGGCTTCAACTCCGTCGTACGCCGCCAGCTCGTCGGCCCCGGCGAGAGCTCCAAGGACAGCGGCTACATCGTCTGGCTCGCGATCGTCCCCTTCGAGCACCCGCGCTTCACCCCGGGGTCGGTGACCCACTACTGGGGCAGCGGCAAGCGGTTCGGGCTCGTCGACATGGGCGGCGGCCGGCTCTACTGGTGGGGCACCAAGAACATGCCCGCGTCGCAGTCCCGCGACTGGCGCGGCGGCAAGTCCGAGGTCCTGCGCTCGTACGCGGGCTGGGCCGACGAGGTGCAGAAGGCGATCCGGGTGACGCCCGAGGAGTCCATCATCGCCGTGCCCTCCCGCGACCGGCCCTTCCTGGAGCGCTGGGGCAAGGGCCCGGTCACCCTGCTCGGCGACGCCGCGCACCCGATGCTCACCAGCCTCGGCCAGGGCTCGGGCATGGCGATCGAGGACGCGGCCGTGCTCGCCCGCGTCCTCGGCTCCGCCGACGACCTGACCCGGGGGCTGCGCCGCTACGAGGACGAGCGCCGGGAGCGGGCCCGCGGCATGGTGGCCGCCTCCCGCGGCATCTCCGACTTCGAGCAGTCGGAGAACCCGATCCGGCGCCCGATGCGCGACGCGTACTTCAAGTTCCTCCCCGCGGCGCGGCTCACCCGCACGCTGGAGGACTCCCTCACCTTCCCCGGCTACACCACAGCGGAGGCAGCACATGTCCAGTAGAGGCACCGCACCCGTCTCCCCGGCGGGCCGGGCCGTCCTGGTCACCGGGGCGTCCTCCGGGCTCGGCCGGGAGTGCGCGCTGCACCTGGCGCGGGCGGGCTTCCACGTCTTCGCCGGGGTCCGCAAGGCGGCGGACGGCGACGAGCTGGCCGCCGTCGCGCACGGCAGCCTCACGCCCGTGCGCGTCGACGTCACCGACGACGCGTCGATCGCCACGGCGGCGAAGGAGATCGCCGCAGCGGTCGGCGAGGACGGCCTGTGGGGCGTCGTCAACAACGCCGGGGTGTGCGTCGCCGCGCCCCTGGAGTGCCTCACGACCGACGAGTTGCGCCGCCAGCTCGACACGAACGTCGTCGGGCAGCTCGCCGTCACCCGCGCCTTCCTGCCGATGCTGCGGCGCAGCCGCGGCCGCGTCGTCAACGTGACCTCCGGTCTCGGCAGCATCGCCGTCCCCTACATGGGCGCCTACTCGGCCGCGCAGTTCGCCAAGGAGGCCCTGACGGACGTCCTGCGGCGCGAGCTCCGCCCGTTCGGCGTCGACGTCACCGTGGTCCAGCCCGGTGCGATCGTGACACCGATCTGGGGGAAGGTCGCGGACGCGGGGCGGGCGGCGCTGGAGTCCGTGCCGGAGGGGGTGGCGGAGCTCTACCGGATTCCCTTCAGCCGCTTCCTGCACCAGAACGAGCGGGGCGCCAGGGCCAGTTCGACGACCCCGGCGCACTTCTCCCGGGCTGTCGCCCGGGCCCTCACGGACGCCCGCCCGAAGTCGCGCTACGGGGTGGGGGCGGATGTGCGCAACTTCCGCGTGCTCTCGCGGGTGCTGCCGGATGCTGCGCTGGACCGGTATTTGGCGCCGATCACGCGCTGACGATTACGGGAGGGGCGGGGGCGGGGCGCCTGCGGCGGGCTTTGTTCCCCACCCCGCCCCTTCCCGAACTGGGGCTTCGCCCCAGACCCCGAAAGCGGCTTCGCCGCTTGTCCTCAAACGCCGGACGGGCTGATTTCAGCCCGTCCGGCGTTTGAGGACGCGGCCGCAGGCCGCTCCCGCCGCAGGCGGCGACGGACCCGCACCCATCAGCGGTGGATGCCCCGTTGGCGAGACGTCCGGCGGGCGACGCGGCGTTGTTGGGAGATCACGCGGCGCCCGAGATCGAGCGCCATCGGACGTGCCGCGGAAGCCGGCGGGTCGAGTGTCTCGTCGTTGTCGAGTACGGCCTGGTAGAGCGCGCGCATGCGGGGCGAGGGCGAGATGCCGAGGTCGCGGTCGAGCGTGGTGGACAGGCGGTGGAAGGCGTCGAGCGCGCAGGCCGCCCGGCCGGAGCGGTAGAGGGAGAGCATCCACTGGGCGTGGAGGTTCTCGTGGGTGGGGTGCCGCACGGTCAACTCTGCCAGCTCGGTGGTCAGTTCGTGATGGCGGCCAAGCCGCAGGTCCGCCTCGATGCGCTGTTCCTGCGCGTGCAGGCGCTGTTCCTGGAGGACCGTGGCCCGCCCCTGGAGCAGCGGGCCGAGCGGGATGTCCGCCAGGGCGGGCCCGCGCCAGAGCTTGAGGGCCTTGTCCAGCGTGGCCGAAACCATGCGGTCGTCCTCCCGCGCCAGCGCGGCGCGGGCGGTGCGGACGTGCTCCTCGAAGATCTCCAGATCGATCCCGCCGGGCTCGACGACCAGGCGGTAACCGTAGTTGGCGGTCTGCAGGATGCGCTTCGCCTCGCCCAGGGATCCGATGCGCGGAATCTTGCTCATGGCCATGCGGAGATGCAGCACATAGGTGTGCAGGGTCGAATAGGCGCTCTGCGGAGGATTCTGGTCCCAGAGTTCCTCTATACAGGCGTCCACGGAAACAGATCTGTTGGAATTGAGAATCAGCAATGCGAGCAGCTGCCGCTGCTTCGGCGGCGTGGGCGTAAACGCCCGGCCTTCGTCGACGGCCAGCAATGGTCCGAGCACTGAGAATTCCATGAACCCAACCCCCCGGTTTACGGGCCGACTGCGAAGAAGCAGGGCCCTTAGGCATGAGGGGAACCTACAGCGCCACTTGACCGTGTGCACCCAAGTGAGCGGAATTAACGACTCCGAAACACTTCCGGAGGCCGCAGCGCCGCCCCGTCAACTCCTCTGACCTGCGGCACAGTTACGCGCGTAGCTCCGACGACCGCCGCCTTCCGCATCCTCCGCGGCTGTGGGCCAACCCACACGGTCGGCCCAGCCGGACACCAGACGCTCTCCAGAAGTGCATGGAATTCGTCAAATCCGGGGGCAGTCAGCCCTTGATCTCGCAGATGACGGCTCCGGAGGAGACAGAAGCACCCACTTCGGCGGTTATGCCCTTCACGGTACCCGGTCGGTGAGCATTGAGTGGCTGTTCCATCTTCATTGCCTCCAGCACCACGATGAGATCACCCTCGGCGACTTCCTGGCCCTCCTCGACCGCGACCTTGACGATCGTGCCCTGCATCGGGGAGGCCAATGCGTCGCCCGAGGCCGCGGCACCGGCCTTTTTCGCGGCCCGCCTTTTCGGCTTCGCGCCGCCTGCCTCGGCCGTGCGATACATGGCCGTACCAAGCGACGACGGCAGGGAGACCTCCAGCCGCTTTCCGCCGACCTCGACGACGACCGTCTCACGCGGCTCCGCGTCGACGTCGTCCACAGCCGGTACGGAGAATGGCGCGATCTCGTTGACGAATTCGGTTTCGATCCAGCGGGTGTGGATGTGGAAGGGATCTGTGGTGAAGGCGGGGTCGGTGACGACGGCGCGGTGGAAGGGGATGGCGGTGGCCATGCCCTCGACCGTGAACTCGCCCAGCGCGCGGGCCGCGCGCTGGAGCGCCTGCTCACGGGTCGCACCCGTCACGATCAGCTTGGCCAGGAGAGAATCCCACGCCGGGCCGATGACCGAACCCGCCTCCACCCCCGCGTCGAGGCGGACGCCGGGGCCGGAGGGGGCGTCGAAGCGGGTCACGGTCCCGGGCGCGGGCAGAAAGCCCCGGCCCGGGTCCTCGCCGTTGATACGGAACTCGAAGGAGTGCCCGCGCAGCGGCGGGTCGTCGTAGCCGAGTTCCTCGCCGTCGGCGATGCGGAACATCTCCCGCACGAGGTCGATGCCGGTGACCTCTTCGGTGACCGGGTGCTCGACCTGCAGGCGGGTGTTGACCTCCAGGAAGGAGATCGTCCCGTCCTGCCCCACCAGGAACTCACACGTCCCCGCGCCCTCGTACCCTGCCTCGCGGAGGATGGCCTTGGAGGCGCGGTAGAGCTCGGCGTTCTGCTCCTGGGTGAGGAACGGTGCCGGTGCCTCTTCGACGAGCTTCTGGTGGCGGCGCTGGAGCGAGCAGTCGCGGGTGGAGACCACCACGACGTTGCCGTGCTGGTCGGCCAGGCACTGGGTCTCGACGTGACGGGGACGGTCGAGGTAGCGCTCGACGAAGCACTCCCCGCGCCCGAAGGCGGCGACCGCCTCGCGGACGGCGGAGTCGTAGAGCTCGGGCACCTCCTCCAGCGTCCGGGCAACCTTCAGACCGCGTCCGCCGCCGCCGAAGGCGGCCTTGATGGCGATGGGCAGCCCGTGTTCCCGGGCGAAGGCCACGACCTCGTCCGCACCGGTGACGGGGTCGGGGGTTCCGGCGACCAGCGGTGCGCCGGCGCGCTGGGCGATGTGACGGGCCGCCACCTTGTCGCCGAGGTCGCGGATGGCCTGCGGGGGCGGGCCGATCCAGGTCAGGCCCGCGTCGATGACGGCCTGCGCGAAGTCCGCGTTCTCGGACAGGAATCCGTATCCGGGGTGGACGGCGTCCGCACCCGATTCGGCTGCTGCGGCAAGCACCTTGGCCACGTCGAGGTAGCTCGTCGCCGGGGTGTCACCGCCCAGCGCGTACGCCTCGTCGGCGACGCGGACATGCGACGCATCCCGGTCCGGATCGGCGTAGACCGCCACACTTCCGATCCCGGCGTCCCGGCATGCACGAGCGACGCGGACAGCGATTTCGCCACGGTTGGCGATGAGCACCTTGCGCACGAGCTGATTCGACCTTTCAGACGACAGAAGCAGGGATTCGGGGATTCACAGAGCCGGACGCCAGGCAGGAGCCGGCCGTGCGGACCAGCCGACAGCGGCGCCCGCGGGCCGGGCCCACGGCGTGACCGGTCGCGGCGGCCCGGCGGCCGGTCCGGCCCGGCCCGCGCCCGCGGCCAGCACCACGGTCACGACCGCCGCCAGCTCCGCCGCGTCCGGATTCCCCCGCACCACCCGCAGCACGCTCTCGCCCCCGCTCACTGCGGCTGGTTCCCGTGCTTGCGGCTGGGCAGCTGCACCGACTTCTCGCGCAGCATCTCCAGTGCCCCGATCAGCCTGATCCGGGTCTCGGCCGGGTCGATGACATCGTCGACCAGCCCCCGCTCGGCCGCGTAATACGGGTGCATCAGCTCGGACTTGTACTCCTTGACCAGCTGCACCCGGCGCGCGTCCGGGTCATCGGCAGCCGCGATCTCCCTGCGGAAGATGACGTTGGCCGCGCCCTCGGCCCCCATCACGGCGATCTCGTTCGACGGCCAGGCCAGCGAGATGTCCGTGCCGATGGAGCGCGAGTCCATCACGATGTACGCGCCGCCGTACGCCTTGCGCATGATCAGCTGGATGCGCGGCACGGTGGCGTTGCAGTACGCGTAGAGCAGCTTCGCCCCGTGCCGGATGATCCCGCCGTGCTCCTGGTCGACGCCGGGCAGGAAGCCCGGCACGTCCACCAGCGTCACCAGCGGGATGTTGAAGGCGTCGCAGGTCTGGACGAAGCGCGCGGCCTTCTCCGAGGCGTGGATGTCCAGCACCCCGGCCAGCGACGCGGGCTGGTTGGCGACGATGCCGACGACGTGGCCGTCCAGCCGCGCCAGCGCGCACACCACGTTGGCCGCCCAGCGCTCGTGCACCTCGAAGAACTCGCCGTCGTCGACGACCTCCTCGATCACCTTGCGCATGTCGTAGGAGCGGTTGGGGTCCGCGGGCACCAGGTCGAGGAGCGCCTCGGTGCGCCGGTCGGGGGTGTCCTCGGTGGGCTGTGACGGCGGCAGCTCCCGGTTGTTCTGCGGCAGCAGCGAGAGCAGGAACCGCACGTCCTCCAGGCAGCTCTCCTCGTCGTCGTACGCGAAGCCGGAGACGCCCGAGAGCGCGGCGTGGGCGTCGGCGCCGCCCAGCTCGTCCTGGGTGATCACCTCGCCGGTCACCGCCTGGACCACGTCCGGGCCGGTGATGAACATCTGCGAGGTGCCGCGCACCATGAAGACGAAGTCGGTCAGCGCGGGCGAGTACGCCGCGCCGCCCGCGCAGGGCCCGAGGATCACACTGATCTGCGGGATGACGCCGGAGTTGCGGACGTTGCGCTGGAAGATCCCGCCGTAGCCCGCGAGCGCCGTGACGCCCTCCTGGATCCGGGCCCCGGCGCCGTCGCACAGTCCGACGATCGGCGCGCCGGCGGCCTCCGCGAGGTCCATCAGCTTGTGGATCTTCTGGGCGTGGGCCTCGCCCAGGGCGCCGCCGAAGATCCGGAAGTCATGGGCGTAGACGAAGACCGTACGGCCGTGGACCTTGCCCCAGCCGGTGACCACACCGTCGGTGTGCGGCCGCTTGTCCTCCAGCCCGAAGCCCGTGGCCCGGTGCCGGCGGAAGGCCTCCACCTCGGAGAACGTGCCCTCGTCAAAGAGGAGTTCGATGCGCTCGCGCGCGGTGAGCTTGCCCTTGGCGTGCTGTGCCCCGGTGGCCCGCGCGCTCGGCCCGGCGAGCACGGTCTCCCGCAGTCCGGCCAGCTCCGCGGCGCGCTCCCGCAACTGCGGCGCGGCCTGCGGAACCGGCTCGTCCGCCGCGGGAGGCGGTGAGATCGTCTGCTGCTCGACGGTGCTCATGGCTGCCTTTCCTCAACGGTGCGCGGGGCGGTACGAGTTGAGCTTGGGATCGCCCGCTACAGCCGTCCTCGACCGCAGCTGGAACCGTTCGGGCCCCGGCTCCAGCCGTGGTCCAGAAAAGGTCCAGACGGTGCGGAAAGGCTCCCTTCCAGACACCGGGAAGCGCCCGGTCGGGATCGTGGAGGCACCGTATGCCAGTGGGTCCGGACACCTTCCGGGAATTCTTCGGTTCCTGCCCCGCCGCCGTATCCGTCGTCACCGTGCTGGACGCCGACGGCGAGCCGCGCGGCTTCACCTGCAACACCGTGTGCTCGGTGTCGGTGACGCCGCCGCTGCTGCTGGTGTGCGTGGACCGCAGGTCGCAGACCCTGCCGTCCCTCGCCCCGGGGCGGGGGTTCGTGGTCAACGTGCTGGCGGACGGCGGCCAGGAGACGGCGATGACCTTCGCCACCCGCGCCGAGCGGAAGTTCGACTCGGTGCGCTGGAGCCCCTCCGCGGCCGCCCAGGGGGCGCCGGTGCTGGAGGAGGTGGCGCTCGCGTACGCCGAGTGCACCGTCACCGAGGTGACGGAGGCCGGTGACCACTGGATCGTGCTGGGGCGGATCGAGGAGTCCGCGGTGCTGCCGAGGCGGCCCGTGCTCTACCACCGCGGCGCCTTCACCGTCTGGGAGGGCACTCCCGCCGCCGCGGTGCGCTGAGCCCCGGCGGGCCGGTCGTCCCGGGTGGCGGTGCTCACCGCGACGGCGGTGTCACGACGCGGCCCTCCGCCCCATGGCCGAGAGGAGCGGTGTCGCGGGGAAGCGGTGGCCGAGCGCCTCGGCGAGGACCAGCGGGCGCCAGTCGTGCTCCGCCCGGGCGGGGTCCGCGGGCCGCCCCAGGCGTGCGGCGATCCGTTCCAGGGCGCCCACGAGCCGGGCGCGGTCGCCGGTGAGGGTGCCGTGACCGGCCCGCCGGTGCCGCCACCGGTCGAGGCAGGCGGCGGCCGCGGTGAGCAGCGCGTAGCGGTCGGCGAGCGGCGGTACGGCTCCCCCGGCGGCGAGGGTGCGGCAGGCCGCGGCCAGGGCGAGGCGTTCGGCCTCCAGCTCCGTGACGGCCGGGGCCAGGACGGCCGGGAGGACCGCGGGCCGGACGCCGGTGAGCGGCCGCGCGAGCCGGTCCCCGCCGTCGGCCACGCCCGGCAGCGCCTCGGCCACGCGCGCGGCGAGGCGCGGATCGCCCGCCTGCCGGGCCGCCTCCGCCAGCGCCCTGGCATGACGGTTGAATTCCCCTGCGCAGTCGCCCTGTTCGTGGAGCCGGGTGCCCAGCACGGCGGCCAGGCCCTCGGTGCCCTCCAGCAGGATCCGCGGCAGCACGTGGCGCGCGGTCGCCGACTCCGGGCCGCGTACGGCCAGCAGCCTGCCCGCGGTCCAGAGGTCGACGACGGCACCGCAGACGGCGTCGCGGGTGACCGGGGAGTCCGGGGGCAGCGCCCCGCCGCCCTCGCGGGCGGCGCACAGCGCCGCGCGGAGGGCCGCCTCGGCGTGCCCGGCCGGCCCGTCCGCGGGCCCGTGCGCAAGGAACATGACGTTGCGTCAGATCTGCTGGTCGTAGTCGATGTCGCGCGACTTGACGAGGATGCCGTCCGCACCGGTCACGAGCACGTCGTGCACCACGCAGCTCGGCCAGACCTCCGGCCGGTCGGCGCCGGGCCGGGTGCGCAGGACCAGCGCGTACACCGTGGACTTCAGGGTGCCGTCGGGGTTCGCGTCCAGCACGATCTGGTTGAAGTAGTGGCGCTTCTGCACCGGGTCGCCCTGGTACTGCTCGTGGAAGCGCACCAGCTCGGCCTCGATGCCCGCGCGGGTACGGGCGGGCTCGGTGCCCGGGGTGTGCCGGAAGGTGCCGTCCTCGGTGAAGGAGTCCGCGTAGGTCTTGAACACGCGGCTGTCCAGCGCCTGCATCTGGCGCGCGTAGAAATGCTGTACCTCGGCGTAGAGCTCCGCGGTGACGGTCTGCCCGGCCATGATTCTCCCTCTGGCGCTGCGTGACGTTCGTATGTCCACGGCCACGGTTTCCCCGTCCTCTGGAGGCCATCTGGAGCCGGTCTCCAGCGGCCCGCCGCGGCCCGGCCCGGCGCCCCTCGCGTCTCCAGGAAATCTCCATACCTCGTGTAGACGGCCGCTCGATGATCGACGCGTCACTTCACGGCGAGCAAGGGAAGACATATGAGCCAGGCTGCGGGCCCCGTCGCGTTGGTCACCGGTGCCACGAGCGGGATCGGTTTGGAGATCACCGAGCGGCTGGCGGGCCTCGGCGCGCGCGTGTTCGTCTGCGCCCGCCAGGAGGACCGGCTGACGGCGACGGTTACGGAGCTGCGGGGCAAGGGCCTCGACGTCGACGGCGTGACCTGCGACGTCAGCCGCCCCGAGGAGATCCGCGCCTTCGTCGCGGCGGCCGTCCAGCGCTACGGCACGGTGGACATCCTGGTCAACAACGCCGGGCGCAGCGGCGGCGGCGCGACCGCCGAGATCCCCGACGAGCTGTGGCTCGACGTCATCAACACCAACCTCAACAGCGTCTTCCTGATGACCAAGGAGGTCCTGACGACGGGCGGCATGCTCGACAAGGACCGCGGCCGGATCATCAGCATCGCCTCCACCGGCGGCAAGCAGGGCGTGGTGCACGCCGCCCCGTACTCCGCCTCCAAGCACGGCGTGGTCGGCTTCACCAAGGCCCTCGGCCTGGAGCTGGCGCGCACGGGCATCACGGTCAACGCCGTCTGCCCGGGCTTCGTCGAGACGCCGATGGCCGAGCGGGTGCGCGAGCACTACGCGTCCATCTGGGGCGTGAGCGAGGAGGAGACCCACGGCCGGATCACCACCCGTGTCCCGCTGGGCCGCTACGTCGAGCCCCGTGAGGTCGCGGCGATGGTCGAGTACCTCGTGAGCGACGACGCCGCCGCGGTCACCGCGCAGGCGCTCAACGTCTGCGGCGGGCTCGGCAACTACTGATCCGCGCTCGGTGACCACCGATCGCGGGAGAGGCGGGGAATGATGTCGGAGGCGACGCAAGACAGACCGGTGACCGTCATCGGTGCCGGGACCATCGGGCTGAGCTGGATCACCCTGTTCCTGGCGCACGGCAGGCGGGTGCGGGTCAACAGCCGCCGGCCGGACGCGGAAGAGGTGGTGGCGAGGGGCGTCGAGCTCTTCGCACCCACGCTCCCGCACGGCGGGGCGGACCCCCTGGAGCTCATGGAACTCCTGGAGTTCGAGCCCGACGTGGAGCGCGCCGTCCGGGACGCCGCCGTGGTGGTG
The DNA here is from genome assembly GCF_039521185.1 of Streptomyces blastmyceticus. NCBI lineage: Bacteria > Bacillati > Actinomycetota > Actinomycetes > Kitasatosporales > Streptomycetaceae > Streptomyces > Streptomyces blastmyceticus. The sequence goes on along the minus strand of NZ_BAAABW010000016.1, from coordinate 461,209 downwards.
GAGAACGCCCCGGAGGACCTCGCGCTCAAGCAGGAGCTGTTCGCGCGCATCGGCGCGGCCGCCCCCGGGGACGCCCTGTTCCTGTCCTCGTCGTCCACACTGCTGGCCGACGAGATGAGCGCCCTGATGCCCGACCGGAGCCGGCTGGTGGTCGGGCACCCGCTCAACCCGCCGCACCTGGTGCCGCTGGTGGAGATCGTGGGCGGGGAGGCGACGGCGCCGGAGGCCGTGGCCGGGGCCGTCGCGTTCTTCCGGTCCGTGGGCAAGACGCCCGTGGTCCTGCGCAAGCCGATCACCCGCTTCGTCGCCAACCGGCTCCAGTCGGCGCTGCTCCAGGAGAGCGTCCACCTGGTCCGCGAGGGCGTGGTGACCGTGTCCGAGCTGGACGAGATCGTCACGCAGTCGGTCGGGCTGCGCTGGTCGGTGATCGGCCCCTTCCAGGCGTTCCACCTGGGCGGCGGCGAGGGCGGTCTGCGCCAGTGGCTGACGCGCCGCGGCGGCGGTCTGGAGCAGAGCTGGCGGGAGCTGGGGCGGCCGCGCATGGACGACGCGACGATCGACGCCCTGAGCTCGGCCGCCGAGGAGGACTTCGGCGACCGCTCCTACGCCGAGCTGGCCGCGGACCGCGACGCGAGGCAGAACGCGGTGTTGGACGCGCTGGCGCGCTTCCCGCACTGACGCACCGCCACCAAGTCCCCGATCATTCCTGCACAGATGGAGGTTCCCCATGCCCGGGAGCGCGTTGGTGAAGGCCGCCCAGGAGGTGGCGGAGGTCGCCGCCGCCCACGCGGCGGCCGGTGAGGCGGGCCGCCGCCTCGCCCCGGAGGTGGCCGAGGCGATCGTCGGGGCGGGCTTCGCCCGGCACTTCGTGCCCGCCCGCTGGGGCGGCGCGGAGGGGAACGTCACCGATTCCCTGCTGGCGACCGCCGCGGTGGCGGAGGGCGACGCCTCCGCCGCGTGGGTGGCGTCCATCGCCGCCTCGCTGGGCCGGATGGCCTGCTTCCTCCCGGAGGAGGGGCAGCGCGCGATCTGGGGCGAAGGGCCGGACACCTTCGTCGCCTGCGCGCTGGTCCCGGGCGGCGAGGCGCGCGCCGTGGACGGCGGCTGGCGGATCAGCGGCCTGTGGCCGTACCTCAGCGGGGTGCACTTCTCGCAGTGGGCTCTCGTGTGCTGCCCGGTGCCGGTGTCCGGGGGCGGGCGGGAGGTGCGCTTCCTGCTGGTGCCGCGGTCCGCCTACGCGATCGAGGACACCTGGTTCCCGGTCGGGATGCGGGCCACGGGCAGCGACAGCCTGCGGCTGGCGGACGTGTTCGTGCCGTACGCGTACTCCTTCGCGCGGGCCGGCCTGCTGGCGGGGCGTTCGGACGGCCCGCTGCCCGCGGCCTCCGCCGTGCCGCTGAAGGCGGTCAGCGCGCTGTCCTTCGCCGGTCCGGTGCTGGGCGCGGCCAAGGGGGCGCTGCGGGAGTTCGCCGCGGCGGTCGCGGCCAAGCGCGGGGCGGGTGCCCCGGGGCACCGCGTCTCCGGCACGAGCGAGGCGGCGGCCGAACTGGCGCTGGCCAGGACGGCGGGCGAGATCGACGCGGCGGAGCTCCTGCTGCGCCGGGCGGCGGCGGTCGCGGACGCGGGTGCGGTCGACGAGCGCTCCCTCGCCCGGACCTGCCTGGACCACGCGCTGGCGGTGGACATGCTGGCCGGGGCCGTCAACCGGCTCTCCCCGCTCGCGGGGACCCGGTCACAGTCGGACGGCGCGCCGTTCCAGCGCTTCTGGCGGGACGTGAACACGGCGGCGGGCCACACGGTCCTGCAGTTCGAGCCCGCCGCGCGGACGTTCGCGGGGCTGGCCCTGGACGCGGCGGCCGTGGCGCCGTAGGCGTGGGCGCGAGCGCCGGACGGGCTTGTCGGGGGTGGTCCAAGCCCGTCCGGCGGTCGCGGACCGAGGTCCGGGGGACCCCGGTCATTCGGTGCCGACCGCTCCTTCCGGAGGGGTCAGCACCGCGTCGAGGAGGCCGGGGAAGCGCCCGTCGAGGTCCGCCCGCCGCAGGTGCAGCAGCCGGCGGGACCCCTCCAGGCTGATGGAGATGATCCCGGCCTCCCGAAGGATCTTCAGGTGGTGCGACATGGTCGACTTGCCGATCGTCAGGCCCGCGTCGGCCTGCACCACGGAGCACGAGACCCCGTCCTTCAGGCCGAGCGAGCGCACGGTCGTGAGGCGCACCGGATCGGCCAGCGCCTGAAGGATCCGGAGCAGGGTCGTATCGGTGGCTTTCGGATGGAATGCCATGTCGCTCATGTCCTCGATCCTAGATCACGAATCCCTTGAGTTCGCTCTCCATCGAACCATATGATCACCGCCGAACACTTCGAAAGTCATCGAACCCGCGAACTCATGGAGAAGCTGTGACCACCCCAGACCCACGCCGGTGGCTGATCCTGCCGGTCATCCTCTCGGCGACCTTCATGGCGTCGTTCGACTTCAACGTCGTCAACGTCGCCGCGCCCTCGCTCCAGGAAGACCTCCACGCCGGGCAGGCCGCGCTGGAGCTGGTGATCGGTGGCTACGCCTTCGCCTACGCCGCGGGGCTGGTCACCGGCGGCCGGCTCGGCGACATCTTCGGCTACCGCAACATGTTCCTGATCGGCATGGGCACCTTCACCCTCGCCTCGCTGCTGTGCGGCATCGCCCAGACGCCCGGCCAGCTCGTCGTCGCCCGCCTGCTCCAGGGCATCACCGCCGCCGCCATGGCACCCCAGGGCATCTCCCTGATCCAGGCCGTCTTCGACCAGTCGGAGCGCCCCAAGGCGCTCTCCTGGCTCGGCGTGATGTACGGCCTCGGCGGCGTCGCAGGCCAGGTGCTCGGCGGCCTGCTGATCGCCGGTGACCTCTTCGGCTGGGCCTGGCGTCCGATCTTCCTCGTCAACGTCCCCGTGGGCGTCATCGCCCTCGTCTTCGCGGCCCGCCTGCTCCCCCGCGGCCGCGCCGAGAAGCGCCCGAAGCTCGACCCGGTCGGCGTCGTGGGCATCTCGCTCGCACTGGGCCTCGCGCTCGCCCCGCTGATCATCGGCCGTACGGAGGGCTGGCCGCTGTGGGCCTGGATCTCGCTGGTCGCCTCGGTGCCCGTCATGGCCCTCACGCTGGTCTACGAGGGCGGGCTCAGCCGCAAGGGCGGCCAGCCGCTCCTCGACCTGAGCCTGTTCCGCAGCCGCACGTTCAGCGTCGGCCTGGTCATCAACGTCGCCTTCATGGCCACGTTCAGCAGCTTCATGTTCTCCACCACCCTGCTGCTCCAGTCCGGCCTCGGGCTCAGCGCCCGCGAAGCGGGCCTCGCCTTCGGCCCGTTCGCCGTGCTGTCCATGCTGTCGTCCATCTACGGACGGCCGTTCATCGCGAAGTACAAGAACAAGGCGCTGGCCTTCGGCAGCGGGGTCGTCGGCCTCGGCATGCTGGCGCTGGCCCTGGAGACGCAGTCGCTCGGCGCCGACCTCTCCATCGGCTATGTCATGGGCCCGCTGTGCCTGGTCGGCCTCGGCTTCGGCTTCGTGCTGCCGTCGCTGATCGGCACCGTCCTGGCCGGGGTGCGCCCGCACCAGATGGGCATCGCCTCCGGCGTGCTCACCACCACCCAGCAGTTCTCCGGCGCCACGGGCATCGCCGCCCTCGGCGCCGTCTACTTCACGACGCTCGGTTCCGGCCACGGCCTGACCGACTACGCGCACGCCTCGCGCAGCGTCCTGTGGATCACCTTCGGGCTCTGCGCCGTCCTCGTGGCGCTGTTCGCCCTCCTGCCGCGGCTGACCGCGGACCGCACCGCGCCGCAGGGCGCCGGGGCGGCCGACCGGCCGGCGGCGAAGTCCGCGGCCTGACATACGAAAAACCGAAACAGGGATGCCGTGACCATCACGCCAGGAAAGATCGTCGTGCGGGACGAGGTCGAACCCGTCCGCTGGGCCGTGGAACAGGGCAGATTCCTGCTCCGCGGCACGGACACGGGGGGACTGTTCTCCCTCATGGAGTTCACCACTCCCCCGGGCGGCGGCCCGCCGCTGCACCTGCACGACAGCGAGGACGAGACGTTCTACGTCACCAGCGGGCTCTACGAGTTCCAGCTCGGCGACACCGTCCACACGGCCGGTCCCGGCACGGTCCTGTACGGCCCCCGGGGCACGGGCCACGGCTTCCGCAACATCAGCGACGAACCGGGGACGATGCTCTGCTACGTCACACCGGGCGGCGCGGAGACGATGTTCGAGGAGCTGGCCGAGCTCCAGGGCGGGGACGTGAAGCCCGCCTGGGAGGACGTGGTCGCGCTGGCGGCCAGGCACCACATCAGCTACCCGAAGATCAGGCCGGTCCGCACGAAACCGAGCGTGACCCGGTTCCGCTGAGCTACGGACCCGCCGATGGGCGGCCCCGTCCTCGGACGCGGCCGCCCATCGGCGTGCGGAGGACCGGTCAGCCGGTGGGGACGGCGAGTTCGACGCTCCGGGGGCGGTCCTCGCGCGCACGCTCCCGGCGGCGCACCAGGCGCATCACCGGCTGCTCGACGGCCTGGTGGAGCGCCCACGCGAGCAGCATCGACAGCACCAGCGCGACCCCCACCAGGCCGAGGGCCTGCGCCATCGGCCACGTTCGCTTGAGCCCCAGCGCCTGGTGCCCGTACACCAGCACCAGGCGGTGCACCAGGTAGAAGGCGAACGAGACCTCGCCCAGCCACAGCGCGACCCGGCCGCGGAGCAAGGACGGGGTCCCCTCGATGTCCGCCGTGGCCACGGCGGGGATCAGCAGGGCGAGCGGCACGATGGTGGCGGCCACGAAGCCGTACGCGCGCGGCAGTTGCGTGGCGGCGAGGTACCAGCCGGCGATCACCAGGAGCGCGGCGGGCACGGCCGGCAGCCGGATCCACCTGCCGGTGAGCACGATGCGCGCCATCACGATGCCGAGGACGAAGTCCAGGGCGCGTACGGGCGGGAGCATGTAGGCGAACCAGACCTGCCAGGCCGAGATGCCGCCGAAGTCCGGTGTCGCGGGCAGCGTTCCGGCGACCGCCGGGACGCAGACGGCCACCACGGCCACGGCGCCGGCCGCGGGCCACAGCATGTGCGCGCCGATCCGCCCCACCCAGCGGTGCAGGAGCGGGAAGCAGAGGTAGAACAGCAGCTCGCAGGCGAGCGTCCAGCTGACGTCGTTCATGCTCCAGGCGACGTCCATCCGCGGCACCCAGGAGTGCACCAGGAAGAGGTTCGCCACCGCGGTGCCCGGGTGCAGGGGGCGCCCCGCCCACACGATCAGGACGAGCGCGAGCACCCAGGTCGCCACGTGGTTGGGGTAGATCTTGGCGATCCGGCGGGTCCAGAACCGCCGCAGCGGCTCACCCGGCTTGGCCGTCCACGTCAGGATGAACCCGCTCAGGACGAAGAAGAAGCTGACGCCGATGGAACCGGCCTTGCTGAAGACGTCCGTCAGCCACTTGTCCGCGTCCGGCGACGCGAACGGCGCCTCGCGCGAGAGGTGGTAGCAGAAGACGAGCACGGCGGCGACGAAGCGCAGCCCGGTGAGGGACGGCAGCCGGGAGCCGCCGTCCGGCACGCCGGGGCGGGGACGCGGGGACGCGCTCACACCCGGCCCCCTGCCGCCGCGATGCTCTGACCGGTGATCCAGCGGGCCTCGTCGCCCGCGAGGAAGGCGACGATCCCGGCGACGTCGTCGGGCCGGCCGATCCGGCCCAGCGCGGTGGTCTCGGCGATGGCCGCGAAGCGCTCGCGCAGCGGGGCCGTGGCATCGGTGTCGACGATCCCCGGCAGCACCGCGTTGACCGTGATCCCCCGGCCGCCCAGCTCCTGGGAGAGGGTCCTGGTGAGCTGCTCGACCGCGCCCTTGGTGGCCGCGTAGACCCCGGCGCCCGGCGCCATGGACCGGGTGAAGGCGGTGGAGACGCTGATGATCCGGCCGCCGTCGGCGAGGTGCCGCGCCGCCTGCTGGAACGCGAAGAACGTCCCCTTGAGGTTGACGTCGATCGCGCGGTCGAGGAATTCCTCGGTCACCCCGGCGACGGGCCCCATGCCCTGCACCCCGGCGTTGTTGACGAGGATGTCCAGGCCGTCGAACTCCTCGAGGACCCGCGCGAAGAGCCCCTCGACCTCCGTCCGGCCGCCGCCGAGGTCCGCGCGCACCGCGAAGGCCTCGCCCCCGCCGCGGACGATCTCGTCGACCACCTCCCGGGCGGCCCCGGCGTTCTCCCTGTAGTTCACGGCGACCCGGGCCCCCGCCGCGGCCAGCCGCAGCGCGATGCCCCGGCCGATGCCCCGCGACGCCGCGGTGACCAGGGCCCTCTTTCCCGACAAGTCGGCCATACCGACGTTCCTCTCCTTGGGCTGACGAACGCCCCTCACTGTGTGCAGCCCATCTGGAGATTCCCTCCAGACGGCCGCGTCCGGCGCCGTCCGGCGCTCCAGGAAATGTCCATACGGGGTACAGCCGGGTGCCGGAGGCTCGCAGCACATTGCTCACGGAAAGCGACGGAGGCTGTTCCCGGTGCGACTTGCGGCAAATCTGGTCTATCAAGGGGCGGGCGAACTGGCGCGCGCCGCCGAAGAGCTCGACTACGGCGTGGTGTTGTCCGGGGAGGGCTACCGCAACGACGCCGTGAGCGTGCTGGGGCTGGCCGCGGGCCGCACCCGGCGCATCGGCCTCGCGTCGGGGATCATGCAGATCCCCGCCCGGCCGCCGGGCCTCGCCGCCCTGACCGCGGCCACGCTGGACGCGCTCAGCGGCGGACGGTTCCGGCTCGGCCTCGGGGTGTCCAACCCCGACGTCTCGGACGGCTGGTACGGCGTGCCCTTCGACAAGCCGCTGGCACGCACCCGCGAATACGTGGACATCGTGCGCCGGGCGCTGCGCGGCGAACCCCTGCGCTACGAGGGGGAGCACTTCCGGCTGCCCGCGGCGGGCCGCACGGGCGCGCCGCTGCACATCACCACCGAGCTGCCGCGCCCGCACATCCCCGTCTACCTCGCGGCGGTGGGCGCGGGCTCCCTGAAGCTGGCAGGGGAGATCGCCGACGGCTGGATCGGGGTGTTCACCTCCCCGGAGGCCGTCGCCGGGGCCGTCGCGGGCATCCGCGCGGGCCGGGAGCGCGCGGGCCGGGACATGGCGGGCTTCGACGTGCTGCCCAGCCTGCCGACGGCCTTCGCCGACGACGTGGAGAGCGCGGTGGACCAACTCCGCGACCACTACGTCTACATGCTCGGCATCGGCGACCCGGCGACCAATTTCTACTGCTCGATGGCGCGCCGCATGGGCTACGAGGCGGAGATGGAGCGGTTCACGGAGCGCATCTCGGCGGGCGACCGGGCCGGGGCCGCGCGGGCGATCCCGGCGGGCTTCGTCGACCGCACAGCGATGGTCGGACCGGTGCCCCGGGTCGCCGAGCGGATGCGGGAGTTCGCGGAGGCGGGGGTGACGACGCTGGGCGTCATGCTGTCCCCGGCCCGCACCGACCACGACGGCAGGCTGCGCATCCTGCGCCTGGCCGCGGAGGCACTGGAGGTCTCCGGCGTCGGCTGACGCCTGCCCCCGCTCGCGCGAGCGCCCCGCCCGGATCTCCCGGGCGGGGCGCTCTCAGGTGTGCGCGCGAGGCGGTCAGGCGGCCACGGCGGCGCCGTTGACCAGGTCGAGCAGCGCGCGCGGGGTCTCGATGTCGGAGAGCACGTCGTCCGACAGGTCCACGCCGTACTCCTGCTTGATCCGGGCGGCGCTCTCCATCAGGGCGAGGGAGTCGTAGCCCAGGTCCTCGAAGGAGCTGTCCAGGCTGTCCTCGGACACGGCGGTGGTGTCGTCGGCCCCGGCGCACTCGGTCAGGATGCGGAACAGGTCGGAGAAGGTGAGGGATGCCATGGTGGTCAACTTCCTTGTGTGGGGAGCCGGATGATCAGAGGGAGGGGCCGGTCACGACGACCGCGGAGTTGAAGCCCCAGCGGCCGCGGGCGAGCACCAGGGCCGCCTTGACCGGGACGTCGCGCGGCTCGTCCCGCACCACGTCCAGGCCGTACTCCTGCGGCACCCGGGTGACGTGCGCGGTGTGCGGGATCACCTGGTCGCGGATCGCCAGCAGCGCCGCGACCACGTCCGCCGGGCCACCGCCCGCGTACATGCGCCCCGTCAGCGACTTCGGGGCCGTGACCGGCACGCCGCCCGCGCCGAAGACGCCGCGGATCGCCTCGGCCTCGTCGCGGTCGAGCGCCGGGACGCCGGAGGCGTCGGCGAAGACGACGTCGATGTCCCCGGGCCGCAGACCGGCGTCGGCCAGGGCCAGTTCGGCCGCGCGGCGCAGGCCCGAAGGCCGTCCGGAGCCGGGCTTCGGGTCGAACGTCGAGGCGTAGCCGGCGAGCTCGCCGTAGATGTTCCCGGCGCCGCGCTCACGGGCGGAGGCGGCGTCCTCCAGGATGAGCATCGCGCCGCCCTCGCCCGGCACATAGCCGCTCGCGTCGGCGTCGAAGGGCAGGAAGGCGCGGCGCGGATCGGCCACCGTGCTCACCCGGCCGCTCGACAGCTGCGACGCCCAGCCCCACGGGTCGAAGGCGGAGTCGACGCCGCCGGACAGCACCAGCTTGGTGCCCGAGCGCACCGTGCGGCGGGCGTGGCCCAGCGCGTCCAGGCCGCCGGCCTGCTCGCCGACGAGTGCGGCACCGGGGCCGCGCATCGTGTTGCGGATGGAGATCTGGCCCGTGTTCACGGCGTAGAACCAGGCGAAGGACTCGTAGACGCTGACGAACTCCGGCCCCTTGCTCCACAGCTTGTGGAACTCGCGGTGGGTGAACTCGAACCCGCCCTGGGAGTTGGAGGTGACGACGCCCTTGTCGTAGTCGGTCAGGGTGCCGGCGTCCACGCCCGCGTCGGCGAGCGCCCAGTCCGCCGCGACCAGCCCGTAGCGGGTGGAGATGTCGGTCTGGGGCAGCAGCCGGCCGGGCAGGTGGTCCTTGGCGTCGAAGCCGCGGACCTCTCCGGCGAGCTTCGATGCGTAGCGGGAGGCGTCGAAGCGGGACAGCTCGGCGATGCCGTTCTCGCCCGCCAGCAGGGCCTTCCAGTACTGTTCGGCACCCAGTCCGTTGGGTGCCAGGACCGAGATTCCGGTGATGACCGTCGACTGGCTCACGCGGCCACCTCCGGGCGGTGCAGGACCATCGCGCTCTGGAAGCCGCCGAAGCCGCTGCCCACCGTCAGGACGGTGTCCACGCGCTGCTCGCGCGCGGTCAACGGGACGTAGTCCAGGTCGCATTCGGGGTCGGGGGTGTGCAGGTTCGCCGTGGGCGGGATGACACCGTGCTCGATGGCGAGCAGCGAGGCGGCGATCTCGACGGAGCCGATGGCGCCGAGCGAGTGGCCGACCATGGACTTGATGGAGCTGACCGGCACGTTGTACGCGTGCTCGCCGAGGCTGCGCTTGAACGCCGCGGTCTCGTGGCGGTCGTTCTGCTTGGTGCCGGAGCCGTGCGCGTTGACGTAGTCGATCGTCGTACGGTCCAGGCGGGCCTCGTCGAGCGCGACCCGGATGGCCTCGGCCATCTCGCGGCCGTCCTTCTTCAGACCGGTCATGTGGTACGCGTTGCAGCGCGTCGCGTAGCCGCCGATCTCCGCGTAGATGTGGGCGCCGCGGGCCTTGGCGGCCTCGTACTCCTCCAGAACGAACATCGCCGCGCCCTCGGCGAGTACGAAGCCGTTGCGGCTGCCGTCGAAGGGCCGGGAGGCGTGCGCGGGGTCGTCGTTGCGCGAGGTCGTCGCCTTGATCGCGTCGAAGCAGGCGACCACGATCGGCGAGATCGGGGTGTCCGCTGCGCCCGCCACGACCGTGTCGACGGAGCCCTCGCGGATCAGCCGGGCCGCGTAGCCGACGGAGTCCAGGCCCGAGGTGCAGCCGTCGGAGACCATCGTCACCGGCCCCTCGGCGCCCATGGCCCAGGCGACCTCGGCCGACATGATGCCGGGGCTGTGGTAGTCGAACATGTGCGGGGAGAGGTGGTCGGGGTCGACCAGCCACTCCTTGCCCGCGTCCGACATCACCAGGTACTCGTTCTCCAGGCTGGTCGCGGAGGCGACCGCGCTGCCCAGGGTGACGCCCACCCGGTGCGGGTCGAGGCCGCCGGTCTCCAGGCCGCTGTCGAGCAGGGCCTCCCGGGCGCAGGCGACCGCGAACTGGGTCGCGCGGTCCATCCGGCGGATCTCCCGCGGGCCGAACCCCTCGGCCACCGCGTCGAAGTCCACCTCGCCCGCGATGCGGGAGCGGAACGGCGAGGCGTCGAAGAAGGAGATGTCCCGGGTCGCGGTGCGCCCCGCGGTCAGCAGGTCCCAGAACGCCTCGGTCCCGTTCCCCCCGGGAGCGCGCACACCGATCCCGGTGATCACTACGCGCCGGGTCATCCCCGGCCTCCGTATGTGCAGAACATTGTGGTTCGGTTCCTTTCCCCGTCTTCCGCGTGCTCGGCCTGAATCAGGCTGCGGGGGCCATCTGGAGAGAACCTGGATCCCGGATAAGGACGCCGCCACAAGGGAATTCGCACCGCGGCAGCGATTCTCCAGGCCCGCTCCAGATCGCGTCCGCATAGTCGGCGGCGTCAGTGAAATCCACCCTGGGGAAGGGGCGCCGCATGCCGGACCTGCGCGTTCACCGCACCGAGCACTCCGCCGTCGTCGCCGCACCGGCCCGCGTGCTGTACGACCTGGTCGCCGACGTCACCCGCTGGCCCGCGGTCTTCGGGCCGAGCGTCCACGTGCGGCACATCGAGAAGGGCGACCGGGCCGAGCGCTTCCGCCTGTGGGCCGTGGTGGGCGACGAGGTGCGCAACTGGACCTCCCGCCGCACGCTGGACCCCGACACCCTGCGGGTGACCTTCGCGCAGGACCACAGCCGGCCGCCGATCGCCTCCATGGGCGGCGAATGGCTCTTCAAGGAGCTGGCCGACGGGCACACCGAGGTCCTGCTCGTCCACGAGTTCCAGGCCGTCGACGACGCCCCGGAGAACATCGAGTGGATCAACGCGGGCCTGGACCGCAACAGCCCCAAGGAGCTCGCGGCGCTGGCCCGCATAGCCGAGCTCGGCCACCCCGTGGACGACGTGGTCTTCGCCTTCGAGGACGTCGTCGACATGCCGGGCGCCGCGAAGGACGCGTACGAGTTCATCGACCGCGCCGACCTCTGGCCCGAGCTCCTGCCGCACGTGGGCAAGGTCGACCTCACCGAGCCGGAGACCGGCATCCAGCGGCTGCGCATGGAGACCGTGACGAAGGACGGCTCCGCGCACACCACCGAGTCGATCCGGCTCTGCTTCCCCGGCGAGCGGATCGTCTACAAGCAGACCTCCGCACCGGCCCTGCTCCTCGGGCACAGCGGCAGCTGGACCTTCAGCGAGGACGAGCTCGGCGCGCACGTCACCGCCCGCCACACCGTCGTCCTCAACCCGGCCGCGCTGAAGGAGGCGTTGGGGGCGGACAGCACCCTGGACGACGCCCGCGCCTACATCACCCAGGCCCTCGGCGCCAACAGCCGGGCCACGCTCGCCCACGCCGCGGCGCACACGTCCGCCCGGCACACGGAGAGCTGACGGCGGCGCCCCACGGACCACGGAGCCGCCCCCCTGGAGAAGGGGAGCGGCTCCGTGCACATGCGGTCCGGCTCAGGTCGACGCCACCCGCACCGAGATCCCCGCCAGCATCACGCCCATCACATAGCGCTGCATCCGCAGCCAGCGCGGCCGCTGCTTCAGGAAACCGGCGATGGAGCCCGCGGTCATCGCGATGAGCCCGTTGACGGTGACCGCGATGACGATCTGCGTGAGCCCCAGCAGCAGACTCTGGAAGGCGACCGAGCCATGGCCCGGGTCGACGAACTGCGGCAGGACCGAGATATAGAGAATGGCGATCTTGGGGTTGAGGAGGTTGGTGACCAGCCCCATCGTGAACAGCTTCCGCGGCGGGTCCGGCGGCAGCGGCTGCGGGTCGAAGGCGGAGACCCCGCCGGGCTTGAGCGCCTTCCAGGCCAGATAGGCGAGATAGGCGGCGCCGGCGAGCTTGACCGTGGTGTAGACGGCGGGGACCAGGGCGAAGAGGGTCGCTATCCCGGCGATCGCGGCCAGGAGATAGACGAAGAACCCCACCGCCACGCCCAGCAGCGAGATCAGCCCCGCCCGCCGTCCCTGGGTCACCGACCGCGACACCAGATACATCATGTTCGGCCCCGGGGTCAGCACCATCCCCAGGGCGACGGCAGCCATGCCGAGGAACGCGTGAACGCTGACCATGGAACTCCCTTGCGGTGACGGCCGTTGGCACAGGGGCCCTGGCGGAGCCGCCTGCACGAGAAGATTACGGATCAGCGCACGCGAAGAGGAGCCCGTGATCATGCAACCCGAAGTGACCCGCGCCACCGCCCGCATGGCCAACGGCAAGGCCGTCGACATCTACCGCCCCTCCGCGAGATGCGGCCCCGACCCGCTCCCCGCCGTGCTGATCTGGCACGGAATCGGCCCGGACGAGCGGGACATACTCCGCCCGGTCGCGGAGGCCGTCGCGGCGGGCGGGACCATGGTGTTCGCCCCCGACTGGCGCTCCGACGCGCCCGACCGCGGCCGGGCACACCTGCTGGACTCCCTCGAGTTCGTCCGCAAGGAAGCGGCCGGTCACGGCGCGGACCCCGACCGCCTCGTCGTCGCCGGCTGGTCCGCGGGGGCGGGCGCCGCGGTGGGCCTCGTGACACGCCCCGACCTCTTCGACACCCCGCGCCCCACCGCCGTGGTCGGCATAGCGGGCCGCTACGACGTACCCGCACGCACGACCGGCACGGCACCGCTGGACGACGTCGTGGCGCACGCCCCGGAGGCCGCCGCCGTCCACCTGGTGCACGGCACCGAGGACGAGCTCGACGTGACCCACTCCCGCGTCTTCGCCGAAGCGCTCGCCGCACGGTCCTGGCCGGTACGGCTGGTCGAGCCGGTGTCCGACCATGCGGGTGTCGTCATGAGCGAGTACGACGCGGTGGCGGGCCGCTGCGTCCCGAGCGCGTCGGAGCGGGCGCGGCTGGGCGGGGAGGCGACGGTGGAGGCGATCCTGTCGGCGGCCTCGGGGCTGCGCGCCTGAGCGCCTGCGGCGGGCTTGTCCTCAAACGCCGGACGGGCTGGAAAATCCAGCCCGTCCGGCGTTTGAGGACACCGCGCGAAGCGCGGTCCGGGGTCTGGGGCGAAGCCCCAGTTTCGGGAAGGGGCGGGATAGGGGACAAAGCCCGCCGCAGGCGCAGCGGACCGCACCCGTCCAAACAACCGGGCTACGCCCGAAGCGCGAAAAACGTCAGCTCCCTGACCTCACCCCACCGCTCCACAATGTCCGCCCTATGCGCAAGCACATCAGAAATGTGCTGCATCCCGAAGAACGCCGACACCAACGTCCGCGCCCCCGCCTCCGGATCGATCCCTTCCCGGAGCTCGCCGCTGTAGCGGGCAGTGACCAGCAGGGACGTCAGCAGCTGCGTCCACTCCAGATACGGAGTGGGCAACTCCGCGTCAATGTGCGGGCGCTCGAGCTGAAGCCGGGCGCCCGCCTGCATGACGGGGTCGTCGCGGAAGGCGACCGCCGCGCGGTTGAGGATCTCCTCCGCGGTGCGCATGGGGCTCAGCCCCTCCGCCTGCACCTCCTTCACCACCATGGGCCAACGCCCGTAGTGCTCCTCGACGATGGCGACCGCGAGGGACTCCTTCGTCGGGAAGTGGAAGTAGACGGCCCCCTTCGTCATGCCGAGCCGCTCGGCGACGTGCTGCATGGAGGTGGCCCGGAAGCCCCGTTCGGCGAAGAGCTGGGCGGCCACGTGCAGGGTCTGCGCCCTGGTGCGGATGGCGCGGTCCTGCTTGAGGTCGGCAGTGGCACGAACGGGGGTCTTTCGCTGCCTGGTCGTCACACTTCTTCTCCTGTCGATGGGGGCGGCGGAGAGAGGCGGCCGGGGCACCGGGGACGACTCCCGAACCTCTCCCTTGCAATATACCTTCCCGCAGGTATATTTTCGGTTTCATCAAGCACTGAGTGTCGTACCCGGAGCACGCACCGGCGAGGGAAACCCCGTCGGCGCTCCACAGGGGGGGAGTCCAATCGTGCAGGCTGTTCACACCGTTTCCGCTGCCACGTCGCGCCCGGCCACCACCACCGTTGCCGCCGCCGACGCGATGGAGATCGTCAACAACGCTCTCGGCAGCACCCGTCGGCTCAGATTCGCTCCCACCGTCGAGCGCCGTCTGGTCCACAAGGCCGCCGACAGCCAGGTTCTGCTCACCGACGCGGAACAGGTGGGCGCCGACCGGTTCCTCGTGGCGGCGGCCTGGTCCCCCGACCACCTGCTCTACCGGCCGGGCCCGTCCGGGGCCGGCGACCCGACGCTGCTGGTCGAGTCCATGCGGCAGTCGGCCATCTATCTCTCGCACACCTTCTACGGGATACCGGCCGACGGGCAGCACTTCGTGCTCAGCCACCTCAGCACGGACATCGTCCCACGGGGCCTGCCCTTCGACGAGAGCGCCGCCCTGCCCGTCGTCCTCGACGTCACCTGCGTCCGGACCTCCACCCGGCCGGACCGCTTCAGCATGCAGCTGTCGGTCTCCCTTTATATTCACGGGCGTTGGTACGGCCGCGCCGACTTCCGCTGGGCCGTCCTCCCCCAGGGGGCGTACGACGTGGTGCGGCACCGCAACCGCCCCGCGCTCGACCCGGCGTGCGCCACGGACGACCCCGCGGCGGGCACCTTCGCCCTCTCCCCCGGCACCGTCGGCCGCCACCAGGACCGGGACGTCCTGCTGGCGGAGGCGCCGGGCGCCCCCGAGGACACCTGGCGGCTGCGCATGGACCGCGGCCACCCGGTGCACTTCGACCACGACTCCGACCACGTACCGGGCATGGTGCTGCTGGAGGCGCTGAACCAGGCGGCCCACGCCTCGTACGCAAGGGAGTTCGGCGCGGTCTCCCGGCTGGTGCCGTGGATGGTCTCCTCGCTGGAGGCCGAGTTCAACTGCTTCGGCGAGCTCGACCACCCCATCGACATCATCGTCCGCCCCCTTCCCGAGCCGGGCCCGTCGCGCGCCGGGTTCGAGGCGGCCGCGGTGCAGGGCGACCGGACGCTGACCAGTGCCCGCTTCGTCGGCGCCGCGCCGTCCTGGACGCTGCTCGCCGACTGGGAGGCCGTCACATGCTGACCGCCACCGGGATCGCACCGGAAGCGGTGCTGCCGACCGCCCGGCGCGACGCCCGACTTGCCGAGGAACAGCGCCGATTGACGCCCGACACGGCGGACGCCGTGCGCGCCGCCGGGTTCGCCCGGCACTTCGTGCCGCGCCGCTGGGGCGGCCACGAGGGCACCTTCACCGACTTCCTCGCCGCGACCGCCTCGGTCGCCGGGGCCTGCGCCTCCGCCGCTTGGTGCGCCGCGCTCTACGCCGCGCACGGCCGCCTCGCCTCCTACCTCCCCGAGCAGGGGCAGCAGGACCTGTGGGGCGCCGGTCCCGACGTACGGATCGCCGCGTCGGTCGTCCCGCCGCAGGGCGAGGCGACGCCCCACCCGGGCGGCTGGCACCTGAGCGGCCGCTGGGCGTACGCCAGCGGCGTGGACCACGCGGACTGGATCCTGCTGGCCAGCTGGACGGACGGCCCCGCCGGGCGGGAGCACCGGATCTTCGCCGTGCCGCGGGACGAGGTGACCGTGCTCGACACCTGGCGGCCGCTCGGACTGCGCGGCACGGGAAGCAACACGGCCACGGCGGACCACCTGTTCGTACCGGCCCACCGGACCTTCGCCCTGGGCGAGTTGCTCGCCCCGAGGCCGGGTGCGGCGCGGTGTCACGCCGTGCCGTTCCCGATGGTGGCGGCGCTGCAGTTCGCCGCGCCGCTGCTGGGCGCGGCGGAGTCCGCGCACACCCTGTGGGTCGCCGCCACGGCGGGCCGCGAGCGGGCCGACGGGCGGGCCGCCGCCCGGACGCCCGCGGCCCGGCACCTCGTCGCCGAGTCCTCGGCGAAGCTCAAGGCTGCCCGCTTGCTGCTGACCGATGTGGCGCAGCGGGCGGACGGCGCGGTGGTGACGCCCGAGGCGGTCGCCGAGTGCAGGCGCGACGCGGCCATGGCCGCCGCCCTGTGCGCACAGGCCGTGGACCGGCTCTTCCACGCCGGCGGCGCAAGCGCGCTCGCCGACGGCAACCCCCTGCAACAGAAGTGGCGCGACGTCACCGCCGCCGCCGCACACGCGACGCTGGACTTCGACACGGCCGCCGCGGCCTACGCCGACGCGGCCTTCCCCGACACCTGCCCCGATACCGACAAGGAGGCCAACGGGTCATGACCGTACGGCCGGTGGCCTTTTTCGATGTCGACGAGACGCTGATCAACGGCAAGAGCATGCTGCTCTTCCGGGACTGGTGGGACGCACTCCACCCACCGGGCGAGTCCGGCTGCCCGGAGGCGACCGCGCTCACCGGGAAGGACCGGAGCGAGCTCAACCGCGCCTACTACCGGCGCTTCACGGGCGTGCCCGCCCACGAGCTGCAGACGGCGGGCCGCGAGTGGTACCGCGACTTCCGCACGGACCCGCACGCCTTCGTCATCCCCGCCGTCACCGCGCTGCGCCGGCACCGGGCCCTCGGCCACATGGTCGTGCTCGTCTCCGGCTCGCTGTGGCCCTGCCTGGCGCCGCTCGCCGCCGACCTGGGCGCGGACCGCATCCTGTGCACGTCGCAGCGCGTCGACGCCTCCGGGGTGCTGACCGGCGAGATCGTCCGCCCGATGATCGGCGAGGGGAAGGCCGATGCCGCGGCGGTGTTGATGGCGGCCGCCGGGGCCTCGCCCGAGGACTGCTACGCCTACGGCGACCACGCGAGCGACCTCCCGCTCCTGAGGAGCGTGGGCACGCCGGCGGCGGTGGGCGCGGACCCCGTGCTCGCCGAACACGCCGTGCGCGAGCGCTGGTTGCGCCTCCCGTGCGAGACGGGGCCGTTGGAGCTGCCCGCGCCGCTGTAGGCACGGGGACCCCCGGACGGGCCGGATTTGGCTGGGCTCAGCCAAATCCGGCCCGTTCTGCGTTGTGACGGCATAAAACATTCCTTCCAGGGGGTATCTTTTTGGCAACCACGGGGGCTCATACAGAGAAACGGAGGACCCGGTGATCCAGGAACGCGCCAGGCGGACCAGGGAACATGTACTCAACGCCGCCGCCGAGGAGTTCGCCCGGCACGGCTACGCCAACACCGTCCTGCAGACGGTGGCGACCCGCATCGGCATGACCAAAGGCGCCCTCTACGCCCACTTCCCGTCCAAGGAGGACCTGGCACACGCCCTGCTCCAGCACTTCGCCGACGCCTGGGACGACATCCGCGCGACCTGGGGCGACCTGGACCGGCCGGCCCCCGCGACGCTGCTGGCGGCCGCGTTGAGCCTGGCCAGGAGGCTGGAGTCGGACGTACGGATGCGGGCGGCGCTAAGGCTGTTCGCGGACGGGGGCATCACCACCGACCGCGGGTCCAGGACCCTGTCGGAGATACGGGACTGCCTGGCGACCCTGGCCCGGCGCGGGCAGGAGGAGGGCGCCATCCTGGCCTCGTACGCCCCCGACCGCATCGTCAGGCTGCTCCTGGCGGTCGCCTGGGGCGCGCCCTACGCACCGGGCGCACCGGCCCTCGACGACCGCCTCTCCCCCCTGGAGGAGGACTGGGCGATGCTCCTCGACCTGCTCAGCCCCCACCCCCAACTCGCCTTCCGTGCCCGCGAGGACGCCCCGTGACCAGGCATGACGCCCGATCAGCGACCTTCGGGAAATCGGGGGTTGCGCGGCGGGCGGCACATGTGTCACGCTTCTTCGCGAGCCACTGTGTCTTCTGGACCCCGACGTTGAACGCGTCCTTCGCTCAATTCCCTTGACTCTCCCCAGCGGATCCCCACAAGCTAAAAACATTCCTTCGGGAGGGTATTTAACGTGGATGAACAGGAGATGGGACTGGTGACCCGCCTACAGGCCTTCGCCGCACAGGAACCCCGCGTGTCCACCGACACCGCAGGCCCCCTGTGCGCTTCGCCCCGGTGCCGCCGTGACCACGACGACCCCCACCCGCGCACCCGCCGCACCGGCACGGGTTCCCGCCTCTGCGGGCCCTGCCGGGAGCGGCTGTCCGACCAGCTCGCCGAGCTCCCCGGCCTCCACGCCGAGAGCGACCACGAGCTGGGCGGGCCGGGCCGGGCCTGGATGTCACCGCGCGTCTCCGGAAGCCGTGAGCTCCGCCTGCCGATCGACCCGCACACCGCGAGCGTCCGCGAACGGGCCCTGTGCACCCTCGTCTCCTGGGCCGACCTCGTCGTCGAGGAGCGCGCCCTCGCGACGCCCCCCGCACGCACCGTCCCGGCGCTGGCCGCGTTCCTGCGCTCCCAGCTCGCCTGGCTGGCGGCCCACCCGGCCGCCGGCGAGGCGGCCGACGAGATCATGCAGCTCGTCGGCAGCATGCGCCGGGTGATCGACCCCGACCCCGTGGAGCCGACCCCGGTCGGCGACTGCCCCGAACCGGGCTGCCACGGCACGGTGTCGATCTCCTCGATCGGCAGCAGCAAGGCGGCCCTGCGCGGGCTGGTCTGCGACGCCGGGCACACGCTTCCCCCCAGCATGTGGCTCCGGCTCGGCGACCGCCGCAAGGAGGTGGCCGCGGTATGACCCCCGCGGAGCGCGCCCGCCGCGTCCCCACCAATGTCGCCGCCCTCGCCCTCGGGGTCACCGAGGGCACCATCCGCCAGTGGGCCCACCGCGGGCGCATCACCCGCTACGGCACGGCCCGGCGCGCCACGTACGACCTCGACGAACTCGCCGAGCTCGTCCGCGGATCGCGCCCCTGAGACTCCGGCCGGGCCTCCCCCCGCCCGGCCGGGCACACCTTCACCCCCCTCGCACGTCATCGGCACGCACCGCCCTTGTGAAGACCAACCTCTTGAACGGAGAAGCACGTTGCTGGAACACCGCAAGCTCGGCAGCCAGGGCCTCGAGGTCGCGCAGATCGGCCTCGGCTGCATGGGCATGAGCCAGTGGTACGGCGCCACCGACGACACGGAGTCGATCGCGACGATCCACCGGGCCCTGGAGCTCGGCGTCACCATGCTCGACACCGCCGAGGCCTACGGCCCGTACGACAACGAGGAGCTGCTCGGCAAGGCCCTCCAGGGCAAGCGCGACCAGGTCGTCGTCGCCACCAAGTTCGGCTTCCCCATGAAGCTGAAGGACGGCTCGACCGCCAAGGTCAACAGCCGCCCGGAGCACATCCGGGAGGTCGTGGAGGCCTCGCTGCGGCGGCTGCGGACGGACCACATCGACGTTCTCTACCAGCACCGCGTCGACCCCGACGTCCCGATCGAGGACGTGATCGGCACCATGGCGGAGTTCGTCGAGCAGGGCAAGGTCCGCTACCTCGGCCTGTGCGAGGCCGGCGAGAACACCATCCGCCGCGCCCACGCCGTGCACCCGCTGTCCGTGCTCCAGAGCGAGTACTCGGTGTGGGAGCGCAACCTGGAGGACGGCGTGCTGCCGGCCCTCCGCGAGCTGGGCATCGGCCTCATCGGCTTCTGTCCGCTCGGCCGCGGCTTCCTCACCGGCAGCGTCGACCGCGCCGAGAACTACCCCGAGGACGACTTCCGCAGCCACGACCCGCGCCTCCAGGGCGAGAACTACGACCACAACATGGCGATCGCCGCGAAGATCAAGGATCTCGCCGGCCGCCACGGCCTCACCCCCGCCCAGCTGGCCATCGCGTGGGTGCTGCACCAGGGCGACGACATCGTGCCCATCCCGGGCACCAAGCGCCGCACCTACCTGGAGGAGAACCTCAGTGCGGCCGGGGTGCGGCTCGACGCGGAGCTGCTCCGCGAGATCGAGGAAGCCGTCAACTCCTCGCAGGTGGCCGGTCCCCGCTACAACGAGCGGATGATGGCCTTCATCGACCGCTGAGCCAGCGGCCCCTCTTACTCACGTTTACCGCGCGATGACCTTTCGGGCGCCCCCATGAGCCTGTGGTTCCGGCCGGGGGTCCGGGGGTTGTCCCCCGGGAAAATGCAGCTCCCCGACTCCGAGCACCGGCGGCCTCCCCCTCCGCCGGTGCTCGGCATTTTCGCCGGCCCTACTTGCTTCACCCTCCCTCACCCAGTCGAACCCATGCGGAGAGAAGTGGACATGTCCATATCGGATTGGCAGAAACACTGGAAGGCGCGCCGGGGCCGCTTCATCGAGGAGTGCCGGCAGGCGCACGAGCGGCTGCTCGCGGACCTCAAGAACCCCGGGGCGGCCCAGGAGCGCGTGCTCGACGACATCATCGGTGTCAGCGCGGCCTCGCTGCACTGGAAGGAGCGGGGCTACGACGCGCTCGCGAAGGACGCCACCTCCTTCCGCTCGGCCGTCCCGATCATGCGCTACGACGACTTCGCCGAGGTCATCGAGCGGGAGACCCGCACCAAGGGCGGCACACTGACGTGCAGCCCGGTCCTGCGCTGGCTCAAGACCAGCGGCACCACCGGCACCCCCAAGCGCGTCCCGTACACGCTGCACTGGCTGCTGACCTACCGCATCCCCGCGATGATGGCGATGTGGGGCACCTATCTGGAGCACCACCCCGAGCTGCTCGCCCACCCCTACGCCACGCTCGACACCCAGACGGTCCGCGAGGACGTCACCGACTTCGTGCACGGCGTGGAGCACCAGGCCGTCAGCAACCGGCACCCGCAGATCAACACCCGGGACTGGAACCCGCCGTGGTACGAGGCGCCCTGGTTCGGCCCCGACACCCCCACCACCCACGAGGGCCGGATGTACCACCGCATCCGCCACCTCCTCGGCAAGAACCTGCACTACATCTCCTCGATCAACCCCAGCACCCTGATCTCGCTGCGCGACCTCATCGCGGTGCACGGCAAGAGCCTGGTGCGGGACCTGCGCGAGGGCACGGTGGAGGGCGAGCCGTGGGGCGAGCCCGACCCGGCCGCCGCCGACCGCCTGGAGGCGGTGCTGGCCGACCCGGCCTTCAGCCTCAAGGACGTCTGGCCCTCGCTGACGCTCTACAGCTGCTGGCTGTCGGCGTCCGCCGGGCTCTACCAGAGCAAGCTCGACGCGGTCTTCCCCGGCGTCGCCAAGCTCCCCTTCATGAGCTGCGGCACCGAGGGCGTCACCACCATCCCGGTGGACGACACCGCGCACAGCCAGCCGCTCGCGATCAACCAGGCGTTCTTCGAGTTCGTCCCGGCGGGCGTGCCGCTCGGCGAGCTCGTCGAGCGCGGCGAGGCCGTCCCCACGCTCCTCTTCGACGAGGTCGAGGCGGGCGAGGACTACCACCTGATCATGTCGCAGGGCAACGGCCTCTACCGGCTGTGGACCGGCGACATCTACCACGTCGACCGCGTCGAGGGCGGCGTGCCGTGGATCCACTTCCTGCGCCGTGACGGCGTCTTCCACTCCTTCACCGGCGAGAAGATCACCGAGGCCCAGGTGACCCAGGCCATCGAGCAGGGCGTCGCCGGACTCGGCCTCGACATGGGCCTGTACATGTGCGGCCCGCAGTGGGGCGAGCCCCCGCACTACGTCGCCCTCGTCGAGAGCCACGGCAGCGACAAGGACATCGACGCCCCGCTGTCGGAGCGGATCGACGAGGAGCTCAGGACGATCAACATCGAGTACGCGTCCAAGCGCGACAGCGGACGGCTGGGGGCCATCGAGGTCGTCACCGTGCCGCACGACGCGATCAACGCGCACGTCGAGAGCCGGCGGCTCGCCGGCAACGCCACCCAGTACAAGTACAAGCCATTTCAGCAGGACATCGCATTCGTCGCCGACATCGTCGGCGACTGACCTGGAAGAGGCACCCATGCTGGAGCTGAAGCGCCCCCCGCAGAACACCCGCAAGGAGATCATCCACGTGCGCCGCGACGGCGCCGACCTCGCGCTGCACTTGTGGCGCCCCAAGAACCTCAAGGGCGCGATCTTCTATTTCCACGGCCTGCAGAGCCATGCGGGCTGGCTGTGGGAAGTCGGCCCGCAGTACGCGAACAACGACATCGCCCTCTTCGTCCTCGACCGCCGCGGCAGCGGCATCAGCGACGGCGAGCGCAACGACATCCCGGACGTCGACACCGTCCTCGGCGACTACGCCGCGGCCCTCGCCACCGTGCGCTGCATCATCGGCGACGAGGTGCCCCTCCAGCTCTTCGGGCACTGCCTGGGCGGCTCGTTCCTCGCCGCGCTGATGCAGCACCAGGACTTCGACGTCCCCTACGACTCCGCCGTCTTCTGCTCGACCTGGCTCGGCAAGCTGCACGCCACCCTCTCCCCGGAGGAGCGGGAGGCGCTGGCGAAGGAGACGGGCACGGAGCTGTGGGACGCCGCGCTGAAGTCCACGGACTTCACCGACAGCGTGAAGTACCAGCACTACATCGACAACGACGACCTCGCCGTCCGGCAGCTCACCAGACGCTCCCGCGCCACGCTCCTCGGCCTGGAGAAGCTCTACATGGAGCCCGAGCGCGAGCTCCCGCCGGTGCCGATGGGCTACGTCTCCGGGCTCACCGACCCGATCGTCGACCTCGACGACGCCCACAAGACGTTCATCGAGATGACGGAGGGGCGCGGCGGCATCATCAAGTTCCCCACCAACCAGCACTACCTCTACTACACCGACGTCCGCACCAGCCTCGTCAACTGGTCCTCCACCTACACGCTGATACCGGGCCTGGACCACCATGGATGAGGCACGGCTGTACCACGTGGCGCTGCCGATGCGGGTGGGCTTCGACCACCCCGCGGCGCGCCGCCGCCGGTCCGACGGCCTCGTCCTGAAGCTGACCGTCGACGGCGTGGACGGGCTCGGCGAGTGCGCCCCGCGCCCGTACGTCACCGGTGAGAGCACGGACGGCGTGCGCAGGGAGCTCCAGAGGGTGCCGATGCGGCGCCTGCTGGAGCGGCTGCGGACCGCCGACAGCGCCGAACTCGCCGCTCTGCTGCGCCGGGACGGCTTCGAGCGGACCTTCGGCATCTCCGGCGGGAACAACCTGATCTGCCTGCTGGAGACCGCGGTGCTCGACCTCCTCGGCCACCGGCTCGGGCTCGGCGTGGGCGAGCTGATCCGCCCCGCCGGGCCCGGCCGGGGCGCCGGCGACCCGCTGCCGGTGTCCCAGGTCATCGACCTGGGCATCGGGGTGGAGGAGTTCCTGGCGACCCGCGGCCCGTTCCACTTCGTGAAGGTCAAGGCGTCCGACGACATCGAGCGCGACGCCCGGACCGTCACCGCGGTCCGCGAGGCGCTGGGCCCGGACGTGCCCGTCATGGTCGACGCCAATATGAGCTGGTCCTACGACGACGCGCTCCACCACATCAAGCTGCTCGCCGGGTGCGGCGCGGACCTGATCGAGGAGCCGCTGCGCAAGGGCGCCTGGACCGAGCTGCGCGAACTGCGGCTCGCCACCGGGGTGTCGATCATGCTGGACGAGTCGCTGTGCTCGCTCGACGACGCCCGCACGGCGGTGCGGACCGGCGCAGCCGACGCGTTCAACATCCGCGTCGCCAAGTGCGGCGGGCTGCTCCGCTCGGCGGAGATCATCGACTTCGCCCGGCAGCACGGCATCGGGTTCCAGGTCGGGGTCCAGGTCGCGGAGACCGGGCCGCTGATCGCCGCGGGGCGCGCGCTCGCCTTCCGGCACCGGGACGCGATCACGGTCGAGGCGGGCCAGTCGGACCGCTTCTTCGAGCGGATGATCGTCACCCCGCCGCCGGCCGTGGACCGCGACTCCAACACCATCTCGCCCGTCGACGGCGCCGGGTTCGGGATGGCCCTCGACGACAGCGCCGGCGACTGGGCAGTGCTCAGGGCCGCCGGGGACACCGATCAATGGCAGCCCCTCGTGGCAGCAGCGAAGGCCGAGGCATGACCAAGTACTTCTCCGACGTGATCGTCGAGTTCCTGCGCCAGCAGGACATCGACTACGTGACCTTCAACCCCGGAGCGTCCTTCCGCGGCGTCCACGACTCGCTCGTCCACGAGGACAACGCGGAGATCGCCCCGGAGATCGTCATGGCCTGCCACGAGGAGATCGCCGTCGCGATCGCCCACGGCTACCACAAGGCGAGCAACCGGCACATGGGCGTCTTCGTGCACGCCAACGTCGGCCTGCTGCACGCCTCGATGGCCATCTTCAACGCCTGGTGCGACCGGGTGCCGCTGTTCGTGCTCGGTGGCAACGGCCCGCTGGACGCGGGGAAGCGGCGGCCGTGGATCGACTGGATCCACACCTCGCAGAACATCGAGTCCGTGGTCAAGGACTATGTGAAGTGGTGCGACCAGCCGACCAGCCAGCGCGCCACCGTCGAGTCCCTCTACCGCGGGTTCAAGCTGATGAACACGCCGATGAAGGCGCCCGTCTTCGTGGCCCTGGACTTCGACATCCAGGAGCAGCCGCTCCAGGACGACGTACGGCTGCTGCCGAAGACGGCCGCGCAGGCCACCGAGCTGCCGCCGCTGGACGCGCTGTCCGCCGACGGCCTCGCGACGCGGCTGCGGGACAGCCGACTGCCCGTGTTGATAACGGACTTCTCCGGCCAGGACCCGCGCACCGTCGCCCCGCTGACCGCCCTCGCGGAGCGCCTGGGGCTGGCCGTGGTCGACCGCGGCAACCGGATGAACTTCCCCAGCACCCACGAGCTCAACCTCTCCGGGGCGACCGCGGGCCTGCTGGAGGACGCGGACCTGGTGCTCGCCCTGGAGGTGCAGGACCTCGCGGGCGCGCTCGGCTCGTTCCTGGAGCTCGACGACCACGGGAAGCCCGCGAACGGCGCCCACGTCGTCACCATCGGCGCCAACGACCTGCTGACCAGCAAGTGGGCTGCGGACTACCAGCAGTTCGTCCCCGTCGACCAGGCCGTGGCCGCCGACGCCCTCGGCAGCGTCAACGCCCTGCGCGAGCGGGCCGATGACGCCTCGTTCGCCACCCCGGAGTTCACCGCCCGGCGCGACGAGCGCGTCAAGAAGATCTCCGCCGCCCACCTCCGCGCCCGCGCCGAGTGGGCCGGGCAGGCCGCGGAGGCCAAGGGCAACGAGATCATCAACGTGGCGGCCGCCGTGGACGAGATCCACCGCGCCGTCCGCGACGAGACCTGGGTGCTGGCCAACACCGGCAGCCTCACCATCGACGGCTGGGTCAAGAAGCTCTGGCCCCTGGAGCGGCCGCAGAGCTACCTCGGCCTCAACGGCGGCGGCGGGCTCGGCTACGGCCTCGGCGCGTCGGTCGGCGCCGCCCTCGCCCACAAGGACGACGGGCAGATCGTCATCGACCTCCAGTCCGACGGCGACTTCCTCTACACCCCCAGCGCCCTGTGGACGCTGTCCGCTTACGAGGTCCCGCTGCTGACGATCGTCATGAACAACCGCCTCTACCTGAACTCGACGCAGCACGCCGCGCGGATCGCGGGCAACCGCGACCGCGACATCGACCGCGCGCACATCGCGACGAGCTTCTACGACAACCCGGTGGACTTCGTGACCCTCGCGCAGTCGTACAACATCCACGCGCTGCCGCGGGTCGAGGCCATCGCCGACGTCGCGCCGGCCGTCCGCGAGGCGGTCGAGTTCATCAAGGCCAACGGCAGGCCGGCGCTCGTGGAAATCCTCATGGAGTGACCGGCGGCACAACCCCGGGGCGGGCGGGCCTCCCCCGCCACCGGACACCGCCCGCCCCGGCCCCTTCTCCCCCAAACCCACCGGCTCCCCCGGGAGTTCACCGACGTCCATGGAGGGCGTTCCGCCGTGACACAGTTCTTCGCATGCACGTACCAGGGCGAGCGGCTCATCGGCTTCGACGAGCCCGCCGACGGAGCACCGCTGCACCTCTACCGGACGGCGGGTGACGACCTCGGCGCCCAGCTGGCGGCCGCCGGTTACGACCCCGCCGCGTTCGCCGCCGCCGTCACCGCGGACGGCCCGGCCGTCACCGTGCCGGCCGACCGCCGCCACGAGGTACGCCACCTGCCGCCGCTGCTGCCCACCGAACTGGGGAACGCCCTGGTCAGCGGGTTCATGCAGACCCACAACGTCAAGGTGACCGACGAGCCGGCGGACGGCGGGGAGCGCCCCCAGCCCAACTGGTTCTTCAAGGGCCTCGGCACCTCCCTGAAGGTCGCGGGCGACCCGCTGACCGTGCCCGCCGCGGCCGTCGCCGTGTGCGAGGAGGCCGAGGTCGTCCTGATCTACCTCGACGACGAGCAGGGCACGCCCCACTACGTCGGCTACACCTTCGGCAACGACCTCACCGACATCGGGCGGTTCAAGCGCAACAACGGCCACCTCTCGTACGCCAAGCTGTGCGACGCGGCCGTCTCGCCCTGGTTCTTCTCCGGCGAGCCGCCGCGCTCGGTGACCGGCAAGGTCTCCGTCGAGCGGGACGGCGCGACCGCGTGGGAGGGCGGCTTCAGCACCGGCACCGACGCCCTCGCCTACCGCCTCGACGGCATGATGGAGCACCTCTTCTCCTACCCGCCGCTGCACCACCCCGGCCGCGTCCACTACGTCTTCATCGGCGCGGACCGCAGCAGCTTCCACGCGGGCTTCCGCATCGGGGACGGCGACCGGCTCACCATCGACGTGGCGAGCCACGGCGTGACCCTGACCAACGTGATCACCTGGGACGGCGCCGAAAGGCCGGTGGAGTGACCGTGGAGCTCATCCGCAAGCTCAGCGACGTGGAGGCGTCCTTCGCCTACACCCACGGCCTGCTCAAGGGGAACACCCAGGTCACCACCTGGGTCAGCGTCGACTCCCTGCTCGGTGACACGGAGCTGCGCGACGCCGTGGAGCGCTGGGCACGAAGGCTGCCGCTGCTCAGGGCGCGCATCGAGGAGCGGGACGGCTCGCTGTGGTTCCGCGAGGGCCCCGGGCCGGAGCCGGAGCAGCTGCGCCGGGGCCCGCTGCCCGCCGGGCGCTCGCCCGAGGACCTCCAGGGCGAGGAGCTCAACGACGTCCTGCCGACGGGCGGCGCCCTGTGGCGGCTGCGGACGGCCGCCGACGAGAAGGCGGGGGTCACGCACCTCTACTTCACCCGCAACCACGCCATATCCGACGGCCACTCCACCGGCGGCACGCTGCGGGTGCTGCTGGAGGAGCTCTTCGGGACCCCGTCCGACGGGGAGCCGGAGCCCTTCTCCCGCAACGGCGACGAGCTCACCTACCGGGTCCCCGAGGCGGACGTCCCGGAGGCGGAGGACGTGCCGGACGCGCCCGTGGACCCGATCCCCTTCGCGGTGCGCGCGCCGTGGCCGGAGCGGGGCGCGGCGTTCGTGCCCGTCGACCTGTCGGCGGCGGAGTCGGCGGCCGTCAAACTCTACTGCCGCCGCCGAGGGTTGACGGTCAATCAGTTCTTCGCGACGGCGCTCGCCGAGTCCTTCGCCCTGACCACCGGCCGCGACGAGGTCGAGTTCTTCACGGCCGTATCCCTGCGCCGCCGCTACGCCGAGACGGAGCACCTGACCGATCTCGGCTGCTACATCAGCGTCGTACGGGCGCCGCTGCGGCTCGACGGCGGGAGCTTCAAGGACCACGCCCAGGCGTACCGGGACGGCTTCCGGGCGGCCGACGCCACCTGGCGGCCGGCGGCCCGCGACCACCGGGAGATCCGCGCCGCGGTCCAGGCCACGGCGGCCGCCGGCAGCTCTCCGGGCATCTGCATCACCAATGTGGGCCCGGTCGACGCCTCGCTGGGGGCGCACGCGGAGCGGGTGACCGGATTCCGTACGGTGGTCAGCCGCACCGGCGCCAACTACGGTCTGGTGCTGCACCTTTCGACCTTCCGGGGCGCCTTCGGCCTGGCGCTGTCCTACGGCACGCCGAGCGTCGACCGGGCCGTCGTGGACGGCACGGCGAAGCTGCTGCGGGAGCGCGTCGCCCTGGCTGTGGCCGCGGCGCCCGGGGAGGACCCGGGGCCGCGCCCGCCGTACGGCTCCGTCGCTATCCCGGCCGTCCCGGCCGCACGGCCGCGTCCCGCAGGACGAGGTCGAGCAGTCCGGGGAAGCACTCCTCGAACTCGGCCTTACGCAACCGGTTGATCCGCTTGGCGCCCGCGTCGCGCTGCTCGATGAGCCCGGCCGAGCGCAGCACCGCGAAGTGATGGCTCAGCGCGGCCTTGCGGACGGGCACGTCGAAGCTTCCGCAGGTGCGTTCCCAGTCCTCGCTCCCCGCCAATTCCCGCACGAGCGTGAGCCGTACGGGGTCGGAGAGCGCGGCCAGCGCGGTCTCCAAGGCCACGTCCCGGGGATGGACGTGCTCCGGTGGCGTGCGATGCGGCGCCGACGCCGCGACGTTTTCCCTGGTCATGACGGCCTTTCTGACGAACGATTGCAAAGTGTTCGATGTTCTGCGTACAGTTTACGTGTTCGCCTCACGTCGAACAGTCTATTCGAGTCGTGCGTCCCCGGCTCCCGCCGACCCCGGGGCGGGTACTCCCCCGGCCCGCCCCGGTCCCCACTTTCCCCGCACCTCCCCCTGCCCTTCACCGACCTTAGGAATAGGCATGTCCCAGAGTGAACCCAGTACTGCGAAGAGGAAGCTGTCGCTGCTCGCGGCCTGCCTCGGGTTCGTCGTCGTCATCCTCGATGTCAGCGTGGTCAACGTCGCGACCGACGCGCTGAGCAAGGACTTCGGCGGCAGCCTCTCCGGGCTCGAGTGGGTGATCAACGGCTACACCCTCACGTTCGCCGCGTTCCTGCTGTCCACCGGCGCGCTGGGCGACCGCTTCGACCCCAAGCGGATCTACCAGGTGGGCTTCGCGCTCTTCGCCGTGGCGTCCTTCGCCTGCGGCGCCTCCACCACCCTGGTCGCGCTGATCATCTCCCGGGTGATCCAGGGCCTGGGTGCGGCGATGATCGTCCCGTCCTCGCTGTCGATCGTGAACAAGTCCTTCCCCGACGCCACCGAGCGCGCCAAGGCCGTGAGCCTGTGGGCCGCCGCCGGCGGTCTCGCCCTCGCCCTCGGCCCGGTGGTCGGCGGTGTGCTCATCGACCAGCTCGGCTGGCGCTCGATCTTCTTCGTCAACGTCCCGATCGCGATCATCGGCATCTGGCTGACCCAGGTCAACGCGCCCGGCACCGTCCGTGACCCGCAGGCGCCGCGCCGCTCCTTCGACGTCCTCGGCCAGGTCCTGGCCGTCGTCGCGCTCGGCACCTTCACCGCGGCCATCATCGAGGCCAACGGCAAGGGCTGGGGCTCCTCGGTCGTCGTCACCTGCCTGGCCGTCTTCGTGGTCGCCACCATCGCCTTCCTGGTCGCCGAGAAGAAGAGCAGCGACCCGATGCTGCCGCTGCACCTCTTCGGCCGCAAGGCGTTCACCTCGACCTCGCTGATCGGCGTCCTGGTCAACTTCGCCTTCTACGGACTGATCTTCGTCTTCAGCCTGTTCTTCCAGACGGCCTGGAGCTACTCCCCGATCGTCGCCGGCCTCGCGTTCCTCCCGATGACCGCCACGATCATGATCGCCAACCTGGCCTGCGGCCCGCTCGCCAGGCGCTACGGCGCCCGCACGGTCCTGATGACCGGCAGCACCCTGGCGGCGGTCGGCTACCTCGCGACCCTCCCGGCCGTGAACTCCGGCTCGTACGTCGCGATCATCGCGCAGTTCCTGGTGGCGGGCTTCGGCATCGGCCTGGTCGTCCCGGCCATGACCAACGCCATGCTCTCCGCGGTCGACTCCGGCAACATCGGCATCGCCTCCGGCGTCCTCAACGCCTCCCGCCAGCTCGGCGGCCTGATCGGTGTAGCCGTCATGGGCCTGATCGTCGGCCACGCGGACGCCGACACGTTCACTTCGGGCCTCCAGTCGGCTCTGGGCTGGGCGGTGGCGGCACTGGTCCTGTGCATCCTGCTCAGCGCCTTCGGCATCCACCGCGCCACCAAGGCGAAGGCCACGACCGCCCCGACCCCGGCGAAGACGCCCGTCCCGGCGAAGTAACCCACCGCAGGCGAAGCACGCTTCGCGCGCACACAGACCCAGAACCGTCGGCCCCGCGCCGGCGGTTCTGTCATTGCCGGCGTATCCGCCGTCGGTAGATGCCCAAAAGGCAAGCCAGAGAAGGAGGTATACGCCGGCATCACCACCCCGCAGAAAGGAAAGCGCATGCCGCACCTCATGCTCGAGCACTCGGGCAACATCCGTGAACAGGTCGACGTCGAGCACCTCTTCAGGGAACTGCATGCCGCGCTCTCGGAAGTCGGCGGCTTCCGTGTCCAGGACTTCAAGAGCAGGGCCGTCCGCCTGAACGCCTTCATCGGCGACGGCACCTACGAGCAGGCCTTCGTCAACCTCGACATCCGCACCTTCGCCGGCAAGCCGGCGGAGGCGAAGCGCCTGATCAGCCAGGAAGCACTCCGCGTGCTGGGCCGGCACTTCCACCGGACGATGGCCGAGACCTCCTGCGACATATCGGTTCAGATCACCGAGCTGAACCGCGAGAGCTATTCCCGTACCCGTTCCGAGGACCTGGTCCCCCAGGTCCCGTCACTACAGGAGAGCACCGCACCGTGACCGAATACCAAGGAAAGCGCGTCCTCGTCGTGGGAGGCAGCTCCGGCGTCGGCCTGGCCACCGCCCGGCGGTTCGCCACGCTCGGCGCCCATGTCACCATCGCCTCCCGTTCCAAGGAGAAGATCGAGGCGGCGCTGGCCACACTCGGCGACCGGGCCACCGGGCAGCCGCTCGACATCACCGACAACGCCGCGGTCGAGGAATTCGCCGCCTCGGCGGGCGAGTTCGACCACGTCGTCATATCGGCGGCGGACACCCCCATGGGCCGGGTGGACACCCTGCCCCTGGAGGACGCGTACGCCGCGATGGACAGCAAGTTCTGGGGCGCGTACCGCCTTGCCCGCGCGCTGACCGTCCGGCCGTCCGGCTCGCTGACGCTCGTCACGGGCTATCTGTCCGTACGCCCCGGAAAGGCGGCCGCGCTGCAGAGCGCGATCAACGCCGCCCTGGAGGCACTGGTCCGCGGGCTGGCCCTGGAGTACGCGCCGCTGCGCGTCAACGCGGTCTCGCCGGGCCTGCTGAAGACCCCGCTGTGGGACGCGCTCCCCGAGGCGAACCGCGAGGCGATGTACGAGGCGGCCACGGCGCGGCTGCCCGTCGCACGCGTGGGCGAGCCCGAGGACATCGCGGAGGCGGTCCTCTTCACGGCGGGCAACCCGTACACCACCGGCACGACCCTGTTCATCGACGGCGGCGGCTCGATCGCCTGACCGACCTTCCGGAACCTCAACGCCGAGGACGGGCTGGACAGCCGCAGTTCGAGAACCACGGTTCGCGAACTCCAGCCCGTCCGGCGTTTGAGGACCGGGGTCCGGGGCGGAGCCCCGGCAACGAACGGACAGCAAACGAACCGCGGGCACCCCCACAACACCGCCCGGAGCTCATCGCACAGCACACACAACAGCGTTCTTTCCCACCACGGAGCAGTCATGATCTACGTCAACCGCCCGGTCGTCGCACTGCCACCCCACGAAGTCACGCTCAAGGAGATCCAGGACGACATCGTCCGCGCGCACCCCGACCACCCCCGGCTCCCCGCCATCCTGCGCGTCCTGGACTCGACCGGTGTCCAGCACCGCCGCTTCGCCCGGCCGCTGGCCACCGTGGCCGCCGACCGGCCCTCCGCGGAGAGCAACGCAGAGGCGTACGCCGATCTGTGCGAACTCGCCGAGCGGGCCGCCCGCGAGGCGCTTCGCACCGGCGGGCTCGGCCCGGTGGACGTCGACTGCCTGATCACCAGCCACGCCACGGCGTTCGCGGTCCCCGGTCTTGACGTCCACCTCGTCAACGCCCTGGGGCTGCGCTCCACCGTCAGCCGGATCCCCATGACCCAGCTCGGCTGCGCGGGCGGCGCCCACGCGCTGGTGCGCGCCGCCGAGTACCTCGCGGCCCACCCGGGGCAGCGCGTGCTCATCGTGGCCGGGGAGATCCTGAGCTCGGTCTACCAGCACAGCGACGACAGCATGGAAGCGATGATCTACAAGGCGCTGTTCGGCGACTCGGCCGGCGCCTGCGTGGTGGGCGACGCCCGCCCGGCGGGGGCCGCGTTCCGGGTGGACGACACCTGGGAGTACGTCGTGCCGGACAGCACCGAGCGCTATGAGATGACCCTGGACGACCGGGGGTTCCACTTCGGCAGCACCCCGGCCGCACTCAAGGGCGTGGGCGACCTGATGCCGCACCTGCGGGAGTGGCTCGGGGCGGACACGGGCGCCTGGAAGCCGCAGTTCACGGTCGCCCACACGGGCGGCCCGCGCATCCTCATGGATCTCGCCAAGGGCCTCGGCTGCGACCCCGACGTCACCCGCCACTCCTGGGAGAGCCTCCAGCAGCGCGGCAACCTCGGCGCCGTGGCCGTGCTCGACGTGCTGGCCCGTACGTACGACGAACCGCCCGCCACCGGCGACACCGGCGTCCTCATCGGCTTCGGCCCCGGCTTCACGGCCGCGGCGTGCCGGGCGACGTGGTGCGGGCCCACCGGAGCGGAGGAGCGGTCATGAGCGCGGCACCCGTGGTGCTGGACCTGATCGGGGCGGGCGCGGTCGACATGACCGGCCTGCTGTCCGGGCCGATCCGCGGCCTGGAGCTGGTGGACGTCCCGGCGACGGAACGGCCCACCGCCTGGGCCCCGTTCACCGAGCTGGTCGTGCACGTGACGGCGGATCCCGCCTGCCCCGGG
Source organism: Streptomyces blastmyceticus (assembly GCF_039521185.1). Lineage (NCBI taxonomy): Bacteria > Bacillati > Actinomycetota > Actinomycetes > Kitasatosporales > Streptomycetaceae > Streptomyces > Streptomyces blastmyceticus. The sequence goes on along the minus strand of NZ_BAAABW010000016.1, from coordinate 428,453 downwards.
CCCGACATGCCGATCCCGACCGGGGCGCACACGCTCTTCACGCTGCGCGACCCGGACCGCTGCATCCCCGTCACCCTGGACGTCACGAGCCGGAGGCCCGAACAGTGATCCTCTCCCCCGCCACCGGCTCCGCCACGGCGATCCTCCAGCGCATGCTGCCGTCGGGCGTCCTGCACTCCGGGTGCGACGACGCGCAGCACTGGCAGCTGTGCGAAGCGGAGCGCTTCCGCCTGACCCCGGAGCCGGGCACCGAGACGGCCCTGATCGTCCTGGAGGGCGACATCACCCTCGCCCTGGAGGAGACCGACCCGGTCCGCGCCCACGCGGGCCAGGTGGTCCTCATACCGCCCGACGCCCGCGGCGAGCTGCGCACCGCGGAGAGACGGGTCCGCCTCCTGGGTCTGACGTCGAGAGGCGGCTGAAGCGGGCCGGCGTGGTGACCGGCGCCGCGGTCACTACGCCGGCACGCTGCCGTCCTGCGGGTCGGCGACGGCCGGGAAGGCGTCCACGAAGGTGAACGCCGTGTCGACTCCGGCGATCCGCATCACCTTCGCCACCCGCGGAATCCCCCGTACGAGGCGCAGCCGCCCGCCCCGGTCCCGCATCCGGTGACGCGCCCTCAGCAACAGCCGCAGTCCGCTGGCGTCCAGAAAGGTGACCCGGCGGAGATCGATGACGATGTCGGCGCGGAACCGCTCCGTCAGCGTGTCCACGCGCGGGCCGAGCAGCTGCTCCGCCAAGATGTCGATTTCTCCGTGCAGTTCAATGATGATGGCGCCGTACGCCACGCGCTCCCGCATGGCGAAGGCGGGTTCGTCCGCGCCCATGTCGCCCCTCACCGACCTCCCTCGGCCGCATATGCCGTATGCCTTTCTGGTGCCCCGGCAGTACGTACTTCTCACCTTCGTCGCAAGGGTGTGAGCTCTTGAGGCATTGAGGGGCAGAGGCGCGTGCCGGGACGAAGTGGAGTGCGCTGCGCGCCACGGGAGGCGCGCGGGATGGGCGTGCGCACCGTGACCGGGCCCCGAAGGCGGTGGGAAAGCGCGAGGTGAAGGACGGGGGAAGCGACACCTGGTCGAGGCGGCCGCCTCCCCCGATGAGGACACGGTCCTCCAAGTACGGGCCGCAGTCGGGGGGAATCGCGGCCCGGACCCCGCAGTGAGGTCCATGTCCCTGGCCCACCGGATTCCTGCCAGATCCGATGTGCTTACCCCCATCCTCCGCCCGCGCCCGGGCCCGACCGGCGGGCGAAGGACCCCCCTTGGCGGGCCTTTGGTCCTTAAAGGTGCCGTGAGGTCCCGTACCTCCCCGGTGGCTCCCCGGAGCCGCCGGTCCAGCATTTCGTCCATACGTACGGTTAGACTCTCGCGACCATAGGGGCATCGGGGACAGCAGGGGAGGCTGTGGGGCCGTGGCACAGGCGAAGAAGATCGCGTTCTACGCCGTCATCATCTTTGTGGCGTACACGATCATCCACTCCCCGGCGCGGTCGGCGGAACTCGTCCAGGTAGGGTTCGAAGGCATCTCGGACGCCGCCAAGAGCGTCGGCGAGTTTATGACCCAGCTCATCAAGTAAGGGCAGAACCGTGATCCGTCACCTCGTCCTGTTCAAGCTCAACGAGGGCGTCGAGCGCGACGACCCGCGCGTCGCCGCCGGCGTGCAGGCGTTCGAGGAGCTCGGCAAGCAGATTCCCGAGCTGCGCTTCTGGGAGTCCGCCTGGAACGTCACGGACCGGCCGATCGCGTACGACTACGCCATCAACTCCGCCGTCGACGACACCGAGGCGCTCCAGCGCTACCTCGACCACCCCGCGCACCAGGCGGGCGTCGCGCAGTGGCGCGAATTCGCCACATGGGTGATCGCCGACTACCCGTTCTGAGGGAACCCCGGCCGACCTGCCGGGATCGCGGTCTCCGCACGACCCAGAGGGCCCTTCGCCGACCTCGGCGAGGGGCCCTTTTTTGCCCTCAACACGGCGCTATGCGGTGCTTGCACACAGTGCACATGTCTTGTGATGCTATGACCGCTTTTGCCGGAGAGTTGACCGTGAAGGGTGGCGTGACCGTGTCGGCCCGTACCGTCCCCGAAGCCCCCCTCCAACGCGACCAGCCCCCCGCCTCCGCGGAGGCCCACAAGCCCGCCCCCGAGGCCCGCCCCCCGGCGCCGGAGGAGCGGGCGGCCCCCGCCCCCGACGACCCCGGGGACGAGCCCGAGGAGCCCAGGAGCCGGGGTGCGGACGCCAGGGCGCTGACCCAGGTCCTCTTCAAGGAGTTCGTCACCCTCCAGCCCGGCACGTCCGAGCACACGCGCGTACGGGCCGCCCTGATCGAGGCCAACCTCCCGCTGGTGCGCTACGCCGCGGCCCGCTTCCGCAGCCGCAACGAGCCCATGGAGGACGTCGTCCAGGTCGGCACGATCGGCCTGATCAACGCCATCGACCGGTTCGATCCCGACCGCGGGGTGCAGTTCCCGACCTTCGCGATGCCGACCGTCGTCGGCGAGATCAAGCGCTACTTCCGCGACAACGTCCGCACCGTGCACGTCCCCCGCCGGCTGCACGAGCTGTGGGTGCAGGTCAACGGCGCGAGCGAGGACCTGACGGTGCTGCACGGGCGGACGCCCACCACCGCCGAGATCGCCGAGCGGCTGCGGATCCCCGAGGACGAGGTGCTGGCCTGCATCGAGGCCGGGCGTTCGTATCACGCCACCTCGCTGGAGGCGGCCCAGGAGGGCGACGGCCTGCCCGGCCTGCTGGACCGGCTCGGCTACGAGGACCCGGCGCTGGCCGGGGTCGAACACCGTGACCTCGTGCGCCACCTGCTCGTCCAACTGCCGGAGCGCGAACAGCGCATCCTGCTGCTGCGCTACTACAGCAATCTGACGCAGTCCCAGATCAGCGCCGAACTGGGCGTCTCCCAGATGCACGTGTCCCGGCTGCTCTCCAGGAGCTTCGCCCGGCTGCGTTCCGCAAATCGAATCGACGCGTAACCCTCAAGGGTGAAGGCCCTTGAGGCCAGCGGGCAGATATGTCGACTTGACGCTACAGCGTGTTGCCGACATGTGACATTCTGCTGGAACTGCGTTTGCCACAGCCCGGCGTCCGGTATTCAGGTGGAGGCCGACCCTCGTACGAGGGACTTGCTGTGACCCGTCCGCGACCTCAAGGGGGTGGCATGTCCGTAGACCTGGGCAGCGCGAAGGTGCTCGCCAACGACGCACCGCACGCCGTGCTCGACGACTGCGAAGCCATCGACACCCGCACCCTCTCCCGCTCGTTGTTCCTGCGGCTGGCCACGCTCGACCGGGACAGCGCGGAGCGTACGTACGTCCGCGACACTCTCATCGAGCTCAATCTGCCGCTCGTGCGCTACGCGGCGGCCCGCTTCCGCAGCCGCAACGAGCCGATGGAGGACATCGTCCAGGTCGGCACGATCGGCCTGATCAAGGCGATCGACCGGTTCGACTGCGAACGGGGGGTGGAGTTCCCGACCTTCGCGATGCCGACCGTCGTCGGCGAGATCAAGCGGTTCTTCCGGGACACCAGTTGGTCCGTGCGCGTGCCGCGCCGGCTCCAGGAGCTGCGACTGGCCCTGACCAAGGCCAGCGACGAGCTCGCCCAGAAGCTCGACCGCTCCCCCACCGTCCCCGAACTGGCCCTGTGCCTCGGTGTGTCCGAGGACGACGTGGTCGACGGGCTGGCGGTCGGCAACGCCTATACGGCCAGTTCACTGGATTCGCCGTCCCCCGAGGACGACGGCGGCGAGGGCTCGCTCGCCGACCGGCTGGGCTATGAGGACAGCGCGCTGGAGGGCGTCGAGTACCGCGAGTCCCTCAAGCCGCTGCTGGCCAAGCTGCCGCCGCGGGAGCGGCAGATCATCATGCTGCGCTTCTTCGCCAACATGACGCAGTCGCAGATCGGCGAGGAGGTCGGCATCTCCCAGATGCACGTCTCCCGGCTGCTGACCCGCACGCTGTCACAGCTGCGCGAGGGGCTCATCGCCGACTGAGGACGGGATCAACGGGGGACCGTCCACCCATATGTACACCTGACGCCGCGTCAGCCACACTGGGCCGATGCGACGGAAGACGCTAGTCTCCGCCTCCGCTTCCGCCGGGGCCGCCGCGCTCGCCCTGGGCGCCCTGCTCTCGGGATGCGGTGGCAGCGGCCGTGACGCCTATGTCGCGACGGGAGCCGCCGGACCCGGCTCGTCCCGGTCCGTCGACGGCGCCGTTCCGCCCGAGGGCGGTGTGGAGCTGATTCCACTCGACGGCGAAAGCGACGCTTCTTCGGCTCCGCCTTCACCCAAGGCCCCGCCGAGTTCCAAGGCCCCGCCGAGTCCCGTGAGCCCGCCGACGACCTCGGCCGGCCCGAGCCCTCGCGCAGCGACCCACGGCCCCGCACCCTCCGGGCCGACCCCCGCCCCTCCGCGCCCGTCGCGCCCCTCGCCCCCTTCGCCGCCCGCGAGCAGCCCGGCGGACCTCCGCGTCGGCGACCCCCACCGGGAGCCGGACCCCGACGGCCGCCGATGGTGCGAAAAGGTCACCGTGACCTTCACCAACCCCACCGGCCCACCGATCACCGCGGGCACGATCACCTTCGGCACGCACGTCATCGACGCGCTCGGCATCAACTGGGCGACGCTCCCTTCCACGCGCTCGCTGCCCGCGCCGATTCTCGCGGGACGCGAGGTGGAAGGGACGTGGGTGGTGTGTGTGGACGAGTGGCGCGTGCCGTTGGGTATGCGGGTGGAGACGCGGGTGGCGGCGGCGACTTGGTCGTAGGCCCGTTGCCGCCTTCGGCGGGAGCGCCCTGCGGGCGCGTCCTCAAACGCCGGACGGGCTGAATCAGCCCGTCCGGCGTTTGAGGACAGCGCGCGAAGCGTGCTTCGGGGTCTGGGGCGGAGCCCCAGTTTCGGGAAGGGGCGGGGTGGGGAACAAGCCCGCCGCAGGCGCAAGCAACCCGCACCCACCCAGGGCACTGGCTACCTCACCCACCCCAGGTCACTAACTGAGCGCCAGCCAAGCCACCGCCGCCACCACGACCGCGATCGCCGCGATCACAGCGACAGTGACCCCGACCCGCGGCCCGGAAGCCGCAGGCGCAGCCGCGCGCGCAGCCGCGCGACCGCCACCGCCGCCGCCCCCACCGGGGCCCTCGTCCACGAACGCACGGAACATCTGGGTGCTCCCCGCCGGGTCGTAGCCCTCGGGGTTCTGCTGGGGGTGCTGATGGGGGTTGGCCATAGGCCAGGACCCTAGCGAAGGAGCCCCGGGTTTCGCGCGCCGGGCCGCGTACAAAGCGCATCCGCACACCCCCCACCTGCCGCTTTACACCTCACCGGGCAGACCTTGAGGTTTCCTTTACCCGGAGAGTCCCCATTTCGTTTGCCTTCAGCAACCAAGTTCTGGTCTTATGGTTGCCCTGAGCAACTGAAGTGGAGGCGTGCGTCGAGTGGCAGCACAGGAGCAGTACGAGGAACTCAGCCGCCAGCTCGGGGCCGTCGCCGCCGTCCGGCGCGACCTGAGCCGCGTGCTCCCCCCGGAGTGCCCGCCCGCGTCGGCGATGACGCTCGCGCTGCTCAAGCAGTGCGGCGAGGTCCGGATGAGCAAGCTGGCCGAACTCCTGGGCATCGACATGTCGGTGACCAGCCGCCATGTCGCGTACGCGGCCGAGCGCGGCTGGCTCGACCGGCACCCCGACCCGCTCGACAAGCGCTCCCGGCTGCTCAGCATCAGCCCGCAGGGGGTGGAGATGCTGGAGCAGGTTTCGGCCCGGTACACCCGGGCGCTCACCGCCTGCCTCAGCGACTGGCCCGACGAGGACGTCGTCCGGCTCACCGAACTGCTGGGCCGGCTCCGCGAGAGCTTCGGCGGCTGCCGGCTGCGCGCTCCGCAGCCGTAGCCGCGCCCCGCGGACACACCAACCCCACACACGCACTATCGGCAGTAAGGAAATCAATGGCCAAGACCACACCCGCCGGTGTGGGGGGCGGACACACCAAGCACGGAGGCCACTCCGGCTCCGACGCCGCCCCCATGACGCACCGCCAGATCATGGAGGCGCTGTCCGGGCTGCTGCTCGGCATGTTCGTCGCGATCCTGTCGTCGACGATCGTCTCCAACGCGCTGCCGGAGATCATCCACGATCTGCACGGCAGCCAGTCCTCCCTGACCTGGGTGGTCACGGCCTCGCTGCTGGCGATGACCGCGTCCACCCCGCTCTGGGGCAAGCTCTCGGACCTCTTCAGCAAGAAGCTGCTGGTCCAGATAGCCCTGATCGTCTACGTCGGTGGTTCCGTCGTGGCCGGTCTCTCCCAGAACACGGGCATGCTGATCGCCTGCCGAGTCGTCCAGGGCATCGGCGTCGGCGGTCTCTCGGCCCTCGCCCAGATCGTCATGGCCGCGATGATCTCCCCGCGTGAGCGCGGGCGTTACAGCGGTTACCTCGGCGCCACCTTCGCCGTCGCCACGGTCGGCGGCCCGCTGCTCGGCGGCGTCATCACCGACACCGACTGGCTCGGCTGGCGCTGGTGCTTCTACGTCGGTGTGCCCTTCGCGATCATCGCGCTGATCGTGCTCCAGAAGACCCTGAAGCTCCCGGTCGTGAAGCGGGACGTCAAGGTCGACTGGCTGGGCGCGTTCTTCATCAGCGCCTCCGTCACCCTGCTGCTGATCTGGGTGACCCTGGCCGGCAAGAACTACGACTGGATCTCCTGGCAGACCTACGTCATGGTCGGCGGCTCGATCGCGCTCGGCGCGCTCTTCGTCCTCGTCGAGTCCAAGGCGGCGGAGCCGATCATTCCGCTGCGGCTGTTCCGCAACAAGACGATCTCCCTCGCCTCGATCGCGAGCCTGTTCGTCGGCGTCGCGATGTTCAGCGGCACCGTCTTCTTCTCGCAGTACTTCCAGCTCGCCCGCGGCAAGACGCCGACGATGTCCGGCGTGATGACGATCCCGATGATCGGCGGCCTGTTCATCTCGTCGACCGTCTCGGGCCAGATCATCACCAAGACGGGCCGCTGGAAGGCCTGGCTGGTCTCCGGCGGTGTGCTGCTGACGGCGGGCCTCGGCCTGCTCGGCACGATGCGCTACGACACCCCGTACTGGCACCTGGCGATCTACATGGCCCTGGTCGGCCTCGGCATGGGCATGATGATGCAGAACCTCGTGCTCGCCGCGCAGAACCAGGTCGCCCCGCAGGACCTCGGCGCCGCCAGCTCCGTCGTCACCTTCTTCCGCTCCCTCGGCGGTGCGGTCGGCGTCTCGGCGCTCGGCGCGGTCTTCGCCAACCGGGTCCCGGACTACGTCAAGGACGGCATCACCGCCCTCGGCCCGAAGGCCGCGGCGGCCCTCGGCAAGAGCGGCTCCGGCGGCGGCATCCCCAAGCTGTCCGACATGCCCGCCCCGCTCCGGCAGGTCTTCGAGAGCGCGTACGGGCACGGCGTCGGCGACGTCTTCCTCTACGCGGCGCCCTGCGGGCTGCTGGCCTTCATCGTGACCCTCTTCATCAAGGAGGTCGCTCTGAAGAGCAAGTCCGGTACGCAGGCGGCGGCTTCCGGGTCCACGTCCGCGGCGGACGCCGAGCCGGCCCGGCAGGCCGGCTGACACAGACCCCGGCGGCGGGGGTGCGGCACGAGCGGAGTCGTGCCCCCGCCGGCGGAAGCCGGGACCGGAACGGCATGAACGGTCCCGGACGACGAGCCCCGGTGACGGCGCGCGCAAAGGCAGGGGACGGCCTGCGCGCCACCACCGGGGCTCTGCCGTACCCGGCGGGCGGTCCGGGTCGGGGTCAGCGGTCGCGCATGGCCTCGATGCCCGCGATCACCGTGTCCAGGGCATAGCCGAAGTCCTGTTCGCGACGCTCCTCCCGGGTCAGGGCGGACTGCGACTCCATCAGGTCGACGGCCTCCTTGAACGACTCCTCGTAGTCGTAGCGTTCCGAGACCTCTGACATCAGCAGCTTGAAGTACTCGTCCTCCGTCAGGCCCGCGGCGTTGCAGCGCTCCATGAACAGGCCCTCGGCCGTGCAGAAGCCGTAGACGAACTGGAAGACGGCCGACAGCGCCCCGGTGATCCGCTCCTCCCCCACCCCGCTGCGCCGGATGACGGCCAGGCAGGCGTTGGTGTACGCCATCGAGCTCGGGCCGATGTTGAGATAGCGGCCAAGCAGCTGGGTGACCCAGGTGTGGCTGGAGAGCATCTTGCGGTACTCCACGGCGAGGAGGCGCAGCTGCTCGCGCCAGTCCCCGTCCTCCTGGGAGACGTCCGGGACCACCATCGTGCCGTTGATCCCGTCGAGGACGATCTCCAGGAGGTCGTCCTTGGTGTCGACGTACCAATAGACGGACATGGCGGTCACCCCGAGCTCGGCGGCCAGCCGCCGCATCGAGAACTTCGCGAGCCCCTCGGCGTCGAGCAGCCGCACCGTGGCGGCCACGATCCGCTCCAGATCGAGCGCGCCGCCCTCGGCGTCCCCCTTCCGCTTGGGAACGGGCTTCCGGGACAACCACACGCTGGCCTGCGGGGTGTCCGCGCGACTGGTGCTCGCCATGCGATTCCCTTTCTTACGGGTGATACGTACGGAATGTTAGTTGGGGGTGCGGGCCCGTCGGCGCCTGCGGCGGGCTTGTTCCCCAGCCCCGCCCCTTCCCGCAGCGTCTGATGCTCGGCTCCGCCGAGGCCGGGGCTCCGCCCCGGACCCCCGGTCGGGTGCGGCCCGGCGGGCTTGTTCCCCTACCCCGCCCCTTCCCGTAACTGGGGCTCCGCCCCAGACCCCGAAGCACGCTTCGCGCGCTGTCCTCAAACGCCGGGCGGGCTGGATATTCAGCCCGTCCGGCGTTTGAGGACGCGCCCGCAGGGCGCTCCCGCCGCAGGCGGCGGACCGGCTCGCAGCCGGGGGCCCGGGGCACGCGCCCCGGTTTCGGGAAGGGGCGGGGTGGGGGAAAGGCCCCGCAGGGCGCCCCCACCGCAGGCGGCAACGGACCCGCACCCGGGGCCCGGGTCACCTGCCGGCGCGCTCCGCCCGGCGCAGCAGGATCGCCGCGAGGACGCCACCCGCAAGCACAGCCGCCGCACCCACCAGCTGACTCGCCTGCACGCCGGAGGCGAACGCGTCGCGGATCTCCGCGCGGTCGGCCGCGGACGAGGCCCGCGAGAGCGCTGCCGGGAGAGAGCCCGCCCCCGCCGCCACCGCGGGGACCAGCGCCGCGAAGCGGGAGTTGAGGACGGCGCCCAGCACCGCCACGCCCAGGCCGTTGCCGGACTCCTGGAGCGTGCCGTTGACGCCCGCGCCCACGCCCGCCTTCTCCGGCGGGATCGCGGACATGATCGCGTTGGCCATGGCCGGCATGGAGAGCGCGATGCCGACGCCCATCAGCACCAGGCCCAGGAACATCCCCGCGTAACCGTGCGCGCCGAGCACCGCGATCGACGCGAGCCCTGCGGCGAGCAGGCCCATGCCCCCGGCGATGGCGACGGGCGTGCCCACCTTGGGCAGCAGCCGGGCGCCCACGCCCGTGAGGTTGAGGACGACGATCACCAGCGCGAGCGGCGTCATCCGCAGGCCCGTCTGCAGCGGGTCGTAGCCGAGGACGAGCTGGAGGTGCTGCGTGAGCAGGAAGAACGAGCCGCCCATCCCGAAGGCCACGAGGATGCCGCCCGCGACGGCGCCCACGAAGCGGCTGTTGCGGAAGAAGGTCATGTCCAGCATCGGGAACGGAATGCGCCGCTCCCACAGGGCGAAGGCGGTGAGCGCGGCCGCACCGATGAGGGCCGCGGTCACCACCCGTCCGGAGGTCCAGCCGTGGGCGGGGCCGGAGATGATCGCGAAGGTGATGCCGGACATGCCGACCGTGGAGAGGAGCGCGCCGAGTAGGTCCGGCCGGTCGCCCGTCGGGTTCTTGGACTCGGGCACGAGCTTGAGGACGGCCACCAGGCCGACCAGCGCCACCGGCAGGTTGATCAGGAAGATCGAGCCCCACCAGAAGTGGTTGAGCAGCGCGCCGCCGATGAGCGGCCCGGCGGCGAAGCCGAGCGAGCTCACCCCGCCCCACAGGCCGATCGCCTTGGTGCGCTCCTCGTCGTCGAAGACCTGGACGACGACGGCGAGCGTCGTGGTCATCAGCAGCGCCCCGCCTATGCCCATGCCGGCGCGGGCGGCGATCAGTTGCGCGGTGGACTGGGCGAGCCCGGCCACGAGCGAGCCGATCCCGAACAGGGCGAGCCCGGTGGCCAGCATCTTCTTGCGGCCGTAGCGGTCGGCGGCGTTGCCCGCGGTGAGCAGCAGTCCCGCCTGCACCAGCGAATAGGCGTTCATCATCCACTGCACGTCCGCGGTGGAGGCCCCGAGTTCCTCGGTGAGGGAGGGGACCGCCACGGTCAGGATCGTGTTGTCCAGGAGGACCGTGAGCTGCGCGAGGCAGATGACGCCGAGGATGACCCAACGGGCCGGATTGCGCTCGGGTCGTTGCCCGGCGGCGTCGGAAGTGTTCATGGTCGTGGCGGTCACACGGCCCCCCTTGTACGGTGTACGACTGGCTGTCGTCGTACACCGTACAAGAGTCGCTCTACGCTGTACAACAGCTTTTTATCGGGCCTTCGTCAGGTCGTAGAACGTGGCCGTGCCGACCGTCACCTTCGTGAAGTGCGCCGCGACCCAGGACGAGATCTCCGCCGAGTACCCGCGCGCCTCGCGGCCACCGCCCTGACCTCCCCGTTCGCCGCCCAGGCCGCCGCCGCGCGACTCCCCGGAGGCGATGAACCAGTGCACCTTCCCCGCCTTCACGTACGCCTGGAACTGCCGGAGCGTCGGCGACGGGTCGCTGCCGTTGAAGCCGCCCACGGACATCACCGGCACCTGCGTGGCGAGTTGGTAGCCCGCGGCGTTCTGCGAGCCGACAGCGGCCGCGGCCCAGGTGTACTTCCCGGCGTCCTGCTTCAGCGCGGCGGCCGCCGCGGCGGACACCTTCTGGCCGCCGAGCAGCCCGCCCATGCCGCCCGCACCACCGGGCCCGCCCGGCCAACCTGCCCGGCCGGCGTCACCGGTCCGCCCACCGCCGGGGCCACCGGGGCCGCCGGGAGCGCCCGTGCCCGGGAAACCGATCGGCCGCTCGCCGCCCGGCTTCCCCGGCCGGGAGCGCGCCCCCTGCCCGAAGTGCCCGCGCGCGCCCGCCGGTCCGGCCGTCACGATCGACCCGCCGTGCGCGCTGTTCACGGTGTTCAGCGTGTACGCGAACGGGGCCGCCAGCGCGCTCCCCACCGCCAGCGCCACCGCACCCCGCGCGAACCCCTTGCCCGTCCGCCGTACGAGCAGCAGCGCACCGCCCGCGAGGACGCCCGCCGCGAGCACCGCCCACTTCAGCCAGGGCAGCCAGTGCGGGGTGCGGTCCAGCAGTACGTACGCCCAGCCCGCCGTGCCCACCGTCGCCAGGGACAGCAGCGCGTGTGCGCGGCGCTCCCACGCCAGGGCCGCGCCCATGGCGACGAGGGCGGCCACGTACGGGGCGAGCGCGACGGTGTAGTACTCGTGGAAGATCCCGGACATGAAGCTGAAGACCGCGAAGGTCATCAACAGGGCACCGCCCCACGCGAGGAACGCGGGCCGCCGCCCGTCGTCCCCCGGCCGTCGCGCCGCGCGCCGCAGCAGCCACAGACCGGCCACCAGCAGCACCAGCGCGGCGGGCAGCAGCCAGGAGATCTGGCCGCCCGTGGAGGCGTTGAACATCCGGGTGAGCCCCGTGTCCCCCCACCGGCCGCCGCCCGGGCCGCCGCCCCCGCCGACGCTGCCGGTCTCGTTGCCGTTGATGCGCCCGAGGCCGTTGTAGCCGAAGGTCAGCTCCAGGAAGCTGTTGTGCTGCGAGCCGCCGATGTACGGGCGGGAGGACGCGGGCCACAGCTCCACTGCCGCGACCCACCAGCCGCCCGACACCACCAGGACCAGTCCCGCGAGCAGCAGTTGACGCACCCGGCGCAGGGGCGCGGCCGGTGCGCAGAACGCGTACAGCACGGCGAGGGCCGGAAGGATCAGCCACGCCTGGAGCGTCTTCGTCAGGAAGCCGAGACCGAAGCAGAGCGCCGCGAGCAGCAGCCACCGCGTGTGCGCACCCTCCAGCGCGCGCAGCACACAGGCGACAGCGCACACCATCAGCAGGCAGAGGAGCGCGTCGGGGTTGTCGAAGCGGAACATCAGCGCGGCGACGGGAGTGACCGCGAGGACCCCGCCCGCCAGCAGCCCGGCCGCCCGGCCGAAGGACCGGCGTACGGTCGCGTACAGCACCCCGACCGTGGCCACCCCCATGAGCACCTCGGGCACCAGGATCGCCCACGAGCTCAGCCCGAAGACCCGCACGGACAGCCCCATCGGCCAGAGCGAGGCGGGCGGCTTGTCGACGGTGATCGCGTTCGCGGCATCGGACGACCCGAAGAAGAACGCCTTCCAACTGGCGCTGCCCGCTTGCGCGGCGGCGGCGTAGAACTGGTTCGCGTAGCCGGACTTGTCGAGCCCCCAGAGGTAGAGGAGGCCGGTGGCGAGGAGCAGCGCGCCGAGCGCGGCACCGTGACGCCTGCGGCGTGAGCGTTCTTCGGGGGTCTGGGGGCTTGCCCTCAGTTTCGGGAAGGGGCGGGACAGGGGAAAAATGCCGGCACTCAACGGACGCTCCCAGATTGATCGTTCAACGCAGGCGCAGGCGCAAAAACCCACGCCCGCAGCAGCAGAAAGCGCAACGCCGTAGCCGCCAGATTGGCCGTGATCAGCACGGCCACCTCCGCTCCGTGGGAGTGAGGACCGCTTGTCACGTCCAGAGCCGCGAGCGAGCCGCTCGTCAAGGCGAGTCCGATCGCGAAGACCACGAGACCCTGCGCCTGGTGGCGGATCGCGCGGTCCCGCCCCCGCACCCCGAAGGTCAGCCGCCGGTTGGCCGCCGTGTTGGCGATCGCGGACAGCAGCAGCGCCGCCGCGTTCGCGGTCTGCGCGCCCGTGCCCGTACGGAAGAGGGCGTAGAGCGCGAGGTAGAAGCAGGTGCTGACCGCGCCGACCAGGCAGAAGCCGACCGCCTGCCGGGCCAGTCCGCCCGGCACGCCCGGCACCGCCCGGTCGCGCGGGTCGTCGCCGAACGGGCGGCGCAGCCGGTCCAGCGGCAGCGCGCCGGTGGCCAGCGCGCGCCCCACCCGCCAGACGCCCCGCAGGTCGTCGGTCGCCGTCCGGACGATGTGCACGGAGCTGTCCGGGTCGTCGACCCAGTCGACCGGCACCTCGTGGATCCGCAGCCCCGCCCGCTCGGCGAGCACCAGCAGCTCCGTGTCGAAGAACCAGCCGGTGTCCTCGACCAGCGGCAGCAGCCGTTCGGCGACGTCCTTGCGGATGGCCTTGAAGCCGCACTGCGCGTCGGAGAAGCGGGCGGCGAGCCCGGTCCGCAGGATGAGGTTGTACGCGCGGGAGACGAACTCCCGCTTCGTGCCCCGCACCACCCGCGAGCCGCCCGCCAGCCGCGACCCGATGGCGAGGTCGGAGTGGCCGGAGATCAGCGGGGCGACGAGCGGGAGCAGCGCGTTGAGGTCGGTCGACAGGTCGACGTCCATGTAGGCGAGCACCGGCGCGTCCGACAGCGACCAGACGGTGCGCAGCGCGCGCCCGCGCCCCTTCTGCTCCAGCCGGACGGCGGTGACCTCCTCGATGGAGTCGTCGAGGAGGGCGGAGACCTCGGGCGTGCGGTCGGTGCTCGCGTTGTCGGCGATGGTGATCCGGAAGGCGTACGGGAAGGTGTCCGTGAGGTGCGCGTGGAGGCGGCGTACGCACCGCTCCAGGTCGTCCTCTTCGTTGTACACGGGGATCACGACGTCGAGCACCGTCGCGGCCCGTTCTGCGGACAGCGGGACGCGCGCCGGGAGGGCCGCGCCAGGAGGTGGCTGGGTCATGCGCCGACCCTTCCGGTCCCCGCTGTCCCGGCCGTGTGGTCAGCCTGTGATCACCCTGTGAAAGGCCGTGCCCGCGTGGGCAGTTCGACGGTGAAGACCGTGCGGCCGGGCGCGCTGTCCACCGTCACGCGCCCGGCGTGCGCCGCGACGACCGCGCGGACGATCGCGAGGCCGAGGCCGGTGCCGCCGGCCGCGCGGGAGCGGGAGGCGTCGCCGCGCGCGAAGCGTTCGAAGACGTGCGGGAGCAGCTCCGCGGGGATGCCCGGCCCGTCGTCCTCGATCTCCAGCACCACCCGCGGCCCCCGGTCGCGCACCCGGGCGGTCACGGTGGTGCCGGGCGGCGTGTGCGTACGGGCGTTGGCGAGGAGGTTGACCAGCACCTGGTGGAGACGGGCGGGGTCGCCGCGCACCTCGGCGGGTTCCGCGGGCAGGTCCAGGCGCCACTTGTGGCCGGGCCCGGCCGCCCGCGCGTCGCTCACGGCGTCGACGGCGAGTGGCGACAGGTCGAGGTCGGCGTGGGCGAGCGGGCGCCCGGCGTCGAGGCGCGCGAGCAGCAGCAGGTCCTCGACCAGCCCGGTCATCCGGTGCGCCTCGGACTCGATGCGGCCCAGCGCGTGCCGGGTCGCGGGCCCGGTCTCCTCGCTCCCCCGGCGGGTGAGCTCGGCGTAGCCGCGGATGGAGGCCAGGGGCGTGCGGAGTTCATGGCTGGCGTCGGCGACGAACTGCCGGACGCGCGTCTCGCTCTCCTGGCGCGCGGCCAGCGCCGAACCGACGTGCCCCAGCATCCTGTTGAGCGCCGCCCCGACCTGCCCGACCTCCGTGCGCGGGTCGGCCTCGGCGTCGGGGACCCGCTCGTGGAGGGCCACCTCGCCGCTGTGCAGGGGCAGTTCGGAGACCCGGGTGGCGGTGGCGGCGACGCGACGCAGCGGGCGCAGGGCGATGCCTACGTTGGCGGCACCGGCGATGCCCGCGGCGACGAGCCCCGCGGCGGTGACGCAGACCTCCACCAGGACGAGCGTGTCGAGCGTGTCCTGCGCGGCGGCGGTGGGGATGCCGACGAGGTAGGACATCGTGCCGTCCCCGGAGACGACGGACATCGCGCGGTAGTCGCCCCGCTCCGGCAGGTCCAGGTCGTGCGGCCGCCCGTCGCGGGCGAGCCGGTCGAGGGCGGTGCGCTGCTCGTCGGTGAGCGGGTCGAGCACGGGCCGGGGAAAGCCGGTGGCGCTGACGGCCGCGTCCGCCAGCCGGCTGCCCTCGGTGACCGCGCCCACGGCCCCGATGGGCTGCCCGCCCGAGCGCAGGAACCCCAGCGGATCGGTGTCGTACGGATCCGTGAACCGATGCCCCCCGGGCGGCCCGGCAGCCCGCCGCGCGACATCCTTGAGCTGCGTGTCCAACTGCCCGTAGAGGTAACTGCGCAGCACGATGGTGGTGACCGTCCCGATGACCGCGCAGACGACGGCGACGAGCACGACAGTGGAAACGACGAGCCGCGTCCGCAACGACCGAGCGCGCTTCTTCTCCCGGGACCGGGGAAAGAAACCGCGCACCCTCACACCACGGCCGGCTTGATCAGGTACCCCACCCCGCGCCGCGTGTGAATCATCGGCTCGCGACCGGCGTCGATCTTCCGCCGCAGATACGAGATGTAGAGCTCCACCACATTCGCCTGCCCCCCGAAGTCGTACGACCACACCCGGTCCAGGATCTGCGGCTTGCTGAGCACCCGCCGGGGATTGCGCATCAGGAAGCGCAGCAGCTCGAACTCCGTCGCCGTCAGGTGGATCTCCGTGCCGCCCCGCGACACCTCGTGGCTGTCCTCGTCCATGACGAGGTCCCCGACGGTGAGCACGCAGTCCGCGCGCGGGGCCACCGTACGGGCGCGCCGCAGCAGGCCGCGCAGCCGGGCCACGACCTCCTCCAGGCTGAACGGCTTGGTGACGTAGTCGTCGCCGCCCGCCGTGAGCCCGGCGATCCGGTCCTCGACGGCGTCCTTGGCGGTGAGGAACAGCACGGGGACGTCGGAGTGTTCGCGCCGCAGCCGCCCGAGGACGGTCAGTCCGTCCATGTCGGGCAGCATCACGTCGAGGACGACGGCGTCGGGCCGGAAGTCGCGGGCGGCGCGCAGCGCCCCGGCGCCGTCGGCGGCGGTCCGCACCTCCCACCCCTCGTAGCGCAGGGCGAGGCACAGCAGCTCGGCCAGCGGTGCCTCGTCGTCGACGACCAGCACCCGTACGGCACTTCCGTCGTCGTGGAGCAGTTCCGTTCGCGCGGCAGGCGAGATCGAGGTCATACGGGTGATCCTGAGGGAGCAGGCTGAGAGGCTTCTTTCGGCTCCCTGTGATTCGTCTGAGAATCCGCGGTGCCCCTTCCGTACGGTGGGGAATATGAGCAATCACCCTCCGGTTGACGGCCCCATGGCACCCATCACAGAGCTCGGCAGGATCGGCGTCTGGAGCAACGAACTGCGGCAGGACGACCCGGGCCGGCTCGGTGAAATCCGGTCGGCGGCCGCGGAGTTGGAGGAGCTGGGCTACGGCACGCTGTGGATCGGCGGCAGCCCGGACGTCACCCGCGCGGCGCACGTGCTGGAGGCGACCGGGCGGGTGAGCGTGGGGACGAGCATCATCAGCATCTGGCAGCACCCGGCCGCCCGGATCGCCGCCGCGTACGCCGCCCTCGCCCCCGCCCTGCGGGAGCGGTTCGTCGTGGGCCTGGGCGTCAGCCACCGCCACATGGTCGAGGGGTACGCGCGCCCGTACTCCGCGATGACCGCGTATCTGGACGAGCTCGACGCCGCCCCGGGCGGTCCGCCCGCGGGACGGCGGATGCTGGCCGCGCTCGGGCCCCGCATGCTGCGGCTGGCCCGCGACCGGGCGGCGGGGGCCGTGCCGTACCTCGTCACCGCCGAGCACACCGCGCAGGCGCGCGAGCTGCTGGGCGGGGGCGCGCTGCTCGCCCCGGAGCTGAAGGTGGTCCTCGACGACGACCTGGACCGCGCCCGGCGGTCGGCCCGCGACTACCTCTCCTTCTACCTGCCGATGCCCAACTACACGAACAACCTGCTGCGGCTCGGCTTCGAGGAGCGGGACTTCGAGGGCAACGGCAGCGACCGGCTGCTCGACGCGGTCTTCGCGCTCGGCGACGCGGCGGCGGTCCGCGCCCGGGTGGACGCCTTCCTCGCGGCGGGCGCCGATCACGTGGCCGTCCAGGTGGTCCTGGACCCGGCCCGGCGCAGGACGGGCGAGCTCCCGCTCGCCGAGTGGCGCGCCCTCGCCGGGGCGCTGCCGCTGACCGGCTGACCGGCCGCGGCCGGAAAACGCCGCAGGCCCGGCACTCCGAAGAGTGCCGGGCCTGCGGTCTTAGTAGCGGGGACAGGATTTGAACCTGCGACCTCTGGGTTATGAGCCCAGCGAGCTACCGAGCTGCTCCACCCCGCGACGGTCGAAAGGCCGGTTCCAACAAAAGTGGCACCGGTCTCTCGGCTGTGCGCTCGGCAGGATTCGAACCTGCAACCTCTTGATCCGTAGTCAAGTGCTCTATCCGTTAAGCTACGAGCGCTCGGCTTCCCGGCGGTTTTTCTTGCCGGTCGGCGTTGCGTGGACAACATTACATGAACTCCGCCGCGACGCGAAATCCATTACCCACATGCAGGATGACCTGCGAAAACACCCCTCCGGCAAGATCACGGACAGGGCCCTGGAGCCCTCGGTGATCACCTTCCCGGCACAGCCTGCCGCCGGGAAAGCAAGAAGCCCCGGCCGTCTCGGAAGACGGCCGGGGCCACACACAAGCGGAGGCGGAGGGATTTGAACCCTCGATGGGATTTAAGTCCCAAACCGCATTAGCAGTGCGGCGCCATAGACCGGACTAGGCGACGCCTCCACGCTCACCCGCGCAGGCGCGAGTGGTGCTTGCAGATGATGACACAGCCTTGCGGTCGGCCACCAATCGCTCCCTACGGTACCGGGCACTCACCGGCTGGGGCAAAGATGTTTCCGGCGCGCAACGCGTTGCGTTCTCGGGCGTTAGAGGGGTGAAGGGTCCGGTCGGGCCCTTCCGGCCCGCCGGCCGCGCCACCGGCCCCCCGGTGCGCACGCCCGTCCCCCGGTCGTCCGGCTGCCGTGCTCCCGTCGTCACCCTGGAGTTTTCGCATGCTGCTCCGCAGGCTCGCCCTCACCGCCGCCGCACTGGCCCCCGCGCTGCTCGCCGCCCCCGCGGTCTCTGCGGCGCCACTCCCGCTGCCGCAGCCGGGGACCGGCGGCGACCACCTCACGGTGACCGTCACCGAGGCCGGGCACCTCGACGGACGGTTCGAGCTGTACTGCCACCCCGCCGGCGGCACCCACCGGCACCCCAAGGAGGCGTGCGAGCAGCTCGACAAGCAGACGCACTGGGGCAAGGACCTCTTCGCGCCCGTGCCCAGGAACCAGATCTGCACGATGATCTACAGCGGCCCGCAGCGCGCCCATGTCTCCGGCCGCTGGGCGGGACGGCCGGTGGACACGGACTTCAACCGGACGAACGGGTGCGAAACGGCGCGCTGGAACCGCTTCTCCGAGCTGCTCGGCAACCCGGAAGTCTCCGACGAGGACTGACAGAAGAGGCATGTCCGGCCTGCGGCGGGACGCCCCGCAACGGCCCGGGGGCGACCGGACGGCGGCCGGTCCGTGCGCCCCGCCGCACGCGTCATCCGCCGTCGCGCCCGCCTCCGCAGCCCGTAGACTTCCCCTCAGTGACACGCCAGGAGGGGCGCCGGAGAAGCGCGCTGCCCGTCCGGCGCAGTCTGCAAGGTTGCGGTATCCAGGGAGGAAGCGTCGTCGTGAGCAGCAGGCCATCCCGAGGCGCTGCTCGCCTCGCAGCCATACTCGATGCCCTCCCCGACGCCTTGTTGCTCGTCAACTGCAACGGCACGGTCGTCAACGCCAACCACATAGCTCTGGAGACCTTCGAGGTCCCCGGCACCGGCCTCGTGGGGCGCGGACTGCTCTCCCTGCTGCCGGACTTCGACTCCCGGCGCATCCCCGGTTCGATGCGGCTGCCCGACAGCGACGACGGCCGCACCAAGCCGACGCGGATGATCGCGCGGCGCACGGACGGTTCGCAGTTCCCCGTCGAGGTGACGAGCGCCAACCTGGAGGACGGCCGCACCCCGTACGCCGACCACTCCTCCTACACCGGTGACGAGCTGCTGATGCTCGTAGTCCGCGACCTCACCGGGACGCTCGACACCGAGGCCGAACTCGCTCGCCAGCAGCGCCAGACGGAGATGATCCTGCGCGCGGCGGCCGAGGGCGTCGTCGGCGTCGACATCGCGGGCAAGGTCGTCCTCGTCAACCCCTCCGCCGCGCAGATCCTCGGCTACCGCGCCAGCGACCTCGGCGGCCAGGAGCTGCACCCGCTGATCCACCACTCCCGCGGGGACGGCACGCCCTTCCCGTACGAGGAGTCGCCGATCGCCGACACCCTGCGGTCCGGGCGCAAGCACCGGGTGCGCGGGCAGGTGCTGTGGGCGAAGGACGGGCGCGCGGTGCCCGTCGACCTGACGACCGCGCCCGTGCGCGACGGCGACCAGCTCGTCGGCGCGGTGATGACCTTCACCGACCGCCGGGCCCACGACGCGCTGGCCGCCCGCCACGCCCAGCTGCTGGCCGTCCTGGAGACGTCGCTGCGGGGACCGCTGGAGCAACTGCGCGGCGAGCTCGGCACGCTGGCCGACGACCCGGCCGGACAGCTGTGGCCCGAGGCGAATCAGATCCTCCATCACCTTTCGGCCGGATACGCCCGGATGTCGACTCTTGTCGACAATGTCCTGGCCTATCAGCAGCTGGACGCGGGCGAGACCAAGCTGACCAAGGAGGCCGTCCCGCTCGACGAGGTCGTGGCGGCCGGTGTCGAGGGTGCGATCGAGCTGATCGGTCCGGGGCGCGCGCAGTTCGCGGTGCACGCCCCCGCGATCGAGGCGGAGGTCGACGCGGAGCGGTTCGCGCAGGCGCTGGCGCATCTGATCGCCGATGTGGCGGGCGTCGACGCCACGGGCAACACCTCCGCCCCCGCCGCCGCTTCCGGCTCCGGGGATTCGACGATCGTCGTCGCGGCGGCACAGCGCGGCGAGGTCGTGCGCATCGAGGTGCGCGGCCCGTACGCGGGTGGCGACCCGGTCCACGGGCCGATCGTGCGCGGCATCGTCCGCGGGCACGGCGGTGTGCTCCAGGCCCATGACATGCCGGGAGCGGGCGGCAGCGCCTACGTCCTGGAGGTCCCGGTCTCCGCGGAGGCCGGGCCGGTGACCGCCTCGCCCGAGCGGTGGGCGGCCATGGACACGATGAACGCGACGACGGTCATGCCGGTGCCCGCGCAGCGGGCCCGTGGCACGGCGGCGTCGCAGCCCCCGTCCGGGGCGAACGCCGAGGCCGAGGGCGCCGGGGAGCAGCCCGAGCCCCAGCCGACCGGGCGGCGCCGGGCGCGCCCCCGCGCCGACGAGGAGCAGGCCGTGGCGGCGGAGGGCCGCCACGGGCGGAACGGCGCGCCGGGCCAGGGCACCGAGGGTGCCGGGCTCGTGCCGCCGCAGGGCACGCCCGCGCCGACCGGGCGGCGCGCCCGGCGGGAGCAGCGGCCCGCGGAACCCGAGGCCCCGCGCACGGCCTTCGCGCTGCCGCCCGCGGAAGCGGACCGCACGCCCGACCCCACGGCCCCGGCCCCGACCGGCCGCCGCGCGCGGCGAGGCGTCACGGAGGCGCCGGAACGCCCCATCCCGGGCCAGGCCAACGCCGAACCGGACCTTCCCCGCACCGCGTTCGCCCTCCCCCCGGCCCCGGCGACGCCGCCGACCCCGCAGGCCCCGCCGACCTCGCCGGCCCCGTCTGCCGAGGAGAAGGGCTCCCCGGCCGACACTGCCGACCAGCGGCAGGACGTGGCGGCCCCGCCGGCTCCCGAGCTGGGCCGGACCGCAGCGTTCGTGTCCGGGAACGGCGACACCGCGCCGCCCGCCCCGCAGACTCCCCCGGCACCGGCCCCCAAGCCCGCGCCCACGGCTCCGCCGGGTGCACCCCACCAGGGCGGAACCGCGGCCTTCCTGGCCGGAGGCGGCGACACCGCGAGCAGCCCGGACGCAGCCCGGCCCGAGCACCCTTCCACCCCTGGTGCCATCGCCATGCCCGCGGCTCCGGTGCAGCCGGGTGGCGGCGCACCGAGCGGTCCCGCACCGAGCGGACCCGCGCCGTACGCCCCCGAGGGCGGCACCGCGGCGTTCCTGGCCGACCCGGTCCAGGGCCCCGCACCGTTCGCGGTGGCAGGCGGCCCGAACACGGCGGACGCACCGCACCCGGTCCGTCCCGAGGCGGGCCCCGCGCATCAGGGCCAGCCTGGAGGCCACCCCGCACCGGGCGGTACGACAACAGCGGCTGCCCCGCAGCAGGATCAGCCCCGGACGAACCCGGCGCCGGTCGACGCGGCCACGCCCGCGGTTCCGGGACGCCCGGGCGCGCACCCCGCACCCGGCAACGCCAGCTCACCCGTTGAGGGCGCTCCCGGGCACACGGGCGCCCACCCCACCGCTCCGCACCAGGACCGGGCCGAAACCCGCACCGCGCCGACCGGACCCGCTCCGTACGCCGCGCCCGGCGGTACGGGACAGCCCCCGGCGCCCGCCCCGGCGGCGAGCGCACCCGTCGACCCGGCCGCCGCGGCCGTGAGCAGGGTGCAGCAGCAGGCGCGCCCCGTCGTCGCGGCGAGCGAGCCCGACGGCGCCGCCACCGCCATGGACGACACCCCGCACCAGGGCCTGCCCAAGGTGACCGGCGGCGCGCCGTACGGTTCCGCGCACCCTCAGGACACGGACGCGCCCGGCGGCGAGGTCCGCCCCGGCGGCGCCGCGCACCCGGATCCCCACGCGGACGCCGCCGCGCCCACCGGCCGCCGCCGCGCGCGGCGCGCGCTCGCCGAGGAGCCGGGGGCGGCCGCGCCACAGGGCGAGGCGGCCCGGCCCATCAGCGTCCGCATGCTCGGCCAGGGGCCCGGCGCCGGTGAGACGCCCCCCGGCGGCACGCCCGTCGGCTCGGGCAGGCGCCGCAAGCTGGGCAACCCCTCCGAGGAGGAGCGCCAGACGCCCACCCCGTCGGCCGCGACCGCCCGCCCGCAGTCGCCCGGCGCGCCGCAGGGCCGCGCGTTCGCCATAGGGGCTCCGGACGAGGGCTCGGAAGGACCCGAGCCGCTCGACGGCCCCAACGGCGCGGTCGAGGTCGTCAACACGCCGCGCCCCCCGATGGACGACGAGCTCCCGCCGGAGCCGCTGGACAACCCCCGCCGGCTCCTCGTCTGGCCCGCCCCCGACGCCTCCACCCAGACGGCGCTCACAGAACGCGGCTACCGCCCGGTCATCGTCCACTCGCGCGAAGAGGTCGACGCGCAGATAGCGGCATACCCGGCCGCCCTGTTCGTCGACCCGCTGACCGGCCCGATCACCCGGACCGCCCTTCAGTCGCTGCGCGAGGCTGCCGGTGCGGCGGAGGTCCCGGTGCTGGTGACGGCCGGCCTGGGGCAGGCGGCGAAGGAAGCGGCGTACGGAGCGGACCCGGCCGTCCTCCTCAAGGCCCTCGCCCCGCGCGACAGCGAGATGCACCCCTCCCGCGTCCTCCTGATCGAGGAACAGCAGGAGATCGCCGACGCCCTGGCCGCGACCCTCGAACGACGCGGCATGCAGGTCGCCCACGCGGCCACCGACGCCGAAGCGGCCACCCTCGCCGCCGAACTCCGCCCGAACCTCGTCGTCATGGACCTCATGCAGGTCCGCCGCCGCCGCGCAGGCATCATCGACTGGCTCCGCGCAGGCGGCCTCCTGAGCCGCACGCCGCTCGTCGTCTACACGTCAGCGGGCATGGACCCGACGCAACTGGCGATGCTCGCGGCGGGGGAGACGGTGCTTTTCCTGGCGGAACGCTCGACGAGTGCGGAGGTTCAGGGGCGGATCGTGGATCTGCTCTCGAAGTTGGGCTGATCGGGGTGCGGGTCCGTTGCGCCTGCGGCGGGGCGCCCTGCGGGCGCGGCCTCAAGCGCCGGCCGGGCTGGGTGTGGGGTTCTTCGCCGTCGCTGACGGGCGGGGGCGTGCCGCTCCGGGGTAACACGGGACTGCTTCGCTTTACGTCCCGCGTCACCCCTGCGCGTCCCGCCCCCTCACGCCGGTGGACGGCATCAACCCCGGGAGGGTGCTTGGGCTTCGGGGTGCGAATTCAGCCCGTCCGGCGTTTGAGGACGCTCCCGAAGGGAGCTCCCGCCGCAGGCGGCAACGGCGGGACAGCCGGGGGTCCGGGGCACGAGCCCCAGTTTCGGGAAGGGGCGGGGTGGGGGAAAACCCCGCCGCTGGGGGCACCTCCCAGCGCTAGCTGGGGGAGCCAGCAACCCGCACGCCGAACAGATCATCCCGCGGCGCCTCAAACCCCAGCGGCAGCCGCAACGGATCAAAGTCGGGTGACTCACCCACCCCCACCCCATCCAGCATGAGTTCCCCAAGCTCGGCCATAAGACCAGCCCCCGAAGCCCACAACCGCGTCGGATCATGCAACACCCCCAAATCCTCCGCCCCGGCAAACCGCGCGACCAGCCGAAACCCCGAAGGCAGCCGCCCCGCGAGCCCCCGCGTCAGATAGTCCGCGGGCCGGCCGAGCGCTTCCTCGCGGGAGAGCGGGGCGAGAGGCCACCAGGGCTCCCAGCTGAGGCGCGCCCACGTCGTCCGCCCGTCCTCGTCCACCAGCCCGAACGTGTGCACCGCGTGATACGTCACGCCCGTGAAGCTCTCCGCAGGCAGCGCATCCTCGGCGAGAGCCATGGCCGTGGCCGCTTCCGGATGACGTCCGAAGAAATCGGAAACAGCCGCAGCATCACCGGAGTTGGTGGCCCGCAGGAATTCGAGCATGCCCAGTACGTTGCGGACGGCGAGGACAGGCAGGGTGGAGGCCAGGAGGTCCATGTCCTGCTCGGCCCCGACGTGGAAGCGGACGGCGAGCCCCTGATCGCCGAAGCCACCAAAACCGCCGAAGCCACCGACCGCGCTGGAGAAGCGGACCGTCACCGGCACCGACGGCCCGGCGAAGAGCGCCGCCGCGCTGAGCTCACCCGCCTCGGCGGCCGGGGTGAAGCGCCCAGTGGCCAGAACACCGCAGGAGGCGTCACCGCGGACCGCCGCGGCCACGTCGTCGAGAAGGGAATCGGCAGATGCAAGGGTGCGCATGCCGGGAACGCTAGGGCCGGGGCGCGCAGAGCGGATCCGTCACCGTATCCGTACCCCCCACAACGGAATTGGATATTCCGCCCCGTGTCGGCCGTGACATTCCCCATGGATTTCCATACCTGGGATGTGAGATGAGCCCTTATAAAATCTCCGTCAAATGACGCTGTACGGACGGCACCAGGAACAGACAGAGCTCGACCGCGTCCTCACCGGGGCGCGCGAGGGCACAGGGGCGGGACTGGTGCTCTGGGGGGACCCCGGCATCGGCAAGACGGCGCTGCTGGAGTACGCGACCGCCTCCGCCACCGACTTCACCGTGCTGAGCTGCCGTGGCACCCGCATGGAGTCCGGGCTCGCCTTCGCCGCGCTGCACGAACTGCTGTGGCCCGTCGTGGACCGCATCGGCGCCCTGCCCGCACCGCAGGCCGCCGCGCTGCGCGGTGCGCTCGGCCACAGCGGTGACGTCCCCGACCGCTTCCTCATCGGCGCCGCCGTCCTCACCCTGCTCTCCGAACTCGGCGGCGAACAGCCGGTCCTGCTGGTCGCCGACGACGCCCAGTGGCTGGACGCGCCCACCGTCGAGTGCCTCTGCTTCGTCGTGCGCCGCCTGCGCACCGAGCCCGTCGCCCTGCTCCTCACCTCCCACGCCGACCCGGCCACCGGCCCCTGGGCGCAGCTCCCCGCGCTGGGGCTCGGCGGACTCGACGACACCGACGCGCGCCGGCTCGCGGCGGCCGCGACGCCCTCGGCCGGGGAGCGGCTCCTCGCCCGTACGGTCCGCACGGCGGGCGGCAATCCGCTGGCCCTCCAGGAGCTGCCGGGCGCGCTGGAGGCCGCCGGGCCGTCCGCACCCGGTGAACGCGTCGCCGTCGGGCCGCGGTTGCGGCGCGCCTTCAACGCCCGCGTCGAGGCGCTCGGCCCCCGCACCCGCACCCTGTTGCTGCTCGCCGCCGCCGAGGAACGCGGCGAGCGCTGGGCCCTGCGCGAAGCGGCCGACACCCTCGGCGTCGGCACGGCCGCCTGGGACGAGGCGCTCCGCCACGGCCTCCTCGACACCCACGGCGACCGCGTCCGCATCCGCCACCCGCTCGTACGGACCGTGGTCTACGAGGAGGCGCCCTTCACCGAACGGCAGGCCGCGCACCGGGCCCTCGCCTGTGTCCTCGCCGGAGCCGGTGAGGACGCCGACGAGCTGCGCGCCTGGCATCTGGCCTCCGCCTGCGACGGGCCCGACGAGGACGTCGCCGCGCTCCTGGTCGCCGTCGCCGACCGGGCCTGGGCGCGCGGCGGCTGCGCGTCCGCCGCGCAGATCCTGCGGCGCGCCGCCGAGCTGTCCCCCTGCCCCGACGGGGCGGCGGTCCGGCTGGCACGCGGTGCGCGCGCCGCGTGGGAGGCCGGACAGGTGCCCGCGGCAAGGGAGTTGCTGGCGAGGGCGACGCACCTGTCCTCCGAGGACGCCGTCGCGGAGCTCAGCGGCGGACTGCGCGGACTGATCGAGTTCGGGTACGGCGACCAGAGGACGGCCCACCGCCACCTCATGCGCGACGTGCGCGCCGTCTCCCGGCCCGGGAAGAAGCTCGAACTGGCCACCATGGCCGTACGCGCCGGCTGGACCGCGGGCGCGCCCGCCCTCCACGCCGCCGCCCTCGACGTCCTCGCCACCCTCCCCGACGTGCCGCCCCTCGTCGGCTGGTGGCGCGAGGACGGCGCCCCGCCCGCCCTCACCGAGGACACCGTCGCCCGCCTCGGCGCCAGTAGCTGGCGCCTCATTCCGCCCGCGTCGCTCGGCGTGGCCTGGGGTGCGGAGGAGGCCCTGGCCGAGGCGTTCCGGCGGAAGATCGCCGAGTTGCGGCGCACGGACGCGGCCACCGCCATCGTCCTGACCGTGCCGCAGACCGCGTCCCTCGACGCCGTGCGCGGCCGGTGGGGCGACGCCACCGCCGAAGCGACCGAGGCCCTGTGCCTGGCCGAGGAGATCGGCGCCGATCACGCGGCCACGCAGTGCCGCAGCGTCCTGGCCTGGCTCGCCGCCCTGCGCGGCGACGAGGAGACGGTCACGGCCCAGACCGACCGCACGCTGGAGATATCCGTGCCACGCGGCATACGGGCCCTCACCGCCGCCGCCCACTGGAGCCGCGGCCTGGCCGCCCTGCAGGCCGGGCGCGCGGACGAGGCCCTCCAGTGGCTGTCCCGCATCTCGGAACCGGGCCACGCCGCCGCGCACGGCACGTTCGCCCTGCTCGCCGCCGCGGACACGGCCGAGGCGGCCGTACGGGCCGACCACCCGGACGCCGCCCTCCCGCACGTACGGCTGCTGACCCGCTGGGCCGACCGTACGGGCACGGCCTGGGCGAAGTCCGCCGCGCACCGCTGCGAGGCCCTCCTCACCGAGGACCCGACGGCGAAGAACTCCCACTTCCTGCACGCCCTGGACGGCCGCCCGGCCCGCCCCTTCGAACAGGCCCGCACCCGCCTCCTCTACGGCGAATGGCTCCGCCGCGTCCGCCGCCGCACGGAGGCCCGCATCCAACTCGCCGAAGCAGCCGAGACATTCCGCCGCCTGGGCGCCCCCACCCTCCTGGAACGCGCCCTCCACGAACAAGAACTAACCGGCCAACAACTCCGCCGCTCCCCCACCCCCGGCATCTCCCTCACCCCCCAGGAACTCCGCGTGGCCCGCCTGGCGGCGGAAGGCCTCACGAACCGCGAAATAGCAGCCCAACTCCTGATCAGCCCACGGACAGTGGGCCACCACTTGTCGAACGTCTTCCCCAAGGTGGGGATAACTTCCCGCGCGGATCTGGCGCGCGTGGACTTCGACAACGGCTTGCGCTTGACGTCGTAGTAGGCACCTGGTTGTGGGCAATCGTTCCGCAGGGCGGAACGGGTGGGCACAACCCGACCACCGGCCCGCAGCCGGGGGTCTGGGGCGCGAGCCCCAGTTCGGGAAGGGGCGGGGTGGGGGAAACAAAAGGCGGCACCCCTCAGAACGCATCGCGGATCGATCACCGTATCGATCGATGACCCGTTCCCATGTGCGACATCTCGCAACCACAGAACTTCCCACAATTCAGCGTGAGTTGAGACCGATACGGGATAGCGTGTCCCGTGGCGCCCCCGAGCGGGCGCCCCCCTTCAAGGAGGAGCCGACAGTTGTCGGGCTTCGCGGAGGGCCCGGACAGCCGGGTTCCTCCGGAGCGGCCACCGGATCTTGGCCGCGTAATGAAAGGGGGGCGTCCGATGACAGGACGCCACCGGAAGCCGTCTCTGCGGGAACGGATCGCTGCGGTGATCCGGGAACTGTGGAGGTGGTCGCGAGGGAAGTGACCGGAGGCTTGAAGGATAAGCCTCCGGCCGGAACTTGCTTCCGGTTGGCCCTCGCTGCGGATACCGGTCCGTGGCGGGGGCCTCTTCAACTACATCCAGCCGCCGAAATCCGGCGACGACCAGACGCCTCCCAGCCTAGCGCGCACACATCCCGCCCGGGCAACCTTCAGCGCAACAGAGTGTCGCGGCCACCCGCCCACAGACCGGCTCAGCCCACCCCCACCACCAGCAAGCCGAGCCGCGATTCCAGCCAAGCCGGCAGATCCAGCAGCTGGACCCCCTCCTGCTCCTCCGGATCCGTCCGCGCGACCACGCACACCATGTCCTCGGAACCGCTGTTCACCGGCATGTGCGGGGTATCCGCCGGGATGTGGATGTAGTCGCCCGCCCCCAGCACCACATGCTCGGCCAGCCCCTCCCCGTGCCACACCTCCACCTGGCCCGATTGAATGAAAATGGCCGATTCATGGCCCTCATGAAGATGCGGACGCCCCCGGGTACCCGCAGGCATCACCAGCCGGTGGAGGCACAGCCGCTCCGCCCCCGCCGACTGAGCACTGATGCCCGCCCCGAACGTACCGCCCTGGATGCCCTCGTACTCTCCGGTACGGACCACCGTGCACTGCTTCTGATCAGCCATGCGCGCAGTACAACAGCCCCTCCGAAGCCCTGGATCACTTCTCGCCAGGCACAGCACACCCGTGCGGGCGAACTTTTCTCGTATAGGGCTTGCGAAGCCCTGGGCAGGTCTAGCGTGCGCGGGGACCATGAGGGTACGTAGCGTGAGGTGAGCCCCAATGCTGATGCGCGGCATTGCCAACCCGCCGGTGTCATGGCGGTACTGCGGCGATCAACTCAAGTCCTGGCGAGCGATCGCGGGCGTCAGCCGCGAGGACCTGGCCAGAGAGTCCAACTACGGCGTAGAAACAATCAAGTCGATGGAACAGGGACGCCGCAAACCGTCCCGCCGCGTTCTCGAAGTCGCCGACCAGATGTGCGGGGCGCAGGGTCTGCTGCTGGCGGCGTGCCCGTATCTCCAGCCGGAACCGACAGCTCCGCAGGTTCCGGAGTACGTGGCAGCTGAGGCCGAAGCCCTCGCCTTGCACAACTTCGAGCTCGTCATCATTCCGGGTCTGTTGCAGACCGAGGAGTACGCGAGAACGCTCATGCGGTGCGGTGTTCCTCCCGTCCGCGACGAAGAAATCGAGAACGGCGTCGCGCTGCGCATGAACCGTCAGAAGCGGCTGGATGAGCCGACCGCGCTGTTCAACTTCGTGATCTTCGAGCCCGCTCTGCGCACCATGCTGGGCGGAGCCGAGACGATGAAGGGGCAGCTCCGTCACCTGCTCGATGTCGACGAGCAGCGCAATGTGTTCATCCAGATCCTGCCGACCGGGCAAGGCTACTTCCCGGGCATGACCGGTGCGTTCACGCTGCTGGAGAGCGCGGAAGGCGAGCAACTCGTCTACACGGAGAACTACAGCACTTCTCAGCTGGACTGCGACGGCAAGAGGGCCAGCAGCATGACAAAGCGCTTCGCCATGCTCCGCATGCAGGCGCTCAGCGAGGAAGAGTCCAGAAAGTTCATCAGCGAACTGTCGGAGGAGCTATGAGGGACGCGTTGCAGTGGTTCAAATCGAGCTACAGCACTGAGGAGGCAGACAAGAGTTGCGTCGAAGTCGCGAACCGCTCGCACACCATCCACGTCCGAGACTCGAAGCTCGGGCATGGCCCCCAACTCGCCATACCCGCCCCCGCTTGGGCGGATTTCATAACCTACGCGTCCGCCGACGCTTGAGCTTCGGGGGACGGGGGTCGGGATTCGAGCGACTTCTCCAAGGAATGGGTGGAGGGCTGAACCCACCCACCCTCCCAACTCCCGCGTACCACAAGTTGTATGACTTTAGGTAGTCGAGTGGCGACGGTGTGCGCAGGGTGTGTAGCGTGCGCAGCAACAAACAACCCCCGCCGGTGCTACCAACACCGAACGGGGGTCTGACCACCAAGATCGCTAGGACGATCCACATGGCTGCTGCCAACCTTAGTGCCCCCATGGCCTCCCCGGGATACGGCAAACGCTCCGTACCCGACCAGAAGCCGCGCCGCAAGGACGACTTCGCCCATCTGCCCGCCCGCGAGGCGGCGATCGCGGCGTACATCGACCGCCTCCCCGACGGCGCGGCGATCGACGTAAAAACACTGGCGAGAGAGCTGGCGGCGTACGGCCAGCAGGCCGTACGCACGGCCCTCAACGCGCTGGCCAGGGCCGGTCACCTGTTCCGCAGGCGTGAGACGGTCGGGGACGGCCGTACGCAGTGGGTGTTCCGTACGTACTTCTCGCGCACGGCGCGGAACGAGTCGTGGTGGAAGCGCTTCCTGCGCGGGGACGTGCCCGCACCCGTGGCGGCGGAGGAACCGCCACCGGCCGCGTACAAGATCCTGGCCGACGTGGGCCGCACGGACCCCCGCATGAGCCTCTCCGCGAGGGAATGCGCCCAACTCGAACCACTCGCGAACGAATGGCTGGCCAGGGGCGCGACCGAGGCGGAACTCGTACGCGCCCTCACGGCGGGCCTCCCACCGGAGGGGGTCCACTGCCCGGGCGCGTTGGCCCGCACCCGCCTGGAGGCGAAACTCCCCCCGGTACGGGACCGCACCCCGGCACCCACGCCGGAACCCCCGCCCCACCTCACAGAATGCAAGGGCTGCGGCGCCCCGGGCCGCTCCCTACCGGACGGCCGCTGCCGCGCGTGCCGCGACGAAGACCCCCACGAAGGCTGGCTGGGCGAGGCGTTCGACGAGGAATTCCACCGCA
The DNA here is from genome assembly GCF_039521185.1 of Streptomyces blastmyceticus. Lineage (NCBI taxonomy): Bacteria > Bacillati > Actinomycetota > Actinomycetes > Kitasatosporales > Streptomycetaceae > Streptomyces > Streptomyces blastmyceticus. The sequence goes on along the minus strand of NZ_BAAABW010000016.1, from coordinate 398,174 downwards.
GGGTGGAGTCCGTACGCGTAGGAATCACCAAATCCGTCCCCCGCCCCCGGGGCACACAAATGCGCCGGTAGGCCACGAACGCACCCCGATTCAAGGCCACATACCCCAAGGCGGAGGGCGCCGTCAGCCGACGTAGTCGTCCTGCGCCGCGATCCTGCCCTCGCGCAGCCGCAGGACCGTGCAGAAGCTGGCAGCAACCGGCTCCCCGGCCGGAGGCAGGGCCGGCACCGCCCCGGAGCTGGTGCCGGCGAAATCGGTTTCGAGGGCGATGAGTTCCCCGTCGGCGATGACCCGCTTGACGGTCAGCTTCCGGTCGGGAACGGCGCCCGCGTACTCGCGGATGTGGCCCACGAAGGCATCCCGGCCATTGAAGGCGATCCCGTAGGCCCCGACGGTGTAGGCGACATCGTCGGTGTACATCGCCCCGAACCGGCTGAAGTCCTGATCGTTATAGGCGCTCACCCACTCGTGAGCAAACTTTTCGGCGTCCGCGTGAATCTTGTTGCTGGTCATGACTGTGGGCCTTTCCGCGCCTTTGGGAAGTCGTATGGAGAGGTTCACACGGATATAGGTCGATTCATGTCCTATATCCCATGAGTCGCTAATTGCTAATCTTTTGCGCCAAAGCATTGGCGCGGCGCACGGCACGAAAGAGGCATCCCCTATGACTCCTGCAGATATCGCAGAGTTCGCCATGGGACTGCCGGAGGCGACGGAGGGCGAGCCCGGGCCCGGGATGACCCTGTTCAAGGTCGGCGGCAAGATCTTCGCGATCCTGACGGAGGCCAACGCCTCGCGCCCCGAGCAGGTGACGCTCAAGAGCGACCCCGAATCCGCCCTGCACCTGCGCGAGCAGTACCCGGCCGTGGGCCCCAGCTACTACGCGCGCCTGCGGCACTGGAACACCGTGGCCCTGGACGGCACCGTGCCCGCCGACGAACTCGCCGACATGATCGAGCACTCCTGGGACCGCGTCGTGGCCGGCCTGCCCCGCACCACCCGCGACCGACTGCGAAGGCTCCGTGGGGTCACCCCTGAGCCACCGGCCCCGGGCCGGTAGCCCCGCCCGCGCCCGCTCACAATAGGCAGCACGGCGCTGCCGCCCGAGCGCAGTGCCACAACGGGGAGTTGAACATGCAGAGCACGAGCGGCGGGCCCGCCCTTGTCATAGTCGCGGTGATCGTCGGCCTTGTGGTGCGACAGCAGCTGCGCACCCGTCCGGTGCGGCGCAACGGCTCGCTGATCACCCCGGTCGTCCTGGGTCTTCTGGGCGTCGCGGGGATCGCCTTCGGCGTCGCCTCGGTCGTCAAGGATCGCCCACTGACCACGCTGCCCGTCGTCCTGCTGGTGGCGAGCCTGGCCGTCGCGGCGGGCTTCGGCCTGGTCAGGGCACGGACCGTCCAGGTCTGGCGCGACCCTCACGGCGAAGTGCTGCGCAAGGGAACGGCGGCCACCACCGGACTGTGGCTGGTCTCGGTGGCCGCGCACCTCGGGCTGGGCCTGTGGATCGACCACGCGGCCGGCACCGGGATCCTGGGGACCGCGTCGTTGTACGCCTACCTGGCGTTCGGCCTGGGTACGCAGAACCTCCTCGTACGCGGCCGGGCCGCTGCCCTGTGACCCCGGCTCACCCCACCGAAGTGGCGACCAGCCGCAACGCGGCGGCGCGGTCACGGGCGTCGAGGGCGTCGATCAGGGCGGCGTGGCGTTCGTAGAGAGCGTGCAGGGTGTCGGCGTCGGCGGTGCCGACGAAGGGCTCGATGACGGCCAGCAGCCCGCCGTACAGCGAACGCAGCATCGCGCTGGGCCCGATCGCCGCCAGACGGGTGCGCAACTGCCGCTCGGCCCGGGCGAACCCGGGTGCATCGACGGAGTCGGCCGCGTCGGCCAGGGCACCCAGGTCACCGCGCAGCGCGGCGAGGTCGGCGGGTGAGGCGTGCCAGAGGGCGTCCTCGACGAGCAGCGGGTCGAGGGCGTCACGGATGCGCAGGGCGTCCTCGGGGTGCCGGGCGTCCAACTCCTCGGCCCAGGCACCCAGGCGCCTGGTGCGCGGCGGTCCGGCGGCGGCGAAGAGCCCCCCGCCAGGGCCGGGCCGCACGGTGACCAGGCCACGGGCCTGAAGGAGACGCAAGGTCTCGTTGAAGGTGCCGACGGACACCCCGCACTCGGTGCGCAGTTCGTCCTTCGTGCCGAGACGCGCGCCCGGTTCGGTGCGGGCGACGAGGTCGGCGATGCGGTCGGCCGCCATCTCGGCGCGGGAGGTCGAGGAGGGGCGCTCCCAGTCGTCGCGGCGCAGGGCGGGCGGTTCGACGCCGTGATGCGCGTCGTGCTCGCCCGTGCGGTGGTCTGCGGTGCCCACGGCGCCTCCTCGATGACCCGACCGGAATTGATTATGACGAATAGCATCGCACCTCTTGACGCCTTTCGTAAACCGCATGCATGATCACCGTAATCATCATGATGATTGAAGGGGGCCATGGTGATCGAGCAGGACTTCCGCGATGCGATGGCCGGGGTCTGCACCCCGGTGACGATCGTGACGGCGACCGAGGCGGGCATCCCGTACGGAGTCACGGTCAGCGCCTTCACCTCGCTGTCACTGCGCCCCGCGATGGTCTCGGTGGCGCTGGACCGCTCCTCCAACGTGCTCGCGCGCGTCCTCGCGACCGGGCGGTTCGGTGTGAACGTCCTCGGCAGCGAACAGGACGAACTGGCCAGGACCTTCGCCGGCCGGGCGCCCGACCGCTTCGCCGCGTCCGGGGCGCCCTGGAGCTACGACCACGGGCTGCCACGACTGACCGGCGCACCGGGCTGGCTCGTGTGCGAGCTCCGCTCGGCGGTCGAGGGCGGCGATCATCTGCTGCTCCTGGGCGATGTCGCACACACCCGTACGGCCACGGCCGCCCCGCTCGTCTACGGCCACCGCACCTTCGGCACGCACTCCGCGTTCGCGCGATGACCGCGGCGAACGCAACGAACGTGATGAACGCAATGAACGTGATGAACCTCAGTCAGGAGGCACTCATGACCACCACGCATTCCCTTCCCACGCCCGCCACTTCGCCCGTCCCGTCCGGCGCCGAGCTCGTCGCGCGGGCGGTGGCGCTGCAGCCGCTGCTGCGCGAGCACGCCGCCAAAATCGAGGCGGACCGGCGGGTGACCGACGAAGTGATCGACGCGGTCACGGAGGCCGGGCTGTTCAGGCTGACCATGCCGCGGCGCTTCGGCGGTTACGAGAGCGACGTACGCACCGTGATCGACGTGACGGCCGCGCTCGCCGAGGGCGACGGCTCCACGGGCTGGGTGACCGCCGTGATCAATATGTGCAACTGGCTGACCGCGCTCTTCCCCGAGCAGGCGCAGGACGATGTCTTCGGCGCCGACCCCGGGGCCCGGGTCACCGGGGTGTTCGGCCCGACCTCCACCAGCCGCAAGGTCGAGGGCGGCTGGCGGATGTCCGGTCGCTGGTACTACAACTCGGGCTCCTCGCACTCCTCGTGGGCCGTCCTCGGCATGCCGCTCACCGACGAGAACGGCGAGGTGGTCGACCAGGCGATGACCCTCGTGCCGCGCACCGAGCTGACCCTGGAGGACACCTGGTTCGTGAGCGGCCTGCGCGGCACCGCCAGCAACTGCCTGATCGCCGAGGACGTCTTCGTGCCCGAGCACCGGGTGATGTCCGTGCCGCGCGCCATCGAGGGCGACATCCCCGCCGACCACGGCCCGACCGGGCTGTTCCGCACCGCGTTCTCCCCGCTCCTGACCGTCGGCCTCGTGGGCCCCCAACTCGGCATGGGCCGGGCCGCGTTGAAGCTCGTCACCGAGAAGGCCGCGACCAAGCCGGTCTCGTACACGTACTACGAGACCCAGGCGGACTCCGTCGCCGTCCAGCTTCAGGTCGCCGAGGCCGCCATGAAGATCGACACCGCCCATCTGCATGTGCACCGCGCCGCCGCCGACCTCGACACGGCCGCGGCGCTCGGCGCCGACCTCGACGTACTGACCAGGGCCCGGGTGCGCGCCGACTCCGGACACGCCATCGACAACCTCCTGTCCGCCATCGGCACCCTGCTCAATGTGCATGGCGGCGGAGCTTTCGCGGAGGCGAATGCTTTGCAGCGGATCTGGCGGGATGCGAGTGTGGCGGGGCGGCATGCGGCGTCCATACCGGCGGTGGGGATGGAGATTTACGGGAAGGTGCTGCTGGGGGTCGAGGAGCGGATCACTCCGTTTGTGTGAGGGTGCGGGTCCGTTGCCGCCTGCGGCGGGGGCGGCCTGCGGCCGCGTCCTCAAACGCCGGACGGGCTGATTCCAGCCCGTCCGGCGTTTGAGGACAGCGCGCGAAGCGTGCTTCGGGGTCTGGGGCGGAGCCCCAGCCACTACCCGAGCACAGACACCTGCAAAGACCCCTCCGCATACAGCCGCCGCAAAACCTTCTTGTCGAACTTCCCCACAGACGTCTTCGGGACAGAGGCGATCCGCGTCCACCGCTCCGGCAGCTGCCAGCGCGCGACCCGCTCGCCCAGGAACGCGCGCAGCACCTCGTACTCCACCTCCGCGCCGTCCCGGAGCACGACCGCCGCCAGTGGCCGCTCGCCCCACTTCTCGTCGGGGACGGCGACGACGGCCGCCTCGGCGACCTCGGGGTGGGCCATCAGGTGGTTCTCGAGCTCGACGGAGGAGATCCACTCGCCGCCGGACTTGATGACGTCCTTGGCGCGGTCGGTGAGGGTGAGGAAGCCGTCGGGGGTCATCGTGCCGACGTCGCCCGTGCGCAGCCAGCCGTCGGGGCTGAACTTGTCGTCGGGGCGCACCGGTTCGGCCCCGGCGCCGCCGTAGTACGCGGCGGCGATCCACGGGCCGCGTACCTCCAGCTCGCCCGCGGACTTCCCGTCCCAGGGCAGGAACTCGCCACCGGGGCCGGTCAGCCGGAATTCGACGGAGGCGGGCAGGCGGCCCTGGGAGACGCGGTAGGGCCAGGCCTCCTCGTCGGTGACGCCGACGGGCGGGTAGGCGACGGAGCCCAGCGGGGAGGTCTCGGTCATGCCCCACGCCTGGACGAGGCGTACGCCGTGCCGCTCCTCGAAGCCCCGCATCAGCGCGGGCGGGCACGCGGAACCGCCACTGATGACCGTCCTGAGGGAGGACATGTCGCGCGGCCGGGCGTCGAGTTCGGCGAGCAGGCCCGCCCAGATGGTGGGGACACCGGCGGAGACCGTGGGCCGCTCCGCCACGATCATGTCGGCGAGCGGCGCGGGCTGGAGGAAGCGGTCGGGCATGAGCATCGACGTACCGGCCATGAACGCGGCGTGCGGCAGGCCCCAGGCGTTCACATGAAACATCGGGACCACGGGAAGACAGATCTCCGCCGGGGTCAGCCCGAAGGACGCCGCCGCGTTGACCTCCATGGCGTGCAGATAGATCGAACGGTGGCTGTAGAGCACGCCCTTGGGCTCACCCGTGGTCCCGGAGGTGTAGCAGAGGGCGGCGGCCTGCCGCTCGTCCAGCTCCGGCCAGTCGAAGTGGTCGCCGGGGTGCCCGGCGAGCAGCTGCTCGTAGTCGTGCACCTGAGGGCGACAGCCCTCCAGGACGGACAGGTCGGCCGGCCCCGAGACGACGACGTGCTCGACGGAGTCGAGGCGCGGCAGCAGCGGTGCGAGCAGCGGCAGCACGGAGCCGCTGACGATGACGACGCGGTCGGCGGCGTGCCCGACGATCCAGGCGAGCTGCTCGGCGGGGAGCCGGAGGTTGAGCGTGTGCAGGACGGCGCCCATGGCCGGGACGGCGAGATACGCCTCCACATGGTCGCTGTTGTTCCACATCAGCGTGGCGACGCGCTGGTCGCCGACGACCCCGAGCCCGTCCCGCAGCGCGTGGGCCAGCCGCACGGACCGCTCCCCGACCTCGCGGAAGGTGCGCCGCAGCGGCTCGCCTTCCCCCGTCCAGGTCGTCACCGTGGCGTCCCCGTGCACGCGCGTGCCGTGTTCGAGGATGCGGGTAACGGTGAGCGGTACGTCCTGCATCGTGCTCAGCACCGGGGGGCCTCCCGAAGGACCAAAAAGCGGAACGGTGATCGTCCGCTGATTGTCCTGCGGTATCTCCCGGTAAGTCACTACCCAATCGCTAAGACGCAGGCCACAGGCGTGGATTCACGCCGCGCAGGCGAGATCGGGATCTTCCCGCAGCTTGCCCAGCGCCCGCGACACCGCGCTCTTGACCGTCCCCACCGAGACCCCCAGCAGCTCCGCCGTCTGCACCTCGGTGAGGTCCTCGTAATACCTGAGGACGACCATGGCCCGCTGCCGGTCCGGCAGCCGCCGCACCGCCCGCCACATCGCGTCGCGCAGCGCCTGCTGCTCGGCGGGGTCCGGCGCGGACCCGGACTCGCGCTCGGGGAGCTCCTCGTACGGGAACTCCTCGACCTTGCGCTTGCGCCACTGCGAGGTGCGGGTGTTCACCAGCGCGCGCCGCACATAGCCGTCGAGCGCCCGGTGGTCCTCGATGCGCTCCCAGGCCAGGTAGGTCTTGGTGAGCGCCGTCTGCAACAGATCCTCGGCGTCGCACGGGTTCGAGGTGAGCGAGCGGGCGGTGCGCTGGAGCACCGGGCCGCGTGCCCGTACGTACGAGGTGAACGTCGGGTACACGGCGGTGGAGGCGCTGGTGCACACTGACGTCGCAGAAGCTGTCATGTCTCAAAGCTAGGAGCGCACCCCTGCCCGGCGGATCGGCCGGAGGTGCCGAAGAACGCTCCCCCTCAGGTCGTATGCGTGGTGCCACCCCCACCTACTGGAGGGGGAGAACAGTGCTCTGTCAGGACGAGCGGCCGCCTGCGGCGGGCACCGCAGGCGAACCGGCCCGCACCCCTAATCGATGATCGCCACCGGCGCGTCCACCAGGTTCCGGTCGACCGTGAGCTTCTGGCCGCCATGGCTCTCGGTGACATTCCCCTTGTACTGGTGGATGCGCCGGTGCGGCGTCCACGCGCTGCGCCCGAGCGCCGGCTCGCCGTCCGTCGTCGGATCCGTGCGCCACCGCGCGAACCACATCACGTCCGGCAGCCCGGACGTGCCGTTGCGCCGCGCCCGGTCCATGTGCCGCACGCCGGACTCCGCGCTGCTGTAGAAGCCGGGGATGTAGCCGAGGTCGCGGACGGTCGCGCTCCAGCCGCGGATGAAGGAGAGGGTGACGTCGGCGCAGTCGTCGTCACCGTCGTCGTAGGCCTCCATGTCGAGGTAGAGGGGGCTGCGGGGGGCGATGCCGAGCGAGGAGGCCCGGTTGGCGGCCTCCTGGCCCTCGTCCTGGCCCTGGTCGTAGGGGTAGTCGCCGATGCCGAAGCCCCGCTTGTTGTCGGCACGGACGCAGGGCGACTGCGAGCCGACGAAGATCGGCAGCACCTTCCAGCCCAGCCCCCGGGCGCTGCTCAGCCAGCCCCCGCTGAGATAGGTCTGGTGGGGGCAGGCGCGGGCGCGTCCGGCGTAGTAGACGCCGATGGCGCGGTAGTCGGAGTCCTTCCAGGCACGCAGGGCGGTCAGGGAGGGGGCCTGGCAGGTGTCGATGCCCCACCCCTTGAAGATCGTGGCCCCTTCGTCGCGCGGATCGCCCCGGTCACCGGCCGCGGCCGGCACGGTGCCCGAGGTCAGCTGGGTCAGCACGACCATCAGGGCGACGAGATATCCGATGATCTTCCTTCTTCGGGACATAACGTGAGTCAACGGGGGCCGGGGCCGGGGCTGTCCGCTGACACGCCGCCCGTTCATCCGTCTGCCCCGAGAAGCAGCCCGGACGTGGGAACTCCGGCGCCCGCGGTGACGAGCACCCGTTCGGCCCCGTCGACCTGGTTCACGGCGGTGCCGCGCAGCTGGCGCACGGCCTCCGCGATGCCGTTCATGCCGTGCAGATAGCCCTCGCCGAGCTGTCCGCCGTGGGTGTTCAGGGGCAGCGCGTCCGAGGCGACGAAGGCGGCGCCCTCGCCGGGCCCGCAGAAGCCGAATTCCTCCAGCTGCATCAGGACATAAGGGGTGAAGTGGTCGTAGAGGACGGCCACGTCGATCTCTCCAGGGGTCAGCCCGCTGGTGCGCCACAGCTGCCGGGCGACGACCCCCATCTCGGGCAGGCCGGTCAGGCCGTCCCGGTAGAAGCTGGTCATCTGCTCCTGCGCCCGGCCCGCGCCCTGGGCCGCGGCGACGACCACGGCGGGCGGGTGCGGGAGCGTACGGGCCCGCTCGGCGGAGGTCACGACGAGCGCCTGCCCGCCGTCGGTCTCCTGGCAGCAGTCGAGCAGCCGCAGCGGCTCGGCGATCCAGCGGGACGCGGCGTGGTCGGCGAGGGTGATGGGTCTGCCGTGGAAGTACGCGGCGGGGTTGGTCGCCGCGTGGCGGCGGTCGGTGACGGCGACGTGCCCGAAGACCTCGGGCTCCAGGCCGTACGTGTGCAGGTAGCGGCGGGCGCCCATGGCCACCCACGACGCCGGTGTGAGCAGTCCGTAGGGGAGCGCCCAGCCGAGGGCGACGCCTTCCGCGGAGGGCTCGCGGCGCTGGACCCCGGCGCCGAAGCGGCGGCCGGAGCGCTCGTTGAAGGCGCGGTAGCAGACGACGACCTCGGCGACGCCGGTCGCCACGGCGAGCGCGGCCTGCTGCACGGTGGCGCAGGCGGCACCGCCCCCGTAGTGGACGCGGGAGAAGAAGGTCAGCTCGCCGATGCCGACGGCCTGGGCGAGCGTGATCTCGGGGCTGGTGTCCATGGTGAAGGTGACGAGGCCGTCGACGTCGGCCGGGGTGAGCCCGGCGTCGGCGAGGGCGGCGCGGACGGCTTCGGCGGCCAGGGCCAGCTCGCTGCGGCCGGAGTCCTTGGAGAACTCCGTCGCCCCGATCCCGACGACGGCCGCCCGGCCGCCGAGGCCGTCGGGGTGCCGGGCGCTCATGCGGGGGCCGGGGGCGCGACGGTCACCGTGACCGTACCGGTGACGTGGCGGCCCAGACGGTTCGTGCCGATGACGTGGACTTCGGCGGTGCGATCGTTCACGGAGGCGATCCTTCCGGTCAACACCAGAGCATCGCCGGGATAGTTGGGCACACCGAGGCGGATCGAAACCTTGCGGAGCGTGGCCCGTGACCCGAAATGGTCGGTGACGAAACGACCCACCAGTCCATTGGTGGTGAGGATGTTGAGGAAGATGTCGGGAGAGCCCTTGGCTCGCGCTGCCTCTGCGTCGTGGTGGACGTCCTTGAAGTCACGGGAAGCGATGGCACCCGCGACAACGAGCGTACGGGTGACGGGGACGGTGAGCGCAGGCAATTCGTCTCCGGCTCTCATAGCGCCGCCTGTGACGCGGGAGCGCGGAATACGGGGAGGAGCTGCCCGCCGTCCACGCGTACGAACTCCAGCTCGACCGGCATTCCGATCCGCACCCGGTCATGGGGCACCCCGCTGATATTGCTGATCATCCGCACGCCCTCGGCGAGTTCGATCAGCGCGACCGCGTACGGGGGGTCGAAGGCCGGGAACGGCGGGTGGTGCACGACCACGTAGGAGAAGACCGTCCCGGCGCCGGACGCCTCGACGGCCGTCCACTCCGGTGAGCCGCAGCCGCCGCAGCCCGGCAGCCAGGGGAACCGGAGGGCCCCGCAGGCGTCGCACCGCTGGATGAGCAGCCTGCGCTCGGCGACGCCGTCCCAGAAACCGGCGTTGTCCCTGTTGACGACGGGGCGGGGGCGGGCGGCCCGGCTCTCACCGGGGTCTTTCACAGAGGCTTCCGCGGAGGCATTCGCGGAGCCGTTCGCAGAGGCTTTCGCAGAGGCTTTCGCGGGCGCGTACTTGAAGATGCGGAAGCGATGCGTCCCGGCGGGCTCGCCATCGGCGCGGATGTCCGTCCGTGTGGTGACGAAGTGGCCCGCGCCGAGCTTGGTGGTCTTGCGCGGGGACACGGACTCGATGACGGAGTCGAAGGTGATCACGTGCCCCGGCCGGAGCGGGCGCAGATACTCCTGCTCGCAGTCCGTGGCGACCACGGCCGTGCACCCGGCCGAATCGAGCAGTGCGAGCAGTTCGCCGTAGGCGGCGGCGCGGCCGATGGGTCCGGAAAGGCCGCCCATGGTCCACACCTGGAGCATGGTGGGCGGGGCGACGGGATCGGCGCCCGCGTAGGCGGGGTTGGCGTCGCCCATGGCCTCGCACCAGTGCCTGATCATGGGGGCGTTGACCGGGTCCTTGCCCCGGCCGGAGCCCGCGGGCCGGCCTTCGTAGCTCTTGAGCAGCGGATACACGTCTTCGGGGTCGTCCACCGGATCCCCTTCCCGAGTTTTCCTGACTGTCCGTCAGAAAAACTGAGGATGTCAAGAGCCGGTCGCACGCGCCGGGACTTTCCCGGAAAAGCAGCGCGGCGGCACCGGAGTGCCGCCGCGCAACCATCACCAGACCCTGTCCACTCTCACCCAGTCGCGTGTGTCACCCAGGGGCTACCAGAGGTTCGTGAAGGTCACGGAGACGTTGTCCTGGCGGATGGCGGTGTCGTGGGAGTTGTTGACGCTCGCCGTTGCGGCCTGGTTCGAGGCACCGGATCCCGTGGCCTGCTGGAGACCAGTGGTGGAGTTTCCGTTGTTGGTGTGCCCGACACCGCTGCCCACGATCGCGGCAGCGGCCACGTTGGAACCCCGGTTGGCCAGCTGGTTGCCGCCGTCGCCACCGGAGGCGGCCGAGGCCACGCCGGTGAACAGCAGGGCGACCATCGGGAGAGCGGCAACAGCGGCGAGGACGCGAGCAGTGCGGGTGCTTGCCATGTCAATTCCTCCAGAACGCAGAACGGGAACTACTGCTTAGTGCCGGGCAGTTGGCCGACCGCCCAGCGATGTCGCCGACGTCGCTGATCTCAGATTTGCCCACCGAATCCCCGGCGAACCACCCGTCGCTTGCTATTCCCTCGCAAGCATGACCGCTCACGAATAAACCCCGGCACACCGCTCGGCGTGCGCCCAGCGCTCCCCACGGCGCCCTTGCGGCACCCCGGAACCCATGCGCCCCATAGGGAGAACCGTTCCGGCCGAAATTCCGCCAATTCCGTAAACCTCCTCGCCGAAGAGGCCGATTTGGCGGGGATAAACGTTCAGGCGACCGCCCGCGGGACAGCGGCGGAGAGCTGACGGAACAGCCTCTCGGGGGGGCCGGGGCGGGAGCGGAACGGCCGCCACCGGGGCGGCTTCCGGCATCGGAGCCACGGCAAGGTTTCCGGGAACCGGCAGTGCGCACACGCGTTCCCGCTTGGCATCATGCGATCAGGCGGCATCCGGCTTCACCGGCTGCGCGGGTCCGGCGACGGTCACGCGCAGGGCCCCGTCCGCCTCTGACCCGAGCACCACAGAGGGAATCGTGACCACCCCGGAACCCAGCCCGCCGTACGGCCCGCCCCAGCCCTACGGCCCGCCCCACCCTTCGCAGCCGTATCCGTCGCAGCCTTATGGGCACCCGGCGCCCCAAGGCGCCTACGGGCCCTACATTCCGGAACCGATGCAGATGCCGCGCGCGGCCAGGACGACGCGCATCCTGCTCTTCGTCATCGGCGGCCTCTACGCCCTCGTCGGCCCCGTCCTCATCACCGTGGCCGCCGCCGTCGACGACCTCGGCAAGGCCGACGTGTCCCGGGCCGCGCTGTACGCGACCGGCACGTTCACCCTGGCCGTCGGCGTCGTCGCGGTGGTCGTCGCCGCGCTGTTCCGCAAGGGCGGCAACGGCGTCCGCGTCACCGCCATGGTCATCGGCTGGATCATGATCGCCAACGCCGTCATCGCCCTCACGGCGGGTCAGGCCGGCTTCATGGCCGGCTTCGTCTCCGGCATCCTGATCGTCAGCAACTGCCTGAAGAAGGACACCGTCGCCTGGTTCGGGCGACCGCGCGGCTGAGGCGCCCGCCGAGGGCCTTGTCGAGGTTCTCGCACCCCTGGTGATCTCGCACGCGCCGCCACCAGACTGGTGCCATGGAACTCATGGTGCCGGTCGACGGCGGCGAGGTATGGGCGGACGACTCCGGCGGCGACGACCTGCCGCTGGTCCTGCTGCACCCTGGAGTTGGAGGCTCCGCTTTCTGGGATCCGATCCTGCCGCGCCTCACGCGGCAGCACCGCGTGATCCGCTACGACGTACGCGGCTACAGCCGGTCCCCGCGGACCACCACCCGCTTCTCCCTGCTCGGGGACCTCACCGCGGTCCTCGACCACTTCGGGCTCGACCGGGCGATCCTCGCCGGATCCAGCATGGGCGGCGCCACGGCGATCGACTTCGCGCTGAACGCCCCCACGAGGGTCGCCGGGCTCGCCCTGGTGGGCCCGGGAGTCACCGGCTACGAAGGGCTGGCCTCCCCGGAGCTCATGGCGCAGATCGAGGTCCTGGCCAAGGCCGGCGACATGGACGGCCTGGTGGCCCTCGCCCTGCGCACATGGGCGGCGGCGGGCCCGGACCCCGACCCACAGGCCACGGCCCTGCTGCGCTCCGCGATTCCGGCGTGGTTCACCAACCACCCTCATCTCACCCCGGGCGCCCCCGCTTTCGACCGCCTCGGCGAGCTCGACGTCCCGTGCGTCCTGGCCGTGGGCGAACGCGACCAGCCCGAAGTCGTCCGCTGCAACGAGGACATGGCCGCCCGGATCCCCGGCTGCCGCCTCGTAAGGCTCACGGAATCCGACCACTACCCGACCCTGCGCGAACCGGAAAAGGTCGCCGACCTGGTACTGGAATTCTGCGCCGACGTGAGCTGATCCCCTCGCGCGGCAGAGCCGCACATCGGATGCGGCCCACCCCGGCTCGACATGTCCGAATCATCGCATGCACCCCGACAAGCCCGGCCCGAATCCGGCCTAGGATCCGCTTCGCCCCACCGCCAGTTCCAGCCCCGAAAGACTCACCCGGATCCCGTCCTTCCCCACCTGCACACCCCGCAATTGCAGTTCCCGGACCTCCTTCGGCAAGGAGACGGAGAACGACAGCCGGTCGGAAAGCTCCGGCGGACGCATATGGATCAGGCCATTGATGAGTTTGGGGTCGATGCCTATCTTCGACAGCAGCCACGGGTGGTCGACCACCACGTCGACGAGATTGACGTGCGTCAACTGCTCGACGAAGCGGGGCGTGCCCGTCATCCGGTGCAGCTTCTCGTCGTCCTCCAGCGCCTCCGCGACGGCCTCCTGCGGCACTCCGAGCCGGTCGACCACGGCCGGCACCGACAGCATGGCCTTCACGCGCGCCGTGTCCCGGCTGATGCGTTCGGCGGTCTCGCGGTGGAGGGTGAGGCCACGGCCCCGCCCCGGGCGGTAAGTGGCGATTCCGGGAATGTCGAGGCTCATGCCGTCGACGTCCGTGGACAGCTCGCGATTGTCGACGAGCCGGAGCTGGGCCTGCGCCCGTACCCGCAATTCCTGCCCGGCGATCGTGAGCTTGCCGTCCGCGCCGATCGTGCTGTCGTCCCGGCGGCTGAACTTGACCTGGGAAGCCGCGAGTTCGCGATTCATGTCGTCGAAGGACAGCAGGACCTCGCCCTCCAGATTCCCGACGACCGCGCCCCGGATATCGCTCGGCAGATTCCCGGTCAGCCGAATGTCGCGCGCACTCGCGTGGACCTTCGCGAGCGATACGCGATCGGCGGCCACATGGGGCACGGTGACGTCCACCCGCTCCAGATGCTTGTCCAGAACCTGGGTGAGGAACGGAAATCCATGGATGCCCACTTGAGGGGCCGCCGCCAGATGGAGCTGCCCCTGAAGCGCCTGCTGCGCTTTCTTCTCCGCGTACATCGCCGCGCACCGGTCCGCCAGTACGAGGATTCCGGTGCAGACGGCAAGGGCGAACAGCAGCTTGAGAGTGCGGGGCACGGCCGCGAACGGACTCCGGCGACGCCGGCGGCCGCGCTTGGCGCGACGCCCTCTTTTGGCACGCCGGTGGTCGGGCGGGGACCACGGCTCGTCGCGCTCGATCCGGAGCGGGACGACGGACTGCACAGGATCCGGGAAACCCCCTGACACACCCTCCGGTATCGGCATCTCCTGGGTGGTCTCACCGAGATCGGGGTCGGGATCGGCGAGTGCGGCGAGTTCGTCGTACGGATTATGGGGACGGGGGTGCATGCGTATGGGGGTTCGCATCGCCTTATCCCACCACGCGCGAGCCCCATGGGCGCAAGTGAGTTCTGTTAGTACGTCGTAAAAAGGTCGCTACGCCATATGTCATCAAACGCCTTGCGACGGGCTGGAATTCGCCCCCGTATCGGCCGGATCCCACCCACGTGACGATCACTGCCTAGGGGTGTTAGGTTTCTGCCTGCACACCCTAGGGATCTTGGAGGTGACCGCATGGTGCGCGTAGGACTCACCGCTGCCCGGTTGACGGAAGCGGCCGCGGAACTGGCGGACGAGATCGGGCTCGACAAGCTCACGCTCTCCGCGCTCGCCCGGCGCTTCGGGGTCAAGGACGCGAGTCTGTACTCGCATGTGAAGAACCTGCGCGACCTGCGGGTCCGGATCGCCCTGCGGGCCTCCGAGGGGATGACCGACCGCATCGCCACCGCCGTCGCGGGCCGGGCGGGCAAGGACGCGCTCGTCGCCTTCGCCGACGCCTACCGCGGCTACGCCCTCGAACACCCCGGCCGCTACGCCGCGACCCAGATGCGGATCGACCCCGAAGAGGTCGCCGACTCCGCCGGCTTCCGCCGCAGCGTCGAGCTGACCTACGGCATGCTGCGCGCCTACGGCCTCACCGAGCCGGACCTGACCGACGCGGGCCGCCTGCTGCGCAGCACCTTCCACGGCTATATCCACCTGGAGCTCAGCGGCGGCTTCGGGCACTCCCGTGACGTACAGGCGTCCTGGTCGCGCTCGCTCGACGCGCTCCACGTGCTCCTGGAGAACTGGCCGTCCCGACACGATGGGAACAAGCGATGACCAATCCGGCGATGACCAGGCCCACGACCGGCACGCTCAAGGTGCCCGGCGCCACCCTCCACTACGAGAAGCGCGGCAGCGGCCCGGTCCTGCTGCTGATCCCCGGCGGCGCCGCCGACGCCGGACTGTACGAGGGGATGGCCGCTGATCTGGCCACCCGTTACACCGTCGTCTCCTACGACCCGCGCGGCCTCTCCCGCAGCCCCCTCGACGGCCCGCTCACCGATCAGCGGGTGGAGGTGTGGAGCGACGACGCGCACCGGCTGCTCGAACTGCTCTCCCCGGACCGGGACCCCTGCGTCCTGGGCAGCAGCTCGGGCGCCATCGTCGCCCTCGACCTGCTGGCCCGGCACCCCGAACGGCTGCGCCGGGTCGTCGCCCACGAGCCGCCGCTGCTCGAAGTCCTCGACGACCCCGCACCGCACCGCGCGCTCTTCGCCGAGGTCCGCGAGACGTTCCGCGAACGGGGCGCCAGCCCCGCGATGGCACGCTTCAGCGAGGGCCTGGGCGGCCGCCCGGCCGAGAGGGCGACCGAACTGCCGCCCGAGATCCAGGAGATGGCGTCCCGCATGCACGCCAATCTCCCGGTCTTCCTGGAACACATGCTGTGCCCGTTCTCCTCGACCGCACCGGACATCCCCGCCCTGCGCCGCGCCTCGAACCGCCTGCTCCTCGCCGTCGGCCGCGACTCCCGCGACCAGCAACCGCTGTACGGCCCGGCCACCCGGCTGGCGGAACTCCTCCCCGCGAAGGTCGAGGAGTTCCCGGGCGGCCACGTCGGCTGCACGGAACACCCGAAGGAATTCGCGAAGCAGCTGCTGACGGCACTGGCCGACGCGTAACCCACACGCAAAAAGGGGCGCCCCCAACGGGGGCACCCCTTCTGACCTGGCCTTACGGCCCACGGCGGAGAGTGTGGGATTTGAACCCACGGTGACATCGCTGCCACGACGGTTTTCAAGACCGTTCCCTTAGGCCGCTCGGGCAACTCTCCCCGCCCCGCCCACCTGCTGCGGAGCGGGTACAGCCTACCGTCTGCTCATTTGGTGCGTGCAGGGCCGGTTGGGGGCGAGGCGGGGGCGGGGGTCAGTTGCGGTCGCCCTCGCGCTGGCCCAGGGTGATCTCCGTCGTCGACTGCTTGCCGTCGCGGGTGTAGGTGACCGTGACCTTGTCGCCGGGGCGGTGGGTCCAGATCTCGCTGATCAGGGTGGCGCCGCTGTCGATCGCCGTGTCGTCGAGCTTGGTGATGACGTCGCCGGCCTTCAGGCCCGCCTTGTCGGCGGGGCCGCCCGGGGTGACGGCCGGGGCGCTGCCGTCGCCGCCGGAGGCGATCTTGGCGCCGTTGCCGGACTCGCGGGTGTTCAGCGTGGCCGAGATGACCGGGTAGACCGGCTTGCCGGTCTTGATCAGCTGGTCGGCGACGTTCTTGGCCTGCTTGATCGGGATCGCGAAGCCGAGGCCGATGCTGCCCGCCTGTCCCTGGCCGCCGCCGAAGCCGCCGCCGCTGTTGGCCGACTGGATGGCGGAGTTGATGCCGATGACCGCGCCCTGGGCGTTGAGCAGCGGGCCGCCGGAGTTGCCCGGGTTGATCGAGGCGTCGGTCTGCAGGGCGCTCATGTACGAGGCGTTGCCGGTGCCGCCGCCGTCGCTGGAGGCGACCGGGCGCTTCTTGGCGCTCACGATGCCGGTGGTGACCGTGCCGGACAGGCCGAAGGGCGCGCCGATCGCGATCGTGGCGTCACCGACCGCCGTCCTGTCGGAGTCGCCGAGCGGGATGGGGTTGAGGGTCGCGCCCGCGGGGTCCTTCAGCTTGATGACGGCCACGTCGTAGCCCTGCGCGCGGCCGACGACCTCGGCGTCGTACTGCTTGCCGTTGGAGAACGTCGCCGTCAGCTTGCCGCCGCCCTGCGCGGCCGACGCGACGACGTGGTTGTTCGTCAGGATGTGGCCCTGCTTGTCGTAGACGAAGCCGGTGCCCGTGCCGCCCTCGCCGCCGCCGCTCTGCGCCTCGATGGTGACGACGCTGGGGAGCGCCTTGCTCGCGATGTCCGCGACGGAACCTGGCGTACGGCTCTCGGTCTTCGGGTCGCCGGACGAGGAGAGCGTCGTCGACGACTCGCTGCTGTTGCGGTCCGCGGCCCAGAAGCCGATGCCGCCGCCGACACCGCCCGCGACGAGGGCCGCCGCCACGACCGCGGCGACGAGGCCGCCGGCGCGCTTGCGCGGCGCGGGGTACGGGCCGGGGGCGCCCCACACGCCGGTCGGGCCGACGGGCGGGCCGCCGTACGGCTGCTGCGGGCCGGGCCCACCGCCGTACCAGCCGCCCTGCGCGCCGGGCTGCGGCTGACCGGCCGCGCCGCCCGGCACACCGGCCTGCGCGAACGCGGCGGTCTGCTGCGGAGGCGCGACGGGCTGCGCGGGAGCGTCAGGAGCGGCGGCGGGCGCCTCCTCCGCGCCGACGGACGGAAGCTGCGCCGTCTCGGCTGGAGCGGGAGCGGGAGCCGTCACCGGAGCGGCCGGAGCCGCGTCCGACACCTCGCTCCGCGCGGGCGGAGCGCTCGGTGCGGATGGAACGGGGCGCTCCGGCTCGGCTGCCGACGCCGGGGGCGTCGTACCCGGGCCGGGCGCAGGCGGAACGGCAGCGCCCTCGTTCTCGGTGCTCACAGCTCTCTCCTCATCACGTGCATCGTCAGGTGCACATCAGTGTCATGCGCGACGTCCGGCCTTGGCTACGGCCACGACCGTGTGCAGGTGCCACGGGTCCGGTCTGCTGCCAGCTTTTCCCATGACACGTCAGACCACCGTAAGCGGAGCCTGTGCCCGGGCCCGTCGGCCTTTACTCAGGGGCAAACAAGGCAAACAGTGCGCATGCGCGATTGTGCCAGGCGGTGGCACCATAACGCGGTGACCTATGCGCACCCGGCCCGGGACCTCCGCCCCGAGCGCCACCCGCTCGCCGTCATCGCCCACCGCGGAGCCTCCGAGGACGCTCCGGAACACACCCTGTCCGCCTACCGAAGAGCGATCGAGGACGGTGCCGACGCGCTGGAGTGCGACGTGCGCCTCACCGCCGACGGGCATCTGGTCTGCGTCCACGACCGCCGCGTCAACCGCACGTCCAACGGCCGCGGCGCCGTCTCCTCACTCGAACTGGCCGACCTCGCCACCCTCGACTTCGGGTCGTGGAAGGGCAAGGCGGCGGACGAGGAGGAGCCCGACCTGGACGCCACCTCCGTCCTCACGCTGGAGCGCCTGCTCGAACTCGTCGTCGACGCGGGCCGCCGCGTGGAGCTGGCCGTCGAGACCAAGCACCCGACCCGCTGGGCGGGCCAGGTCGAGGCGAAACTGCTCGGCCTGCTGGACCGCTTCGGCCTCGCCGAGCCGCCCGCGGACGAGCCCTCGCAGGTACGGGTGATGAGCTTCTCGGCGCGCTCCCTGCACCGCGTGCAGGCGGGTGCGCCGGGCATTCCGACCGTCTATCTGATGCAGTTCGTCTCCCCGCGCCACCGCGACGGCCGGCTGCCCGCGGGCGTACGGATCGCGGGGCCGAGCATCCGGATCATCCGGAAGGACCCCGGCTATGTGGCCCGGGTGCACCGCGCGGGGAACCGGGTGCACGTCTGGACGGTGAACGACCCGGCCGACGTCGAACTCTGCGCCCGCGCCGGGGTCGATGCGGTCATCACGAACCGGCCCAAACAGGTGCTTTCGCAGCTCGGCAGGCTGTAGCTCCATTACAGGGAGTGCACCGGCGCGTTCGGTACGTGTTCGACGTCCGTGAGTGCCCCACCGTCTCCGGGATGGCCGGTTTCCGGTCCAGTCCATTGGGGCATCCATCCCCTGACGTGGGGCAAAGGAGGTCTCGGGGGTGGCGTTGGTGGTGGCACAGGAGGTGCCCACGTCGTCGATCATGGCCGTACCCCATGGTCCAACCGGTGTGGGCCAGGCAAGACACCGGATGCGTGAGGATCTGCGCATCAGCGGGGTACCGGATTCGGTCATCGACGACGCCGTATTGATTCTTTCGGAGCTGCTCAGCAACGCGTACCGGCACGGACGCCCGCTGAGCCCGGAGAACGGCGACAGAGACGGGGAGAAGGACGGGGGGATACGTGCCGCCTGGAGAGTCGACATGCACGGCCGTCTCACGGTCGAGGTCACGGACGGGGGAGGCCCGACCCGGCCGATTCCGGCCACACCTTCGGTGACCGCGCGCGGGGGCCGCGGCCTGAACATCATCAGCGCTCTCTCCCAGGACTGGGGCGTACGGGACGCCTGTGGCGAGGTGACCGTATGGGCCGCTCTTTCGACGCGTGACAGCTTCACGACGCGGATCGAGCTGGCGCCCGAGATGGCGTTCTCGGATGTCGACGAGCTGACATGACGATGGTGCGACGCGCGTAGACCGTCGCGCTCTTGTACGGCCGGTGTGCCCCGCGAAGCGGTTCGCGGCATCCCACCACCGCCGGCCGGAGCCTTCACGACTGCCGTCGGCGTACGGCTTTCTCTCCCCTGGCTGCGGGCCATCCGCGCCTGCGGCGGGCTTGTTCCCCAGCCCCGCCCCTTCCCGAAACCGGGGAGACCCCGGACCCCCTGAAGCGGCTGCGCCGCTTGTCCTCAAACGCCGGACGGGCTGGATTTCGCGGACCGTAACCAGCGAAATCAGCCCGTCCGGCGTTTGAGGACGCGGCCGGAGGTCCATCGTCCGCCCGTCCGGCAAGGACTAGGCTCGCCGCACATATCTGCACCCCCAACGGGAGAACCGCACGCCATGGCCAAGAAGCGCCGCCCCCAGACCAAGGCCGCCACGCCGTCGGCCGTCGACGGCCCGATCCCCGTGGTCGGTGCCCGCGAACCCTGCCCGTGCGGGTCGCGGCGCCGCTACAAGGCCTGCCACGGGCGGGAGGCCGCCCACGCGGTGGCCGAGCTCGTGCAGCGCCCCTTCGAGGGGCTGCCGAACGAGGCCGACTGGGTCGCGCTCCGCGAGCTCGTGCCTGCCGCGACCGTGGAGCTCACCCTCAAGGGCGGGCTGCCCGAGGGCGTGCCGTCGGTGACGCTCGCCACCGTGCTGCCGATGGCCTGGCCCGCGCTGCGCCGGGACAACGGCGCCGTGCTGCTGGGCCTTCAGAACGACACCGCGTCCGGCGACCTGAGCCGCGACCTCGCCGACACGCTCCGGCGCGCGCTGGAGGCCGCTCCCGGCAGCCCCGTGGCCGCCGAGCGCGTCGGCACGGACGGGCCGCGCCTGCAGGACCTGCTGGACCCGGAGGGGGCCTTCGAGCCGGCCGTGCACACAGGCTTCGAGTTCTGGGTCGAGAACGCCGAGAACGCGACCGGCGAGGTCGCCGCCTCCCTGGACCGCGCCAACGCCGCCGCCATCCCGACCGTCCGGCTGTCCGGCGTCGACGCCGCCTACTGGTGCGAGACCCCGGACAAGAACCACCTGCGCTGGGTCATGACCCACGCGGAGGAGGAGCTGCTGGACGCCCTGGCCCGGCTGCACGCCGCGGGCACGTCCTCGCTCGGCGAAGGGACCCGCCTGGTGGGCTCGTTCCGCGCGCACGGGCTGACCGTGCCGGTGTGGGACCTGCCGAGCGCGATGCGCGCGGAGGACGTCGAGAAGCCGGCCGCGGCGTTCGCGGAGCGGCTGGCCGCGGCGCTCACGGACGACGCCCCGCTGACGGCCGAGGAGCGGCGCGCCCGCGGCGGCCTCACCAGCCGTCAGATCACCCTGAACTGACCCGTGGGGGCTCCGGGGCACCCGTCAGGGCTTCGCTCCGGAGCCGGACCGCGAACGGGCCCGGCCCGCCGCGGGTGATCGTCGGCCCGCGGTGGCTCCCGGCCGCCCCCGGACGTCGAGCGCGCCCCCTCATCGGTCTGTGCGCCGCTCCGTCATCCGTCCGCGCCCCCTCCACGCATCCGTCCACCCTCCGGTCGACACATCGATGCGCGCGGCACCGCCGCATGCGGCGGAGTAGTTGATTCCGGTGCGCCGACGGCGCCATTTACGTGACTCCTGTCACAACTCCCGCTGTCAGCCCGGAAATACACGTCCGGAAACCCGCGATCGAATTTGCGAACGGCCGATCTCTTGTTACCGTTCTAGGAGCCCGGTCGCTGGTGCATCCCCCGTCGCCAGCGACCGGGCGTTTCCATGCCCGCGTACGCGCCCGGCGCCGCCGCCCCGAGCGGGAGCTAACCCGCCCGGCCGCCCGGTGAGTTGCTCCCGGACCGCAGCAGCAGCCTTCCGTCCGCGCCGGCGATCTCCGCCACCGCCGAGTAGGCGTCGCGCTCCCGGGGATCACGCACGGTCGGAGCGTGCGGCGTCTCGCAGCCGTCAGGATCGTCCGAGGGCCCCATCCGGCACTGCACCTCGACCGTCCGGCCCTCGGGGTCCATGAGGGTCAGTACGGCCGTCAGCGGGCCGCCTGTGGCGTTGCGGTAGTACGTGCGCGCCCAGGTGTCGGCTCCCTGCCGCAGGACGCAGGTCTGCGCCTCCACGCCTTCGGGCGCCGCGAGTTCGGGGCCGCAGCGCGTGGAGTCCCGTACGTCGTCACCGCCGGACCGCTGCCCGTCGAAGCCCTCGCCCGCGTCGACGGCCGGGGAGGGCGCGGGTTCCGGCCCCGGCTCCCGGAGGTCCGACGCGCTGCCCGCGGCCGCGAGCGGCGCCGACGTCCGCCCCCGCTCGCCCTTGGGGCTCCCCGTCCGGCCGCGGGCCTTCTCCGGGCTCGCCGGACCGGCCGGACCCGCCGTGGCGGCGGCCAGCGGCAGCACGATCGCCAGGGCGACCACGCTCGCGAGCGCGATCATCCGAAGATTGGCCGCCCGCTGCGCAGACGCACTGGGCTCTCCGGGCACACCGGACCGACGCTCCATAAGGACCACCTGCAACTCGCCGCGAACGCTGAAGACGCGGGGACGGCTTCCGACACCCCGCCGGGCCGACGGCGCCCGGCAGAACATCCGGCGCAGGCCCGCACCCGAACATAGCGGGCAGGACGGCGCCTCCCGGGCGGCCGCGCGGCGGTTACCGCAGTTCTCGGAGCGGCTTACACCCGTACGAGTGAGAGCGCGTGCGTCTCCCGTCCGTACGCGCTCTCGTGCTTCCCGTACCGGCGGCCCTTCAGAGGCTGCCGCTCCTCACCCGGTCCACGGCCGCTCGGGCCGCGGTTGCCCCTCCCCCGCGTCAGTACGCGAGCTTGCTGCCGCCCCCGGAGGTGCCCGCGCTCTCGGCGACGAGGACGTCGACGACGGTGGAGATCTCCGGCAGCCACGGCCGCGCGGACGCGCCCGTACGGCCCCGGTCCGCCCGGAGGGCGCGGTCGACGCGGAGCGCGCGGGCCGGACCGCCGACGGAACCCGCGGGCTGCGGCGCCCGCTCCCAGCGCACCCGGCCGGCCCCCGTGGGCGACGGTGGCAGTGCCACATAGCCGCCCTCCCCGTGGAAGCGCAGCGAACCTGGCACCCAGTCCTGGCGGTGGAGCAGCTCGCCGAGGACCTCCAGGGAGTAGGGCGCGACCAGCAGCGCCCAGCGGCTGGGGGTGGCGACCACGGGCCCGAGGCGCACGCCCGCGCGGTCGAAGGCCGCCAGCGCGCGGGCGCCCGCGACGGCCGGCAGGCTCACCGCGCAGGGCGCGCGCCCGCCCGTCGCGAGCACGACGGGGGCGTCGGGGCGGTTGGTCCACCACCAGCGGACCATCCGGGCGTCCGTGGTCGCCGCGAGCAGCCCGGGGTCGAACGGGTGGGCGCCGGGGGCCGCGCAGTCGGGGTGCGGGCAGGCGCATTCGCGCTCGCGGCCGCCGCCGGACCGCAGCCCCACGCCCGGGAGCACGGGCCACTGCCACTCCGTGGCACAGACCAGGGCCGCGGTGAGCACCGCGGACCGGTCGCTTCGCCGAAGCGAGAGCTTGCGTCGCCTTCCGAGGATCTCGCGCATGAGCGCTCGTTCCTTTCCGTGAACGCCGAAGTTGGGGCCCTTGTCGGAGACAAGGGTCGTATCGCGTGAAACTGACTGAACTGCGTGAACTGGCTGTACTGGCGGAACTGCGTGAACTTGCAGGGCACTGCACAGAGCTGCCGGACTGCCTGGGCCGTACGGGACTGCGTGGCATTGCGGTGGCACTGCGTCGGGCCGCGTCCGACTTACATGGCACTACGGGTCCGACTTCGCGCGCTGCTCAACACGCCGTGGCCCTTTCGGGGCCGGCACACCACGTGGATCAAAAGTCACTGCATACAACGCAGCGCATCACGCCACGGGCGGAGCGTGAAACCTGGCGGGGGGTGGCGCGCCTATGGCGCTTTGTGCCGAGCCTCTGCACCCCTCGTCCGCGGCACGGGTTGCCCCACGCCCTCGGGGGCGGGCGCGGCCTTGCCGGGGAAGACGCTCGGGCCCGCCGCGGGGTTCCGGGGCGGCCCCAACTGCCCCTGCCCTTCTCCGAGTACGTACCCACCGGGGTGGATATGACGCGCTGTCGAGCAACGCCAGTCGACCTCAAATCCATGCCCCCGGGACCATTTTCCGGCCAACTTTGAAACCCCATAGACACCACCAATCCCACCGGTCCAATGCTGGACATCGGCTTACCCGGGCGTGTACATGTGGAGCACTGATAGCGCGCAACACGACAGGGGGTTTGCGATGCTATTGACGAAAAAGCACAGGCCAACCAGCTGGTCAAGAGGGCTCGGCGAGATGCCGCGCGCACCTTTCCGGACCGCTGCCCGCCGCATCGCCGCGCGGCCCTCCCCGGGCAGACGGCCATGACCACACCCCATCTGCCGAAAGTGGCCGGAATCAATCCTCCACTTCCCGCGCCCTCGCACACTCCGTCCCCCGAATCCGTCGCCCCCTCCTCCACCGATCCCGCCGATCCCGCCACTTCGGACTCCTCCGGCCGGGCGGACCCCGCCGACCCCCACGGCCCCGCCGCCCCGGCCGACCTGCGGCCGCCCGCGCCCAACGCCCTGGTGCAGGACCGGCTCGCGGGCTGGATCTCCGACCTCACCACCCTCCAGGAGCTCACCGAGCGGCTCGCGCGCACCGGCACCCTCGACGCCGCCCTGCACGAGGTGCTGCGCGCCGGTTCCTCGCTCGTCGGCGCCCGCCGGGGCCTGGTCACCCTCCAGCCGTCCCGGGGGCCCGGCCACGACCGCCCGGTCACCGTCGGGCTCGGGCTCGGCCGCGCCGACCTCGGCCACATCGAGACCCTCCCCCACGGCGTCCGCGCCCCGCTCGGCCCCGACCGGCCGGCCGCCCGGCCCGGTGTCGCCCCGCGCGAAGCGCTCGACATCCCCGGCCCCGACTCGTACGGCCGCCTCTTCGACGACCTCCCGCCCGCCGGGTCCCGTGCGGGCGTCGCCCACCCCGACATCGCGGCCGAGGAGGGGCTCACCGCCCGCCACCGCGAGGTCGCGGCCCGCCTCGGCTACGGCGCCAGCTACGCCGTGCCCCTGGAGTCCGAGGCCGCGGGCCGCATCGGCGCGGCCGTCTGGCTCTACGACGAGCCCGCCGAGCCCGGCGAGCGCCAGCGGCACCTGATCGGCCTCTACCGCGACTACGCCACCGAGCACCTGGCCCGCCACCTCGAACTGGCCGAGGCCCGGGACACCGTGACCACCCTCCGCGAGGAGCTGCTCCCCAGCCGGCTGCCCCGGATCGCGGGGGTCCGGCTGGCCGTGCGCCACCGGTCGGGGCCCCTGGGCGGCGGCGACTGGTACGACGCGCTGCCGCTGCCCGAGGGCGCGCTCGGCCTGACGGTCGGCGGAGTGACGGGTTCCGGGCCCAGTGCCGTCGCCGCGATGGGCCGGCTGCGCGCCTCCCTGCGGGCGTACGCCGTGATGGAGGGCGAGGATCCGGTCGCCGTGCTCTCCGACCTCGAACTGCTGCTGCGGCTGACCGAGCCCGCACGCGCCGCCACCGCGCTCTTCGCCTACTGCGAGCCCGCCGGGGCCGACCGCCCCGGGGGCCGGGGGAGCAAGGTCGTGCTGGCTGGTGCCGGGCACTGCCCGCCGCTGATCATCGGCGAGCACCGCGCGGAGTACGTGGAGACCTCCCTGTCCGCACCGCTCGGGATGCTCGCGTGCTGGGAGGCGCCGAGCGTCGAGATCGAACCCGCGCCCGGTGAGACGCTCCTGTTCTACAGCGACGGCCTGCTGCACCGCACCGGCGACACCATGGACCGGGCGTTCGCCCGGCTGCACTCGGCGGCGGCGGGCGTCCCGCGGGCCGCGCTGCGCGACCCGGACGCGGTCGTGGAGCACGTCCTGCGGACGATGCTGCCGCCCGGTGACGGCGACAGGGCGGCGGACGGGAGCGACAGTGGCGAAGACGTCGTCCTGCTGGCCGCGCACTTTGAATGATCTTGTTTGACCAGTTGCTGTCCGGGTCGGCGGCCGGCCTTCTGCGCGAGTCCGCGTTCAAACCTTCGCCGCCGACCTTCTCCCCCACTTTTCCTCGCACATACGATGGAAACGCCCCGTCCGAGGAGGAGAGCAGTGACCGAGCAGCAGCCCGCGCCCGAGAACCCCGAAGGTGACGAGCCCATCAAGCAGCGGAAGAACGGCCTGTACCCGGGCGTTTCCGACGAGCTTGCCGAGAACATGAAGTCCGGCTGGGCCGACACCGAGCTCCGCGACCTTGAGCCGATCGCCCAGGCCCCGGACACCGCCCGCCGCCGTGCCGAGATCTCCGCCCGCTTCCCCGGCGAGCGCCTGGTGATCCCCGCGGGCAACATGAAGACCCGCTCCAACGACAACGAGTACAGCTTCCGGGCGTCCACGGAGTACGTGTACCTCACGGGCGACCAGACCCCGGACGGCGTGCTCGTCCTGGAGCCCACCGGCGCCGAGGGCCACCAGGCCACCCTCTACCTGCTGCCCCGCTCGAACCGTGAGAACGGCGAGTTCTGGCTCGACGGCATGGGCGAGCTGTGGGTCGGCCGCCGCCACAGCCTCACCGAGGCCGCCACGCTCTACGGCGTGCCCTGCCAGGACGTCCGCGACCTCGCCGACGCGCTGGGCGAGGCCACCGGCCCCGTCCGCGCCGTCCGCGGCCACGACGCCGGGATCGAGGCGGTCCTCACCGACAAGGTCACCGCCGAGCGGGACGAGGAGCTGCGCGTCTTCATCAGCGAGCAGCGGCTCGTGAAGGACGCGTTCGAGATCGGCGAGCTGCAGAAGGCCGTCGACTCCACCGTGCGCGGCTTCGAGGACGTCGTGAAGGTCCTCGACAAGGCCGAGGCCACGTCGGAGCGCTACATCGAGGGGACGTTCTTCCTGCGCGCCCGCGTCGAGGGCAACGACACCGGCTACGGCTCCATCTGCGCCGCCGGCCCGCACGCCACCACCCTCCACTGGGTGCGCAACGACGGCCCGGTCCGCTCCGGCGAACTGCTGCTCCTGGACGCCGGCGTGGAGACCCACACCCTCTACACCGCCGACGTCACCCGCACGCTGCCGATCAACGGCACGTACACCGGGATCCAGCGCAAGATCTACGACGCGGTGTACGAGGCGCAGGAGGCCGGCATCGCGGCGGTCAAGCCGGGCGCGAACTTCCGCGACTTCCACGACGCCGCCCAGCAGGTGCTCGCCGAGAAGCTCGTCGAGTGGGGTCTGGTCGAGGGCCCGGTCGAGCGCGTCCTGGAGCTCGGCCTCCAGCGCCGCTGGTCGCTGCACGGCACGGGCCACATGCTCGGCCTGGACGTGCACGACTGCGCGGTCGCCCGTACGGAGACGTATGTGAACGGCGTGCTGGAGCCCGGCATGGTCCTGACCGTCGAGCCCGGCCTCTACTTCCAGGCCGACGACACGACCGTGCCCGAGGAGTACCGCGGCATCGGCGTCCGCATCGAGGACGACATCCTCGTCACGGAGGACGGCAACCGGAACCTCTCCGCGGGTCTGCCGCGGACGTCCTCGGACGTCGAGTCCTGGATGGCCGGCCTGAAGTAGTGCGGGACCCCCGCGCCCCGGAAAGGGGCGCGGGGACCGGCACAGCGCTAGCGCGTCGTGTAGCCGCCGTTGATGAAGAGCGTCTGCCCGTTCAGCCACCAGCCGTCCGTGAGCAGGAACTTCACGTACGGCACGATGTCCTCGATCTTCGTCAGCTCCCCGTTCATCGCCGAGGACTTGTGGTACGCGATGGAGTCGTCCGTCTCGGCCGGGTAGAAGAAGCCCGTGTCCATCGGCCCCGGCGCGATGTTGTTGACCGAGATGTTCCGCCCGAACAGCTCCTTCGACAGCGCCCGTGTGAAGTGCTCGACCGGCGCCTTGCTGCCCGCGTAGACCGAGTAGAGACCGGTGTAGGCGGCGAGCAGCGAGGTCACGACGGTGACGATCTTCCCGCCGTCCTGGAGCCGCTTGGCGGCCTCGCGCATCATGAAGTACGCCGCCTTGGAGTTGACCGCGAACATCCGGTCGTACTCCTCTTCCGTGACCTCCGTCATCGGCTTCTTGATCACCATGCCGGCGGTGTTCACCATGCAGTCGACCCTGTCGAAGGCGGCCTCGGCGACGTCGAAGAGCCCCTCGACCTCTGCCACCTTGGTCAGGTCGGCCTCGTGGACGACGGCCTGGCCGCCCGCCTTCTCGACCTCGGCGGCGGTCTTCTCGGCGGCCTCTTTCGAGGACGGGCTGTTGTAGTGGACGACGACCTTGGCGCCGTCCTGGCCGACCTCCCTGGCGATGAGGCCGCCGAGGTTCCTGGACGCACCGCCGATGACGACGACCTTGTCCTTGAGCGTGCGCGTGGGGCTGGGCATGGGCCTCTCCTGGAACGCGTGAATTGCCGGTATTGCCACGCTAGGAGCAGATCCCGGCACGCGCCCGCGGGCGGGGCCCACACGAGGGTCGGTCACGACGCCCTGAGCAGCGCCGCGTCCTCTCTCCACTTGAGGATCTTGTCGAAGCTGACGACCGCGCCCTGGCGGCCGGGCCGGTTGTGGACCCGCACGTGGTCGGTCAGGGACTCGATAAGGAAGAGGCCCCTGCCATGTTCGTCATGGGCGGGGGCCGCGGGCTGCGGGGCCTGATGGGCGGGGCGCGGGCGGCGGCGGTCGTGGCGGCGGGGCTGCTCCGGGAAGCCCGGGCCGGAGTCGGTGACCTCGATGCGGCAGGTGTCGCCGTCGATGAAGGCCGTCACCAGATATCCGGTGGAGGAGTCGCCGCCGTGCTCGACCGCGTTCGCGCACGCCTCGCTGAGTGCCACCGACAGGTCGTAGGAGATGTCGGGGTCGACGCCGGCCGTCTCCATCGTGCCGACCAGCAGTCTCCGGGCGAGCGGAACGCTCGCGGCCTCGCGCCGCAGATGGAGTGACCACCAAATGCTCATGCTCAGCCTCCTGGCCGCGGCTCGATATACCGATACGTATAGCCACCACCATCGACCCGTAAGCCTGTCGGTTGTGTGAGACCGCTCATTCGGACGACGCGCCCGGCGGGTGCATCGGTGTATGGCCTCTAAACCGGCGTGCGCCCATGCGCCCCCCGTGAGCGCCCCCTGCCGTAGGGAAGGAGTAAGTCCGATGGGATGATGGCGCAGCCATGCCTCACCCCGTCGCGCGCGCCGGCGCCGATCTGCGACTGTTCCGGGCCGCGGTGTTCACCGCGGTCTGCGTTCTGCTGTCCGCGGGCGGGCATGTGCTGGCCTCCTGCGCGAGCGTGCCGCTGTGGACGCTGGGCGCGGGCTTCGCGGCGGTGTTCATGGTGGCCGTGCCGCTGGCCGGACGGGAGCGCTCGCTGCCGGGCATAGCGGCCGCGCTGGCCGCAGGACAGCTCGTGCTGCACGCCCTCTTCGGGCTCGGCCAGCAGGGCGCCGGGACGGCGACCCGACAGGCGGGCTCCGAGGGCCGGTTGATCACCTTCGCGGCGCGGCTGATCTGCAACCAGCCGCACCCGATGTCGGCGGCCGAGGCCCGTCGCGTCATCACGGACGCAGGGCTCGACCCGGCCACGCACCCCATGCAGATGGCCATGCCGCCGCGCATGCCCATGCAGCCGCAGTCCACGCTGCACGCCCTGCTGCCCTCGCTGCCGATGCTGCTCGGCCACCTGCTCGCGGCCCTGGCCCTGGGCTGGCTGCTGCGGCGCGGCGAGGTGGCGCTGTGGCGGGTGGTCGGGCTGTCGGAGCGGTCGGCGCGCGGGGTCGCGGACGCCGCGCTCGTACGGGCGTTGCGCGCCGCGTTCACGCTCGTGCACGCGCTGCGGGACCGGGCCGGTGCCCGGCCGGCGGTGCCCGTCCGGGGTGCGTACAGGGACGACGAGCGGCCGGTGACGGAACCGGCGCTCCAGCACTTCGTGATCAGGCGGGGACCGCCGCGCTTCGCCCTCGCGGCCTGACGACGCGACGCGCGCTCCAGCGCTCCGGCATTCCGACATTCCTGTGTTTCGGCATGCCCGGATTCCGACACCCACCGGAAATATTCCGGCATTTCGGATAGGAGAGTCGTCGCGCCGCGACCGCACGCGCGCCGTACTCCCCTTTTGTCCCTCCTGCCTGTGGAGTGTCCCCATGAACGTCAAGACCGCTCGCCTGCGCCGCCGCCTCCCCGTCGTCGCCGGCCTCACCGCCGGTGGTGTCCTGCTGCTCGCCGGCCCCGCCTTCGCGCACGTCGGCGTGCAGCCCGGCACCGCCGAGAAGGGCGGCTACAGCACCATCGCCCTCAAGGTGCCGAACGAGAAGGACAACGCCTCGACGGTGAAGCTGGAGCTCGACCTCGACCCCAAGCACCCGCTCGCCTCGGTGATGCCGCAGCCCGTGCCGGGCTGGGACATCAAGGTCGAGAAGTCCAAGCTCGACAAGCCGGTGAAGACGGACGACGGCACGGTCAACGAGGCCGTCACCAAGGTCACCTGGACCGGCGGCAAGATCGAGCCCGGTCAGTTCCAGCAGTTCCCGCTGTCGGTCGGCCAGCTGCCCACGGACGCCGACGAGCTGGTCTTCAAGGCACTCCAGACCTACTCCGACGACGAGGTCGTCCGCTGGATCGACCCGTCCAAGCCGAACGGCCAGGAGGCCGAGCACCCGGCGCCGACGCTGAAGCTCGTCGCGAAGGCCGCCGACGCGGGCGGCGCCAAGAAGGACGACAAGAGCAGCCAGACGGAGACGGCGGCGGACAAGAGCGACGACTCCTCCGACACCACGGCCCGTGTGCTCGGCATCGCCGGCATCGTCGTCGGTGTCGCGGGCGTGGCCTTCGGCGTGCTCGCCGGACGCCGCCGTTCCGAGGGCTGAGCCCCCGCCCCGCGAGGGTGCGAAACGCCTGACCGTACGCAGACCCGGACGTACGCCACCCGTACGCCCTGCGTAGGTTCGCTCCCAGACGCACGGACGACCGACCGGGGCGGCGCTCCCGACAGGGTGCCGCCGCCCCCACCCCTGACCGACCCCTGGAGAAGAGCTCCATGCGCACCAAGACCCTGGGTGCGGCGCTGGCGATAGCCGCCGCGCTCACCCTCACCGCCTGTGGCGGTGGTTCGGGCGACGGCGGCGACAAGCCCGTCGCCGACGTCTCCGCGGCCCCCAAGAAGGCCGCGATCACCCTGGACGCCCCGAAGGCCAAGCCCGACCTGGTCCTCACCGACACGTCCGAGAAGAAGTACGAGCTGGTCAAGGAGACCAAGGGGCACCCCGTGCTCCTCTACTTCGGCTACACCTACTGCCCCGACGTCTGCTCGACCGTCGTCGCCGACATGGCCGAGGCCGCGAAGAAGCTGCCGCAGGCCGACCGGGACAAGCTGAAGATCGTCTTCGTCACCACCGACCCCGACCGCGACACCCCCAAGCGGATGCGCGAGTGGCTCGACGCCCAGGGCGGTCAGGACATCGTCGGCCTGACCGGCGACTTCGAGACCATCCAGGCGGCCGCCAAGCCGCTCGGCATCCTGGTCGAGAAGGCGAAGAAGGAGAAGGACGGCTCCATCACCGTCAGCCATGGCGCCGAGGTCGTCGGCTTCTCGCCGAAGGACGACGGAGCCCACTGGATCTACACCGCAGAAACCACCGCAGCCCAGTACGCCAAGGATCTCCCGAAGATCATCAAGGGGGAGAACCCGTGATGCGCAAGTCCACCGTTGCCACCGCCGCCACCATGCCGCTCCTGCTCGCCGGGGGGCTGCTGCTGATCACCGGCTGCCAGTCGGAGAAGGACGCCCTGAAGTCCGACAAGGCCGAGCTGTCCGTCAGCGGCGCCTATCTGCCGCAGCCCGCGATGACCGACATGGCCGCCGCGTACCTCACCGTCAAGAACGACGGCGGCAAGGCCGACCGGCTCACCTCGGTCACCAGCCCGCTCTCCGGTGACATCACCATGCACACCACCGAGGGCTCGCAGATGAAGCACGCGGGCGAGCTGGAGGTGCCCGCGAACGGTGAGCTGAAGCTCGCCCGCGGCGGCACCCACCTGATGCTCGGCAAGCTCGACCACAAGCCCCAGGTCGGCGAGAAGGTCGAGTTCACGCTGCACTTCGCCACGTCCGGCGCGGTGAAGATCCAGGTGCCGGTGGAGTCCACGACGTTCCGTCCCAAGGACTGACGTGTGATGAAGACCCTGACCACCGGGCGGCTGCCGGCCCTCCTCGGGATGCTGCTGGCCGCGCTGCTGTGCGCGGCGGGCCCCGGTGCGGCCACCGCGTCGGCGCACGCCGCGCTGACCTCCACCGACCCGGCCGACGGTTCCGTGGTGCCGACCGCGCCCCGGCAGGTGCAGCTCACCTTCTCCGAGGGAGTCCTGCTGAACGGCGACTCCCTGCGGGTCCTCGACCCGCAGGGGGCGCGCGTCGACGAGGGCAAGCCCTCGCACGTGGGCGGCAGGTCCGGCACCGCGGCCGTGGGCCTGCGCGCCGGGATCGGCAACGGCACGTACACCGTGGCCTGGCAGGCCGTCTCCGCGGACAGCCACCCGGTGGCAGGGGCCTTCACCTTCTCCATCGGCGCGCCGTCGAAAACGACGGCGAAGGTGGCGACCGCCAAGATCGACCCGACCGTCGACACGCTGTACGGCGTGGGGCGTTACGCGGCATACGCGGGCTTCGTCCTGCTCGTCGGCGGCTGTGTCTTCGCCGGGGTCTGCCGCACCTCGCGCGCCGTGCAGCGGGTCGCGGTCGGCGGCTGGATCGCCCTCTTCGCCTCCACGGCCGCGCTGATACTGCTGCGCGGCGCCTATACGACCGGCAAGGGCCCGGGCTCCGTCGTCGACCTCTCGCTGATCAGCGACGTGCTGGCCACCAAACCGGGGGCCGCGCTGCTGTCGCGGCTGCTCCTGCTGAGCGCCGCGGCCGTCTTCCTCGCCGTGCTCTTCGGCTCGTACACCCGCGAGGACGACGACCGCACCGCCGGGGAGCGGCGCGACGTCGCCTACGGGCTCGCGATCGGCGGCGCCGTCGTCGCCATCGGTCTCGCGGCGACCTGGGCGATGGCCGAACACGCCTCGGCCGGGCTCCAGTCGTGGCTGGCGATGCCCGTCGACGTGCTGCACCTGCTGGGCGTCGCCGCGTGGCTCGGCGGGCTGGCCGCGCTGCTGGCCACCCTGTGGACCGGCGAGGCGATCCCCCGCGCGGCCGTGCGGCGCTTCTCCCGGATCGCGTTCACCTCGGTGTGCGTCCTGGTGGCGACCGGGCTCTACCAGTCCTGGCGCCAGGTCGGCTCGTGGGGCGCGCTCACCGGCACGGAGTACGGGCGGCTGCTGCTGATCAAGGTCGGCCTGGTGACCGTCCTGGTCGGCATCGCGTACTTCTCGCGGCGCTGGACACAGCGGCTCACCGACCGTACGGAACCGAAGAAGCCCAAGGCCGCGGCGAAGGCCCCCCGGAACAACGGCGCTTCCCCGGAGCGCGCCGCCCAGCTCGCCCGGCAGCAGGCCGCGCTCACGAAGGCCGCGGGACAGCGGCACCGCGACGCGGACGAGGGCCGCAGCGGACTGAGGCGTTCCGTGCTGGCCGAGACCGCCGTCGCCGCCGTCCTGCTCACCGTCACCACCCTGCTCACCGGCACCCAGCCGGGGCGCTCGGAGACCGAGCAGAAGGAAGCGGGCGCGGCCGGCGCCACCAGCCCGGCCACCGCGGGCCCGGCCGAGGTGAAGATCCCCTACGACACCGGCGGCACGAACGGGCGGGGCACGGCCACCGTCCGCCTCGACCCCGCGCGCTCCGGCAACAACACCCTCGACGTCACCGTGACCGACCCCACCGGCCGCGCCGTCGAAGTACCGGAGCTGGACGTGTCGTTCACCGAGACGCAGCAGAAGATCGGCCCGCTGCGCACCGCGCTCAAGCACATCGCCCCCGGCCGCTGGGAAGCCACCGGCTTCCAGCTCCCCATGGCCGGTGCATGGCAGCTCACCCTGACCGTACGGACCTCCGACATCGACCAGGTCACGGAGATCGGGAACGTGAAGATCAACTGATGACTGAACAGACCGAGAAGAACGGAATGAGCCGCCGCCGGCTCCTGGGCACCGCCGGTGCCGCGGGCGCCGCCGGGCTCGTCGTGGGCGGCGCGGGCGGCGCGTTCGCCACCCAGGCCGCGCGGGACAGGCCGGCTCCCCTCACCGGGGTCGGCACCAGGACCGTGCCGTTCCACGGGAAACACCAGGCGGGCATCGCCGACCCCGCGCAGGCGTGCGGTCATCTGCTCGCCCTCGACCTCGCCCCCGGCGCCGACCGCAAGGCCGCGGCTGCACTGCTGCGGCGCTGGTCCGCGACGGCGGCCGACCTGGCGGCGGGCGACGTGCCGAAGGGCGACGACACGGGCGTCGCGCTCGACGCGGGCCCCTCGTCCCTGACGGTCACCTTCGGCTTCGGCCGTACGTTCTTCGACCGGACCGGGCTGGCGGACAAGCGGCCCGCCGCGCTGGAACCGCTGCCCTCCTTCACCGCCGACGCGCTCGACGCCAAGCGCGGCGACGGCGACCTGTGGGTGCAGATCGGTGCCGACGACCCGCTCGTCGCCTTCCACGCGCTGCGGCTGATCCAGAAGCAGGCCGGGGACACCGCCCGCACGCGCTGGCAGATGAACGGCTTCAACCGGACGCCGGGCGCCACCGGCAAGCCGATGACCGGCCGCAATCTGATGGGCCAGATAGACGGCACGAACAACCCGAAGCCGTCGGACAGCGACTTCGACGCGCGGATCTTCGTGCCGGAGGACTCCGGCGACTGGATGGCGGGCGGTTCCTACGCGGTCGTACGGCGCATCCGCATGCTGCTCGACAGCTGGGACCACCTGTCGCTGGAGCGCCAGGAGAAGGTGATCGGGCGGCGCAAGTCGGACGGGGCGCCGCTGTCGGGCGGCACGGAGACGACTCCGGTCGATCTCAACAAGATCGGCGAGGACGGTTCGCTGGCCATCGCCGGGGACGCGCACATCCGCGTCGCGGCACCGGAGTCCAACCGGGGCGCGGCGATGCTGAGACGGGCCTTCTCGTACCACGACGGCTTCCTCGACGACGGCTCGCCGGACGCGGGCCTGCTCTTCGTCGCCTGGCAGGCGGACCCGCGCAGGGGGTTCGTCCCGGTGCAGCGCAAGCTCGACCGGGGCGACGGCCTCTCCCGCTTCCTGCGCCACGAGTCGAGCGCCCTCTTCGCGGTGCCGGGCGGCTGCGCGCAGGACGAGTACGTGGGACAGCGGCTCCTGGAAGGGTGAACCGCGCTCCTCGGGCGCCCCTGTCACCCGGCGGGGCGCCCGAGGAGATCTGGGTAGTGTGGCGGGACCCGCCCCGTACCCACCCCGAGGAGCGCAACGCGTGATGCCGGCCAGCCGCTACACCTATCTCGGACCCGAGGGCACCTTCACCGAAGCCGCCCTGCGCACCCTGCCGGAGGCGGCCACGCGCGAGCTCGTGCCCATGGTCTCCGTGCCGGCCGCGCTCGACGCCGTACGGAACGGGGAGGCCGCGGCCGCGCTCGTGCCGATCGAGAACTCCGTCGAGGGCGGCGTCACCGCGACCCTCGACGAACTCGCCACCGGCGCACCGCTGATGATCTACCGCGAGGTGCTGCTCCGGATCGCCTTCGCGCTGCTCGTGCGCCCCGGCACCCAGCTCTCCGACATCAAGACCGTGACCGGCCACCCCGTGGCGCAGCCGCAGGTGCGCAACTGGCTGGCCGCACACCTGCCGGACGCGCGGTGGGAGTCCTCCGCGTCCAACGCGGACGGCGCGCGGCTGGTGCAGGAGGGCCGCTACGACGCGGCGTTCGCGGGCGAGTTCGCGGCGGCGACGTACGGACTGGAGCCGCTGGTCAAGGACATCCACGACGCGCAGAACGCGCAGACCCGCTTCGTGCTGGCCGGGCGCCCCGCGCGGCCCTCGGCGCGCACCGGCTCGGACCGCACGTCGCTGGTCGTCTGGCTCGGCGACGACCACCCGGGCGCGCTGCTGGAGCTGCTGCAGGAGTTCGCGGCGCGCGGGGTGAACCTGATGCGGATCGAATCGCGGCCGACCGGCGAGGGCATGGGCCGCTACTGCTTCTCGGTGGACTGCGAGGGCCACATCACCGACCGCCGCGTCGGCGAGGCGCTGATGGGCCTCAAGCGGACGTTCCCGAAGGTGCGCTTCCTGGGCTCGTACCCGCGGGCGGGCGCGGACACGACGTCGCCGCTGCGGCCGGGGACGTCGGACAGTGCGTTTGTTTCTGCGGCGGAGTGGGTGGCGCGCTGTGCGGATGGGGGGGCCGCGTAGGGGGGTTGCGCTCCGTTTTTGTCTGCCGGGTTCGTTGCCGCCTGCGGCGGGGGCGCCCTGCGGGCGCGTCCTCAAACGCCGGACGGGCTGTTCTGGCTCGCCTCCGTCCTCGTCATGATCCACATGGTTATCCACAGGATCGTCCTCGACCTGGGGATAAGTCGACAGAGCGAGGTGCCGGAAGCCCCTCCCGGAGGGGTCAACGTCGACAAATCGCTCTAACCACAGGTCCGTCATCCACAGCGCCAAGCCCCACCCTGCGTGCCCCAACACCCCACGCCCGTCAGCCGAATCCGGGCAATCAACTCTTTAGAGCGAGGAAATACCACCCGAATGAGTGGCTAAGCGGGGTTTGGCCGGGCAATCCATGGCTCAGGACAGACCCGGATGGAACGTTCGATTCCGGCGTCCACAGATTTCACGCACAGCCTGTGGACAAAGAAAACGGAGGATCCAGCTCCTGTGGACAACACCTCCGCCAACTCCCGCTCCCCACAAGGTCGATCGCCCCGACCGGTTGCCTCTATGCCCCTTTTCGCCAAAAGCGCTGGAATTTCCCGACCCGGCCGCGGGCCCGGTTATTCACAGCCTTTTCCACTCTCCTCAAAATGGGGCAAAACGCAACGAAGAGGAATATCGCGTCGAGTGATCGCGCCCGCAACGGTAGCCTGGTGGGGTGATTGACCTTCGCCTGCTTCGTGAGGACCCCGACCGTGTGCGCGCCTCCCAGCGCGCCCGTGGAGAGGACGTCGACGTCGTCGACGCGCTGCTCTCCGCCGACGAACGGCGCAGGTCGTCCAGCGTCCGCTTCGATGAACTCCGCTCCGAGCAGAAGGCGCTCGGCAAGCTCATCCCCAAGGCCTCCGGTGACGAGAAGGCCGAACTGCTGAAGAAGGCCGGCGAGCTCTCCGGCGCCGTCAAGGCGGCCGACGCCGAGCAGGACGAGGCCGCCGCCGAGGCGCAGCGCCTCCTGCTGCAGATCGGCAACATCGTCCACCCGGACGTGCCGCGCGGCGGCGAGGACGACTTCGTCGTCCTGGAGACCGTCGGCACCCCGCGCGACTTCGCCGCCGAGGGCTTCGAGCCCAAGGACCACCTTGAGCTCGGCCAGTCGCTCGCCGCCATCGACGTCGAGCGCGGCGCCAAGGTGTCCGGCTCGCGCTTCTACTACCTGACGGGTGTCGGCGCGCTGCTGGAGCTCGCCCTCGTCAACGCCGCCATCGCGCAGGCCACCGCGGCCGGCTTCACGCCGATGCTCACCCCCGCGCTGGTCAAGCCGCGCGCCATGGAGGGCACCGGCTTCCTCGGCCAGGCCGCGCAGGACGTCTACCACCTGGAGAAGGACGACTTCTATCTGGTGGGCACCTCCGAGGTGCCGCTCGCGGCGTACCACATGGACGAGATCCTGGACGCGTCCCAGCTGCCCCTGCGTTACGCCGGCTTCTCGCCGTGCTTCCGCCGCGAGGCCGGCACGTACGGCAAGGACACCCGCGGCATCTTCCGCGTGCACCAGTTCGACAAGGTCGAGATGTTCTCGTACGTCGCGCCGGAGGACGCCGAGGCGGAGCACGCGCGCCTGCTGGAGTGGGAGAAGCAGTGGCTGAACAGCCTGGAGCTGCCCTACCAGGTGATCGACGTCGCCACGGGTGACCTGGGCTCGTCCGCCTCGCGCAAGTTCGACTGCGAGGCGTGGATCCCCACCCAGGGGAAGTACCGCGAGCTGACCTCGACCTCCAACTGCGACGAGTTCCAGTCGCGCCGCCTGTCGGTGCGCCTGCGCGACGGCAAGACCGTCAAGCCGCTGGCGACGCTCAACGGCACGCTCTGCGCCGTACCGCGCACGATCGTCGCCCTCCTGGAGAACCACCAGCAGGCCGACGGCACCGTGCGCGTGCCCGAGGTGCTCCGCCCGTACCTGGGCGGCCGGGAGATCCTGGAGCCTGTCGCACGGTGAGCGGCGCATGCGTGGCCGCCGGGCCGCGGACGACGACGATGGCCGCACCGCTGCGCCCGCAGGCGGATGGGGGTGCCCCCGGACGGAGTCTGGGGGAGAACGAGAAGACACCGTGAGCGAGTTGCCCTACCGCCTGATCGCGACCGATCTCGACGGCACGCTGCTGCGCTCCGACGACACCGTCTCGGAGCGCACCCGCGCCGCGCTCGGACGGGTGACGGCGGCGGGCGCCTCGCACATCATCGTCACCGGGCGCTCCGTCCCGTGGACGAAGCACATCCTCGACTCCCTGGACTATCAGGGCCTCGCGGTGTGCGGACAGGGCGCGCAGGTTTACCACGCCGGTGAGCACAGACTGCTGACGTCGGTGACGCTGGACCGGCAGCTCGCCGCGCTGGCGCTCGCCAAGATCGAGGCGGAGGTCGGGCCGCTGTATCTCGCGGCCAGCCGCGACGGCATGGACGGCGAGGTCCTGATCGGCCCCGGCTACCGCATCCAGGAGGGCCCGCTGCCGGCCGTGCCGATCACGGACTCCTCGGAGCTGTGGGCCGCGCCCCTGAACAAGCTCTACCTCCAGCACCCCGACCTGGACGACGACGGCCTCGCCGGGATCGCGCGGGCGGTCGCCGGTGACCTGGTGGGCGTGACCATGGCGGGCGCCGGCATCGTCGAACTGCTGCCGCTCGGCCTGAGCAAGGCCACCGGCCTCTCCCTCGCCGCCCGCCGCCTCGGCATGAAGGCCGCGGACACGATCGCCTTCGGCGACATGCCGAACGACGTGCCGATGTTCGCCTGGGCGGCGCACGGCGTGGCGATGGCCAACGCGCACCCGGAGCTCAAGGCCGTCGCCGACGAGGTCACGGACTCGAACGAGGACGACGGCATCGCGACGGTGCTGGAGCGACTCTTCGGCTGACGCCGGTTCCGCGCCTGCGGAGGGGCTCACCGGCCCTTCGCAGGTGCTCACGGCCGGCGGAGAAGTCCCACGGCGGGCGGCCCCGCGTCAGCGGCCCGCACGCGAGCCCGATCGCCAGCGCGATCGCGTGGCCGACGTCCGTGTACGTCCCGCCCGTCACCAGCGGCACCGCGAAGAAGAGCACCGCGCCCGCCAGATACAGCCACCGCCAGGGCCGCGGCACGCGGTAGGTCAGGATCCCGGCCGCCGCCGCGAGCCCGTACGAGACACCTATGTCGACAACGTGCTTCATCGAGCGCGGCAGCGAGTGGTGCTGGATCGACAGCAGGACGACCTCCTGGCTCACGAGCGTGGCCACGATGTGCGCGACGGCGACGGTGAACAGCCAGCGCAGAGTGCCGATCCAGCGTTCGACGTTGGCGTGGAAGATCTCGAAGAGCACGACGTAGAGCAGGAACGATGAAGGGTTCTCGATCCAGAAGCCGCTGATCAGCAGCGACTGCAGGGGATGCTTGTTCAGCTCGTGGATGTTGCTGCTGTTCCGGTGCAGGAGGAACATCTCCAGGTCCCGGCTGGCGGCGGCGATCACGAGACTGGTGACCCCGATGATCAGCAGCCAGATGTGAGTACCCGGGGTCGAGCGGACCCAGGCGGTGATCCGGGTGTACATCAGGGCGTACGGCTGGCGGTGGGCCACCATTCGACGGTAGCCCGGGTGGGCCTCGCGCGCAGTTGTAGGATGACTGGGCAACCGGGTGAGTTCAAGAGAGCGTCAAGAGGAGCAGCGGAATGGCACTGCGTGCGGCGGGACGGCAGTCCCTGGTGGACACCGTCGTGGATCAGCTGCGCGCGCAGGTCGCCGCCGGGGAGTGGAAGGTCGGCGAGCGCATCCCGACCGAGCACGCCCTCGCCGAGCAGCTCCAGGTCGGGCGGAACACCGTCCGCGAGGCGGTCCGCGTCCTCGTGCACGCCGGGATGCTGCGCTCCCGCCAGGGCGAGGGCACCTTCGTCGTCTCCATGGCCGACCCCGCCGAGATCATGCGCGGCGTGCAGCGCGCGGGCGTGCGGGACGTCCTGGAGCTGCGCATCGCCCTGGAGGCGGAGGCCGCCCGGCTCGCGGCGCTGCGGCACGAGCCCGCCGACCTGGAGCGGATGCGGGTCGCGCTGGAGGCGCAGACGGCCTTCGAGGACGCCGAGGGCCAGCCCGACTCGGGCAATCTGGAGCTCTACGCGGACCACGACATCGCCTTCCACAAGGCGGTTGTGGAGGCCGCGCACAACAGCGCGCTGACCGCCACGTACTCCTGGTTCAGCAGCTCGGTGCGCGAGGCGCTGGTCACCGCGCTGGGCGACCGCGAGATGCCGCGCATCATCCACGGCGACCACCACGCCCTCATGACCGCGATCGCCTCCGGTGACCCGGACGCGGCGGCGCACGCCTGCCGCCTGTTGCTCGAACGGCCGAAGCAGGCGGTGGAGTCGCTGCTCGCGGAGGGCTGACCGCCCGCTTCTCCCGTACGGCCCGCTCACGCGCTCCCGCTCGTGCGCCCGGCCCGCACGCCCCCACGTACCCCCGCACCCCCTTGGAAAGGCCCCCATGTCGGAGACGAGGTCGCAAGCACCGCTGATCGACGCGGAGAGCGTCACGGAAGAAGCCGTGGCCGCGCAGGAGTTCGCGCCACCCGCGGCCGCGGCCCGGCGGATGCGGGCCCACCCCCTGCTCGTCCTGCTCGGCATCGTCCTGGCATCGCTCAACATGCGGGCCGCGCTGGCCGGGGTGTCACCGCTGCTCGGCGAGATCGGCGACCACTTCCACCTGGCGGCGACCGCGAGCAGTCTGGTGACCACCATTCCGCTCGTCTTCATGGGGCTCGGCTCGATCCTCGCGCCGAAACTGGCCCGCCGGTGGGGCACGGAGGCGGTGCTCTGCGGCGCGCTCGTCCTGCTGTGCGGGGGCATCCTGCTGCGCATCGCGCCGCCGGTCGTCGCACTGTTCGTCGGCTGCGCGCTGGTGGGCACCGCGATAGCCCTGCTCAACGTCCTGATGCCCGGCCTGATCAAGCGGGACTTCCCCGAGCGGGCGGCGGGCATGACCGCGCTCTACTCGACCGCGATGATCCTCGGCGCCACCGTCTCCGCCGCCAGTGCCGTGCCGCTGGAGGACGCGCTCGGCGGCTGGCAGGGCTCCCTCGCCTCCTGGGCGGTGCTGGCTGCCGTCGCGGCGGCCGTGTGGGCCCCGCAGGCCGTCCTCGCCCGGAGCGCCGCCCGCGAGGCCGCGGCAGGCGCTCCCGGGGCCGTGGCGGCGCCCCGGGCCGCCGAGGACGGACCGAAGCTGACCCGCACCCCGCTGGCCTGGCAGATCACCCTCTTCATGGGCT
The DNA here is from genome assembly GCF_039521185.1 of Streptomyces blastmyceticus. Taxonomy (NCBI): domain Bacteria; kingdom Bacillati; phylum Actinomycetota; class Actinomycetes; order Kitasatosporales; family Streptomycetaceae; genus Streptomyces; species Streptomyces blastmyceticus. Next base: position 357,330 of record NZ_BAAABW010000016.1, on the reverse strand, counting down.
CGCAGTCGCTCGTGGCGTACGTCGTCATCGCCTGGCTGCCGACGATCTTCACCGACCACGGGATGAGCAAGGCGCAGGCCGGTCTCGTCTTCGCGTTCAGCACCCTGGTGCAGGCGGTCGGTTCGTTCGTGGTGCCGATGCTGGCGGGCCGGATGCGCTCCCAGCGGGCGCTGGCGGTCACCGTCGTGACGCTGATGGCGGCGGGCGTCGCGGGGCTGCTCGTGGCCCCGGTCGGCGGCGCCTGGCTCTGGGCGACGCTGCTCGGCGTGGGACAGGGCGGCGCGCTGGGGCTCGCGCTGACGATGATGGTGCTGCGCACCCGCGACGCGCACACGGCGGCCCGGCTCTCGGGCATGGCACAGACCTGGGGCTATCTGCTCGCGGCCGTCGGCCCGTTCGCCCTCGGCGCCGTGCACCAGGCGACCGGCGGCTGGACCGTGCCGATCGTGGTGCTGCTCGTGGTGTGCGCGGGTCTGCTGGGTCTCGGGCTGGGAGCCGGGCGCGATCGGAAGATCTGAGACGTTGGGATGACAGGGAGGCCCCCGGGGCCTCCCACCCGTCACGAGGAGAGCGCCACCCATGTACGTGCCTTCCCGGATCACCGTCCCCGCCGAACTGGCGGGCTTCCACGACACCTTCGACGGGGAGGTGGGCCGCGCCTGGGTCGCCGCCCTGCCGGACCTGGCGGCCGACTTCCTGGGCCGCTGGGAGCTGCGGCTCGACGGCCCCGCCTCGCACGGCATGGTCGCGCTCGTCCTGCCCGTGCGGCGCGCGGACGGCACCCCGGCCGCGCTCAAGCTCCAGCCGGTGACCGACGAGAGCGTCGACGAACCGGCCGCACTGCGCGCGTGGGACGGCGACGGCGCGGTCGCCCTCCTCGACCACGACGCCGATTCCGGCACGATGCTGCTGGAGCGGCTGGACGCCGGGCGTTCGCTGCTGTCCGTGCCGGACGCCGAGGACGCCGTCCGTACGCTCTCCGAGCTGCTCGCCCGGCTGGTGAAGACGCCCCCGCCGGCCGGGCTGCGCACGCTGACCGGCATCGCGGGCGCGATGCTCGCCGAGGTGCCCGCCGCCCTCCGGGCCCTGCCCGACGCCGCCGACCGCCGGGTGCTGGCCGACTGCGCGGGCGCCGTACGGGAGGTGGCCGCCGAGCCCGGCGAAGGGCGGCTGCTGCACTGGGACCTGCACTACGCGAACGTGCTGGCGCCGCTGCCCGGTTCCGGGCGGGAGCCCTGGCTGGCCATCGACCCCAAGCCGCTCGTGGGCGACCCGGGGTTCGAGCTGCTGCCCGCCCTGCACGACCGCTGGGACGACCTCACCGCGACCGGTGACGTGGAGCGGGCGATCCTGCGCCGCTTCGATCTGATGACGGAGGTGCTCGGCCTGGACCGGCGGCGCGCGGCGCGCTGGACACTCGGGCGGGTGCTCCAGAACGCCCTGTGGGACATAGAGGACGCCGAGGACGGCGAGGTGCTCGCGCTCTCGCCCGTGCAGTCGGAGATAGCGCGAGCCCTGCTCGACGCGCGTGTGTGAGCGCCTTCGAACGAGTGATGTGAACGAGTAAGGGGCGGTCTCCATGGGAGACCGCCCCTTACATCGTGTGCCGTTCGCCGCTCGTCACTCCTCGCCGGCGAGCGTGAGCGTGCGCAGCTTCCGGCTCGCGTACCAGGTCGCCGCGGCGGTCACGCCGATCAGCAGGGTGAGGGCGAGGGGCAGGCCCACGTCCGAGGAGATCGCGCCCTCCGCGCCGATCTTCTGGGCGAGGGCGAGGGACCACTGCTGGACGCTGAGCGTGCGGGCGCCGGGGATGAGGCTGCCGAAGAGCGACTCCCACACCAAGGCGTAGACCAGGCCCGCCACGACGGCGTGCCGGGTGACGGTGCCCAGCAGCAGGAAGATCGCGCTGTAGGCCACGGAGGCGACCGCGGCGGCCGCCGCGTAGGCGACGGCGATCTGCTGGCTGTTGCCGTTCAGCACGAAGCCGGCGATCAGGGTGGGCACCGCGGAGAAGACCACGGTGACGCCGATGGCGACGATCAGCTTGGTGAGGATGACCGTGTGGCGCTTGACGGGCTTGGAGAGGAGATAGATCACCGAGCCGTCGTCGATCTCCGGGCCGATCGCGCCCGTACCGGCGATCACGCCGATGAGCGGCACCATGGTGGCCAGCGCGAAGCCGCCCAGGACATTGACCGCGGTGTCGTCGTCGGCTCCGGTCAGCACGCGGATGACGACGGAGATGACGATCAGGAGGGCGGGCAGCGCGAAGAGGATGAAGGCACGGCGGCGGCCGAGGAGCCCCCGGTAGGTGAGCCGGGCGACGGTCGGGTGATACATGGCGTCAAGGCTCCTTTCAGGCCGCTACGAGATAGGAGAAGACCGATTCCAGGGACTCGTCCGAGGGCGAGACCGTCAGGAGCCGGATGCCGTGCGCGCGGGCGAGCCGCGGCAGCAAGGTGGTGAAGCGGTCGAAGTCGACCGCCTGGACGCGCAGGGCGCCTTCGTGGACGTCCACCTCGATGCCCGAGGTCGACGGGTCGGCGATGAGGGCGGCGGCCAGGGCCCGGTCGTCGCTGGAGCGCACGAGATAGCGGTGCGGCCGGTCCGTCATCAGCCGGCGGATCTTGCGGAAGTCGCCGGAGGCCGCGTGCCGGCCCGCGACGACGACCTCGATGTGGGCGGCAAGCTGCTCGACCTCTTCGAGGATGTGGGAGGAGAACAGCACCGTGCGGCCCTGCGCACCCATCTGGCGCAGCAGCTCCATCAGTTGCATGCGCTGGCGCGGGTCCATGCCGTTGAACGGCTCGTCGAGGAGGAGCACGGACGGCTCGTGGACGAGCGCGGAGGCCATCTTCACCCGCTGGCGCATGCCCTTGCTGTACGTGTCGATCCTGCGGTCCTGCGCATACTCCATCTCGACCGTGGCCAGCGCCCGTTGGGCCTCCTTGGCGCCCAGGCCGTGCAGCTCGGCGTTGGCGCGGACGAACTCCAGGCCGGTGAGGAAGTCGTACATCGCCTCGCGCTCGGGGACGATGCCGATATGGCGGTAGACCTGCTCGTTGCGCCAGATGGTCGTGCCGTCGAGGGTGACCGTGCCGGTGGAGGGCGCGAGGAAGCCGCCCATCATGTTGATGAGGGTGGACTTCCCGGCGCCGTTGGGGCCGAGCAGGCCGGTGACGCCGGGGCCGACGGCCATGGAGACGTCGTTGACGGCCACCACATTGCCGAACCAGCGGGAGACGTTGTCGATGTGGAGGACTGTCACAGCCCGACCTTTCGGTAGCGGCGCATGAGCAGCCCGAAGGATCCGGCGATCAGCGCGAGCAGGACGACGACGTAGACGACACCGGCTCCGGTGCCGGGGCCGTTGCCGCCGGGGAAGGCGGACGTGGCGGAGAGGAACGCCGTCTGGACCCCGTCGATCAGCGTGATCGGCGAGAACAGGCCGATCCAGCCGATCGCGTCGGTGTTGTCACGGGCGAGGGCGATGCCCTGCACGGTGCTGACCGCGCCGTAGGAGATCGTCAGCACGGCGATGACGGCGGCGACGCCGAAGCCGCGGCGCGGGGTGACGGCGGCGACCACCAGGCCGAGCCCGGCGAAGAGGAGGGACAGCAGCACGACGGAGACCAGTCCTTGCACGAAGCCCTCCGTCTGCGTGGCGAAGTCCAGCTTGGCGAGCAGGGCGCCCACATAGAGGATCAGCAGGGGCGCGGCGGTGAGGAGGAACAGGGCCGAGGCCATGGCGGCGAACTTGGCCACCACATAGTCGACGCGTTCGATCGGGCGGGAGAAGTAGAGCGGGATCGACTTGAAGCGCAGGTCGCGCGAGACGGACTGCGGGGCCTGGGCGGCGAGGTAGAGACCTATGACCGCCTGGAGGACGATCGCGTAACGCGTGTACTCCAGCGGCAGTTTGGTCGCCTTCGTCGCCACGGCGACGGCGACCATGATGGCGGCGGGGGCGCACATCACCCCGAAGAGGGTCATCGGCAGCACCTTGGACTTCGCCGAGCGCCCGAGGCCGTACGCGCCGCGCAGGCTCTGCGAGAAGAGCGAGCGGCGGGCGTAGGCGCGGCCGAGGCGGACTCCGGAGTAGTTGCGGTAGCCGATGTTGTGGATGACGTCCTGGGCGGGCGCCGTGAGGCTCTCAGGCGGCATCGGAGCTGCCCCTTTCGTGTGCGCTGTCGGCGGTCTGGAAGACCTCCGCGATGCGGTGCCTGCGCTGTTCCATGCGGACCAGGCCGAGGCCGAGGTCGGTCACCGCGTCGCGCACGGTGTCGTAGGTGTCGTCGCCGATGACGTCCACCAGGACGACGTGGCCGGAGCCGGCCGCGGCGAACTCGGCGGCGCGGCCCACGGGCTGGACGGTCAGACCGGCCGCGGCCAGCGCCTTGATCAGTGCGGCGGTGCCGTCCGGGCACGCGTCGGAGTCCGTGACCTCGACCGCGAGGGAGCCCGTGGCCTGGGTGAACTCGGCGGTGGAGGAGGACCGCAGCAGCTTGCCGCCGTCGATGACGACGACCTGGTCGCAGGTGCGCTCCAGCTCGCCGAGCAGGTGGGAGGTGACCAGGACCGAGATACCGAAGTCGGTGTGCACGCGGCGGATCAGGGCGAGCATCTCGTCGCGGCCGACCGGGTCGAGGCCGTTGGTCGGCTCGTCCAGCAGCACCAACTGGGGGTCGTGGACGAGCGCCTGGGCCAGCTTCACCCGCTGCTTCATGCCCGTCGAATAGCCGCCGATGGGGCGGTACCGCTCCTCGTAGAGCCCCACGTGGCGCAGGGTGTCGGCGGTGCGCTCGCGGGCGGCGGTGGCGGGCAGCCCGGACATCCGCGCCATGTGGACGACGAACTCGGTCGCCGACACGTCCGGCGGCAGGCAGTCGTGCTCGGGCATATAGCCGACCCGCTCCCGGATGGCGCCGCCCTCGGTCGCGACGTCGAGGCCGAGCACGGTGGCCCGGCCCTCGGTGGCCGGGGACAGGCCGAGCAAGATCTTGATCAGCGTGGACTTGCCGGCTCCGTTGGCACCCACCAGGCCGGTCACGCCCGGCGTGATGTCGACGGACAGCCGGTCGAGCGCGGTCACCCGGGGGAACCGCTTGCTGAGGCTTTCGGTAGCGATCACAGTCACGCCTTCGACGTTAGTGGCGCGCGCCACAGCAGTCGTCAGACCAGATGAGGGGATGCGTGTAGTCCTCGGGTCTGACCCGCCCGTAGGGGGGCGGGGGTGACGGGGGCGGCCGGGGACCCCGGACGCGGGAGTTACCGAAAGTTATCCACAGGTCGTGCACAAGTCTTGACGTGGCCGCGGAGCATTGTCACATTCATCAGTGTCAAGTTGCGGACGCTCCTCCGGCTGCTGTCCGGGGGCCCGGGCAGGCGGGACGGACGGTTGACGATGGCATCGGCAGTGGCTCGTGGACTCACCGCGGAATTGCGGGGGTTCAGGCAGGTGCAGCGCCTCGCGTACGACTGCGCGGAAGCGGTCGCCGCACAGCTGAGACCCGGGGTGACCGAGCGCGAGGCGGCGCGGATGCAGCGGGAGTGGCTGCGCGGGCGCGGCGTGCGGGACTGGTTCCACCTGCCCTTCGCGTGGTTCGGGGACCGGACGGCGTTCGTGGGGTTCAAGGTGCCGCTCCAGTTCTTCCCGACCGACCGCCGGCTGGAGCCGGGGATGCCCTTCATCCTCGACATGGCCCCGGTGCACGGCGGCTTCACCTCCGACATCGGCTATGCGGGCTGCCTGGGGCCCCATCCGCTGCACGACCGGATGATGTCGGATCTGCTGGCGCACCGGGAGCTGATCCTGCGCGAGGTGCGCGAGCGGCGCCCCCTGCGGGAGATCTACGAGGACGTGGACCGGCTCATGGCCCGCCAGGGCTACACCAACCGGCATCGCGCGTATCCCTTCGGGGTGATCGCGCACAAGGTGGACCGCGTGCGCGAGCGCCGCTGGTCCCCGCATCTCCTCGGGTTCGGCACCCAGGCGTTGAAGGGGCTGGCGTCCGACGCCGTCCGGGGGCACCGGGAGGGCTGGTCACCGCTGTGGAGCCCGCACCGCTTCTCCGATCACCCGCCCCGGCCGGGCCTGTGGGCGGTCGAACCCCACATCGGCTTCCGGGGCACCGGCGCGAAGTTCGAGGAGCTCCTGGTGGTCACCGACTCCCGGGATCCCGAGGAGAGCGCCTTCTGGCTCGACGACGATCTGCCGCATGTGCGGCGCGCGCAGGGGGAGATGGCGGCATGACCGGACATGACATCGGACACGGCACCGGACTCGAAGGCGCGCGGGAGCGCTGGGTCCGCACGGGCGGGATCGAGCTGTGCGTCGCCGAGCTGGGGGAGGCCGAGCGGCCCACGGTGGTGCTGCTGCACGGCTATCCGGACAGCAAGGAGGTCTGGTCGGCGGCGGCCGGGCGGCTGCGCGACCGCTTCCACGTGGTGCTGTACGACGTGCGGGGCTGCGGGCGCTCCACGGCGCCGCGGCCCCTGCGGGGCGGGTTCACGCTGGAGAAGCTCACGGACGACTTCCTCGCGGTCGCGGACGCCGTGAGCCCGGACGCCCCGGTGCATGTGGTCGGGCACGACTGGGGGTCCGTGCAGGGCTGGGAGTTCGTGACCGTGCCGCGCACCGAGGGCCGTATCGCCTCCTTCACCTCCGTCTCCGGGCCGGGCCTCGACCACTTCGCCCTCTGGATCAGGAAGCGCGCCGGCCGGCCGACCCCGCGCCGCGTGGCCCAGCTGCTCGGCCAGGGGGCCCGGTCCTGGTACGTGTCGGCGCTGCACACCCCGGTCCTGCCGGAGGCGCTGATGCGGGGGCCGCTCATGAAGCAGTGGCCGAAGATCCTGGAGCGCTCGGAGAAGGTCCCCTCCGACGCCTATCCGACGGCCTCGCTGCCGAAGGACGCCGCGCACGGCGCGTGGCTGTACCGCGACAACGTCCGGGCCCGCCTGCGCAGGCCGCGCACCGACGCCTACGCCCATGCGCCGGTGCAGCTGATCACCCCGACCGGCGACGCCTTCCTGTCCGCGCGGCTCTACGACGACCTGGACCAGTGGGCGCCGGGCCTCGTCCGGCACACCCTGGCCGCCAAGCACTGGGTGCCGCGCACCCGCCCCGATCAACTCGCCGCCTGGATCGGAGAATTCGTGAACGCCCACGAGCGGGGCGGCACGGAGGCGGTGGGCACCGCCGGGACCCGGGGCGCGGGGGCGCGCGGGGCCGTGGACAACAGCCCCTACGCCCAGGCGTTCGGCGGCCGGCTGGTGCTGGTGACCGGCGCGGCCAGCGGCATCGGCCGGGCCACCGCGTTCGCCTTCGCGGAGGCGGGCGCGCGGGTCGTCGCTGTCGACCGGGACGCGGAGGGCGCCACCCGCACGGCCGAGCTGGCACGCCTGCTCGGCGCGCCCGGGGCCTGGGGCGAGTGCGCCGACGTCGCGGACGAGCAGGCGATGGAGAAGCTGGCCGCGAAGGTCGCCGCCGAGTACGGCGTGGTGGACGTGCTGGTCAACAACGCCGGCATCGGCCTGGCCGGGCCGTTCATGGACACCTCGGCGGAGGACTGGCGGAAGGTCCTCGACGTCAACCTGTGGGGCGTCATCCACGGCTGCCGGATCTTCGGCAGGCAGATGGCCGAGCGCGGCCAGGGCGGCCACATCGTCAACACCGCCTCCGCCGCGGCCTTCCAGCCCTCCAGGACGCTCTCGGCCTACGGCACCTCCAAGGCGGCCGTGCTGATGCTCAGCCAGAGCCTCCGCGCCGAGCTGGCCGGACAGGGGATCGGGGTCACCGCGATCTGCCCCGGCCTGGTCAACACCAACATCACCGGGACCGCGCGCTTCACCGGTGTCCCGGAGGAGGAGCAGCAGCGCCTCCGGAAGAAGGCGACCCGGGCGTACGGCAGGCGCAACTACCCCCCGGAGAAGGTCGCCGACGCCGTCCTGCGCTCCGTCCTGCGCAACCAGGCCGTCGTCCCCGTGACCCCCGAGGCGCACGGCGCCCACTTCCTGTCCCGATTCGCACCGCGGGTGCTGCGCGCCATCGCGCGGATCGACCCACCGCTGTAGCGGAAGCCCGCAGAGGAGCAGAGATGAACCACGGTCACCCCGGCGGCCACCCGATAGCCCCGCGGCGCGTCGCCTTCGACTGGGACGACACGCCGCTGCACTGGATCCCGGACGAACCCACCGCCACCCACGTCATCAACGTCCTGCACCTGCTGCTGCCCGCCGGGGAGCGGTGGTTCGTCAAGGTGTTCAAGGAGGCCCTGCCGCTCGTGCGGGACGAGACGCTCCTCAAGGACGTCAAGGGCTTCATGGGGCAGGAGGCCACGCACAGCGTCCAGCACGCCTATGTGCTCGGCCACCTGGCCCGGCAGGGCCTGGACACCGGCCCCTACACCCGGCACGTCGACTTCCTCTTCGACGCGCTGCTCGGCGACCGGCCGCCGCTCGGCCTCCCGGTGTCCGACCTGGAGTGGCTGCGCTTCCGGCTCTCGCTGATCGCCGCCATCGAGCAGTTCACCGCCGTGCTGGGCAACTGGGTGCTGCAGGCCGAGGGGCTGGACCGGGCCGATCCCGACCCCGTGATGCTCGACCTGCTCCGCTGGCACGGCGCGGAGGAGGTCGAGCACCGCTCGGTGGCCTTCGACATGTACGAACACTGCGGCGGGGCCGAGGCCGGGCGCTACGCCCGCCGGGTCCTGGGCATGGCCTTCACCGCCCCCATGCTGTTCCACCTGTGGGGGTGGGGCGCCACCTATCTGCTGCGGCACGACCCCCAACTCGCGGGAAGGCTGCGCTACTCGCTGCGCGAGCACAACAAGGCCGTGGCCAAGGGCCTGCTGCCCAGCTGGCGGGAGCTGGGCTCGGCCGTACCCCGATACCTGCGGCGGTCGTACCATCCCTCGCAGGAGGGGTCGCTGCGCCGGGCCGTCGAGTATCTGGCGACCTCACCCGCGGCACGGTCCGCGGCGGGCGCGATCGGTCGCGCGGCCATCTCGTAAGGAGCTCCTGTGACCACGAAGCGCGTACGGAGGCCGGAACGGGAAGCGCGGCGGCTGCCGGAACCCGTGCCGGTGCCGGGCCCCGGCCCGGCACCCGGCCCGGTGGTACCCGATCCGGGCCCCGGGCCGGCGCCCGGACGGGCCCGCCCCGCGGCACGGCCCGGGCGGGCGCCCGGCGAGTACCGGATCGAGGATCTCGCCCACCGCAGCGGGGCCACCGTCCGCACGATCCGCGCCTACCAGGACCGCGGGCTGCTCCCCCGCTCCGAGCGGCGCGGCCGGGCCAACGTCTACGGCGAGGCCCATCTGGCCCGGCTCCACCAGATCGCCGGTCTCCTCGACCGCGGCTACACCCTCGCCAGCATCAAGGAGCTCCTGGACGCCTGGGACGCGGGCCGTGGCCTCGGCGGGGTCCTGGGGCTGGTCGCCGAGGTCGACGGGCCCTGGACCGACGAGCGGGCCGAACGGATCACACGAGTGGCCCTCCACGAGCGGTTCGGCGACGCCCAGGACGACGAGGCCGTCACCGAGGCCGTACGGCTGGGCGTGCTGGTCGCGGTCCCGGACGCACCGGACGAGTTCCTCGTGCCGAGCCCCCGCGAGCTGGCCGTCGCGGCCGAACTCCACCTCGCCGGGGTGCCGCTGCCCGCCATCTCCGGCCACCTGCGCGAACTGCGCACCCACGTCGAGCACATCGCGGCGCGCTTCCTCGACTTCACCACCGAGCACGTCTTCCACCAGTTCTTCGACCACCCGCCGACCGACGAGGAGGCGGCCGAAGCCGCCGCTCTGGTCCGCCGGTTGCGACCGCTGGCCCAGCAGACCGTGGACGCGGAGCTGGCGCGGGCGATGCGGGAGCTGGCCACGCGCTATCTCCGCCACCGCCTGGGTGGCGACGCGGGGGACGAGCCTCCCGTGGATCCGGCCGGGGACGCGGCCGTCGTCGGCCCGGTGGATCTTCCCCCGCCCCGCCCTCTCCCGGCGGCCTCCCACACGCCCGACAGCGCGAGCCAACCCGGCCACCAGCCCCTTCAGTTGCCCGCGCGCACCCTAGAAGCCGTGCGGGAGCTCGTCGGGGCGGAGCATGTCGCGGCCTTCGTCGCCGCCGCCGCGGAGCGCGAGGTGCAGGCCCGGACCATGGACGCCCTGCTCCCCCGCGACTGAGACCACCGGCGTCAGCGGGCCGTGAGCCGGGCGCGGATCACTTCAGTCCGGGCGCACCCCACACGGGGAACCACCGGGCCAGGTCCTCCTCGATCCGGAGGTCGTTCCCCAGCAGTGCCCGGGCCTGGAGCTCCAGGCCGTTGTCCCGCTTGTCTCCCCCGCCCGGCACCGGAGCGAAGGGGTAGAAGGTGCCCCGCTTGTAGAGATAGACGAGGGCCAGTGAGCGCCCTCCCTCGTCCCGGAAGCCCAGGAGCGAGCAGAGCAGCTGCGGTCCGAAACCGCCTTCCTGGAGCAGGGTGTTGACGGCGTGCAGGTCATTGACCAGGCCCGCCACGTCGTCGGCCGGCTGCCGCGCGAGCAGCCATGTGTAGCCGTAGCCGTCCTGGCTGAACTCCACCGGCGCCCCGCCCCGCTCCGTATCGGCGTCCAGCAGCTCCCTCACGTCCTGCTGGAGCCGGGTGAACGCGCCGCCCTCCACGCTCGCGAAGCACACCGAACCCAGTCCCGTCGGGGTGAAGCCGGCACCGGCCTGGAGGGTGACGGCGGCGGACGGCAGCGCGAAGAGCTGGTCGAGGTCCGGGCGGACCGGCTTGCTGCGGCCGAGGATGGCATCGAGGAATCCCACGGGCGGAAGCTCCTTTTCCGGGGGCGTACGGTGCGCTCAGGCGCGGCCGAGCTGTGCCGAGATCCGGCCGAGCTGGTCCAGCCGCTGCTCCAGCGTCGGGTGCGAGGACAGCAGACGGCTCATGCCGTCCTTGGAGAAGGCGGGCGCGAAGTAGAAGGCGTTGAACGGCTCGGCCTGCCGCAGATCGCGCGTCGGGATCTGCGCCATCTGCCCGGTGACCTTGGTGAGTGCCGACGCCAGCGCCGAGGGCCTGCCCGTCAGCAGGGCGCCCGCGCGGTCGGCGGACAGCTCGCGGTAGCGGGACAGCAGCCGCGTGAGCAGGAAGCTGATGGCGTAGACGACCGCGCTGACCAGCGGGATCAGCACCATCAGGAGGGCGGTGTTCTGATCGCGGCCGCCCGCCCGGCGGAAGCCGCCCCACAGCCCGATGCGGGTGATGATCCCGGCCAGCACGCCCAGGAACGACGCGATGGTCATCACGGCCACGTCGCGGTGCGCGACATGGGAGAGCTCATGGGCGAGCACGCCCTCCAGCTCCTCGGGCTCCAGCCTGCGCAGCAGGCCGGTCGTCGCGCACACCAGGGCGTTCTTCTGGTTGCGCCCGGTGGCGAACGCGTTCGGCACGTCGCTGTCGGCGATGGCCACCCGCGGCTTGGGCATGTCGGCGAGCGCGCACAGCCGGTCGACGGCGCCGTGCAGCTCGGGCGCCTCCTGCGGGGTGACCTCCCGCGCCCCCATGCTGAAGGCGGCGATCCGGTCGCTGAACCAGAACTGGGCGATGAACATGCCGCCCGCGAGGATCAGGACGATCGGCCAGGCACCGCGCAGCAGCACCACCAGCACGCCCACGAAGACGACGTAGAGCAGCCCGATGAAGAACATCGTGCTCACCATGCGGGTGGTCAGCCCCCGGTCGGGAGCGAATCGGGTCCGTGGCGTCCGTGGCATGGGGTACCTCCAAGGCTCAGCGCGATGTGCGCCCCCAGTGATTGCCTCTGCTCTCGATTCTCCTCCCTCACCAGCTGTGCGCGGGGTAAAGAAAGCGCGACGATCACCACGGCCCGACCTGCCGCCGCACCACCCTCAGGAGAGCTGTGCGAGCCCGTCCGTCGCGATCTTCTCGAAAACCGCGAGGTCCGCGGCGAAGACCGAACCGTCGATCGGCCAGTGCACCACGATCTCGTCGATGCCCAGCTCGGCGTGCGAGCCCGCGAAGTCGACGAAGGCGTCGAAGGAGTCCAGCGGCCGGTCCGGGGTGAAGCCCGTCAGCATGATCTTGTGAAGGCCCGCGGGGTCGCGGTCGATCTCGGCGCAGGCCTTTCCGAGGCGCTGGATCTGCCCCGCGACGGCCGCCCGGGACTCCTCCGGCGTGCCCGTCTCGAACAGCTTCGGGTCGCCCGTGGTCACCCACGCCTGCCCGTGGCGGGCGGCGAGCCTGAGACCGCGCGGCCCGGTGGCGGCCACGGCGAAGGGCAGCCGGGGGCGCTGCACACAGCCCGGGATGTTGCGCACCTCGGACGCGGAGTAGTGCTCCCCGTCGTACGAGACGACGTCCTGGGTCAGGAGCCGGTCCAGCAGCGGCACGAACTCGCCGAAGCGGTCGGCGCGCTCACGCGGGGTCCACGGCTCCTGGCCGTCCCCGAGCAGCGCGGTGGCGTCGAAACCGGAGCCACCGGCGCCTATGCCCAGCGTGAGGCGCCCGCCGGAGATGTCGTCCAGGGAGATGAGCTCCTTGGCGAGCGTCACCGGGTGCCGGAAGTTGGGGGAGGTGACGAGCGTGCCGAGCCGCATCCGCGAGGTCACGGTCGCGGCCGCCGTCAGCGTCGGCACGGCGCCGAACCACGGCCCGTCCCGGAAGGTGCGCCACGACAGGTGGTCGTAGGTGTAGGCGGTGTGGAAGCCCAGTTCCTCGGCTCGCTGCCACGTCTCACGGCCGCCCTCGGACCAGCGGCGGTCGGGAAGGATCACGGTGCTCAGTCGCATGACACCGAGCCTAAGCGCTGGGTATGACAAAGACCCATGCCCCCGGCACGTGATCCGGCGTACGCGGCGGCCGCCGATCACCGGCGCCCGGGCGGGCACCCCGGCGCACGCCTGTGCGATACCCGCCGTCCGTGGACGAGAATGGAGCCGTGACTTCAGCTATCGAGCAGCCCGAGACCCCGGCAGTCCTCCGCCCAGCCGTCTTCCCCCGGCTGATCGCCACCGACCTCGACGGCACCCTCCTGCACGACGACAAGACGGTCTCCGAGCGTACGGTCGCGGCCCTCGCCGCGGCCGAGGCGGCGGGCATCGAGGTCTTCTTCGTCACCGGGCGGCCGGCCAGGTGGATGGACGTCGTCCGTGACCATGTGCACGGCCACGGGCTGGCGATCTGCGCGAACGGCGCCGCCGTCGTCGACCTGCACGACAGCGGCCGCTTCGTCGAGGTCCACCCGCTGGAGCGCACCGACGCCCTCGCCGTCGTGCACGCGCTGCGCGCCGCCGCCCCGGGCACCTCGTTCGCCGTGGAGCGCGCCGAGGGCATCCACTACGAGCCCGCGTACCCGCCCTTCTTCCTCGACCCGGGCGCGGTCATCGGCCCCGCCGAGAAGCTGCTCGCCGAGGACGCCGGCTACACCGACCCCATCCTCAAGCTGCTCGCCCACCACCCCGAGCTGGAGCCCGACGAGTTCCTGGCCGTCGCCCGGGAAGCGGGCGGCGAGCACGGCGAGTTCACCCGCTCCAGCCCGACCGCCCTGCTGGAGATCAGCGGCCTCGGGATCAGCAAGGCCAGTACGCTCGCCCGGTGTTGCGCCGAGCGCGGCATCACGCCCGAGGAGGTCGTGGCGTTCGGCGACATGCCCAACGACCTGGAGATGCTCGACTGGGCCGGCACCGCGTACGCGATGGCCAACGCGCACCCCGAGGTCCTCGCCGCGACCGCGCGCCACACCGCCGCCAACACCGAAGACGGCGTCGCCGCGGTCATCGAGCAGATCCTGCGCGCCCGCACCCCGTGAGCCCCGGCGGCGGCCGCACCACCGTGCCGTCGCCGCCTACACCCGCACGCCGTGCGCGTTCAGCCACTCCACCGGGTCGACCGCCGACCCGAACTCGGGCGTCGTGCGGACCTCGAAGTGCAGGTGCGGGCCGGTGGAGTTGCCCGTCGTCCCCGCCAGCCCGATCCACTGCCCGGGGTGCACCTGCTGGCCCGGTGTGACCAGCGACGCCGACAGGTGCGCGTACTGCGAGTACCAGCCGCCTTCGTGCTGGATCACCAGGCTGATGCCGAAGGCGCCGCCGCACCCGGCGGCCACGACCGTCCCCGAGCCGACCGAGCGCACCGGTGTGCCGACGGGCACCGCGAAGTCCTGTCCCGTGTGACCGTTCGCCCAGTTCGCCCCGGTGCCACCGAAACCGGCCGAGAGTTCGTACGACACCACGGGCCGGGTCCACTCCTCGTGCGGATCCCCCGCCGCCCGCTCGGCGACGTCGCCGCCCCGCACGTCCTCCACGTCCAGCGGCTCGCAGTGGCCGCTCTCGACGGCCGTCTGGGACATGGCGTTCAGCTGGTCCCGGGCGGCCGCGAGACGCGTCGTGAGCGAGTGCTGCGCCGCCTTCAGCCGGGCGCTGTCGCTCTCCAGTACGGGCCGGGACGCCGCCAGGGCCTGCCGCTCCGCGGCCAGCTTCCCGACCATGCGGCCGTCCTCGTCCAGCAGCCGCCCCAGCGCGGCCCTGCGGCGCACGGCGGGCTCCTGGCGCTCCAGCAGTTCGACCGGGTCCTCGACGTCCTCCGCGCCGTCCCCGATGGTGAAGCCACCGGTGCGGTACTGCGCGCGGGCGGCGGCTCCCGCGTCGTCGCGCAGTGCCGTCGTGACCACCTTGCGCCCCCGCAGCATCCGGTCGAGCTCCTCGGCCCGTGCCTTCTGCTCCCTGGCCGAGCGCTCCGCCCGCTCGTACCGCTGTTTGACGTCTCCCGCCTCCTCGGCGAGCCGGAACACCTCGGACGTGACACGGGTGATCCTGTGGGGGGTCCTGCCCGCCGCCGAAGAGCCGGAGCCGAACGGCGGCCAGACCACCGCGCAGAGTGCGCACAGCACACAGAGCACGCGGTCGACGGATATCCGAGGTCCGCGGGATATGCGGCCCGGACGGTACAGATGTCGCATGAACGCGATCGTGTCCCGCGCCGCGGCCGCGCGCGCCCGCAGAGGTCCAATCGGAGGACGCGGGAGCGCCACAGAGTGAGCGCGGGAAGCCCGGACGCGCCTTCTACAAGGGCGCTTCCCACACCACCCGCGTACCGGACCCGTCCTCCCCAAGCCCCGGCCCGTACGAGCTGGAGCCGCCCAGCGATTCGGCCCGCTTGGCGAGGTTGCGCAGCCCGCTGCGCCGCCCGCCCTCAGGGATGCCGACCCCGTCGTCGGCGACCGTGAGCCGTACCGCTTCCCTGCCGTCCGGCAGCCGGACCGTGGCGTCGACGACGACCTCCATGCGGGACGCCCGCGCGTGCCGGAAGGCGTTGGACAGCGCTTCGCGCAGCGCGGCGACGAGGTTCTTGCCGGTGAGCTCGCCGACCTTCGCGTCGACCGGTCCGACGAAGCTCGCGGAGGGCTGGAAGCCGAGCGGGACGGCGGCCGTGCCGAGCTCCCTGAGCACCCGCGTGCGCAGCCCCGCCGGCGCCTCGGCGGGGCCCTGCTGGAGCGCGAAGATGGCCGTACGGATCTCCTGGATGGTCACGTCCAGCTGGTCGACGGCCTGGCCGACCTTCGTCCGCACATCGGGCACGACGGCGTTGCGCTGCGCGCTCTCCAGCATCAGCCCGGTGGCGAACAGCCGCTGGATCACCAGGTCGTGCAGATCCCTGGCGATCCGGTCGCGGTCCTCGTAGACGGCGAGCCGTTCCCGGTCGCGCTGCGCCTCGGCCAGGACGAGCGCGAGAGCGGCCTGCGCGGCGAACTGGGCGGCGAGCGTGCGCTCCGTCTCGGTGAACCTGCGCGCTCCACGCGCGCGTGGCGTCGCGAGCGTGCCGAGCACCCGGTCCCCGCTCTTGAGCGGCAGCAGCATGCTCGGCCCGAAGCGGGGCGCCACGCCCGTGATCATGCGCGGGTCGGTGGCCGAGTCGTCGATGAACACCGGTTCGCCCGCGAGCAGATGGGACACGACGGGGCTGTGCGGCGGCATCACCGTGCCCAGCAGCCCGGTGGGGTCGTCGGCGGAGACGGCCACCATCTCCAGCCCGCCCTCGTCGTCCGGCAGCAGCACGATGCCCGCCGCCGAGTCCGCGAGCCTGCGCGCCTGTTCGGCGACGACGGACAGCGCGTCCTCGGCGTCACTGGCGGACAGCAGGGCCGTGGTGACGGCCACCGAACCGTCGATCCAGCGCATCCGCTGGCGGCCCTCGTCGTGCACGCGCGCGTTGCCGATCGCGATGCCCGCCTCGGTCGCGAGGATCTTCACCATGTTGAGGTCCGCGAGGCTGAACTCCCCGCCGTCGCGCTTCTCGGTGAGGTAGAGATTGCCGAAGATCTCCCCCTCCACCTGGATGGGCACCCCCAGGAAGTTGCGCATCGGCGGGTGTTCCGGCGGGAAACCGGCCGACCGGGGGTCGGACGCCAGGTCGGAGAGCATCACCGGCGCGGGCGTGTGGATGAGCGCGCCCAGCAGCCCGTGGTGGCCGTCGGGCAGGGCACCGATGCGCGCGTGCTGTTCCTCGGTGACCCCGTGGGTGATGAAGTCGGCCAGCCCTTCCCCGGTGGAGTCGATGACGCCGATGGCGGCGTAGCGGGCGTCGGCCAGCTCGGCGGCGGTCTCGGCGATCCGGTCGAGCGTGGTGTGCAGTTCCAGGCCGGTGCCCACCGAGCGCATGGCTTCGAGCAGCTGCGGCACGCGCGCGGTCAGCTCGACGGACATCCCCTGGAGGCTGCGGGTGGCCTCGGTGGCGATGGCCAGCGGGTCCATCGGGCGCTGTGCGTCCTCCGCCCCACGCGCGTCCCGCGGCGCCGGTGCGCCGGCCGGGCCTGCGGGGTCCCGCGGGTCGGAGGGTTCTGCCATGGCTGCCATACCCCGAGACTAATAAGCACTATTTGTCATGGAAAGCGGCCACGAGTGGTGTTTCACCCGCGTCGGAGGTCACCGGCCGGAGACCGCCCCGGCGGCCACCGCCGCCCCGCCGTCCTCCCGGGAGTCCCCCCAGGCGTCCGCCACGCGCTCGCGCTCCAGCATCCGCCGGAACGGCCCGTCCGCCCCCGCCAGCTCCTCGTAGGCGCCCCGCTGCACGGTCCGCCCGCGCTCCAGCACGATCACCTCGTCGACCGCCTCGAGGCCGGACAGCCGGTGGGTGATCAGCACGGTCGTACGGCCCTCGGTGGCCGCCAGCAGATCTGCCGTCAACGCGTCGGCCGTCACCAGATCGAGATGCTCGGCGGGCTCGTCCAGCACGATCACGGGGAAGTCGGCGAGCAGCGCACGGGCCAGTGCGAGCCGCTGCCGCTGTCCGCCGGACATCCACGCCCCGTGCTCGCCGACCAGCGTGTCGAGCCCCTCCGGCAGGCCGTCGACCCACTCCAGCAGCCGCGCGGACCGCAGGGCGGCGCGCAGTTCCGCGTCGTCCGCCCCGGGCCGCGCGAGCCGCAGGTTCTCGCGCACCGAGCTGTCGAAGAGGTGCGCGTCCTGCGCGCACAGGCCGACCAGCCGCCGCACCGCGTCACCCGCCATGGGGCCGGTGTCCCGGCCCGCGAGGGTGTACGTGCCGGACTCCGCGTCCAGGAAGCGCAGCAGCACCTGCGCGAGCGTCGTCTTGCCCGCCCCGGACCGGCCCACGACCGCCACCCGGCGGCCCGGCACGAGCTCCATGTCGAACCCCTCCAGGGCCGGTTCGGACTGCCCCGGATGGCGCGCGCCCAGCCCGGCCACCCGCAGCGGGAACGGGGACTCGGGCGCGTCCTCCGTCCCCTCCCGTACGGGCACGGGCGCGTCCAGCACCTCGTACACCCGCTCCGCGGACCGCCGTACGCGCTGCCGGTACTGCACGGCGAGCGGCAGTCCGGTCACCGCCTCGAACGCGGCCAGCGGCAGCAGCACCACCACCGCGAGCCACAGGCCCGCCATGCGCCCCTCGTGCACCGCGCCCACCCCCGCCCAGGCCGCGGCCGCCACGGTCAGGCCGCAGGCGAGGGCGGTCAGGCCGGAGCCGAGCGCGGTGGCGGCGGAGGCGCGGCGGGCGATTCCGGTGAGCGTGCCGTCCGCGGCGCGCAGCCGCGCCAGCCGGGCGGGCAGGGCGCCCGCGACCGTCAGTTCCGCCGTGCCCGCCAGGACGTCGACGACCTGGGTCGACAGCACACCGCGGGCGGGCGCCAACTGCCGTTCCGCGCGCCGGGCGAACGCGCCGGAGAGCGCGGGCACGGCCACTCCGGCGAACAGCAGACCGGCGGCGAGCAGCAGGCCCGCCTCCGGCAGCAGCCACGCGGTGAAGGCGACCGAGGCGGCGCCCACGGCGACGGCCGAGCCCACGGGCAGCAGCCAGCGCAGGAAGTAGTCCTGGAGGGCGTCCACGTCCGCGACGAGCCGGGAGAGCAGGTCGCCCCTGCGGGTGTCCCGGAGCCCGGCGGGCGCCAGGCGCTCCAGGCGGCGGTAGACCGCGACCCGCAGGCCCGCGAGGGTGCGCAGCGCGGCGTCGTGGGAGACGAGGCGCTCGGCGTAGCGGAAGACGGCGCGTCCGATCCCGAACGCGCGGGTCGCGGTGACGGCCACCATCAGATAGAGCACGGGCGGCTGTTGGGACGCGCGGGAGATGAGCCAGCCGGAGACGCCCATCAGGCCGACGGCGCTGCCGAGGGCCAGGGCGCCCAGCAGCAGCGAGAGGGCGAACCGCGACCGCAGCGGCTTCCCCGCGGCCCGCACCCGGGCCAGCGCCCCCGCACCGCGTACCGGCGCGGGCTCGGCCGGGGCGTCGTGCGCACCGGCGTCGTCCGCCGCCGCGCCCTGCCGCTCCGGACGGGCGGCCGGAACCGCCGGCACCGCCTGCCGCTCCACGGGCCGGGCGCCGAGCCGGATCACCCGGTCCGCGACCGCGAGCAGCGCCGGGCGGTGCACGACCAGCAGGACGGTCCGGCCCTCGGCCAGCCGCCGCACGGCCTCGACCACGGCCGCCTCGGTCTCGCCGTCCAGGTTCGCGGTGGGCTCGTCGAGGAGCAGGACGGGCCGGTCGGCGAGGAACGCCCGTGCCAGCGCGACGCGTTGCCGCTGCCCGGCCGAGAGCCCGGCGCCGTCCTCGCCGAGGCGGGTGTCAGTGCCGTGGTGCAGCATGGAGACGAAGTCGAGCGCACCGGCGGCGCGCAGTGCTTCCCGCACCTGCGCGTCCGTCGCGTCCGGCCGTGCCAGTCGTACGTTCTCGGCGACTGTCCCGGCGAAGATGTGGGGTCGTTGCGGGACCCAGGCCACCTGGTCCCGCCAGCTTTCGGGGGAGAGCGATGACAGGTCCGTACCGCCTACGAGCACCCGCCCGGCCGCCGGGCGGGCGAAGCCGAGCAGGACGTCCAGCAGGGTGGACTTCCCGGCGCCGCTCGGGCCCACGAGCGCGACCGTCTCCCCGGGCCGCACCTCGAACGACGTCTCGGGCAGGGAGGGTTCGGCCCGCCCCGCGTGCCGCACCACCAGCCGGTCGACCGTCAGGGTCGCGGTCCGGGCGTCGGGGGCGGGCAGGGTGCCGGCCGGTGCGGGCTCGGTCTCCAGCACCGCGAAGACCTGGTCGGCGGCGGCCAGGCCCTCCGCCGCCGCGTGGTACTGCGCGCCGACCTGGCGCAGCGGGAGATACGCCTCGGGCGCCAGGACCAGCACCATCAGACCCGTCTCCAGGTCGAGTTCACCGTGGACGAGCCGCATGCCGATGCCCACCGCGACCAGTGCCACCGACAGCGTGGCCAGCAGCTCCAGCGCGAAGGAGGAGAGGAAGGCGATGCGCAGCGTCCGCAGCGTGGCCCGCCGGTAGTCGGAGGTGATCGCGCGGATCGACTCGGCCTGCGCCTTGGCCCGCCCGAAGACCTTGAGGGTGGGCAGCCCGGCGACGACGTCGAGGAAGTGGCCGGACAGCCGGGAGAGCAGCCGCCACTGCCTGTCCATCCGGGACTGGGTGGCCCAGCCGATGAGGATCATGAAGAGGGGGATGAGCGGCAGCGTGAGGACGATGACGAGCGCGGAGAGCCAGTCCGCGGTGACGATACGGGCGAGCACGGCCACCGGCACGACGACCGCGAGGCCGAGCTGGGGCAGGTAGCGGGCGAAGTAGTCGTCCAGCGCGTCGATTCCCCGCGTGGCGAGGGTGGCCAGCTCCCCGGTCCGCCCCACGTCGAGCCGGTCCGGCCCGAGGGCGGTGGCCCGCGTCAGCAGCCGCGTGCGCAGCTCGGACTTCACGGCCGCGCTCGCGCGGTGCGCGGTCAGTTCGGTGAGCCAGCCGACGGCCGCCCGGCCCGCGGCCACGGCGGCCAGCAGCGCCAGCGGCGCGGCCAGGTCACCGGTGGTCCGGCCGTGCCGGAAGGCGCCGGTCACCACCTCGGCGATCAGCATCGCCTGGGCGATGACCAGGCCGGCCCCCGCCAGCCCGAGGACGACGGAGGCGACCAGGAAGAAGCGGGTCGCGGAGGCGTACCTGAGCAGTCGGGGGTCGACGGGCTTCATGCGCGATCCGTCCTAGTGGGTGGCGGGTGCCGGGATGTGCTGGGTGCCGATCCGCTTGCGGAAGACCCAGTAGGTCCACGCCTGGTAGCCCATGATGAGGGGCGTCATGGGGACCGCGACCCACGTCATGATCTTCAGTGTGTACGGGCTGGAGGCGGCGTCGGCCACGGTCAGGCTCCAGGCCGGGTTGGCCGAGGAGGGCATGACGTCGGGGAAGAGCGCGAGGAAGACCAGCGCGAAGGCCGCCGCGACGGTCACCCCGGAGAGGGCGAACGCCCAGCCCTCGCGCCCCGCGTGGTTCATCACCAGCGCCGCGCCCAGGGCGACGAGGGCGACGATCAGGGCGGCCAGGCTGCGCCCGTTGCCCGACTCGGCCTGGGTCCAGCCGAGGAAGGCCACGGCGAGGACGCCCGCGGTCATGCCGAGCACGGTGGCGTAGGACCTGGCCCGGTGCCGGATCGGGCCCTCCGTCTTGAGGGCGGCGAAGACGGCGCCGTGGAAGGTGAAGAGCACGAGGGTGAGGAGGCCGCCCAGGAGGGCGTACGGGTTCAGCAGGTCGGTGACGGATCCGCTGAAGTTCTTGTCCGACCCGATCGGCACCCCGCGCACGAGGTTGGCGAAGGTGAGGCCCCACAGGAAGGCGGGCAGCAGCGAGCACCAGAAGATCGCGTGTTCCCAGTTGCGCTGCCAGCGCTCACCGGTGCGCTTGTGGCGGTACTCGAAGGCGACGCCGCGCACGATCAGGCAGACCAGGATGGCCAGGAACGGCAGGTAGAAGCCGCTGAACAGGGTGGCGTACCAGTCGGGGAAGGCGGCGAAGGTGGCGCCCGCCGCAGTGATCAGCCAGACCTCGTTGCCGTCCCAGACGGGGCCGATCGTGTTGATCAGCACCCGGCGCTCGGTGCGGTCCTTGGCCAGGCCCTTGGTCAGGACGCCGATGCCGAAGTCGAACCCTTCGAGGAAGAAGTAGCCGGTCCACAGGACGGCGATCAGCAGGAACCAGAAGTCGTGGAGGTGCATGGTTCGTTGTCTCCGTTCCGCCGCCGCGTCAGTACGCGAAGGTCATCGGCTTGTCGGCGTCCGCCGGGGTCTCCGCCCCGGCTCCCCCCGACGGCAGGCGCAGCCTCGGGTCCCGCGTGGGCGGCTTCTCGTCCGTGTCGGGCCCGGCCTTGGCGTACTTCACGAGCAGCTTGACCTCGACCACCGCCAGCACTCCGTACAGCAGGGTGAAGACGCCCATGGAGGTGAGGACTTCGGCCTGGCCGACGCCGGGGGAGACCGCGCTGCCGGTCTTCATCAGGCCGTAGACGGCCCACGGCTGGCGGCCCATCTCGGTGAAGATCCAGCCGAAGGAGTTGGCGATGAGCGGGAAGCCCATGGTGAGCAGGCCGATGCGCCAGGACCAGGCGGTGAAGAAGGGGCTCATCTCCCGGGTGCGCGTGAGCATCAGGCGCGGCACCTCGTTGTCGCCCGTGCGGAACTCGGGTGCGAGCCAGAACTTCTTGCGGGTGGTCCACAGTCCGATGAGCGCGGCGACGAAGGAGGTCATCCCGAAGCCGATCATCAGCCGGAAGCCCCAGAAGGTCATGAAGATGCTGGGGATGTAGTCCTCCGGCTTGCCGCCGTACGCCGCGGCCTCCCGCGCCGCCACGTCGTTGATTCCGGGGACGGCCTCGGAGAAGTTGCTGTGGGCGAGGAAGGAGAGGATGCCCGGAACCTCTATCTCCACGCTGTTGTGGCCCTTGGTGACGTCGCCGACCGCGAAGACCGAGAAGGGCGCGGGCGCCTGGGTCTCCCACAGGGCCTCGGCGGCGGCCATCTTCATCGGCTGCTGCTCGAACATCACCTTGCCGAGGCTGTCACCGCTGAGTGCCGTGCCCAGACCGGCGATGACCGCGACCACCAGGCCGACGCGCAGCGAGGCCCGCATGGCGCCGACCTGCGTCCGCTGCTTCTCGCCGAGCTCCTCGCCCCGCAACTGCTTGCGCTTGGCGCGCCACAGGTGGAAGGAGGCGATGCCGACCACGAAGGCGCCACCGGTGAGGAACGCCGCGGTGAGCGTGTGGAAGACGACGACAAGGGTGGTGTCCTGGGTCAGGACGGCCCAGATGTCGGTGAGCCTGGCCTTCCCCGTCGCCTTGTCTATGGCGTAGCCGATCGGGTGCTGCATCCAGGAGTTGGCCGCCAGGATGAAGTACGAGGAGAGCACCGTGCCGACGGCGACGATCCAGATGCACGCGCAGTGGATCTTCTTGGGCAGCTTGTCCCAGCCGAAGATCCACAGACCGATGAAGGTGGACTCGAAGAAGAAGGCAAGCAGCGCCTCCATCGCGAGCGGCGCCCCGAAGACATCACCGACGAAGCGTGAGTAATCAGACCAGTTCATGCCGAACTGGAACTCCTGCACGATGCCGGTGACCACCCCCATCGCGATGTTGATCAGGAAGAGCTTTCCCCAGAACTTCGTCGCGTGGAAGTACTTGTCCTTGCCGGTACGTACCCAAGCCGTCTCAAGGCCGGCAGTGATCGCCGCGAGACTGATCGTGAGCGGGACGAAGAGAAAGTGGTAGACGGTGGTGATGCCGAACTGCCAGCGCGCCAGGGTCTCCGGCGCCAACGCGAGATTCACGCGGTCTCTCCTTGCCTCTTGCGTCACCGACGACTCATGCACCGGTGATATGCACCTTTCGCCCCAACGAAAGCGGGAGGTAAAGGGCATGCTTGTGAACGCGTTCACATTCACAAGCAATTATCACCCACACGTTTTCGCGATCATCAAGGGGGTCCCCCCAGCCGCGGGACCGATGCTCTTCGGCCAAATCCGGAACGACCGCTTCGGCTCATGCCGGACCCCGCTGGAAGCGTCCCGCCGGCCCCGGGGCCGCACAACGGCGGACGGGCCGGGGCATGCGGTCCTTCCCGCACGTCCCGGCCCGTCCGCGGCCGAACAGGTCCGGCGGCCCGTCAGGGGCCGCCGGAGGTACCGCTAGAGCTCCTTGCGGAACGCCGCCGCGACCTCCAGGAAGAGGTCGTTCGCCGCCGTCTCGCCGATCGTCGCGCGGATGCCCTCGCCCGGGAACGGCCGTACGACCACGCCCGCCTTCTCGCACGCCGCCGCGAAGTCCGCCGCCCGCTCCCCCAGCCGCAGCCAGACGAAGTTGGCCTGCGTCTCCGGCACGGTCCAGCCCTGCCCGGCCAGCGCCTCGACCACCCGGGCCCGCTCCTCCACCAGCGCCCGCACCCGCTCCTGCAGCGCGTCCTCGCTCCGCAGCGAGGCGATCGCCGCCTCCTGCGCGATGTGGCTCACGCCGAACGGGACGGCGGTCTTGCGCAGCGCCGCCGCGACGGGCTCGTGCGCGACCGCGAAGCCGACGCGGAGCCCGGCCAGCCCGTACGCCTTGGAGAAGGTGCGCAGCACGCAGACGTTGGGGCGGTCCCGGTAGAGGTCGAGGCCGTCGGGGACGTCCGCGTCACGGACGAACTCGATGTACGCCTCGTCCAGCACGACCAGCACGTCGGCGGGCACCCGGTCCAGGAAGGACTCCAGCTCGGCCCGGCGCACCACGGTGCCCGTGGGGTTGTTGGGGTTGCAGACGAAGATCAGCCGGGTCCGCTCGGTGATCGCGGCCAGCATGGCGTCGAGGTCGTGGACCTCGTCGTCCGTCAGCGGGACCTGCACCGGGGTGGCACCGGAGACCTGGGTGATGATCGGGTACGCCTCGAACGACCGCCAGGCGTAGATCACCTCGTCACCGGGGCCCGAGGTGGCCTGCACCAGCTGCTGGGCGACACCCACCGAGCCGGTGCCGGTCGCCAGGTGCGACACCGGCACGGAGAAACGGTCCGCCAGCTCGGCCATCAGCGCCGTGCAGGTCATGTCGGGGTAGCGGTTGATGGTGCCCGCCGCGTCGACCGCCTTCTCCAGCACGCCGGGCAGCGGCGGATAGGGGTTCTCGTTGGAGGACAGCTTGTACGCGACGGGGCCGTCCGCGGCAGCGGGCTTGCCCGGCTTGTAGGTCGGCACGCCGTCCAGGGCGGGGCGCAGCCTCGGGGTCTTCTCGGTCACCGCAGGTCCTCCTCGACATCCCGTGCGCTCGCACCCGCACGGGCAGGCCGCACACGAATAGCGGACATGAATACTGCACACCTTAAGAGGATTCACCGGGGCGGCGTCCAGAGCAGGGGGAGCGCCACCGGAAGTTCCATGCGCCGGTGGCGGGCGCCGTGGCGCGCATCACCCATGAAGGTGAGTTGAGACCTCTTCGAGACCTGGGGCTTTCCCCGGAGCCGGATATGCCAGAGGCCAATGGTTCACCGTCTTCCCCCACAACTCTCTGCATTTCCATGGTCATTGGATGTAATTGCGCTTGCAGAAACGTGCCTGTCAACAGCCAAATATGGCGCCCTGCCAACGGACGACCCGAGCCCTACTATCGGCTCGCCATGACAGCACCAGGGAAGCATCAGGTGAGCCGGCCCACCGGACGCCGGCTGGGACGGGCGGGCATCCGGGACGTGGCCGCCGCCGCCGGGGTCTCGATCACGACCGTCTCCGACGCGCTCAACGGCAAGGGCCGGCTACCGGACGCGACCCGCCGCCATGTCCGCGAGGTCGCCGACCGGCTGGGCTATCGCCCGTCCGCCGCGGCCCGCACCCTCCGCACGGGCAAGTCGGGGCTCATCGGCCTGACCGTGACCACATACGGGGATGAACCTTTCACCTTCACCGAGTTCGCGTACTTCGCCGAGATGGCCAGGGCCGCCACCTCGGCGGCGCTGGCCCGCGGCTACGCCCTGGTCATCCTGCCCGCCACCTCGCGCCACGACGTGTGGTCCAACGTCGCGCTCGACGGCACCGTCGTCGTCGACCCCTCCGACCACGACCCGGTCGTCTCCGACCTGGTCCGGCAGGGCATCCCGGTGGTCTCCGACGGCCGCCCCGCGGGCTCGCTCCCGGTCACCGCGTGGGTCGACAACGACCACGAGGCCGCCGTCCTCGGCATCCTCGACCACCTCGCGGCGGCCGGCGCCCGCCGGATCGGCCTGCTGACGGGCACCACCACCGACACGTACACCCGCCTCTCCACCCACGCCTACCTGCACTGGTGCGAGCGGGTGGGCCAGGACCCGGTCTACGAGAAGTACCCCGCCCACGACCCCTGCGCCGGTGCCGTGGCCGCCGACCGGCTGCTCGCCCGCCCCGACCGGCCGGACGCCGTCTACGGCCTGTTCGACCCCAACGGCACGGACCTGCTCGCCGCCGCCCGCCGCTACGGCCTGCGCGTCCCCGACGACCTCCTGCTCGTCTGCTGCAGCGAGTCCACGGTCTACGCGGCCACGGAGCCGCCCGTCACCACCCTGTCCCTCAAGCCCCGGCGCATCGGCACGGCGGTCGTCCAGCTCCTCATCGACGCCATCGAAGGGCTCGACAGCGGGCAGCCGGTCGAGCAGGTGATACCGACGGAGCTGATCGTCCGGACCTCCTCGCAGCGCCGCAGGCCGCGCACCACGGTCAGCCCGCCGCGCGGCCCCGCCCCGGGCTGACCCCGGGCCGGACGGGCCCGCGGAGGGCCTCGGGGTCAACGCGCCGTTTCCGGGCCGCCACACCTTCGCCGAAGCCGCGAGGAGGGCGCGAGGGGCGCGGAGACCCGTGGGCGAATGACTCAATTGGGGAGAAATGACCGGCGCGCGCACCCTCCCGCCCCGATTGACGGCCCCTGGTGCGTCACAAGGCGCGACGGTCATTCCTATGATGGGCGCACGACACCACGGACCGCCGTCGACCAGGCAAGGTCCACAAGGTGCACGGCGGCGCGATGGTGGAGGGGTCGATGACTCAGGGGGCCGGTCAGGGACCCGCGGCACGGACCACGGCGGCGATGCCGCCCTTCCCCGGGTATGCCGCGCCCCCTCCGCATGCCCCCGCGCCCCCGTACGACCGGGCGGCCCCGCCCGTGCAGCCGCCGCCGGCCGCCCCGGAGGGCTACACCCCCACCGAGCGCGACCTGCCCGTCATCGGCCAGGCCGTCCCCGACGACGTGCCGACCGTCGCGCTGACACCCATCACCGAGCACCACGCGGCCCCGCGGCCCGGCCTCGGGCCGCTCTTCGTCGTGGGCGACGTCCACGGCTATCTCGACCAGCTGCACGCCGCGCTGGAGGCCCAGGGGCTCATCGACGCGAACGGCAGCTGGTGCGCGGGCAACGCGCGCCTGTGGTTCCTCGGCGACTTCACCGACCGCGGCCCGGACGGCGTCGGCGTGATCGACCTCGTGATGCGGCTGTCCGCCGAGGCCGCGGCCGCCGGCGGCTACTGCAAGGCCCTCATGGGCAACCACGAGCTGTTGATCATCGGCGCCAAGCGGTTCGCCGACACGCCGGTCAACTCCGGTGCGGGCACCGCCTCCTTCCAGGCCGCGTGGCTGCTCAACGGCGGCCAGCGCACCGACATGGAGCGCCTGGAGGACCACCACCTCCAGTGGATGTCGCGGCTCGACGCGATGGCCGAGGAGGACGGGCACCTGCTCGTGCACTCCGACACCACCGCCTACCTCGAGTACGGCGACTCCATCGAGGCCGTCAACGACTCCGTCACCGAGGCGCTCCAGCGCAACGACCCCGACGAGTGCTGGGACCTGTTCCGCAAGTTCACCAAGCGGTTCGCCTTCCGCGACGAAGGCGGCCCGGTGGCCGTGCGCGAGCTGCTGGACACCTACGGCGGCCGCCGCCTCGTGCACGGCCACAGCCCGATTCCGTATCTGCTGGGCGAGGTCGGCGCGGAGGACGAGGACGGCGAGGACGGCGGCGCGCCCGCCGTCGACGGCCCTCATCTGTACGCGGACGGGCTCGCGCTCGCGATGGACGGAGGGGTCACGATGGCCGGAAAACTGCTGGTGGTGCAACTTCCTCTGGGTGGGTGAGGGTTCAGCGGGTAAGTGCCCGGGCAGGTAGGGAGTTCCACCGGCGCGGGGCAATTCACGAAACACACTGTCACCGCGCGCCGGTACCGCTCTACCATCGGCTTATCCGTAGCAGGCTCTCCTCCGTTTCCGCCCACTGCCCGGTGTAAGCCGGCAAGAAGGCCCTACGGAGCATCGGGGGATGCACATGAACAGCGCTCCGCACCTGCTGGCCGAGGACCGCCCGGAATTCGAGCGGGTTCTCGACCAGGCGTTGCGTACCGCGGACCATGACCCGGAACTGGCCGCCGCGATAGGACAGCGGCTCAACGCAGAACAGCTGCGCACCATGGCGCTCAACGCCATGTCCGCCATCTCGGCATGCGCGACGACCGAATACCAGACCTACGTAAAGGCGCGCGACGCCGTGCGCGCGCTCTCCACGAGCGTGCACCCCCAGACCGTGAGCGCCGGGGGCGCGCACGGTGACGAAAACGCCCCCGATGGATTCGCCGGCCCGGACGGCGAGATCGTGGAGTCCTCCGGCGCGGGCGCGGGCGCGGTCCTCGCCGTGCTGGCCCCCGTTCTCGCCGGGATAGCCGCGCTGATCTTCCTCTTCGTCGGCTATGTGCTGCGCACGGTCGGCACCGACCCGTCCGTCGCCGACTCGATGATCACCATCGGCTGGTGGTTCGCCGGGCTCACCGCCGCGGGCGCGCTCGTCGCCATGATCGGCATGGTGGTGACCGCCCTGCGCAACGGCGTCGGCGAGGGCAGCGACGCGCGGGGAATGGGCCTGAGCGAGGAGGCGGACCGGGCCGGGGAGGCCTGGCGGCAGGCGCTGCTCCACCGCGGCATACTGCCCTTCCTGCGCGAGGCGCTGGCCAACGCCCCGGTCAACACGCCTTCCTCGTACGTCCCGAGGCAGCAGGAGAGCCACAGCCGCACCCCGCATCTGGGGTACTCCCGCCCCGGCTTCTCCAGCCCCGACAGCGAGTCCTCGCCGCACGTCCGCCCGCGCTACACCAGCCCCGACTTCACCAGCCCCGACTACGGCGGCCCGGATCACCGGCCGGAGTGAGCCGCGGGCCGCCGTGCGCGCCTTCGCGCCCGGTTCCCCGGGCCGGCCCGCGGACGAGGCCCCGACACCGGCCGGGGCCTCTCGGACCGCGTTGCCGGGCCGCTAGTCCGCGATCGGCAGATAGACGCGGTTGCCCGCCGCCGCGAACTCCTTGGACTTCTCCGCCATCCCCGCCTCGGGGTCGACGGCGAGGTCCCCGCCGTGCTGGCGGCGGATGTCCTGCGAGATCTTCATGCTGCAGAACTTGGGCCCGCACATCGAGCAGAAGTGCGCCGTCTTCGCCGGCTCCGCGGGCAGCGTCTCGTCGTGGAAGGCCCGTGCCGTGTCCGGGTCGAGCGCCAGGTTGAACTGGTCCTCCCAGCGGAACTCGAAGCGCGCGTCGGACAGCGCGTCGTCCCACTCCTGCGCGCCCGGGTGCCCCTTGGCGAGGTCCGCCGCGTGGGCCGCGATCTTGTACGTGATCACACCGGTCTTGACGTCGTCGCGGTCCGGCAGGCCCAGGTGCTCCTTGGGCGTGACGTAGCAGAGCATCGCCGTGCCCCACCAGGCGATCATCGCCGCGCCGATGCCCGACGTGATGTGGTCGTACGCGGGCGCGACGTCGGTCGTCAGCGGGCCGAGCGTGTAGAACGGCGCCTCCTCGCAGATCTCCTGCTGGAGGTCGATGTTCTCCTTGATCTTGTGCATCGGGACATGGCCCGGGCCCTCGATCATCGTCTGGACGTTGTGGCGCTTGGCGATCGAGTTGAGCTCGCCCAGCGTCCTCAACTCGGCGAACTGCGCCTCGTCGTTGGCGTCCGCGATCGAGCCGGGGCGCAGCCCGTCACCGAGGGAGTACGTCACGTCGTACGAGGCGAGGATCTCGCAGAGCTCCTCGAAGTTCTCGTAGAGGAACGACTCCTTGTGGTGCGCCAGGCACCAGGCGGCCATGATCGAGCCGCCGCGCGAGACGATGCCGGTCTTGCGGCGGGCCGTCAGCGGGACGTAGCGCAGCAGCACGCCCGCGTGGACGGTCATGTAGTCCACGCCCTGCTCGGCCTGCTCGACGACCGTGTCCTTGTAGATCTCCCAGGTGAGTTCCTCGGCCCTGCCGTCGACCTTCTCCAGGGCCTGGTAGAGCGGCACGGTGCCGATCGGCACGGGGGAGTTGCGCAGCACCCACTCGCGGGTGGTGTGGATGTTGCGGCCGGTCGAGAGGTCCATGACCGTGTCGGCGCCCCAGCGGGTCGCCCAGGTCATCTTCTCGACCTCCTCCTCGATCGAGGAGGTGACGGCCGAGTTGCCGATGTTGGCGTTCACCTTCACCAGGAACTTCTTGCCGATGATCATCGGCTCGATCTCCGGGTGGTTCACATTGGCCGGGAGCACGGCCCGGCCCGCCGCGATCTCCTCGCGGACGGTCTCGGGGGAGACGTTCTCCCGGAGCGCGACGTACTCCATCTCCTCGGTGATCTCACCGCGGCGGGCGTACGCGAGCTGGGTCACCGCGGCGCCGGACCGGCCCCGGCGGGGCTGGCGCGGACGGCCGGGGAAGACCGCGTCGAGGTTCTTCAGCCCCCCGCGCGGAGAGGTGTGCTTGAGGCCGTCGTCCTCGGGGCGCATCGGTCGCCCCGCGTACTCCTCGGTGTCGCCGCGGCCGATGATCCAGTTCTCCCGCAGCGGCTGGAGGCCACGGCGGACGTCCGTCTCGGCGGCCGGGTCGGTGTACGGGCCGGAGGTGTCGTACAGCCGTACGTCCTGCCCGTTGGTGAGATGCACCCGCCGCACCGGAACCCTGAGGTCCGGCCGCGAGCCGGTCACGTAGTCCTTGTGCCAGCCGATCGGACCGGTTTCGGACGTGCGTGCATCATCCTGCGAGGTCATGAGACCAGAACTCCCTACGCCGGCATTACCCGGTAACAGGTTCGGCGGTCGACGCAGCGATGTCCGTACGTGCCAGCCGTACGGAGGTCAGCGCCCTCTCAGCCCGGTGCTCCGAGCTCCCGCGATTGCAAAGGTGCCACCACGCTAGCGCTTCCCCCGTACGGAGGACCAGAGGGGGTTGCGATGATGCGGGGCGTGACCCCCACGGAACAGCAGACCCGCCCCGACGTCCCGCACCCCGGCCACGGCGCCTCCATGGCCCACGGCCACTCGCACGGCCACTCCCACAGCCACGGGCCGCCCACGCCCGTCTCCGCGCACCTGCGCAAGGTGATCGCGGCCGTGCTCATCCCCTTCGCCGTCGCCGTGCTCGCCGGGCTGATCGTGATGTGGCCGGGCGGAGCGCCTCCCCACAAGCACTCCGGGCTCGGCCTCGACCAGCAGACGCGGTCGGGGCGGGTGGTGAAGATCGAGGAGATGGACTGCGCCAAGGCGGGCGCCCAGCCGCAGGCGCAGTCCGCGCAGCCGGGCGGCGCGGCGCCGGCGCAGGGGCCCTGCGAGAAGTCGGAGATCGAGGTGACCTCGGGCCCGGACAAGGGCCGCACCTTCACCGAGCTGGTGCAGCCGAACGCCTCGCGCCACTACTCGGTGGGCCAGGAGGTCGTCCTGGCGTACGCGCCGAAGGCGCCGAAGAATCTGCAGTACGCGGTCAGCGACGTGGACCGGACGCTGCCCATGGCGCTGCTCGCCGGGCTGTTCGCGCTGGCCGTCGTGGTGGTCGGGCGGCTGCGCGGGGTCTTCGCGCTGGTCGCCCTGGTGATCAGCTTCGGGGTGCTGACGCTGTTCATCCTCCCCGCGATCCTGCACGGCTCGGACCCGTTGCTGGTGGCCGTGATCGGCGGCAGCGCGATCATGCTGATCGCGCTCTACATGTGCCACGGCCTCAACGCCCGCACATCCGTGGCCGTCGTCGGCACGCTCACGTCCCTGATGCTCATCGGCCTGCTCGGCGCGCTGTTCACGCAGTGGGCCCACCTGACGGGCGACACCGACGACCAGACCGGTCTGGTGCACGGCCTCTACCCCGGGATCGAGATCCGCGGCCTGCTGCTCGCCGGGATCATCATCGGCTCCCTCGGCGTGCTCGACGACGTCACGGTGACGCAGACGTCGGCGGTGTGGGAGCTGAAGGAGGCGAACCCGGAGGCGAGTTGGCGCAAGCTCTACGGGGCGGGGATGCGCATCGGGCGGGACCACATCGCGTCGGTGGTCAATACGCTGGTGATGGCGTACGCGGGCGCGTCGCTGCCGCTGATGCTGCTGTTCTCGATCGCGGACAGCGGGATCGAGCGGGTCGCGACGAGCGAGATCGTCGCGGAGGAGATCGTGCGGACGCTGGTCGGCAGCATCGGGTTGGTGGCCTCGGTGCCGGTGACGACCGCGCTGGCGGCGCTCGTTGTCAGTGCCGACCGGCACAATACGAAGGCGAGGGCGAAGTCGGGCCCGAGGGTGCGAGGGGCGTCGCGAGGCGGGAAGCGCCGTCGGGCGAAGTGATCGCGGGGGGCGGCAAGTGGTCGGGGAACAAGGCAGGGTGACGGGGACGGTCGGCCCGGGTCTGGTCGGCGAGGTGATCGTGCGGGTCAGGGGCGGTGCCGAGGCCTTCCTGGCGTACGCGGTGGAGGCGGGCGAGCGCCTGGAGCGGGGGACGGTGGTGGTGGTCGTGGAGTATCAGCCGCCGCGCACGGTCTATGTGGCGGCCGCCTACGGCTGATCCGCATGGGGTGAGCGGGGGTTCACCGGACGCACGGTGTCAAGAAAGCGCCAAGAAGCGCGGGGCTCTTCACCACCGGCCTGCGCGGGAGCACACTTTCGATCACAGGGCTCCGTACCCAGGGGCCGCAAAAGGGGGGCTGAGCGATGCTCATCGGCATCGTGGCGGGGGTTGTCGTCGTCGGCGTCGGCATCATGATCGGGCTGTTCAAGCTGATGTGGCGGGTGGCGGAGCCCAATGAGGCGCTGGTCATCTCCGGTTCCAAGCACCGCACCGAGGGCCTGGAGGAGGGCATGGGCTTCCGGATCGTCACCGGTCGCGGGACGCTCGTGCTGCCCGGGGTGCAGGTGGTGCGGAAGCTGTCGCTCGATCTCAACGAGGCCGATCTGAACGTGGATTGCGTCACCAAGCAGGGCATCCCGCTCAAGGTGCACGGCGTGGTGATATTCAAGGTGGGCGACGACTTCGTGTCGATCGCGAACGCGGCCCGCCGCTTCCTGGACCAGCAGAAGCACATGGGCGACCGGGTGCACAACGTCTTCGCGGGTCACCTCCGCTCGATCGTCGGCGGGTTGACGGTCGAGGACATGATCCGCGACCGGGAGCGGCTGACCGGCGAGACCCGCTCCGCCTCGGGCTCCGAGATGGAGAAGCTGGGTCTGATCATCGACTCCCTGCAGATCCACGAGATCCAGGACCCCACGGGCTACATCAAGAACCTCTCCGCGCCGCACGCGGCCGCGGTCCAGCGGGACGCGCGGATCGCCCAGGCCGAGGCGGACCGGCTGGCCACGGAGGCGGAGCAGCAGGCCGCGGCCCGGATGTCGGAGGCGACCCGCGACAGCGAGATCCTCCAGGCCGGCTATCAGGCCGAGCGGGACAGCGCGGCGGCCAAGGCGCGGCAGGCGGGCCCGCTGGCGGACGCCGCGGCGCAGCAGGAGGTCGTGGTCCAGGAGACCCGGGTCGCCGAGCTCGCGGCGCAGCGCAAGGAGCAGCAGCTCCAGGCGGACGTCCGCAAGCCGGCGGACGCGGCGGCGTACGAGAAGCGGACGCTGGCCGAGGCGGAGCGCGACGCGCGGATCTCCGCGGCGCAGGCGAAGGCCCGGGAGACGGAGCTGGCGGCGGCCGCCGAGGCGACCCGGGTGAAGGCGGCGGCGGGCGCGGAGGCCGAGGCCACCAAGGCGCGCGGTACCGCGGCGGCCGAGGCGACGCGGGCGACCGGTGAGGCCGAGGCCGCGGCCGCGCAGGCCAAGGGTCTGGCGGCGGCCGAGGCGGCGCGTGCACAGGGCCTCGCCGAGGCCGAGTCGATCAAGGCCAGGGCGGCTGCCCTGGCGGAGAACCAGGAGGCGGTGGTCGCCCAGCAACTGGCCGAAAACTGGCCGGAGATCGTGCGCGCCGGGGCGGAGGCCTTCGGGAACGTCGATCATATGGTGCTGCTGAACGGGGCGGACGGCATGTCCGAGCTGTTCGCGAAGGCCCTGACGATGGGCGGCACGGGCCTGGGCCTGGCGCGGCAGCTGCTCGCCGGCATGGGCACGGCGGAGGGCCCGGGGGCGAACGGCCTCGGCGGCACCGGTGCCGGTGGCGCCGACGGCGCTACGGCCCGGGGCGGCAGCGGGAGCCCGGCGGGCCGGGGACCTGTGTCCGCGCCGCAGGGCGCGGCCCCGCGCTCGGAGCGGGTGACGGTCCAGAAGGACGATGGAGCCATTCCGGGCCGCTAACCAGCGTTCTGCCCCTCGGGGTTGCCGGCGAGGATGTTGTCGAGTGCGGCCGCGAGGTCGTACTCGAAGTCCGCGACCGTGCGCTCCTCGCCGAGGGGTGCGATGCGGTCGGTCCGGTCGAGGAAGGCCACCAGAGGCGCCGCCCCGGCTCGGAACAGGGCCCCTTCGCAGCCCACTTGCAGCCGGATGAAGACATCCGAGAGGTGTTCGGCGGAGGCGGGGGCGATGTGCACATCGCCCTCGCCGGACGGCTGGCTGAGTCCGTCGAGCAGCAGCTCGCGCGCGAACGCCCAGGTCACCGGGGCGTCCCCGGGCAGGTGAAAGGTGAATTTCACCGCATAAGGGTCACTGCTGTCGTAGACCAGCCCCACCGGAATCCGGAAGGACAACTCCTCGGAGACGAGGAAGGTCATGATCACTTCTGCCTGAACCGTTTCACGCATCGCCCAATGCCCCGATTCGTCGTTTTGGCCGGGATTGGCTCCCTTATGTCCAAAGACTCCGTCATTCGACGGCATCCATGGATCACGGGGAGTGATATTTCAGATACCGATAGAGATCGAGAGTGAGCTTACGAGCTCTATGACTCTGGAGCGTAGCGACTCGACTACGGGGCGGAGTCGTTCCGGGCGTTTCACGGCACAGAAATCGCCACAGCCGTCAACACCGACCGCGGGCGACAGTCGGAAGGCGGTGCCGAGGGCCGGTGCGGGTGACGTACTGCTGTCTCCCGCACATCGATTGGATCCGCCTACCAGTCGCCCTTGGACGACGAGGACGACGTGAACTTCCTGACGACGAAGATCAGACCGCCGACGAGCGCCACCAGCAGCAGCGCCTTGAAGAGCAGCGCGATCACGAAACCGAGCGCGGTCATGATCAGGCTGCCGAACACCATCAGGACGAGGACCGGCACGGCGATCCACTTAACCCACCACGGGAGTCCTGCGAAAATCCCCTTCTCACCCATGTCGTCCGTCCCTGCTTTCCGCTTCGGGGAGCTCTTCTTCGTGGAGCTCTTCGTGAGGCTCTTCGGCCGGCCGGAACGGAACCGCTCCGGCCTCGCTCTCGATGCTAGGACGGCCCGGTGGGTCCGCGGGGGCCCCGCAGCCCCCGTCCGTCCCTGAGCGACCCCCTACGGGATCCCGGGGTTCCGGGTCAGCTCTCAGGCGGAGAGAAGACCACCAGGACCCTCAGGTCCTCGCTGATGTGGTGGAAGCGGTGCGGCACTCCGGCCGGTACGTACACCACGCTCCCCCGCGCCACCTCGGTCGTCCCGTCGCCCACCGTGATCGCCGCGCGGCCGCTCATGACCATGTAGACCTCGTCCTGCGCGTGCGGCGTCTGGGGGTCGGTGTCCCCCGCGTCGAGCGCGTAGAGACCGACGGACATGTTCCGCTCGCGCAGGAACTGCAAATAGGCACCCTCGTTGGCGGCCCGCTCCGCCTCCAGCTCGTCCAGCCGGAACGCCTTCATCTCTCGCCCACCTCGTTACCGTCCCTCGCTGTCGCTTCGCTGTGCGTTGCCGCGCAGGACCTCGGCAGCCGATCCCGTCTGCAACGATCTCACCATGAAGAATTTCGTAGTCAAGACGATCGCCAACGCGGCGGCCCTGGCGGTCGCCATCTGGCTGCTCAAGGGCATCACGCTGTCCGGTGAGAACACCGTGCGCAAGGTGCTCACGCTGATTCTCGTCGCGCTCGTCTTCGGCGTGGTGAACTTCATCGTCAAGCCGGTCGTGAAGCTGCTGTCGTTCCCGCTCTTCATCCTGACCCTCGGCCTCATCACGCTGGTGATCAACGCGCTGATGCTGCTGCTGACATCGTGGCTCGCGGGCAGGCTCGGCCTGGCCTTCCACGTGGACGGCTTCTGGAGCGCACTGGTCGGCGGCGTGATCATCTCGGTCGTGGCATGGGCGATGCACGTGATCCTGCCGGACGAGAAGGACTGACCCACCGCACGGGACGAACGCACCGGATACACGGAACGGGCGCGGCAAGCGCGAGGCACCACCGGAGGGAGCACAGATGACAGGCGACGGGACCCGGGTCGTACGGGCAGGTCTGCCGGAGCCGCGGGCGAACGAGCCGGCGCTCCGCGGACCCGCCTTCGCCGCCCACTTCCACCTGCCGGGCGAGGTCTCCGGGCCGTACACCTACGGCCGCGAGGCCAACCCCACCTGGACCGCCCTGGAAGAGGCCATCGGCGCGCTGGAGGCCCCCGGGGCCGCCGCCGGGGCCGAGACCGTGGTCTTCCCCTCCGGCATGGCCGCGATCTCGGCCGTGCTCCTGTCACGGCTGCGCCCCGGCGACACCGCCGTGCTGCCCAGCGACGGCTATCAGCTGCTGCCCGCCCTGCGGGAGCGCCTGGAGGGCTTCGGCATCGTCGTGCGGACCGCGCCGACCGCGGGCGACGCCCAACTGGCCGCGCTGGAGGGCGCGCGGCTGCTGTGGATCGAGACCCCGTCCAACCCCGGTCTCGACGTGTGCGACATCCGCCGCCTCGCAACGGCCGCGCACCGCGAGGGCGCGCTCGTCGCCGTCGACAACACCCTCGCCACCCCGCTCGCCCAGCGCCCCCTGGAGCTGGGCGCCGACTTCTCCGTGGCGAGCGGCACCAAGGCCCTCACCGGCCACGGCGACGTCCTCCTGGGCTATGTCGCCACGCTCGACCCGGAGCTCGCGGCGGGCGTACGGGCGTGGCGCAAGGTCACCGGAGCGATCCCCGGCCCCATGGAGGCCTGGCTGGCGCACCGCTCCCTCGCCACCCTCCAGTTGCGGGTGGACCGGCAGGCGGCGACCGCTCTCGCCCTGGCCGAGGCCCTGCGCGACCGCCCCGAGGTCACCGGCCTGCGCCACCCCGGCCTGCCCACGGACCCCGCGCACGAGCTCGCCGCGCGCCAGATGCACGGCGGGCGCTTCGGCTGCGTCGTCTCCTTCACCCTCCCGGACCGCGCCCACGCGGAACGTTTCCTCACCGCCCTGCGCCTTGTCGACGAAGCCACGAGCTTCGGCGGCGTCCGCTCGACGGCCGAGCGCCGCGGACGCTGGGGCGGCGACGCGGTGCAGGAAGGTTTCATCCGCTTCTCCGTGGGGGTGGAGGACACGGAAGACCTCGTGGGCGACGTGCTGTCCGCCTTGAACGAAGCCGGGGAGAAGGCGCGTTGACCGCGCGCAAGAAGACGGCTCAAGCCTCCCCCCTCTTGGCTTGAGCCGCCGCGGCGGACCGGAGAACACACGACCAGCCGCGCGACCAAGGCTAGTTGACTCTGCGTCAGTGTCCAATCACTCCGACGACACAGCCCTATCGACTTATTTATAGTTCCCGTACGAGCGAGTGCCTCGGCCCAGGGGAGCCAGCATGGACCTGACCCTGCTACGCACATTCGTCACGGTGCACCGGGCCGGTTCCTTCACCCGGGCCGCCGCCCTCCTCGGGCTCTCCCAGCCGGCCGTCACCAGCCAGATAAGGGCACTGGAGAAACAGCTGGGCCGCCCCCTCTTCCTCCGGCAGGCGCGCGGCGTCACCCCCACCGGCATCGGCGACGAACTCGCCCACAAGGTCGCGCCCCACGTCGACGCCCTCCTGGAGATCGCCGAGGCCGGCGGGCTGGACGACCCGTCCGCCAGCAGCACGCTGCACCTCGCGGGACCGCCCGAGTTCCTGGCCCTGCGCGCCCTGCCCGCGCTCACCCCGCTCATCACCCAGGGGCTCGCGGTCCGCGCCGCGCACGGGACGGCCGAGGAGCTCTTCGAGGGGCTCGCCGCGGGCCACCACGAGCTCGCCATCACCACCTCGCGCCCCCGCGGGCGCCTGCTGACCGCCACCCCGCTCTGCGACGAGGAACACGTCCTCGTCGCCGCCCCGCGCTGGGCGGCCCGCCTCGGCGGCGCGGCCGTCCTGCGCGACAAGGGCGCCCCGGCCCTGGAGCACCTGCCCGTCGTCGAGGTCCACGAGAGCCTGCCGCTCGTCACCCGCTACTGGACGGCCGTCTTCGACGCCGAGCCCGTCACCAACGGCAGCGTCATCGCCCCCGACCTGCGCGCCGTCCTCACCTGCGTGGCCGCCGGGGCCGGGCTCGGCGTGCTGCCCCGCTACCTCTGCTCCGACGCCCTCGACACCGGGGAGATCGTGGCACTCCTCGACCCGCCCGTCCCCCCGCTGCGCACCTATTTCCTGGTCGTACGCACCGGCAGCCTCGCCCACCCGCACCTCGCCCGCGCACACGAGTGGCTGCTGCGCGCTGCCGTCTCCTGGTGAGAAAGGCCCGCACGGAAGAGTTTCACCAGGGCATTCACGCGGCAGATGTCCCCTATGACCGAACGTCCAGTGGTCAAGCGCACCGCACGTGCCATCCTGCTCGACAGCACCGCACCGGGGTCCGCCGACGGCTCCGATCCCGAAATGATCCTCATCAAGCGCACCAAGCCCGGCGAGGAGCCGTACTGGATCACGCCGGGCGGCGGCATGGAGCCCGAGGACTCCACCGTCGTCGCCGCCCTCCACCGCGAGGTCGACGAGGAGCTCGGCGCCAAGGTCGTCGACGTCGTCCCCGCCTTCGTCGACACCGTCACCCACTCCACCCATCACGCCGCCCACGGCGTCAAGGTGCAGCACTTCTTCGTCTGCCGGCTCGCCTCCATGGACCTCGCGCTGCGCCACGGCCCCGAGGTGGACGAGCCGTGCGGGACGTACGAGGTCGTGCGCATCCCCTTCACCCGCGCCGGCATCGCCTCCGTCGTGCTGGTGCCGCCGTCCCTGCGCGCGTATCTCGACGCGAACATCGAGGGCGTGCGGGCGCTCCTGGCTGACGACCTCGGCTGAGGCCGCCGACCACCAACCGGCCGACAGGAGCGTCAGTCCGTGGGCGTGCCCCTCGGCTCGTCGATCGCGTCGTGCCGTATGCGGTCCAACGGCACACCGATGCGCTTCAGGGTGTCCACACCGCTGCGGATCATCCCCGGGGGCCCGGAGAGATACGCGTCATAGGCGTTCCACGGGCCGTACTGCCGGACGATGTGCGGCAGTTGCCCGACCAGACCGCGGGTCGGTCCCTCGGCGACGACGGGGCGGACGGACAGCCAGGGGTGCGAGCGCTGCAACCGCAGCATGGTGTCGATGTCGTAGAGGCCGTCGTCGTGCCGGGCGCCGTAGAAGACCTCGACGGGACGGCGCCTGCCGTGCTCGGCGACGTCCTCGACCAGCGCCTTGATGGGCGCGATGCCGGTGCCGCCACCCAGGCACAACAGGCCGTTGTCAGTGGTGTGGTCCACAATCATGGAACCGGTGGGGGGACCGAGTCGCAGGACGTCGCCCGGGCGGGCGCGATGGACGAGCGCACCGGAAACCCACCCGGCCGGAACGGCCTTGACGTGGAAGGAGAGCAGCCCGTCCTGGCGGGGCGCGGCGGAGAAGGAGTAGTGCCGCCATATGCGCGGCCACCAGGGGGTTTCCAGGCTGGTGTACTGCCCGGCGAGGAAGGGATAGGGCTGATCGGGCCGTACGGTCACGACGGCGACGTCCGGCGTGCGCAGCTCATGGCCGATGATCTCGGCCTGCCACCAGGCGGGGGAGCGCGCCTCGTCCTCGGCGGCCGCGTCGATCATGATCTGTGAGATCGCGGTGTAGACCCGCACCCAGGCGGCCTCGGCCGCCTCGCTCCAGGAGTCCCCCGCAAAGCGGGTGAGGGAGGCGATCAGACACTCGCCGACAGCGGGGTAATGCGTGGGCAGCGTCCCGTACTTGCGGTGTCCGCGCCCGAGCCGGGAGAGGTAGGCGGTGAGCGTGGGGGCGTCGTCCGCGTGTCGCGCGGCGGTCAGCAGCGCCTTGAACAGCCGGTCGCGCTGGAGGTCCATCGCGGCGGGGAAGAGGGCCCGCAGATCGGGGTGGCGCACGAACAGCAATGCGTAGAAGTACGAGGTGACCTTGTCGGCGACGGGCTCGATCCCGGTCAGGGTCCGCCGGATCAACAGGGCGTCGGCGGAGGGTGGTTGCCCGGCCGCGGCGGCGGGCTCGGCGGGCGGTGCCGGCCGGGTGGGGCGATCCGGGGGAAGCTCGGCAGGGCGCTGGTGCTCGCCCTGCGGGCTTGCCCGGTACGGGAGCCGGGGTAATTCGGTGCCGACTTGGCGGGAGGGATGGTCGTCCGGGCGGTGCGGGTGGCCCGCCGGGCGTTCCTCCGGGCTCGCGTAGTGGCGGCGCACGGGGTCGGCCGGGGGGCGGTCCGCGGGCGCCCGGGCCGGGGCCACGGCCCGCACGGGCACCCACTTCGCGGCGCGCACGGCGGGCCGCTCGGGTGGCGGGCCGTCCGGTCTCTCCGGGGGGCCGGCGCCGCGGTCGCCCGGAGGGCTGCCGCCCGCCCGCCTCCCGGGGACGGGCCGGGTGAACCAGCCCCGGTCACCCCCGTTGGCGTCGCCGCCGTCTCCCGCCGTGGTGGTCGGAGCGTCCCTCATCGTCTCGCCTCGAACATGTCTCGGTCGGTCCTCCCCCTTCCGACCGAGCCGGAAGGTGCCGTCCGCGCAGCATGCCACCTTCTTGTGGAGCTCCGGGGAAATAGCGGGAACTCCCGGTGGGGATCGGGCGGTTGAGGCTAGGCTGACCCGCTTCCGGCCGCCACCCGGGGCTCAGCGCACCAGTTCGTAGGCCGCCCTGAGGTCCGTGCCCGTGTACGCGTGCGCGGCCACGTCGCGTACGTGGTGGTCCGCGTTCACCGCGACCGACACCGGCACGGCCGCGAACAGCTCCGCGTCCGACATCGAGTCGCCGTACGCCACGCAGTCCGCCCGGCCCAG
Source organism: Streptomyces blastmyceticus (assembly GCF_039521185.1). Lineage (NCBI taxonomy): Bacteria > Bacillati > Actinomycetota > Actinomycetes > Kitasatosporales > Streptomycetaceae > Streptomyces > Streptomyces blastmyceticus. Next base: position 316,750 of record NZ_BAAABW010000016.1, on the reverse strand, counting down.
CCCGTACTCCGCGCAGAGCTCGTCCGCGATCCGCACCTTCGCGTGCGCGTCGAGGATCGCCGCCGGGTCGACGGGGTCGCGGAAGGGGACCGCCGGCCAGCGGGAGCCGTGGGCGGTGTCCGCGCCCCAGTCCAGCAGGCGCTCCACGAAGAAGCCCGGCGACAGCGAGATCACCGCGCAGCGCTCGCCACGGGCCCGGATGTCCGCCCACACCTCCCGGATGCCCTCCATCCAGGGCGCGCCGTCGAAGGCGGCGGCGATGTGCTCCTCGGTGAGCCCGCTCCACAGCTCGCACGCCAGGGCGGCGAAGCGCGGAGGGGTCAGCTCCCGGGCGGCGAAGGCCCGCTCCAGCTCGCCGGTCTCGCGTTCCAGGCCGAGCTGCCGGGATATCTCGACAGCCGCCGCGGACCCGCGTATCAGGGTCCCGTCCATATCGAACAGATGCAGTCTGGTCACGGTGTCCGAGGGTAGGCGGCCCGGCCGCCTCAGCGCCTGATCAGCTGGGTCGCCTGCTCGTCGACGTCGGCGGCGGGCTCGGGCGGCGGCCTGCGCGCCGAGTCGCTGATCTTCAGGAGCACGGCGATGAGCACCCAGTTCGCCACCTGCGAGGAACCGCCCGCGGCGAGGAACGGCAGGGCCTTGCCGGTCAGCGGCAGCAGCCCGGTGACGCCTCCCGCGACCACGAAGACCTGGAGGGCCAGCGCACCGGCGAGTCCGGTCGCCAGGAGCTTGCCGAAGGGGTCCCGCGCGTCCAGCGCCGTCCGCAGACCACGCTCGATCAGCAGCGCGTACAGCAGGAACACGGCCATCATGCCCGCGAGCCCCAGCTCCTCGCCGACGGTGGTGAGGATGAAGTCGCTGCGCCCGGCGAAGCCGATGAGATCGGAGTGGCCGCGTCCGAGTCCGGTGCCGAGGACGCCCCCGCTGCCGAAGCTGAACAGCGCCTCCGCCGCCTGCGGGGAGGTGAGGCCGGCCGGCGGGTGCGGGAGGTAGTAGTCCATGGGGTGCAGCCAGGCGACGATGCGCCCGTGCACGTGCGGCTCCATGGAGCCCACGACGAACGCTCCGACGGCGAACATGCCCATGCCCGACACCACCCAGCTGGGCCGCTCGGTCGCGGCGTAGAGCATGATGACGAACAGCCCGAAGAAGATCAGCGACGTGCCGAGGTCCCGCTCGAAGATCAGCACGAGCAGGCTCAGCACCCACACCGCGGCGATCGGCCCGAACTGGCGCCCGCGGGGCAGATAGAAGCCCAGCACCCGCCTGCTGGCCAGCGCGAGCGCGTCCTTGTGCATGGTGAGGTACCCGGCGAAGAACACCGCGATGGCGATCCTGACGAACTCGCCGGGCTGGAAGGACAGCGCCCCCAGCCGGATCCACCGCTTCGCGCCGTAGGAGTCGCCGGGGAAGAACGCCGGCGCCATCAGCAGCACCAGGGCGGCGAAGACGGTGACGTACGCGTACCGCTGGAGGTGGCGGTGATCCTTCAGGAACACCAGCACGGCCAGCAGGACGGCCAGTCCGATGGCGCTCCACATCACCTGGTTCGACGCGGCCGGCGGCGAGTGGTAGCGAATGGCGTACGAGATGTCGAGCCGGTGGATCAGCACCAGTCCCAGGCCGCTCAGCGCGAAGGCGAGCGGCAGGATCAGCGGATCGGCGTGCGGGGCGAAGCGGCGCACCGCGAAGTGCGCCAGCGCGGCGGCGGCCACCAGGCCGACGGCGTAGCCGAGCAGCTCACCGGGCAGCTCACCGGCCGTGGCCAGGCCCACCGAGGCATAGCCGAACAACGTCAGCAGCACCGCCGCACCCAGCAGCAGCAACTCCGCGTTCCGGCTGCGCGCCGTGCGGGCCGAGGCCCTTGCCCCAGCGCTCATCGCGTCCCCCTCGGCTCGGACGGTCCCCGCCTCTTTCGACGGGCGACCGCACTTCTCCTACTTCAAGGAGGGGAACGGTACGGGAAAAGGTTGCGTGATTACGCAACCTTTGAAGAGGGCTATGTCACGCACCCCCGCCGTGTCCTTGATCGAGCGCGGGCCGGGGCCCCGGCAGGAGCCCCGGCGCTCCGGTCAGCCGCCCAGGACCGTCGCGATCGCGGCGGTCGCGATGCCGTGGTCCTGGTCGGGCGCACCGCCGCCCACACCGATCGCCCCGATCAGCCGCCCGGCACGGTGCAGGGGCACCCCGCCGGCGATGAAGAGCAGCGGCCGGTCGAGCGCGGTCGGCAGCGTGTGGAAGAGCCCGCCCGGCTGCACCGCCTCGACCAGGTCGGCGGTCGGCGCGTCCAGCTGCACCGCGGTGAACGCCTTGCGGGTGCTCGTCTCCCCCGCGATCAGCACCGCCCGGTCGTCGCGGCGGAAGGCCAGCAGGTGGCCGCCCGCGTCGAGGACGGTGACGGCGATCCGTACGCCCTGCTCGTCGGCGGCACGGCGGGCGGCGGCCATCAGGGCCTCCGCTTCGTCCGTGGTGAGCGGGAGGACGGGGGTGGAAGTGGTGTCGGTCATGACGTGGTGCTCCTAGTGGGATGCGTACGGTGCTTCGGTGGTGAGGGAGGACGGTGCGGCGGACCGCGCCGCGATCCGGCTGCCGCCCCCGCCCGTGCGCCGCTCCAGGGCCGCGGAGAGCACGGCCAGGGCGAGCGCGGAGGCGGCCATCGCGGCGCCGACCCAGGTGGGGGCGGCGTAGTCGAAGCCCGCCGCGATGACGAGCCCGCCGAGCCAGGCGGCGATGGCGTTGCCCAGGTTGAAGGCGCCGATGTTGACGGCGGAGGCGAGGGTCGGCGCGTCGGCGGTCTGGTCGAGTACGCGCTTCTGCAGCGGGGGTACGGACGCGAAGCCGAAGGCCCCGATCAGGGGGATGGCGACGGCGGCGGCGACCTTGCTGTGCGCGGCGAACGGCATCAGCGCGAGCACGATCGCGAGCGCGCTCAGGGAGACGTACAGCAGGGGCATCAGCGCCCGGTCCGCGTACCGCCCGCCGACGAGGTTGCCGACGACCATGCCGAGGCCGAAGAGGACGAGCAGCCAGGTCACGGAGGACGGCGCGTAGCCCGTGACGTCGGTCATCATCGGCGCGAGGTAGGTGTTCATGGTGAAGACGCCGCCGAAGCCGAGCACGGTCATCCCCATGGCGAGCAGGACCTGGGGGTTGCGGAAGGCGGCGAGTTCGCCGCCGACGCGCGACCGCTCGGCGCGCGGCTCCCCGGGCAGCCGGGGCACGAGCGCGGCGATGCCGAGCACCGCGAGCACGCCGAGCCCGGCGATGAGGAAGAAGGTGAGGCGCCAGCCCGCGTTCTGGCCGACCACGGTGCCCAGCGGCACACCGACCACATTGGCCACGGTCAGGCCGGTGAACATCATCGCGATCGCGCCCGCCTTCTTCTGCGGGGCGACGAGCCCGGCGGCGACGATCGCGCCGATGCCGAAGAACGCGCCGTGCGCGAGCGACGCGACGATGCGCCCGGCGAGCATCAGGGCGAAGACGGGGGAGGCGGCGGAGAGCGCGTTGCCCGCGATGAACAGCCCCATCAGGGCCATCAGCATCCGCTTGCGCGGCACGCGGCTGCCGATGATCGCGAGGATCGGGGCGCCCACGACGACGCCGAGCGCATAGCCGGTGGTCAGGTATCCGGCGGTGGGGATGGACACGCCGAACTCGTCCGCGATCTCGGGGAGCAGCCCGGAGGTCACGAATTCGGTGGTGCCGATCCCGAAGGCGCCGATGGCGAGCGCCAGCAGGGCGAGAGGCATGACGGGTCCTTCAGCGAGGGGGTGGGAGCGGCCGCGCAGACTGATTGCAGGCGAGCCTTACGAGCGTGAACAATAATTGCAGACGCGGGTTACTTGCAAGCGCGGGCTATTGCGCCGGAGGGCTATCCTGTCCGTACGGGCCCTGGGGCGTACGGCATGTACGTCCTGTACGTGCTCCCAGTACGTGGCGCCCGTCACGAAGACTCCGCATGCGAAGGAGGGCCCGCCCCATGTCCCGCACCCCGGATCCCGCTCTGCTCGGACTGGCACAGGGCTGGTGCGCGCTCTCCGCGCTCCACGGCCGGATCGAGGCCCACATCGAGCGCGCCCTGCAGTCCCGGCACGACCTGAGCGTGCGCGAGTTCGGCGTACTCGACGTGCTCAGCCGCCAGCACAACGGCGAGGGCGGCCACCTGCGCATGAACGAGGTCGCCGACTCCGTCGTCCTCAGCCAGAGCGCGACGACCCGCCTGGTCAACCGCCTGGAGGACCGCGGCCTGCTGACGCGCTACCTCTGTCTCACGGATCGCCGGGGCATCTACACGGACGTGACGGAGGCCGGGCTGGCGCTGCTCGCGGAGGCGCGGCCGACGAACGACACGGCACTGCGGGAGGCACTGGACGAGGCGTCCAAGCGCGCGGAACTGGCGCCGCTGGTGGCGGCTGTGGAGTCAGTGGCTCCGGTGGGGTGACGGGGCTTCCCCCCGCCCCGACCAAGGGGAGACCCTCGGAGCGGGAGCTACCGCGTACGCGAGCGATGCGCCTTCTGCCGGCACGCCCCACCGCAGTACCGCGCCCGCCGCCCCGTACGGGCCGCCGCCACCGGCCCCCCGCACACCGCACAGGCCGTTTCGTCACGCGAAACCGGGATGGCGGGCAGTTTCGTTACGTTCCGGCTCGGCCGGAGGCTGTCGCACATCAGCGCCGTCATCCTGCCGGGCGCCCCCGCCGGCCCCCGCCGCCGCTCCATGGACAGGCACCCGAAGAGCAGCGTGACGACGTCCTCAACCTCGACGTCCTTCCTTACGGCGCCTGCCTTCTGAGCACGCGTCAGCAGTACGTCCAGCGCCTCCCGGAAGCCCTTCTCCACGCCCGGGGTCGGCTCGAAAAGACCCTCGGCGCTCGCCTCCAGCGCGTCCAGGAGCGCTCTGTTCCGCGCCGAGAGCCGCACCACCGCCGCCAGGTAGCGGAAGAACACCGCCCCGGGGTCGTCGGCCTCCGCCAACTCCCGTGCCGTATCGGTGAAAAGCCGTATCCGGTCCACGACCGTGGCCCTGAACAGCGCTTCCTTGGAAGGGAAATGGCGGTGGACCGTGCCCGTGCCGACGCCCGCGCGGCGCGCGATCTCCCCCAGCGGAACCCCCAACCCCCGTTCCTCGAAGGCGGATCGCGCCGCGTCGAGGATGAGTGCCCTGTTGCGGCGGGCATCCGCACGGAGGGCCGCCGGGGCGGGCAGCTGCGCCGCCGTGTTCCAGCGTCGCGACATGCGGGAAACCTCCGGAGGGGCGGAAAACCGAAACGGGCCGGGTGTTCCGATTCTATCCGGGCAGATGAGCGAGGTGCGGCAGCGACCAGAACAGGACGAAAACATAAAAAAGGGCCGCTGTCGGTGCATAACGCACCGACAGCGGCCCTTGTGGCCCCGGGGTGTCAGCCCGCCGACACCGCGTCCCAGGCAGCGCCCGCGGCCTCCAGCGCCTCGTCCGTCCCGCCACCGGCCGTGATGTCCAGCGCCCGCAGCCCGGCGGCGAGCGCCGAGAGGGAGGCCAGGACGACGGCGCGGTCCGCGGCGAGCCCGTAGTGGTTCACGCGGATCATCTCCTTGGCGAGCGTCCCGGCCGCCGCCTGCACGGGCACGGCCGGGTCGGCGGCCAGTGCCGCCGCGACAATCTCCCGGGCGTCGACGCCGTCGGGGGCGCGCAGGGTCGTCGCGGCGGGGGCGGCGTCCTCGTCACGCGTGACGTACGGGGAGAGGGCGCCCAGCGCCCGCACGCCCGCGCGGGTGGCCGCGGCGGCGGCCCGGTGCCGGGCGATCACGGCGTCCAGGCCGGCCGCTTCGATCCGGTCCACCGCCTGCTCCAGGGCGAGCATCTCCAACTGCGCGGGGGCGTGCGGAAGCGCCGTACGCCCCCCGTCGATCCAGCGCTCCTTCCAGTCCAGGAGCGAGAGGTAGGAGCGGCGCGGGGCCCGCTCGTTGGCGGCGATCCGCTCCCACGCGCGGGCGCTGACCGACACGGCCGACACACCCGCCGGGCCCGCCATCGCCTTCTGCCCGCCGATGACGCACAGGTCGACGCCCCACTCGTCCGTGAGCAGCGGCTCCGCGGCGACGGACGCCACCGCGTCCAGCATCAGCAGGGCGCCGTGCTCCCGCACGACGGCCCCGATCTCGGCGACCGGGTTGGTGTTGCCGGTGGCCGCCTCGGCGTGCACCAGGCTGACGAAGTCGATCTCCGGGTGCGCGCGCAGCGCCTCGGCCACCTGCTCCGGGCCGACCGCGCCGCTGAACGGCGCCGTCACCGTGACCACCTCGGCGCCGCAGGAGCGCAGCCAGCCGCCGAACGTCTCCCCGTACGGGCCCGTGATGATGTTCAGCGCGGTGCTGCCGGGGCGCACGGCGGAGCGGATGCACGCCTCCAGGGGCAGCAGCGCCTCCCCCTGCATCGCGACGACGCTCTCGCGCGTGCGCATCAGTGCGGCGACCTTGTCCTCGATGCGCGCGAAGTGCGCGGCGCCGAGCGGTTCGAGGTCGAGCAGGACCGGTGCGGTGTTCGCAGTCACGGTGGCCTTCCAGGGTGGTATCGCGCCGCGTACCGGCGCCCGCCAATCTCTCCCCGACCCTACGTCCGCGCCGCGCGCCGCGTACCTGCCCTACCGCCAGCCGGCCTTCCCGACCCCGCCGGGCACCGCGTCGCCCTGCTCGTACGGTTCGCGGGTGAGCACGAAGGTGCCGACGTCGAGGTGGCTGACCGCGCCCTCCGCGCTCCGCACGACCGTCAGCGTCTCCCCCGCGTAGTACGCGTCGAGCCCGGTCCAGGTGCCGTCGTCCTCCGCGCGGAAGCGCGAACTGCGGCCCGTACCGGACAGCGGGGTCAGCTCCAGCCCCCGCCCGGCGCACAGGCGCAGGGCGAACGGCGCGGCGCCCCAGTACCAGGGCCCGGTCAGCTCGAGCAGCGCGCTGTCCACCTCGCCCAGCGGGCGCCAGGGCCGGGGGATCCGCGGCTCGCGGCTCACGACCGCGTCCACCAGGTCCGCGGCCGCGGGATCGACCACCGGGCAGGAGGTGCGGTTCGCCAGGACGACCCCGGCCAGCGCCTCCTCCGGGCTCGCCCACAGCGTCGCCACGAAGCCGGGCAGCGATCCCGTGTGACCGATCAGCGTGCGGCCGTTGCGGCGGGTCAGCTGCAGGCCGAGGCCGTAGCCGGACGTCCAGCCCGGATCCTGCGGCCCCGACTCCGGCACCCGCATCCTCGCGACGGCCTCCGGGCCGAGCACGCGCTCGTCACCGTCCAGCAGGAACGCGGCGAATCTGCACAGGTCCGCCGCCGTCGACCACACCTGCCCGGCGGGTGCCATCCGCCCGGTGTCCACCGCCGGTTCCGGAAGGAGCGCGTCCGCCCAGGGGTGCACGGCCCAGCCCTCCGCGCACGGCTCCTCGGGCGCGAGCGTCGTACGGTCCATGCCGAGCGGCGCCAGCACCTCGCGGCGCAGCGCCTCCCCCCAGGGCTCCCCGCGCAGCCGCTCCACGAGCGCGCCGAGCAGCGCGTAACCCGGGTTGGAGTAGTGGTAGAGCCGGCCGGCCGGGTGCCGCTGGGGGCGCTCACCGAAGATGTCGGCGAGCTCGGGGCGCAACGCGCCTTCCGTGCGCTCCCACCAGGGTCCGCGCGCCTCCGCTGCCAGCCCGGAGGTGTGGGAGAGAAGCTGCGCGACGGTGGCCCCGCCGGCCTCCGGGGTGTCGAAGTAGGTGTCGAGCGGGGCGTCGAGATCGATGCGCCCCTCCTCGTACAGCCGCATGACCAGGACCGCGACCAGGGTCTTGGTGATCGAGCCGACGCGGTACTGCGTATCGGGTCCGGGCACCGCCCCGGCGATCTCCCCCCGCCCCGCCGACCACACCATCCGCCCCTCCCGCATCACCGCTCCCACCAAGGAGGGCGTGCGTCCCTCCGACTGCGCGGTGGCGACGCGGTGCAGCAGGGCCCGCCGGGTGGCGGGGAGCAACTCGGTGAACTGGGTACCATCCATGGACACTTCGTACGATGCGGTCATGTCCACACCCTAGCCAAACGGGCCACGCCGCGGCCTGGCCTTGACGTCCACGTCAACGTCTACGGTCGTGTTCATGCGCATCGGGGAACTGGCCCAACAGGCGGGCACCACCACTCGCACCCTGCGGCACTACGAGTCGCTGGGGCTCCTGCCCGCCCGCCGCACCGGCAACGGCTACCGCACGTACGACGAGGACGACCTGCGCCTGCTACGGCAGATCCGGGTCCTCCAGGACTTCGGGTTCGGCCTGGAGGAGACCCGTCCGTTCGTCGACTGTCTGCGCGCGGGCCACCCGGCGGGCGACTCCTGCCCGGCCTCGCTGGAGGTCTACCGCCGCAAGCTGGCGGAGCTCGACGACTGTATCGGGCACCTGCGGCGCGTACGGGCGGAGGTCGGCGCCCAACTCGCCCGCGCCGAACGGGAGACCGCCGCGCTGAAGGCCGCCGCGGACGTCCCGGGAGGCCCGCCCCCGCTCTGCGCGCTCACCCCGCCCGACACCGAAGAGGAGACCGGCACACCATGACGACCGGCACAGGTGCCCTGTCCACCACACACATCCCCGCCGTCACCGACGCCACGTTCGCAGCCGAGGTACTCGCCTCGGAGCTGCCCGTACTCGTCGACTTCACCGCGGCCTGGTGCGCTCCCTGCCGCATGATCGCGCCCGTCCTCGCCGAGCTGGCCCGGCAGGAGGCGGGCCGCATCAAGATCGTTCAGCTCGACGTGGACGACAACCCGCGGACGCAGGCGGCATACGGCGTCCTGTCCATGCCGACGCTCCTGCTCTTTCGCGCCGGAGCCCCGGTGCGCTCCCTGGTCGGCGCCCGCCCCCTGCGCCGCCTCCGCCAGGACCTCGCGCCCGAACTCCCGTGGATCGCGCCCGAATGAGACGGCGGCCTCCGTGACCTACAGCCCGCGCGTCACGTCTGGGCCATGTCGACAAAGCGGGAGTAGTGGCCCTGGAAGGCCACCGTGATCGTGGCCGTCGGGCCGTTTCGGTGCTTGCCGACGATGATGTCGGCCTCGCCCGCGCGGGGCGACTCCTTCTCGTACGCGTCCTCGCGGTGCAGCAGGATGACCATGTCGGCGTCCTGCTCGATGGAGCCGGACTCACGGAGGTCGGAGACCATCGGCTTCTTGTCCGTGCGCTGCTCGGGGCCACGGTTCAGCTGGGACAGCGCGATGACCGGCAGTTCGAGCTCCTTGGCCAGCAGCTTGAGGTTTCGGGACATGTCCGAGACCTCCTGCTGGCGGCTCTCGGCGCGCTTGGCGCCGCCGGACTGCATCAGCTGGAGATAGTCGATGATCACGAGCTTGATGTCGGCGCGCTGCTTGAGGCGGCGGCACTTGGCACGGATCTCCATCATCGACAGGTTCGGGGAGTCGTCGATGAAGAGCGGCGCGGCCGACACGTCGGGCATCCGGCGGGCCAGGCGCGTCCAGTCCTCGTCGGTCATGGAACCGGAACGCATGTGGTGCAGCGCCACCCGCGCCTCGGCGGACAGCAGGCGCATCGCGATCTCGTTGCGGCCCATTTCGAGCGAGAAGATCACGCTCGGCATGTTGTGCTTGATCGAGCAGGCGCGGGCGAAGTCCAGCGCGAGGGTCGACTTGCCCATGGCGGGACGGGCGGCGATGACGATCATCTGGCCGGGGTGCAGGCCGTTGGTCAGCGCGTCGAGGTCGGTGAAGCCGGTGGGGACGCCGGACATCTGGCCGCTGCGCGAGCCGATGGCCTCGATCTCGTCGAGCGCGCCCTCCATGATGTCGCCGAGCGGCAGGTAGTCCTCGCTGGTGCGCTGCTCGGTGACGGCGTAGATCTCCGCCTGGGCGTTGTTGACGATGTCGTCGACGTCGCCGTCGGCCGCGTATCCCATCTGCGTGATGCGCGTGCCCGCCTCGACCAGCCGGCGCAGCACGGCGCGCTCGTGGACGATCTCGGCGTAGTACTCCGCGTTGGCCGCGGTGGGGACGGACTGGACCAGGGTGTGGAGATACGCGGCACCGCCGACGCGGGTGATCTCGCCGCGCTTGGTGAGCTCCGCGGCCACGGTGATCGGGTCGGCGGGCTCGCCCTTGGCGTAGAGGTCGAGAACGGCCTGGAAGATCGTCTCGTGCGCCGGGCGGTAGAAGTCGATGCCCTTGAGCACCTCGACGACATCGGCGATGGCGTCCTTGGAGAGCAGCATGCCGCCGAGCACGGACTGCTCGGCGTCGAGGTCCTGCGGGGGAACGCGCTCGAAGCCCTGCGCCCCCTGGGAGGATCCGCCCCGGTCCCAGGAACCGCCGTCGTCGCCACCGCGGTCGTGACGCTCACCACGGGTCTGGCCGTCGCCTCGGCGGGGGCGGGAGACGGGGAGCCGGTCGCCGGGGCCGGCGTCCGCCCAGGGGTCGTCCATGGGCTCGGGGATGCTCACCCCGCCACCTCCTCCCGTCCGCAGTGCGGACCTCGCCGTGCTGTTCTTTCTTACGGCACGGCTCTGACAAATAAGACGCCCGACTCCGGTTGATGTGCATCGAGTTCGTGTCGATCTCGTAAGGTCTTCGGAGCCGGAACAGGCGCCGGGCGCCGGTCCACGGTAGGCCCGCGGGCACCGTCAGCCAATCTGGTTATCCACAGGGCATGTGGATGATGGCCCCCATCCTGTGGAGAACCCCGCGGATCCTGTGTACGGCACGGGGGAAAGCGCTGTGGACAAACACACAATCACTCCCTCCACACCCGTCTGACCTGCACTTTCCCCATCCACCGGCTGTTGAGGAGAAAAACTTTCCCGCTCGGCGCAAGATCGCGACAAACGACGCAGAGAAGATCGCCGCAGCGCGTCGAATGTAAGGGTCACTGATCGCTTGCGGCGATTACCTGTGGAAGATTAGGTTGAGAGCATGACCAAGGCCCCCGCACGAGGACCGCACAGCGCCCGCAGCCACGACCGCGAGATCGTCTCGCTGGCCGTCCCCGCCTTCGGCGCACTCGTCGCGGAGCCCCTCTTCGTCATGGCCGACAGCGCCATCGTCGGCCACCTCGGCACCCCCCAGCTCGCCGGGCTCGGGGTCGCCGCGGCCCTGCTCACGACCGCCGTCAGCGTCTTCGTCTTCCTCGCCTACGCCACCACCGCCGCCGTCGCCCGCCGCGTGGGCGCCGGCGACCTCCAGGCCGCCATCCGCCAGGGCATGGACGGCATCTGGCTCGCCCTCCTCATCGGCGCCGCCGTCATAGCCGTGACGCTCCCCGCGGCGCGCCCGGTCGTCGAGCTCTTCGGCGCCTCGCCGACCGCCGCCCCGTACGCCACCACCTACCTGCGGATCAGCGCGCTCGGGATACCCGCCATGCTCGTGGTGCTCGCCGCCACCGGCGTCCTGCGCGGCCTCCAGGACACCCGTACGCCGCTGTACGTCGCCATCGGCGGCTTCACCGCCAACGCCGCCCTCAACCTGGGCCTCGTCTACGGCGCCGGGCTCGGCATCGCGGGCTCCGCCTGGGGCACGGTCATCGCCCAGTGCGGCATGGCCGCCGCCTATCTCACCGTGGTCGTCCGGGGCGCGCGACGGAACGGCGCCTCGCTCCGCCCCGACGCCGCCGGCATCAGGGCCTGCGCCCAGGCCGGAGCGCCCCTGCTGGTCCGCACGCTCTCGCTGCGCGCCGTCCTCATGATCGCCACCGCGGTCGCGGCCCGCCTCGGTGACGCCGAGATAGCCGCGCACCAGATCGTGCTGACCCTGTGGAGCCTGCTCGCCTTCGCCCTGGACGCCATCGCGATCGCCGGACAGGCGATCATCGGGCGCTACCTCGGCGCCGGGGACGCCGCCGGGGCCCGCGCGGCCTGCCGGCGCATGGTGCAGTGGGGGATCGTGTCAGGAGTGGTGCTGGGGGTGCTGGTGGTGGCCGCGCGGCCGCTCTTCATCCCCTTGTTCACCTCCGACGCCACCGTGCGGGACGCCCTGCTGCCCACCCTCCTGATCGTGGCGCTCGGCCAGCCGATCGCGGGCGTCGTCTTCATCCTGGACGGCGTGCTGATGGGCGCCGGGGACGGCCCCTACCTCGCCTGGGCGATGCTGGTAGTGCTCGCGGTCTTCGCACCCGTCGCGCTGCTGGTGCCCACGCTCGGCGGCGGGCTCACAGCCCTGTGGTGGGCGATGACGCTGATGATGACGGTGCGCATGCTGAGCCTGTGGCTCCGCACCCGCTCCGGCCGCTGGATCGTCACCGGCGCGGTACGGGCCTGACGGCGCCCGGGAACGGCGGAAGGGCCGCACCCTGAGGGGTGCGGCCCTTCTCACGCTACCGATCGCGAGGCGATCAGGCAGCGACGACCTCGATGCCGAGCTTGGCAACGACATCGGCGTGCAGGCGCACGGAGATCTGGTGCGAGCCCAGCGTCTTGATGGGCGAGCCCACCTCGACACGGCGCTTGTCGACCTTCGGGCCACCCGAAGCCTCGATCGCGGCAGCGATGTCGGCGGGGGTCACGGAGCCGAACAGGCGGCCGGCGTCGCCGGCACGGGTCGCCAGGCGCACCTTGGTGCCCTCCAGCTGACCCTTGACCTCGTTGGCCTGCTCGATCGTGGCGATCTCGCGGATCTTGCGACCGCGACGGATCTGCGCCACGTCCTGCTCGCCACCCTTGGTCCAGCGGATCGCGAAACCACGCGGGACCAGGTAGTTGCGGGCGTAGCCGTCCTTGACGTCGACGACGTCACCGGCGGTGCCGAGGCCGGAGACCTCGTGGGTGAGGATGATCTTCATTTTTCGGTCACCCTTCCCTTATCGCGCGGACGAGGTGTAGGGCAGCAGCGCCATCTCACGGCTGTTCTTCACGGCCGTGGCGACGTCACGCTGGTGCTGAGTGCAGTTGCCGGTCACGCGGCGGGCACGGATCTTGCCGCGGTCGGAAATGAACTTCCGCAGCATGTTCGTGTCCTTGTAGTCCACGTAAGCGGTCTTGTCCTTGCAGAACGCGCAGACCTTCTTCTTAGGCTTGCGCGGAGGCGGCTTCGCCATTGTCTCTCTCCTGTGTGATCAAGAAGTTGTGGTGCTTCGCCCTCGGACCCTTGCGGGCCCGGGCCCACGAAGGGCCTAGAAGGGCGGCTCGTCCGAGTAGCCGCCGCCGGAGTTGCCGGAGCCGCCGCCCCAGCCGCCTCCGCCGCCGCCCTGCTGGCCGCCGGACGGAGCGCTGGTCGCCCACGGGTCGTCGGCGGGAGCCCCGCCGCCACCCTGCTGGCCGCCGGCGGGGCCGTTGCCCCAGCCGCCGCCCTGCTGGCCGCCACCGCCGCCACCAAAGCCACCACCCTGCTGGCCACCGCGACCCGAGGTCTTGGTGACCTTCGCCGTGGCGTTCTTCAGGCTGGCGCCGACCTCTTCGACGTCGAGCTCGTAGACCGTGCGCTTGACGCCCTCGCGGTCCTCGTAGGACCGCTGCTTCAGCCGGCCCTGCACGATGACGCGCATGCCTCGCTGAAGCGACTCGGCGACGTTCTCCGCCGCCTGCCGCCACACCGAGCACGTGAGGAAGAGGCTTTCGCCGTCCTTCCACTCGTTGGTCTGGCGGTCGAAGGTGCGGGGAGTGGACGCGACGCGGAACTTCGCGACCGCCGCACCGGACGGGGTGAAGCGCAGCTCGGGGTCGTCGACGAGATTGCCGACGACCGTGATGACGGTCTCGCCTGCCATGGATGAACCTCTCGGCGGGTGTGCTGCTGGCTGCTTGCTACTCGTTGCGATGCAGCCCGATTACCTCTGAACCGCTGGGGTTCAGTGGGTCTCGGGACGGAGGACCTTGGTCCGGAGGACCGACTCGTTCAGGTTCATCTGGCGGTCGAGCTCCTTGACGACCGCAGGCGTGGCCTGCAGGTCGATGACCGAGTAGATACCCTCGGGCTTCTTCTTGATCTCGTACGACAGACGACGACGGCCCCAGGTGTCGACCTTCTCGACCTTTCCGTTGCCCTCACGGACGACGGAGAGGAAGTTCTCGATCAGCGGGGAGACAGCGCGCTCCTCGAGATCGGGGTCGAGGATGACCATCACCTCGTAGTGACGCATGTGGAACCCACCTCCTTTGGACTCAGCGGCCACGGTCGTTCCGTGGCAGGAGGGTCGTGATGCGTAAGCAACGGTATCGGCCGACACTGACAATCAGCGGAGAGTCCCTGGGTCGCCCCTGGGACCGAAGCTGGGTCTGGGCAGACACCGGTGCAGACCGTACACAGTACCCGCACTCGGGCTTCCGGTTGAAATCGAGCGGTCCGGCACCGCAATCTGGACGCATCGGGTGTGACCGGCGCTACAGTGCGCCGCCTGCCTTCAGGAGGTAGCCCCATGACACAGGCAGCTCGGCAGCCCCGCAGTCCCCGGGCGCTGATCAACGCCGCTCTCAACAGCGACGGCAAACCCCACCCCGTCGAGAACGCCTTCGCCGCGGTGACGATCGCGCTCGGCGCCCTCGCCTTCATCAGCTCGGCGTTCTCCAACCTCCATCTGCTCAGCTCCTGGAGCGGTCTCGTGGGCATCCTCACGGGAGCGTGGGGCCAGTTCATATCGGCGACGACCGGCGAGCGCTTCCTGCTGATCATCGGGCTCGGTGCCTCTGCCGTGGGCTTCTTCCTGGGCATGGCGCACGGCGGACTCTTCGGAGGTGTGATCGGGTAGCGGCGGGTACGCCCAGACGGGGCGCTCCTTTGTCGCAGTAGGCTTCGGCGCGAGAGCCGGAGCCCCGACCCTGGGGACACACCTGCCGAGGAGCGCCCCGCATGAGCCTGACCCTGAGGACAATCAGCCGAGAGCAGCATCTGGCATACATCCAGAGCCTGCCCGCGGCGAGTCACATGCAGGTGCCGGCGTGGGCCGATGTGAAGGCCGAGTGGCGCTCGGAGAACCTGGGCTGGTTCGACAAGAACGGCCAGCTCGTCGGCGCGGGCCTGGTGCTCTACCGCCAGCTGCCCAAGATCAAGCGCTATCTGGCCTACCTCCCCGAAGGCCCGGTCATCAACTGGTTCTCGCCGAACCTCGAGGACTGGCTGCGCCCGATGCTCGCCCACCTCAAGCAGCAGGGCGCCTTCTCCGTGAAGATGGGCCCGCCGGTCGTCATCCGGCGCTGGGACTCCAACGCCATCAAGTCCGGCATCGCCGACCCCGACGTCAAGCGGCTCCGGGACGTCGAGGCCACCCACATCGAGCCGCGCGCCTTCGAGGTCGCCGACCAGCTGCGCCGCATGGGCTGGCAGCAGGGCGAGGACGGCGGCGCCGGCTTCGGTGACGTCCAGCCGCGCTACGTCTTCCAGGTGCCGCTGTCGAACCGCTCCCTCGAAGACGTCCACAAGGGCTTCAACCAGCTGTGGCGCCGCAACATCAAGAAGGCCGAGAAGGCCGGCGTCGAGGTCGTCCAGGGCGGCTACGAGGACCTGCCGACCTGGCAGCACCTCTACGAGATCACGGCCGAGCGCGACAAGTTCCGCCCGCGCCCGCTGAGTTACTTCCAGCGCATGTGGTCGGCCCTCAACACCGAGGACCCCAACCGCATGCGGCTGTACTTCGCGGTGCACGAGGGCGAGGCCGTCGCCGCCGCGACGATGCTGATCGTCGGTGGCCACGTCTGGTACTCCTACGGCGCCTCCGCCAACCACAAGCGCGAGGTCCGCCCGTCGAACGCGATGCAGTGGCGCATGCTGCGCGACGCCTACGCCCTGGGGGCGAGCGTCTACGACCTGCGCGGCATCGGCGACTCCCTCGACGAGAGCGACCACCTCTTCGGCCTCATCCAGTTCAAGGTGGGCACCGGCGGCCAGGCCGCGGAGTACCTCGGCGAGTGGGACTTCCCGCTCAACAAGCTGCTCCACAAGGCCCTCGACATGTATATGTCGCGTCGCTGACCCCTCCGTCCGACCTCGCAGTACCGCCGTCAGGCACACGAACACGTCATCCAGCAGGCACAGGGAAAGGCTCCGGGACCGGCCATGGCGCTCACGCTCTACGTCGACACCGCGCGTTGGCGGGCACACCAGCAGTCCATCCTCCAGCAGTTCCCGGGCATCGTCCCGGTCTGCAAGGGCAACGGCTACGGCTTCGGCCACGAGCGGCTGTCCGACGAGGCGGCGCGCTTCGGCTCGGACATCCTCGCCGTGGGCACGACCTACGAAGCGGCCCGGATCAAGGACTTCTTCAGCGGCGACCTGCTGGTGCTCACGCCCTTCCGGCTGGGTGAGGAGCCGGTGCCGCTGCCCGACCGCGCCATACGGTCCGTGTCCTCGGTCGAAGGGGTGCGCGGCCTGGTCGGCGCCCGGGTCGTCGTCGAGGTCATGAGCAGCATGAAGCGGCACGGCATCAGCGAGGAGGACCTGCCCAAGCTGCACGCCGCCATCGAGGACGTGCGCCTGGAGGGCTTCGCGATCCACCTCCCGCTGGACCGCACGGACGGCTCCGACGCGGTCCAGGAGGTCAGCGCCTGGATGGAGCGGCTGCGCAACGCCCGGCTGCCGCTGCACACCATGTTCGTCAGCCACCTCAAGTCCGAGGAACTCGGGCGGCTGCAGCAGCAGTTCCCGCAGACCCGCTTCCGCGCCCGCATCGGCACCCGCCTGTGGCTCGGCGACCACGACGCCACCCAGTACCGGGGCGCGGTCCTGGACGTCACGCCGGTGGCCAAGGGCGAGCGCTTCGGCTACCGCCAGCAGAAGACCGCCGGTGACGGCTACCTCGTGGTGGTGGCGGGCGGCACCTCGCACGGCGTCGGCCTGGAGGCGCCGAAGGCGCTGCACGGCATGATGCCGCGCGCCAAGGGCGTGGCCCGCGCGGGCCTCGCGACCATGAACCGCAACCTCTCGCCGTTCGTCTGGGCGGGCAAGCAGCGCTGGTTCGCGGAGCCCCCGCACATGCAGGTCTCGATCCTCTTCGTGCCGGGCGACGTCGCACCGCCACAGGTGGGCGACGAGCTGGTGGCCCATCTGCGGAACACCACCACCCAGTTCGACCGACTGCTCGACCACTGACCCACCCCCCCTGGGTACGGGGTCCGGAGCCGCCCCTACTGCGGGCGGCTCTCCGTCCCCCATTGGACGTACGTGCCGTGAGCGTGCTGCGTGCGCCGGGACCGGCGCGCGGAGCCGAGGACGAATATGTCGGGCGCCCCGTCCAGCACCCCGCCCGAGGGGTCGTCCGAGCCGTCCCGGCGGACGACGTCCCGCTCGGGCAGCAGGATGTCGCGCACGACGACCGCGCAGAGATACAGCGTCCCCAGCAAGTGGACGGCGATGGCCAGTTGATAGCCCTCGGTGGGCAGGCCCTGGTGCTTGTCGCCGCTGCCCGTGTAGGCCAGATACATCCAGATGCCTAGGAAATAGAGCACCTCGCACGCCTGCCAGACGAGGAAGTCACGCCACTTGGGGCGCGCCAGCACGGCCAGCGGGACGAGCCACAGCACATACTGCGGCGAATAGACCTTGTTGGTGAGGATGAAGAGCGCCACCAGCAGGAAGGCCAGCTGCGCGAAGCGCGGGCGCCTGGGGGCGCACAGAGCCAGGGCCCCGATGGCCAGCGAGCCCAGGATCATCAGCAGCGTCACATAGGTGTTGGCGTTCTCCAGCGGATTGCCCGTGCGCTGGGAGATCAGGAGCCAGATCGAGCCGAAGTCGATCGGGCGCTCCTGGCTGAAGGTGTAGAACTTCGCCCAGCCCTCGCGGATGTGGAAGCCGCCCGCGTCATGCGTGATCATGACCGGCAGGTTGACCACCAGCCAGGCCCCGGCCGCGGCCAGCGCGGTCGTACGGAACGCCCGCAGCCGGCCCGCCCGCAAGCACAGGACGAACAGCGGCCCCAGCAGCAGCAGCGGATACAGCTTGGCCGCGGCGGCGAGACCGATCAGGATGCCCGCGAGGACCGTCCGCCCGCGTGACCACATCAGCATCCCGGCGGCGGTGAGCGCGACCGCGAAGAGGTCCCAGTTGACGGTGGCCGTCAGGGCGAAGGCGGGCGCGAGGGCGATCAGCAAGGCGTCCCAGGGCCGACGCCGGTGCGTGCGCGCGGAGCAGACCGCGATGACCGCGGTGCAGGCCATCAGCATGCCCGCGTTGACGAACCAGTTGAGCTGCTCGCGGTGCTGGAGCGTCCCGCCGCCGGGGGTGAGCCAGGCGGCGACCTGCATGAACAGGCCGGTGAGTACCGGATATTCCAGATAGTCCATACCGCCGGAGACCGCCTGCGGGATGCGGTCGAAGTACGGGACGATCCCGGTGTCGAATCCGCGCCCGCTGTACAGGTGCGGGATGTCGGAGTAGCAGGCGTGGGTGTACTGCGTGGTGGCGCCGAAGAACCAGCCGTAGTCGTAGCACGGCATCTTCTGCACCATGCCGAGGGCGAACATCCCGATCGCCACGAGCGCGATCACCCGGACGGGTGTCCACCAGCTCGCGCCGATCAGCGCCCGGCGCCCCACCGGTCCGCCGATGAGCTCGCTGCCGGCCGCGGCCACCTCGTCCTCGACGGTGGGCCGTACAAGCTGATCGTCCCGCTCGCTCCTCATGCGCCCATCCTGCCGTACGGCGCCAGTTGCCGTCCGAGCCTGTGGATAACCTCGAGGGCCGCCTCACGCGAACGCGGGACGGCCCTCGGGTCGGATGGCTCAGCCGAGTCTCTCGGCGGGGTGTTTCAGCTGGTCAGCCGCGCATCCCGCCGAACAGTCCGCCGGGCCGGCCATGGCTGGGGTCCGACGGGGACGGTGACTCGCCCGGGTCGCCGCCGGGGCCCCCGATCCCGCCCGGTCCGCCCGGACCGCCGCCGTTGGCCCCGCCGTTGCCTCCCGGCTGGCAGTGCCGGTCGAACGGCGAGCAGGGCCTGCTGGCCGACGGGCTGGGGGAGGCGGGCTTCGACGGAGTCGCCGACGGGGTCTGCGAGGGCGTCGCCGACGGGGTCGCGGACGGGACCGCGCTGGGCGACGGGCTCGCGCCGTCCCCGAACACCTTCTGACCGATCGGCTGCGCCGGCTGGAACTGCTCGACGGGCTCGCCCTTGAGCGCCTTGCCCATGTAATCGGCCCAGATGTCCGCCGGGAACGACGCGCCGTGAATGGTCTGCTTGCCGCCCACGCCGCGCATGGAGAGGAATTCCTGCTTCTTGGCGTTGGGGTCGACGCGGTACATGCCGATCGAGGTGGACAGCTGCGGGGTGTAACCCGCGAACCAGGCCGAGCGATTGCCGTCGGTCGTACCCGTCTTGCCCGCCACCGGGCGGTCCCCGAGCTGTGCCGACGTGCCCGTACCCGCCTCGACGACGGTCTTCAGCACATCGGTGACGTTATTGGCCACGTTCGGATCGAAGGCCACCTTGCTGGACACCTCGTGGGTGAAGATCGGCTTGCCGTCCTTCTCCACCTTCTCGACCGAATAGGGGTCGATCTGCTTTCCGCTGGCGGCGAAGGTCGCATAGGCGCCCGCGAGCCGGATGGCGCTCGGCGCCGAGGTGCCGAGGGAGAAGGTCGGAGTGGTGGAGGCCAGCTGGTCCTTGTCCAGACCCGCCTTCAGAGCGGCTTCCTTGACCAGATCCGTGCCCACGTCCATACCGAGCTGGATATAGGGCGTGTTCACCGAGAACTGCATCGCCGTACGGAGGGAGATGAGCCCCTTGTCCTCGTCACCGTCGTTCGGCTGGTGCCACTCGCTGCCATCGGTGTCGTCGTGCCAGACCTTGCCGTCGTAAGTCCTCAGCGTCACCTTGTTGTTGCCGTTGTAGACGCTTTCCGGCGAGACGAGCGTGCGCTGGCTGTCGTCCTGCGTGGGGCCGAGCGACGGATCCCGCTTGCCGTGCGTCATCGCGGCCGCGAGCACGAACGGCTTGAAGGTCGAGCCGACCTGCACACCGGTGTAGTCGGCGTTGTTGGTGTAGTGCTCCAGCGCGTTCTCGCCCCCGTAAATGGCGACGATCTTGCCGGTCTTCGGATCCACCGAGGCCCCGCCGAACTGGACGTATTTGTCGACGTCCCGCACATCGGGCTTGATGTTGGCCTTGCGGACGTCCTCGACGGCCTTGGAGAGGTAATCGACCTTGGCGTGGTCGAAGGTCGTGTGGATCTGATATCCGCCGCGGTCCAGCTGGCTCTTGCTGATTCCGGAGTGGGCGACGATGTAGTTGTCGGCGAGGTCGGTGAGATAGCCGATCTGGCCGGCCCGGTTGGTCGCGGGCTTGGGCTTCTGGGGCATCGGGAAACCCTTCTTCACCCAGTCGTCGCGGTCCGCGGCCTGCATGTGACCGACCTGGACCTCGCGGTCCAGGGTCCACTTCCAGCGGTCCGTGGCCCGCTTGGTGTTCTTCTCGGGCGTCGCCGCCGGGCCCTGACCGCCGTAGGGGTCGTAGAGATTCGGGCCGTTCAGCGTCGCCGCGAGATAGGCGCTCTCGCTGGGCGTCAGCTGGGTGCAGTCCTTGTCGAAATACGCACGCGCCGCGGCCTGGATGCCATAGGCACCACGCCCGTAATAGGCGGTGTTGAGATAACCGGCGAGGATGGAGTCCTTGTCCTTGGTGGCACCCACCTTTATGGAGATCAGCAGCTCCGTGGCCTTGCGCTTGAGCGTCTGTTCCTGGCTGAGATAGGTGTTCTTCACGAACTGCTGGGTGATGGTCGAGCCACTCTGGGTCTCACCGCCCTGCGCCATCTTGACGACGGCGCGCAGGATGCCCATCGGGTCGACGCCCCAGTCCTTGCGGAAACTGGCGTTCTCGGCGGAGATCACCGCGTCCTGCATGGACAGGGGGATCTTGGAGATGGGCACGATCTGCCGGTTGAGGGCACCGCCGCCCGCGACGACCATCTGCTTGCCGTCCGCCCAGTAATAGACGTTCTTCTGGACGGCGGCCGCCTTCTGCTCGCTCGGCACCTGCACCACCGCGAGCGCGATGCCCACGGTGCCCAGGATCAGTGCGACGACGGTGAAGCACGCGCCCAGGACGAGCTTCCAGGACGGCATCCAGCGCCACGCCCCGGTCTTGCCCGACCGCGGATAGTCGATGAAGCGCTTCTTTCCCGGCCGGCCGCCGTCTCTGCGACCCCGGCCGCCGCCCGCGGGGCCCGGATCACCCGGGCGCCTGCGCCCGCCGCCTCCTCCGCCGCTGCCGCTGCCTCCGCCGCCGCGCTGTGCCGCGCGGCGGGCCTCGGCCCGGCTGCCGTACTGGGAGCCTTCACCGCTGCCGGCACCCGGCGCGGCGGAACTGCTTGGTGGTGCGGCACGGCGGCCGGACGTCGGCTGGGCCGCGCGCCTGGCCGCGGCTCGTCCGCCGCCCTGAGGCTGCGGCGGCTTGCGGCGGTGCTCGCTCATCGAACGACTACTCCTCGGGCAGGCACTATCGCCTGGAAGCGGCAGGTGGCTTGCGTTCCCCCCGATGCGCTGTCCGGTAGCCCCCCTGAGCAACCGGGCGCACTGCATCCGGGACGAGGACGCCTGACGGTGTCACTCGGTTCCCGGTGGTCTGCATGGCGCACAGACTACGCACGGTCAAATCGCTCCCACTGCGGATGTTCACTCCAATTCAGGCAGGTTGTGTCCCACGAATCGGTGATGTGACCTCGTTCACCGTGCCCCCTCTTGTCGCATCAGGAAGCTCGTTCTATCGTCTGGATGTATCGAGTCGATACATCAGCTCGGCATAAGGGACCTAAGGGACCAAGGAGGCGACATATGAGCAGACGCTCCGGCATCCTCGAGTTCGCCGTCCTCGGCCTGCTCCGCGAGTCCCCGATGCACGGCTATGAACTGCGGAAACGCCTCAACACCTCACTCGGGGTGTTCCGGGCGTTCAGCTATGGCAGCCTCTACCCCTGCCTGAAGACTCTCGTCGCCAACGGCTGGTTGATCGAGGAGCCCGGCAATGCCCTGGAGGACGCCCGCGCGGCGTCCCTCGCCGGGCGGCGGGCGAAGATCGTCTACCGCCTGACGGCCGAAGGCAAGGAGCACTTCGAGGAACTGCTCGCCCACACCGGCCCGGACGCCTGGGAGGACGAGCACTTCGCCGCCCGCTTCGCGTTCTTCGGGCAGACCTCGCGGGACGTACGGATGCGGGTGCTGGAAGGCCGCCGCAGCCGGCTGGAGGAGCGTCTGGAGAAGATGCGCGCCTCCCTGGCCCGTACCCGCGAGCGGCTGGACGACTACACCCTCGAGCTGCAGCGGCACGGCATGGAGTCGGTGGAGCGCGAGGTCCGCTGGCTGAACGAGCTGATCGAGAGCGAGCGCTCCGGGCGCGACCTGCGCCGGGACGCCACTTCGCAGGACACATCGGGAGATACGGGCGGCATGTCCCGGGACCGGGGGAGTTCCCGGACCGATCCGTCCGACCCCACCGCCAAGTGAGCTCTGCATTCGCAGGGCTTTGTCGAGTACAAAACAGGGAGCAACCGGAATGGGTTCGGTTCGCGTAGCCATCGTCGGCGTGGGCAACTGCGCCGCCTCGCTGGTGCAGGGCGTCGAGTACTACAAGGACGCCGACCCGAACGGCCGCGTGCCGGGTCTGATGCACGTGCAGTTCGGCGAGTACCACGTGCGTGATGTGGAGTTCGTGGCCGCGTTCGACGTCGACGCGAAGAAGGTCGGCCTCGACCTCGCCGACGCCATCGGCGCCAGCGAGAACAACACCATCAAGATCTGCGAGGTGCCCGCCAGCGGCGTCACCGTCCAGCGCGGCCACACCCTCGACGGCCTGGGCAAGTACTACCGCCAGACCATCGAGGAGTCCGCCGAGGCCCCGGTCGACATCGTCCAGACCCTCAAGGACAAGCAGGTCGACGTCCTCGTCTGCTACCTCCCGGTGGGTTCCGAGGACGCCGCGAAGTTCTACGCGCAGTGCGCCATCGATGCCAAGGTCGCCTTCGTCAACGCGCTGCCGGTCTTCATCGCCGGCACCAAGGAGTGGGCGGACAAGTTCACCGAGGCGGGCGTCCCGATCGTCGGCGACGACATCAAGTCGCAGGTCGGCGCCACCATCACGCACCGCGTGATGGCGAAGCTGTTCGAGGACCGGGGCGTCATCCTGGACCGCACGATGCAGCTGAACGTCGGCGGCAACATGGACTTCAAGAACATGCTCGAGCGTGAGCGCCTGGAGTCCAAGAAGATCTCCAAGACGCAGGCCGTCACCTCCCAGATCCGCGACCGCGAGCTGGGCGAGGACAACGTCCACATCGGCCCGTCCGACTACGTGGCCTGGCTGGACGACCGCAAGTGGGCCTACGTGCGCCTCGAGGGCCGCGCGTTCGGTGACGTCCCGCTGAACCTGGAGTACAAGCTCGAGGTCTGGGACTCCCCGAACTCCGCCGGTGTCATCATCGACGCCGTGCGCGCCGCCAAGATCGCCAAGGACCGCGGCATCGGTGGCCCGATCCTCTCCGCCTCCTCGTACTTCATGAAGTCGCCGCCGGTGCAGTACTTCGACGACGAGGCCCGTGAGAACGTCGAGAAGTTCATCAAGGGCGAGGTCGAGCGCTGACCAGCGCTCCACGGCCGCGGAGCGCCGTGCGGGACGCCGCACACCGCTTCGGTCCGGCCTGATCCACCGCGCGTGATCGTGGGCCCCCGGGTAATGCGCCCGGGGGCCCACGCGGTGTGTGAGGCTGGGCCGCATGCCTGTTGTGCGCGATCTGCGCGTCCTGCTTCAACTGCCGGATTTCCGGCGTCTGCTGGTCGTCCGGCTGCTGTCGCAAGGGGCCGACGGCGTCTATCAGGTGGCGCTCGCCGCGTACGTCGTCTTCTCCCCCGAGAAACAGGCTTCCCCCACCGCCATCGCCTCCGCCATGGCCGTCCTGCTGCTGCCCTACTCCCTGCTCGGCCCGTTCGCCGGCGTGCTGCTGGACCGCTGGCGCCGCCGCCAGGTCCTGCTGCACGGCAATCTGCTGCGTGCGGCGCTGGCCACCGGCACCGCGCTCCTCGTCGTCGCCCGCGTCCCCGACTGGCTCTTCTACGCCTCCGCCCTGTCGGTCACCGCCGTCAACCGCTTCGTCCTCGCTGGGCTCTCCGCGTCCCTCCCCCGCGTCGTCGACTCGCCGGACCGCCTGGTCATGGCCAACTCCCTGTCGCCGACGGCCGGCACGCTCGCGGCGACCGCGGGCGGCGGTCTCGCCTTCGTCGTGCGCCTGGTGGCCCCCGAGGGCACGAGCTCCGACGCCGTGGTCGTCCTCCTCGGCGCCGTCCTCTATCTGGCCGCGGCCCTCTGCTCCCTGCGCATGCCCCTCGACCTGCTGGGTCCGGACGTCCGCACGCCCAGGACCGAGCTGCGCGCGACGCTCCTGGCCACCGCCCGAGGGCTGGCCGCCGGTCTGCGGCACCTCGCGGAACGCCGCACCGCCGCCCGCGCCCTGGCGGCGATGACCCTGATGCGCTTCTGCTACGGCGCGCTGACGGTCACCGTCCTGATGCTCTGCCGCCATGCGTGGGCGGAGACCGAGTCCGACGGGCTGGCCCTCCTCGGCCTCGCCGTCGCGGTCTCGGGGGCGGGGTTCTTCGCGGCGGCCGTCGTCACGCCCTGGGCCGTGGCCCGGCTGGGGCGGCTCGGCTGGATCGTGGCCTGCGCAACGGCTGCGGCCGTGCTGGAGCCCGCGCTCGGCCTCCCCTTCGAACGCGTCCCCATGCTGGTCGCCGCCTTCGTCCTCGGCCTCACCACGCAGGGCGCGAAGATCGCCACGGACACCGTGGTCCAGTCGTCGGTCGACGACGGCTTCCGGGGCCGGGTCTTCTCGCTCTACGACGTGCTCTTCAACGTCGCCTTCGTCGGGGCGGCCGGCGTGGCGGCCCTGATGCTGCCGCCCGACGGCCGGTCGCCCGCACTGGTGGTCACGGTCGCCCTGATCTACGCGGTGGTCGCCGCCGCCCTGGTGGGACTGCGCCGCCCCTGACACGCGAAAGGGCGGTGTTTCACGTGAAACACCGCCCCTCGACGACACCCGCTTGCCGGTGTTTCACGTGAAACACCGGCCGGGCGCCTCAGTCCTGCGCGGCCCACCACTCCTTGAGAGCGGCGACGGCGGCGTCGCGCTCCATCGGACCGTTCTCCAGCCGCAGCTCCAGCAGGTGCTTGTACGCCTTGCCGATCTGCGGGCCCGGGCCGACGCCGAGAATCTCCATGATCTCGTTGCCGTCCAGGTCCGGACGGATCGCGTCCAGCTCCTCCTGCTCCTGGAGCCGCGCGATGCGCTCCTCCAGGCCGTCGTACGCGCGGGACAGGGCGTTCGCCTTGCGCTTGTTGCGCGTCGTGCAGTCGGACCGCGTCAGCTTGTGCAGCCGCTCCAGCAGCGGCCCCGCGTCCCGTACGTACCGGCGCACGGCGGAGTCGGTCCACTCGCCCGTGCCGTAGCCGTGAAAGCGCAGGTGGAGCTCGACGAGCTTCGAGACGTCCTTCACCTGCTCGTTGGAGTACTTGAGCTTGGTCATCCGGGTCTTGGTCATCTTCGCGCCCACCACCTCGTGGTGGTGGAAGGAGACCCGGCCGTCCTTCTCGAAGCGACGGGTGCGCGGCTTGCCGATGTCGTGCAGCAGCGCCGCCAGGCGCAGGACGAGATCGGGGCCCTTCTCCTCCAGGTCGATGGCCTGCTCCAGGACGATGAGCGTGTGCTCGTACACGTCCTTGTGCCGGTGGTGCTCGTCGCGCTCCAGGCGCAGCGCCGGGAGCTCCGGCAGGACGAGGTCGGCGAGACCGGTGTCGACGAGGAGCTTCAGGCCCTCGCGGGGGTGGGCGGAGAGGATCAGCTTGTTGAGCTCGTCCCGGACCCGCTCGGCGGAGACGATCTCCAGGCGGCCGGACATCTCCGTCATCGCGGTGACGACCTCGGGCGCGACCTCGAAGTCCAGCTGGGCGGCGAAGCGGGCGGCCCGCATCATGCGCAGCGGGTCGTCGGAGAAGGACTCCTCCGGGGTGCCGGGGGTGCGCAGGACCCGCGCGGCCAGGTCCTCCAGGCCGTTGTGCGGGTCGATGAACTCCTTCTGCGGGAGGGCGACGGCCATCGCGTTGACCGTGAAGTCGCGGCGGACCAGGTCGTCCTCGATGGAGTCGCCGTAGGAGACCTCGGGCTTGCGCGAGGTCCGGTCGTACGCTTCCGACCGGTATGTCGTGACCTCGATGTCGAAGTCGGACTTGCGGCATCCCACGGTCCCGAAGGCGATGCCGACCTCCCAGACCGCGTCGGCCCACGGCCGGACGATCTTCAGTACGTCCTCGGGGCGGGCGTCGGTGGTGAAGTCCAGGTCGTTACCGAGCCGGCCGAGCAGCGCGTCCCGCACCGACCCGCCGACCAGGGCAAGCGTGAACCCGGCCTCCTGGAATCGGCGGGCGAGATCGTCGGCCACGGGGGACACCCGCAGGAGCTCGGTCACGGCACGGCGCTGCACGTGGCTGAGCTCGTTCGTCGACGACTGGAGCTGGCTGTCATTGTTGGCGTTCGGCACAACAGAAAAGAGTACGTGGCCGCACGCCGGAGGGCCTCCTCGTTACGGGCGCAGGGCACCGGTCAGCACAAAGCGGGCGCAGCCGGGACATCGGGCGCGGTGGCGATCTTGCGGAGCGGTCCGCGGCACTTCGTCACAGCGGGCCTCGTTACCATTCGTGGACGCATAACCGACGACCACTGACGACGACGAGGGACGGGCGAGCGCGTGGCCGAGGCGGCAGAGTTCCAGGGGACGACGTCCGCTCCTGCCTGCCGGTGGGCCCGGCACACCACGCTGGTGCTGGTCGGTCTGCTGCTGCTCGTGGGCCTGGTGCAGCTGCCGGCGGCACCGGAGGCCCACGCCGAGTCGGCCGGCTCCCGCACGGTCGATGTCTCCATCGGCGCCCTGACGCCCGTCGCGCCGACGCAGAACGACACGCTCACCGTCTCGGGCACGGTCACCAACAACGGCGGCTCCACGGTCACCGACGCCCATGTGGGCCTGCGGGTGGGCCCCCAGGTCAGCGGCCGCAGCGACATCGACGACATCGGCGGCCGGTCCGGCTTCTCGGAGGGCACCGACGGTTCCGAGATCGGCAGCCACACGCAGAAGATCGACAAGCTGCCTCCGGGCATCAGCCGCGAATTCAGCATCTCCCTGCCCGCGAAGGACCTGGACATCAGCCGGGAGGGCGTCTATCAGCTGGGCGTCTCCCTGTCCGGGCAGACCTCGGGCCAGTCCTACGAGCGGGTGCTGGGCATCCAGCGGACCCTGCTCCCCTGGCAGCCGTCCGCGACCGAGGGCAAGAAGACGCGGCTCACCTTCCTGTGGCCGCTCGTCTCCGCGACGCACCTGACCGCCCGCACGGAGTCCGACCAGCAGCAGACGCCGATCTTCCCCAACGACGACCTCGCCGCCGACCTGGCGCCGGGCGGCCGGCTCCAGCAGCTGGTGGCGCTGGGCAAGAACCTGCCGATCACCTGGGTGATCGACCCCGATCTGCTCGCCACGGTCGAGGCCATGACCAAGAGCTACAAGGTCGACGGCCCGGACGGGAAGCACACGCCGGGCAAGGGCCAGCTGGTCGCCAAGCAGTGGCTCAGCCAGCTCCAGACCGCCGTCGCGGGCGATCAGGTGGTGGCGCTGCCCTTCGGTGACCCGGACCTGGCCTCGCTCGCCCACCACGGCAAGGACGTCCCGGGCACCCTCAGCCACCTCCAGTCGGCCACGGAGCTCGCCGCGACCACCGTGGACACCATCCTCGGTGTGAAGCCGCGCACGGACTTCACCTGGCCCTTCGAGGGCGCCGTCGACTCCTCGATCGTCGACGTGGCCACCTCCGCGGGCGCCCACAACGTCATCGCCCGCAGCGACAGCCTCCGCGAGAACCGGACCTCGTACACCCCGAGCGCCGCCCGGCAGATCGGCGGCGGCAACACGGCCGTCGTCGCGGACGACCGGATGTCCACCGCCTTCCAGGGCGACCTGATCCGGGCCGACGACGCCTCGCTCGCCGTGCAGCGCTTCCTCGCCCAGAGCCTGCTGGTGAACAAGCAGGCGCCGGACGACGAGCGCAGCATCGTCGTCGCGCCGCAGCGCATGCCCACCACGAGCCAGGCGCAGGCGATGGCGGCGGCCCTGGGCGGACTGACGGACGGCCGTTGGACGCAGCCCGTCGACCTGGGCGACGCGGCGAAGGCCAAGCCCGACCCGGCCGCCAACCAGCAGGTGCCCGGCCCCGGCGCGTACCCCGACTCGCTGCGCAAGCAGGAGCTGACCACCGACGCGTTCGAGGAGATCCAGAAGACCCAGGAGACCCTGGACAGCTTCAAGGTGATCCTGACCTCGCAGGACCGGGTGGTCACCCCGTTCGGCAGCGCGATCATGCGGGAGATGTCCAACTCCTGGCGCGGTGACCGCCGGGGAGCGGCGGAGTTCCGCAACGCCGTGCAGTCGTACCTGTACCAGCTCAAGCGCCAGGTGCAGCTGATCCCGAAGTCCGACGCCACGCTGTCCGGGCGCAGCGCCACGATCCCCGTGACGGTGCGCAACGGTCTTCTGCAGGGCATCACCGGGCTCCGGCTCGTCCTCGAATCCAGCAGGCCGAACCGCCTCAAGGTGGGCGAGGCCCAGCAGATCAAGATCGACGGCGGGCACAGCCAGTCGGTGAAGTTCGAGACGCACGCCAACGCCAACGGCCCCGTCCAGGTGACGGCCCGGCTGTACACGGATGACGGGCAGCCCTACGGCGACCCCATCTCCTTCACTGTGCATGTCACGTCCATCACCCCTATGGTGCTGATCGTCATCGCCGGTGGCGTACTCCTCCTGATCCTCGCGGGCCTCCGCATCTACATCCAGCGCAAGCGGTCCGCCGCCGGCGGGACGGCGGACGGGGGAGACTCCGGGGACGGCGGTCCGGGCGATGACAGTCCCCAGCAGCCGGAGGACCCGGCTCCGGACACCGGATCGGAAAGCACCGACCCATCCGGCACAGGTGAGAAAGTGAACCGTTGACGTGTAGTGGGGCCGGCCGGCCGCGGACGATGAGGTGGGGTAGCGATGAACGCGCCGTACGACGGTGACCGCGAGCAGGGCGCGGGTGGTGACCAGCGGGGCCAGTACCCGCCGCCCCCGCCTGCCCCGGACTCGTCCCGTCCGGGCCCGTACGCCCAGGACCCCTACCTCCGGGACGCGTACGCCTCCCATCCCTACCCCGAGCACGACCCGGCCGCCCAGGACCCGGTGAGCGATGCGCTGTACGACCGTGCCGCGCACCCCCCGCCGCCGCCCGGCACCTACCAGAACACCTTCCCGCTGCACCAGCAGCAGCCCGCGCCGCAGCAGGGCCCGGACCCCCGGCAGTGGGCGCCCGCGCGCCCGTACGGTGACGACCCCACGACGCAGTTCGCCGGAGTCGGCGGCCTCGCCGGCCAGGCGTCCCCGGACGAGCGCCCGGAACGGGACGCCTTCGCGCACCTGTACCGGGACCAGCAGCAGCCGTACGAGCCGCAGCGCCCGTCCGGTCAGCCGATCCCGGCGCCCGGCCAGTACGCGGCACCGGCCCCGCAGGTCCCGCCGCCGGTGCCCGAGCCCACGCCCGTCTCCGAGACCGAGGCCCCGTCGGCCCAGGCGAAGGGCGGCAAGGCGGCGAGCCTGCTGAAGTCGAGCGCGGTGATGGCCGCGGGCAGCTTCGTCTCCCGCATCCTGGGCTTCGCCCGCAACCTCGTGATGGCGGCGGCGCTCGGCGTCGGCACCCTCAACGACAGCTACCAGGTCGCCAACACCCTGCCGACGATGATCTACATCCTCGTCGGCGGCGGCGCGCTGAACGCAGTGTTCATCCCGCAGCTGGTGCGGTCGATGAAGAACGACGAGGACGGCGGCGAGGCGTACGCCAACCGGCTCTTCACCCTCGTCGTGGTCCTCATGGGCGCGGTCACGACCGTCTGTGTGCTGGCGGCTCCGCTGCTCGTCCGGATGATGATGCCGGACAACAGCGACAGCCCCGGCCAGCTCGACGTCGCCGTGGCGTTCGCCCGCTACTGCCTGCCCACCATGTTCTTCATGGGCGTGCACATCGTCATGGGCCAGATCCTCAACGCCCGTGGCAAGTTCGGCGCCATGATGTGGACCCCGGTCCTCAACAACGTCGTCGTCATCGCCACCTTCGGCGCGTTCATCTGGGTCTACGGCGGCTTCGTCACCAGCGGCGTCAGCGCGGCCAACATCCCCCCGGAGGGCGTGCGGCTGCTCGGCATCGGCACCCTGCTCGGCCTCGTGGTGCAGGCGCTCGCGATGTTCCCGTACCTCCGCGAGACCGGCTTCCGGCTCCGGCTGCGGTTCGACTGGCGCGGCCACGGCCTCGGTAAGGCCATGGGGCTCGCCAAGTGGACGTTCTTCTTCGTCCTCGCCAACCAGCTCGGCATGGTCGTCGTCACCCAGCTCGCCACCCGGGCGGGCGCCCTCGCCGAGAAGGCGCACCACCAGGGCACCGGCATCACGGCCTACAACTTCGCGCTGCAGCTCTGGCAGATGCCGCAGGCCATCATCACGGTCTCGGTGATGACCGCGGTGCTCCCCCGGATCTCCCGTGCCGCCCACGACGGCGACGTCGCGGCCGTGCGCGACGACCTCTCGCACGGCCTGCGCACCTCGGCCGTCGCGATCGTGCCCTGCGCCTTCGCCTTCCTGGCGCTCGGCGTGCCGATGGCCACGCTGATGTTCTCCAGCTCAGGCACCGGCGGCGCCACGAACATCGGCTTCATCCTGATGGCCTTCGGCCTCGGCCTCATCCCGTACTCCGCGCAGTACGTGATCCTCCGCGGCTTCTACGCCTACGAGGACACCCGCACCCCCTTCTACAACACCCTGATCGTCGCCGGCGTCAACGCGGTGGGCGCCGCCGCCAGCTTCGTCGTCCTGCCGGCCCGCTGGGCCGTGGCGGGCATGGCCGCCTCGTACGGCCTGGCCTACGCCGTGGGCGTCGTCGTCGCCTGGCGCCGGCTGCGCACCCGCCTCGGCGGCGACCTGGACGGCTCGCACGTCATCCGGACGTACGCCCGCCTGGCCGGTGCGTGCATCCCCGCCGCCCTCATCGGCGGGGCGATCGCCTACGGCATCGGTGAAGTTCTCGGCCACGGATTCGTCGGTTCGCTCGCGGCTCTGATCGGTGGAGGTCTCATCCTGATCGGCGTCTTCTACATCGCGGCGAAGCGGATGCGCGTCGAGGAGCTGACCGCCATGGTCGGTATGGTCCGCGGACGGCTCGGACGCTGACCGGAGCACAACCATCGCCCGCCGCCGCGTGTCGTGCATAGCGCCGGACTGTGGGCACAATTGTCTTGGCTGTGGACAGCGTGCAACGGATGGGGAGGCAGGAACGACGGTGGCGGAACGGAGCACAGCTGCCGTCGACGTGGCAGACACCAGCGGCGGCAAGCCGCTGACCGCCAAGGCGGGGAAGGCCACGACCGACGGGGCGCAGGCCGCGATCAAGACCGGTACGCAGAAGGACACCGCGCGCGCGGAGACCCAGGAAGCCGCGCGCGACGCCCGGACTCCCGAACTCCACAGCGGCCACAAGCTCGCCAAGCGGTATCGCCTGGAGGAGTGCGTCACCCGTCTGGAGGGATTCAGCAGCTGGCGCGCGGTCGACGAGAAGCTCCGCCGCGCCGTCGGCGTCCACCTGCTGCCCGCCGACCATCCGCGGGCCCGCCCGGTGCTCGCCGCCGCCCGTTCCGCCGCCCTGCTCGGCGACCCCCGCTTCGTCCAGGTTCTCGACGCCGTCGAGGAGAACGACCTCGTCTACGTCGTCCACGAGTGGCTGCCGGACGCCACCGAGCTCAGCTCCGTGCTCGCCTCCGGCCCCATGGAGCCGCACGACGCCTACCAGCTCGTCAGCCAAGTCTCCCAGGCCATGGCCGCGGCCCACCGCGAGGGTCTCGCGCACCTCCGTCTCCACCCCGGCTCCGTGCTGCGCACCGAGTCCGGGCAGTACCGCATCCGCGGCCTCGCCGTCATGGCCGCCCTCCGCGGCATCTCCTCCGACCGCCCCCAGCGCACCGACACGGAGGCCATCGGCGCCCTGCTGTACGCCGCGCTGACCCAGCGCTGGCCCTACGAGAACAACGCGTACGGCCTGCCGGGCCTGCCCAAGGGCACCGGCCTCATCGCCCCCGACCAGGTGCGGGCCGGAGTCCACCGCGGCCTCTCGGAGCTGGCGATGCGCGCGCTCGTCAACGACGGGGCCACCGCGTCACGACAGGAAAAGCCGTGCGCAACCCCGGAGGAGCTGGCCAAGGCGGTCGCCGCGATGCCGCGCATCCGGCCGCCGGAGACGTCCTTCACCACCCCGTCGAGCGGCTACCCCCGCACGACGTACCAGCAGGGCACGTACGGAGGGCCGCCGACGCGCGCGGGCCGGCCCGTGCAGCCCGCGCCGGTGCCGCCACCGCCTCCGCTCCAGAGCCGCACGGGGCGGGCACTGAAGTGGTGCGTCTCCGCGCTGCTCATCGCGGCACTGGGGCTCGGCAGCTGGCAGTTGGCGGACACGCTGCTCAAGGAGGGGGACTCCTCGGGCGGGAACCATGCCCCGTCGGACGACAGCGAGAGCGACAAGAAGCCGGAAATAAAGAAGCTGGCGATCGAGAAGGCCACGGAGTTCTCGCCCTTGGACGGCCCCATGGCGGAGGGCAAGGCCCAGCTGGCCGTGGACGGTGATCTCAACACCGCTTGGTTCACCAAGGCCTTCTACGGCCACTCGAATTTCGGGAACCTCGACAATCGCAGGCAAGGCAGCGGCATCATCGTCGACCTCGGCAGCGTCAAGAACGTCTCCGGCGTCGATGTGAACATGTACCGGTCGGGCCAGACCGTCGAGGTGCTCGGCGCCGGCCCCTCGGCATCCACTCCCTCGCAGCTCAGCGACTTCCAGACGAACATCATCAAGCGCGATCAGGTCGGGGACGAGCTGAAGGCCAACGCCGACAAGCCGGTGAAGACGCGCTACGTGCTGATCCACATCACCGACCTGCCGCAGGAACCCAGCGGCTCCTACCGGGGCGGCATTTCGGAGATCAAGATCCTCGGAAGCTAGCGGCTCCGAGCCCAGGGGGAGGGTCTCGACGTTGGACGACGTCACACGCGACGGCACAAGCGACGCCGACCTCCTCGCCCTGCACGTGGCCGGCGATTCCGAGGCATTCTCGGAGCTAGTGCGGCGCCACCGCGACCGGCTCTGGGCCGTGGCGCTGCGCACGCTCGGCGACCGGGAAGAGGCCGCTGACGCCGTTCAGGACGCACTGGTCTCCGCCTACCGGGCCGCCCACACCTTCCGCGGGCAGTCGGCCGTCACCACCTGGCTGCACCGCATCACCGTCAACGCCTGTCTGGACCGGGCCCGCAAGGCCGCCTCCCGGCGCACCGCACCGCTCGCCGAGACCGAGCGGCTCGAGCAGCTCCTCGAACCCCATGAGTCCGCGGCGGCGCCCGCGGAGCGCGGCGACCTCCACCGCGAGCTGCTCCAGGCACTCGCCACCCTGCCGCCCGATCAGCGCGCGGCGCTCGTCCTCGTCGACATGCAGGGCTATCCCGTCGCCGAAGCGGCCACGGTTCTGGGCGTCCCCGTCGGCACCGTGAAGAGCAGATGCGCGCGGGGACGGGCCCGGCTGCTGCCCATGCTCACCCATCTGCGCGCGGACGGCATGGGTAGCCCGCCCCTCGACGGGGGAAGGAACCGGTCGCAGGGGGCGTCCGTCCCACCACCGGCAGGACAGAGTGACGCGGATCCAGTGAAGGGTGGAGGTGGGCGAGCGTGACTTCGACGACCGGCACGGATGAGCACCCGGAGGTCGCGGAGATCTCCGCGCTCACCGAAGGCGCACTGTCGCCGTCGCGGTCCGCGGATGTGCGGGAGCACTTGGCCGACTGTCCTCTGTGTGAGGACGTCCGGATCTCCCTGGACGAGATCCGGACCCTGTTGGGCACGCTTCCCGGTCCGCCCCGGATGCCCGACGACGTCGCGGGCCGCATCGACGCGGCCCTCGCCGCGGAGGCTCTCCTCGACTCCACCACACACTCCACGGCTGTCATCGAGGACGACGGCACGCTGGTTTCACGTGGAACAAGCGCACCCGAGCACGTTTCACGTGAAACGGCGGCTCGATCCCCGCAGCAGGTTTCACGTGAAACCGCGGCGCCCGCACCGGATCGTGTTTCACGTGAAACCGGCGACCGCCGCCCGGCCGCGCGCCCTCGCGGGACGACCGGGCCGGGCCGGCAGGCGCCGTCCCCCGGCGGGTCCCGCACGGTTCGCTCACGCCGGTGGCCCAAGGTCCTCCTCGGCACCGCGTGTGCGGCTGCCGTGCTCGGGGTGGGCAGCCTCTTCCTCCCGTCCGGCGGCGACGGGGGACACCAGGGCGGCCCACAAGCGCTGCAGGAGAGCCCGACTCCGGTCGCCCTCGCCTCGGGTGACCTCAAGACCCGGGTGCACGATCTGCTGAAGATGTCCTTCAAGGCCACCGAGACCCATGGCAAGACCTCCGAGAACGCTCCCGAGACGACGATGCGCGACTCCGGCACCACCGCTCCCGCCTGCATCCAGCAGGGCATCGGCCGCCCGGAGCCCTCCCTGGCCGCGCAGCCGGACAGTTATAAGGGCGAGAACGCTTATCTGGTGGTCATGCCACACCCCACCGACGCGGCGCTCGTCGACGCCTACGTCGTCGCCTCGTCCTGTGTCGAGACCTCTCCGGCGGCCCCGGGGAAGGTCCTGCTGAAGCAGACGCTGCCGCGCTCCTGAGTCGTTGCGGACCGAGCTGTCGCCTCTCGGGAATGCTCGCCCCGTAGGATCCGTTGGGTGGGGTGAGACCCCGCAAGGACCCGAGACAGCAGTCGGCAGACAAGGAAGACTCCCGTGAGCGACGTCCGCAACGTGATCATCATCGGTTCCGGGCCCGCGGGTTACACCGCCGCGCTCTACACCGCCCGTGCCTCCCTGAAGCCGCTGGTCTTCGAGGGTGCCGTGACCGCGGGCGGTGCGCTGATGAACACCACCGACGTGGAGAACTTCCCCGGCTTCCGCGAGGGCATCATGGGCCCCGACCTGATGGACAACATGCGGGCCCAGGCCGAGCGCTTCGGCGCCGAGCTGATCCCGGACGACGTCATCGCGGTCGACCTGAGTGACGAGATCAAGACCGTCACGGACTCCGCCGGCACCGTCCACCGCGCCAAGGCCGTCATCGTCACGACCGGCTCCCAGCACCGCAAGCTCGGGCTGCCCCGTGAGGACGAGCTGTCCGGCCGCGGTGTCTCCTGGTGCGCCACCTGCGACGGGTTCTTCTTCAAGGACCAGGACATCGCCGTGATCGGCGGTGGCGACACCGCGATGGAGGAGGCCACCTTCCTCTCGCGGTTCGCGAAGTCCGTCACCGTCGTCCACCGCCGTGACACCCTGCGCGCCAGCAAGGCCATGCAGGAGCGCGCCTTCGCGGACCCGAAGATCTCCTTCGTGTGGGACAGCGAGGTCGCCGAGATCCACGGTGAGAACAAGCTCTCCGGTCTGACCCTCCGCAACCTCAAGACCGGTGAGACCTCCGAGCTGCCGGTGACCGGCCTGTTCATCGCGATCGGCCACGACCCGCGCACCGAGCTGTTCAAGGGCCAGCTGGACCTGGACGACGAGGGCTACCTCAAGGTCGACGCCCCCTCCACGCGCACCAACCTGACCGGCGTGTTCGCCGCCGGTGACGTCGTGGACCACACCTACCGCCAGGCGATCACCGCCGCCGGTACCGGTTGCTCCTCCGCTCTCGACGCCGAGCGCTACCTCGCGTCCCTCGCGGACGGCGAGAGCGTCCGGGAGCCCGAGAAGACCGCCTGAAACCCCACCCCCCACCCCGCAGAAGATGTAAGGAGACCTCCGTGGCTCTCAAGGCAGTAACCGACACGTCCTTCGATGAGGACGTCCTCAAGAGCGACAAGCCCGTCCTGGTGGACTTCTGGGCCGAGTGGTGCGGCCCGTGCCGCCAGATCGCCCCCTCCCTGGAGGCGATCTCCGCCGAGTACGGCGACCAGATCGAGATCGTCAAGCTGAACATCGACCAGAACCCGACGACCGCCGCCAAGTACGGTGTCATGTCGATTCCGACGCTGAACGTCTACCAGGGTGGCGAGGTCGTCAAGACCATCGTCGGTGCCAAGCCCAAGGCCGCCATCGAGCGCGACCTGGCCGAGTTCATCTCCGCCAAGTAAGCAGCAGCTCTGTTTCACGTGAAACGGGCCCGCCCCTTGAAGGGCGGGCCCGTTCGCATGTCAGCCGGTGGAACCGCCTACAGCGGCCGGAGAGCGGGCTCCTTCTGCACCGCGCCGAGCAACCGGTCCAGTGCCAGCTCGACGTCTTCCTTCCAGGAGAGCGCCGTACGCAGTTCCAGCCGCAGCCGGGGGTAGCGGGGGTGGGGCCGTACGGTCTTGAAGCCCACTGCGAGCAGGTGGTCGGCGGGCAGCACACACGCCGGCTCCTTCCAATGGGCATCGCCGAACGCCTCGATCGCCTTGAAGCCGCGCCGGAGGACATCCTTGGCGACGGTCTGCACCATCGCCCGCCCCAGCCCCTGGCCCTGATAGGCCGGTGCCAGCCACGCGGTCATCAGCTGCACGGCGTCCGCGGCGACAGGGCTCGTGGAGAACGCCGCCGAGCGCGGGACATAGGCGGGCGGAGCGTAGAGCACAAAGCCCACCGGCACCTCGTCGACGTACACCACCCGGCCGCAGGATCCCCACTCCAGCAGGACGGCCGAGATCCAGGCTTCCTTCTCCAGCTCCGGGCGGCCCGCCTTCAGCGCGGCTTCACCGCTGACGGGGTCCAACTCCCAGAAGACACAGGCACGGCAGCGCGCGGGAAGATCCGGGAGGTTGTCCAGCGTGAGCGGTACGAGCCGACGCCCCATGGAGCCAAATCCTCATTTCCGTCGCGTGCCACACCCCGGGCGGCGCTAAGCGCGCTGCGCTCCCTGAGAAGACTGCCGACGAATCCGCCGACCGCCCCCAGGCCAAGGCCCGTTGCCACCAGTCCGGTCCGGCTCACCGTTCGCATGGACCCGCCCTCCGTGAACTGTGTCCAACGTGGATGCGCCATACCCAACGCATCGTATCCGGGCGGCGATTGAGCGAAAAGCGGAGGAAGGCAAAGGGCGGGTTGTGTTCCACGTGAAACACAACCCGCCCGAAGTCATCAGGTGCCGACGCCTACTCCGCGCCTGCTTCCTCCTGGACGGAGAGCTTCTGCTCCAGCACACGGCCCTCACCGGGGGCGAGCGTGCCGAGGATCCGTTCCAGATCCTCCATCGAGGCGAACTCGACGACGATCTTTCCCTTCTTCTGCCCGAGGTCGACCTTCACCCTGGTCTCGAAGCGGTCCGACAGCCGCGAGGCCAGGCTGTTGAGCGCCGGGGAGACCCGGGCGCCGGCACGCGGCCCCTTGGCCTTCGCGGAGCTCCGGGTGGCCGACTTGATCAGGGTGACGATCTCCTCCACCGAACGCACCGACAGCCCCTCGGCCACGATGCGTGTGGCGAGCCGGTCCTGCTCCTCGGAGTCGTCGATCGACAGCAGCGCACGAGCATGACCGGCGGAGAGCACACCCGCCGCGACCCTCTTCTGCACCGCCGGCGACAGCTTCAGCAGCCGCAGCGTATTGGAGACCTGCGGCCGCGACCGCCCGATCCGGTCCGCCAGCTCGTCATGGGTGCAGTGGAAGTCCTTGAGCAGCTGGTCGTAGGCGGCCGCCTCCTCAAGGGGGTTCAGCTGGGCGCGGTGCAGATTCTCCAGCAGCGCGTCGAGGAGCAGCTTCTCGTCGTCGGTCGCCCGGATGATGGACGGGATCTTCTCCAGCCCGGCCTCGCGGCAGGCCCGCCAGCGCCGCTCGCCCATGATGAGCTCGTAGCGCTCGGGAGCCAGCTGCCGTACGACCACCGGCTGGAGCAGTCCGACCTCGCGGATGGAGGTGACCAGCTCGGCCAGGGCGTCCTCGTCGAACACCTCGCGGGGCTGACGGGGGTTGGGCGTGATCGAGTCCAGCGGCAGTTCGGCGAAGTGGGCCCCGGCCGCGGTCCCCTCCTGCACGGGCTCGGCCACCGTGGACGGCACCGCTCCCGTTTCACGTGAAACGGCGACGTCCTCCACGGACAGGGAGGTCGCCCTCGGCGCGGTCATGGTGCGCTCGGCCGTCAGCACCGGCACCGCGGTCGGCGACGTCGCGCCATGCCCCACGGCCGGCACCGCGCTGTCCGGGGTCTTCGGTGCCGCCGGAATCAGCGCACCGAGCCCACGGCCCAGTCCTCTACGTCGCTCGCTCACTGAAGCCCCTCCGACATGCTGTGCTGGTCCTGCTGTGGTTGACGGCCCACCATGTGGGCCTTACTGCCGTCGTATCGCACGCCGATCCCCCGCAGTGCGATCTCCCGGGCCGCTTCCAGATAGGACAGCGCCCCACTGGAACTCGGGTCATAGGTGAGAACGGTCTGCCCATAGCTGGGCGCCTCGGAGATGCGCACCGACCGGGGGATGCTCGTGCGCAGCACCTCATGGCCGAAGTGGGTGCGGACCTCGTCGGCCACCTGGGAGGCCAGCCGGGTGCGGCCGTCGTACATCGTCAGCAGGATCGTCGACACATGGAGCTTGGGGTTGAGATGCCCCTTCACCAACTCGACGTTGCGCAGGAGCTGGCCCAGGCCCTCCAGCGCGTAGTACTCGCACTGGATGGGGATCAGCACCTCGGCCCCGGCGACCAGCGCGTTGACCGTCAGCAGGCCGAGCGAGGGCGGGCAGTCGATGAGGATGTAGTCCAGCGGCTGCTCGTAGGCCTGGATCGCCCGGTCAAGCCGGCTCTCGCGGGCCACGAGCGAGACCAGCTCGATCTCGGCGCCCGCCAGGTCGATGGTGGCCGGGGCGCAGAAGAGCCCCTCGACGTCGCGCACCGGCTGCACCACGTCGGAGAGCTTCCGGCTGTCGATCAGGACGTCGTAGATCGACGGGACATCGGCGTGGTGGTCGATGCCCAGCGCCGTCGAGGCGTTGCCCTGGGGATCCAGGTCGATGACGAGCACGCGGTTGCCGTGCAGCGCCAGCGATGCCGCCAGGTTCACGGTCGTGGTGGTCTTGCCCACCCCGCCCTTCTGGTTGGCGACCACCATCACCCGGGTCTGGTCCGGCCGGGGCATCGGGGGCGACGGCGTTTCACGTGAAACGACCTCACCGTTGGCCAGGGGACCGGGGTCGGCCCCTGGCTCGGTGTCGGCAGGACGGGGACCGGGGACCGGGTCGGCCATCGGCCCCGCGATATTGGCGTCGGACCGCAAGGATTCACTCTCCTCGACATCAGGCTCGCAATGAACAGAGCCTGCCATGCTTTCGGGGTCGTGAACCAGCGAGGCCCGTTCTCCTGTGGATGAATCCACTGCGCCTGTGGATGAACCTGGACCTTCGGGCGCCCGATGGCCGCGTGGAGCATCCTCCATGCGACCACGCCCGATGATTCCCAGCAGCAAGGAGCGACGTTTCACGTGAAACACGATGCACCGGACGCTCCGCTACAGGGCCACGACACTCCGTAATGGGTAGTTTTGGCAGCTTGTATGGAGCACGGCCGAGCTGCCGGACGACGGACCGCCGGGGCTCAGCGCCTGCGGCGCGTGGCCCTGCCGACCCGGGCCGCCTTGGCCCGCTTCGCCGCGAAGCGCACACCGCCGGGGCTCTCCCCGACCTCGACCCGGACCACGGTGGACAGCGGGTCCACCACGCCCTCGCCGACCTGGAGCACGGAGGTGCGGACGACCCCGAGCTTGCTCAGCGCGGCGCGGGCCCCTTTGAGCTCCTCCTCGGCCGTGTCGCCCTTGAGGGCGAGCATCTCCCCGTACGGACGCAGGAGCGGCACGCCCCAGCCGGCGAGGCGGTCCAGTGGGGCCACCGCGCGGGCCGTCACCACGTGGACGGGCTGCACCTTGCCGAGCATCTCCTCGGCGCGGCCGCGGACGACCGTCACATGGTCCAGGCCCAGCAGCTCCACGACCTCCTGGAGGAAGGTCGTACGCCGCAGCAGCGGCTCCAGCAGGGTGATCTGGAGGTCGGGGCGCACCAGGGCCAGCGGGATGCCGGGCAGACCGGCACCGGAGCCCACATCGCACACCGAGACGCCGTCGGGCACCGCCTCGGAGAGCACGGCGCAGTTCAGCAGATGGCGTTCCCAGAGCCTCGGCACCTCACGGGGACCGATCAGGCCGCGCCGCACGCCCGCGTCCGCGAGCAGTTCCGCGTACCGGACGGCCTCTGGCAGGCGGTCGCCGAAAACCACCCGCGCCTCCGGGGGTGGCGGGGGGAGCTCCGCTGCCTCTTCCACGGGGAACCGTC
Organism: Streptomyces blastmyceticus; assembly: GCF_039521185.1. Taxonomy (NCBI): domain Bacteria; kingdom Bacillati; phylum Actinomycetota; class Actinomycetes; order Kitasatosporales; family Streptomycetaceae; genus Streptomyces; species Streptomyces blastmyceticus. Next base: position 276,431 of record NZ_BAAABW010000016.1, on the reverse strand, counting down.
CTTCCGTACGACGTCTCTCTGAGCGTCAGAGTCTGAATATCAGGCTGACAAGGATCGGCCCCGCCTGCGAGCAGACGGGGCCGTACCCACCTGGAAGTGGGATATAGAAGGGTAAAGATCAGGCCGGGAGGACGATCACTCGGCGCTGAGGCTCTTCGCCCTCGGACTCGCTGCGCAGCCCCGCGGCGGCCACCGCGTCATGGACGACCTTGCGCTCGAAGGGCGTCATCGGGTCGAGCTTGACGGCCTCGCCGGTGCTCCTGGCCTCTTCCGCGGCCTTGGCGCCCACCTGCGCCAGCTCCTCGCGCTTGCGGGCCCGGAAGCCCGCGATGTCGAGCATGAGGCGGCTGCGGTCACCGGTCTCCCGGTTCACCGCCAGCCGGGTGAGCTCCTGGAGCGCCTCCAGCACCTCGCCGTCGCGACCGACCAGCTTCTGGAGGTCGCGGCTGGTCGAGTCGCTGATGATCGACACGGCAGCGCGGTCGGCCTCGACATCCATGTCGATGTCGCCGTCGAGGTCGGCGATGTCCAGCAGACCCTCGAGGTAGTCGGCCGCGATCTCGCCCTCCTGCTCCAGGCGGGACAGGGTGTCGGTGCCCTCGGCGGCGGCCTCACTGGTCTGACGCTGCGTGTCCGTCACGGTGGACTCCTTCATTACTTCTTGGACGGGTGCTTGGGTCGCTGCGGGCCCTTGCGCTGCCCGGACTTGGCGGTGCGGGAGGAGCCGCCGCCCTGCTTGGGCTTGGCGTCCCCGGACTCCTGCTTCTCCAGCGACGGCGAGGACTTCTTCTCCTCGGCGCCGGAGGCCTGGTCGGCCTGCGGGGTGCTCGCGAGCTGACGCTTGGCCTTCGGCTGCCGCTTGGGCTGCTGCCGGTTGGCACGGGCGACCTCGGCGGCCTTCTTCGCCTCGACCTCCGCCGGGTCCTCCTTGAGCTTGCCCTTGGCCCGCAGCCGCTCCTGGCGCTGCGTGAAGGCGATGCTGCCCGGGGTCGGGTTGCGGCGGATGACGAACATCTGCTGACCCAGGGTCCACACGTTGGTGGTCAGCCAGTAGACGAGGACACCGACGGGGAAGTTGATGCCGAAGACGGCGAACATGATCGGGAAGACGTACATCAGCATCTTCTGCTGCTGCATGAACGGCGTCTTCACCGTGAGGTCGACGTTCTTCGTCATCAGCTGGCGCTGGGTGTAGAACTGCGACAGCGACATCAGGACGATCATGATGACCGTGACGACCCGGACGTCGGTCAGCGTGGCGCCCAGCGCCTCGACCTTGGACGCGTTGTCCATGAACTTCACGGACAGCGGGGCACCGAAGATGTGCGCCTTACGGGCGCTGTTCAGCAGGTCCGTGTTGATGACACCGACGACCTTGCCCTGAGCGATGTGGTTCAGGACCTGGTACAGCGAGATGAAGAAGGGCGACTGGGCCAGGATCGGGAGACAGCTCGAGAGCGGGTTGGTGCCCGTCTCCTTGTAGAGCTTCATCATCTCTTCGGACTGGCGCTGCTTGTCGCTCTTGTAGCGCTCCTGGATCGCCTTCATCTTCGGCTGGAGCGCCTGCATGTTCCGCGTGGCCTTGATCTGCTTCACGAAGAGCGGGATCAGGCAGATACGGATCAGTACCACCAGCGAGACGATGGACAGACCCCACGCCGCGCCACTGTCCTTGTCGAAGATCAGACTGTAGAACGAGTGGAACTGGACGATGATCCAGGAAACAGCGGTATAGAGAGGACCGAGGATCGTGTCCACGAATCAGGCTCCTTGGGCGTTGGGCTGAGTCTCGGGCTGTGCGGCAGGCCCCACGGCGGGATGCCCACCCAGTCGGCTCCTCAGCCGCTGGTGCCAGACCGGACGCTTCCGGGGAGGGACGTGGTCGACGCCACCGAGCGACCACGGGTTGCAGCGCAGGATGCGCCAGGCCGTCAGCGCCGTTCCTTTGACCGCGCCGTGCCGGTCAATGGCTGTATAGCCGTAATGCGAGCACGACGGGTAGTACTTGCAGACCGGGCCCAGGAGTGGGCTGATGGTCCACTGGTAGAGCTTGATCAACCACAGCAGCGGATACTTCACTGTGCGCTCCCTCCCGGGCCTCGGCCGGGGTTCCGGGGGGTTTCCCCCGGGGGACCGGAACAGCGCGGCGCCCCTCCCAGCAGCCGCTGCAGTGCGGTGTCGAGGTCGCGGGCCAGCTGATCGTGGTCCGCCTCGCCCGCGCCGGGCAGGGCCCGTACCACCACCAGGCTACCGGCGGGCAGCAGATCCAGCCGTTCACGCATGAGGTGGCGCAGTCTTCGCTTCACCAGATTGCGTACGACCGCGATGCCGACGGCCTTGCTCACGACGAAACCCGCACGCGCCTGGGGAGCAGTCTCCCCAGGCGTGTGCGGGTCCGTGGTACCGGTACGTAGGTGGACGACGAGGAGCGGGCGGCCGGCCCGGCGCCCTCGGCGAACCGCGGTCGCAAAGTCCTCGCGCCGCCTCAGTCGAGACTTGGAAGGCAGCACGTCATGGACCTTGCCGTCGGGCTGGTCAGGCCGACAGCGTTGCGCGACCCTTGCCACGGCGGGACGCGAGGATCGCGCGGCCGGCACGGGTGCGCATGCGCAGGCGGAAACCGTGGGTCTTCGCGCGACGACGGTTGTTCGGCTGGAAGGTGCGCTTGCTCACTCGGGGGCTCCAGAAATGAATCGTGTGATGGCGGGACATCGCCTGGCTGTCACCGTGCGCCCACGAGAAGCTCGCAATACGCCCGAGTGCACCGCTTCATGACCGCGATCCTGGCGGAACGCGGCCGTTGCCCATCGGAGGCAGGCGGCAGCAGCCATCGACAACTCGACCTGGTCACGGTACGCGCGGCTACGCCATTCGGTCAAACCGGCAGTGCACCAGGGATACACCGTAGCCTCCCACAGGCCGGGGAGGTGCCACGCCTCACCTCATGGCACATTTGTACACACCCTGTGGACAACGACTTGAACCGCACACCTCGGCCTGACTACCGTGGCTGAACTCTGAATACTTCCCGCCCGTCCCGAGAACCACACATTCGTGGGACTCCAGGGCGCCCCCCGCTGACTGAGAGAGCGTGCCCTGTGGCTGACCTGCCTGCCGATCTTGCCGCAGTGTGGCCGCGCGTGCTCGAACAGCTCCTGGGCGAGGGCCGGGGCCCGGGCGGCCAGGGCGTCGAGGGCAAGGACGAGCACTGGATCAAGCGGTGCCAGCCCCTCGCGCTGGTCGCCGACACCGCGCTGCTCGCCGTGCCCAACGAATTCGCCAAGGGCGTGCTCGAGGGCCGGCTCGCGCCCATCGTCAGCGAGACCCTGAGCCGCGAGTGCGGCCGCCCCATCCGGATCGCGATCACCGTCGACGACTCCGCGGGCGAGCCGCCCCCCGAACGGCAGCAGCCCCCCCAGCAGCAGTCGCGTTACGAGGAGCCCACGGGCCCGCACACCGGCGGCCAGGGCCGCGACGCGTACGAGAACCGTGACGCACGCGACACCTATGAGAGCTACGACAGCCACGGCGGCTACGACGGCCGGGAGAGCTACGGCCGTCAGGCGCCCGCCGACGAGCTGCCGTCCGTACGGCCCGCGTACCCCGACTACCAGCAGCCCCGCGCCGAGCCCGGTGCCTGGCCGCGCCACCAGGGGCCGTCCGCGCCCGACCGGGGCGACCGCGGCGACTACGGCTGGCAGCAGCCGCGCCTCGGCGGCTTCCAGGACGGCGAGCGCGATCCGTACGCCTCGCACAACGGCCAGCAGCACGCTCCGTACGAGCAGCAGCAGGACTACCGCTCCCCGCAGCCCGAGCGCCTGCCTTACGAGCCGCCGCAGCGGCGTGAGCTGCCCGAGAGCCACGCCCGGGGCGGCCAGGGCGGTCCGCCCGCGTCCGGTGGCGGGTCCGGGTCGCTCTCGTCGAAGCCCGCGTCCTCGGCGGGTGCGGCCGAGCCGACCGCCCGGCTGAACCCGAAGTACCTCTTCGACACCTTCGTCATCGGCGCGTCCAACCGCTTCGCCCACGCGGCCGCGGTGGCCGTCGCCGAGGCGCCGGCCAAGGCGTACAACCCCCTGTTCATCTACGGCGAGTCGGGGCTGGGCAAGACCCACCTGCTGCACGCCATCGGGCACTACGCGCGCAGCCTCTACCCGGGGACGCGCGTGCGCTACGTGAGCTCCGAGGAGTTCACGAACGAGTTCATCAACTCCATCCGCGACGGCAAGGCGGACGCGTTCCGCAAGCGCTACCGCGACATGGACATCCTGCTGGTCGACGACATCCAGTTCCTCGCGAGCAAGGAGTCGACGCAGGAGGAGTTCTTCCACACGTTCAACACGCTCCACAACGCCAACAAGCAGATCGTGCTGTCCTCGGACCGGCCGCCCAAGCAGCTGGTCACCCTGGAGGACCGGCTGCGCAACCGCTTCGAGTGGGGTCTGATCACGGACGTGCAGCCGCCGGAGCTGGAGACGCGCATCGCGATCCTCCGGAAGAAGGCGGTCCAGGAGCAGCTGAACGCCCCGCCGGAGGTCCTGGAGTTCATCGCCTCCCGCATCTCGCGGAACATCCGCGAGCTGGAGGGGGCGCTCATCCGGGTCACCGCGTTCGCCAGCCTCAACCGGCAGCCGGTCGACCTCGGGCTCACCGAGATCGTCCTCAAGGACCTGATCCCGGGCGGCGAGGACGCCTCGCCGGAGATCACCGCGCCCGCCATCATGGCGGCGACCGCCGACTACTTCGGGCACACGGTCGAGGATCTGTGCGGAGCCTCGCGCAGCCGGGTGCTGGTGACGGCCCGGCAGATCGCGATGTACCTCTGCCGGGAGCTCACGGACCTGTCGCTGCCGAAGATCGGCGCGCAGTTCGGCGGCCGTGACCACACGACGGTGATGCACGCGGACCGGAAGATCCGCGCGCTGATGGCCGAGCGGCGCTCGATCTACAACCAGGTGACCGAGCTGACGAACCGCATCAAGAACGGCTGACGGACGGCCTCTGCGGGCCGCTCACGCACCACTGAGGGCGCCTCGGGAGCCTCCCGAGGCGCCCTCGGCCGTTCCCTGAGAGGGATTCTCAGCACCCCGCGAGCAGTCCCGGAAGCAGCTGCGAAGCCCCTGTGGAGCGCCCCGGAAGGGCCTCGGAGCGGTTCCCGAAGAGCTCCGAGGACGTCGCGGAGCGGCCGCGTGTCCCCACCTCTGTTCGAATACGGAGCCCCGGACGCCGGTTCTCCACAGTTTTCCGGCCGACCGGCTGTCCACACCCTGGGGACCGCGAAGTTGTCCAGACGCTGTCCACAGCGGAGGCTGTTGATAGGCCATCAGGGGAGGTCAGCGGGGTGTGGATTTGTGGTCGACGATGTTCCACACCCTGTGGACGACGGATTCACCCACAAGGCGCACTCGCGGTTGTCCACCGGCCGCCCACAGGGAAGTGGATGTTGTACACAGCCTTTCCACACCCCTGTCCACTGTTCGGTAACGAAACACCCCCGCTCACCGCACCGAGTGAAAGGCGTCACACGAAGTTGCCGGGTTGGGCTGTGGGGAACCTGGGTAAAACTGGGGACGGCGCTGGGGAGAAGTACCCCCCGCCTGTGCACGGGGTGTGCAGAACTTTCCGCGGTCCACAGACCACCCCGCTTTTCCACCGCCGCCACCCACAGGCCCGGTGGACAAAAAATCCGGTCTGACCTGCGCAAAGACGGTTTTCCACCGTTTCCACAGGCCCTACTACTACGACCACAGAGATCTACCGGGGAACTCGATTCGAAGTGGGGCCTGTGCACAACTCGGCCGCGGGCCGCGCCACGCCCTCCGACCTGACTTGACCCCGAGGCGCACCGACTGTCAGCGGCGTGCGTCAGACTGGTCTCCGGCAAATCGGCCGACGACGTAGCCAGCAGGGCGAGCCAGCAACAAGCAGGAGGCGGTTCCGGTGAAGATCCGGGTGGAGCGCGATGTACTCGCGGAGGCAGTGGCCTGGGCGGCCCGCAGCCTCCCGGCCCGTCCGCCGGTGCCCGTCCTCGCGGGCCTGCTGCTGAAGGCGGAGGAGGGCTCCCTGAGCCTCTCCGGCTTCGACTACGAGGTCTCGGCCCGCGTCTCGGTCGACGCGGACGTGGAGGAGGACGGCACCGTCCTCGTCTCCGGCCGCCTGCTCGCGGACATCTGCCGCGCACTTCCCAACAGGCCTGTGGAGATCTCCACCGACGGTGTGCGCGTCACCGTCGTCTGCGGCTCCTCGCGATTCACACTCCACACCCTTCCTGTGGAGGAATACCCGGCGCTGCCGCAGATGCCGACCGCCACGGGCACCGTCCCCGGCGAGGTCTTCGCCGCGGCCGCCGCCCAGGTCGCCATCGCCGCCGGCCGTGACGACACGCTGCCGGTGCTCACGGGCGTCCGGATCGAGATCGAGGGCGACACCGTCACCCTGGCCTCCACCGACCGCTACCGCTTCGCCGTCCGCGAGTTCATGTGGAAGCCCGAGACCCCGGACATCTCCGCGGTCGCCCTGGTGCCCGCCAAGACGCTGCTGGACACCGCGAAGTCCCTCAGCGGCGGCGACACCGTCTCCATCGCCCTGGCCGGCTCCGGCGCGGGCGAGGGCCTCATCGGCTTCGAGGGCGCCGGCCGGCGTACGACCACGCGCCTGCTGGAGGGCGACCTCCCGAAGTACCGCACGCTCTTCCCGACGGAGTTCAACTCCGTCGCCGTGATCGAGACCGCCCCCTTCGTGGAGGCCGTCAAGCGCGTGGCGCTCGTCGCCGAGCGGAACACCCCGGTGCGGCTGAGCTTCGAGCAGGGCGTGCTGATCCTGGAGGCCGGTTCCAGCGACGATGCACAGGCTGTGGAGCGGGTCGACGCCCAGCTCGACGGTGACGACATCTCGATCGCCTTCAACCCGGGCTTCCTGCTCGAGGGCCTCTCCGCGATCGACTCCCCGGTCGCCCAGCTGTCCTTCACCACCTCCACGAAGCCGGCGCTGCTCAGCGGCAAGCCCGCGGTGGACGCGGAGGCGGACGACGCCTACAAGTACCTGATCATGCCGGTGCGCCTGTCCGGCTGATCCGTCGCGCGCTCTCGCGCTGACCTGCGGAAACTCGCGGTACGAGTGGGTCGGCTGTCCACAGCCGGCCCACTCGACTGTTGAGCGCCCGAGCCCACAGGTGTGCGCGGACCGTCGGGCGTAGGCTCGGACCCGGACGTCACGCAATCAAGGCATAGAGGATCACCCATGGAGCTCGGTCTCATCGGTCTCGGCAAGATGGGCGGCAACATGCGCGAGCGCATTCGCCGCGCGGGCCACACCGTCATCGGGTACGACCGCAATCCGGATCTCGGGGATGTCCACAGCCTCAAGGAGCTTGTGGATTCCCTCGAGGGTCCCCGCGTCGTCTGGGTCATGGTCCCGGCCGGCGCCGCGACCCAGTCCACCATCGACGAGCTGGGCGAGCTGCTCTCCCCCGGCGACATCGTCGTCGACGGCGGGAACAGCCGCTGGACGGACGACGAGAAGCACGCCGAGGAGCTCGCCGCCAAGGGCATCGGCTTCGTGGACTGCGGTGTCTCCGGCGGCGTCTGGGGCCTGGAGAACGGCTACGCCCTGATGTACGGCGGCGACGCCGCGAACGTCGCGCGGGTCCAGCCGATCTTCGACGCGCTCAAGCCCGAGGGCGACTTCGGCTCCGTCCACGCGGGCAAGGTCGGCGCCGGCCACTTCGCCAAGATGGTCCACAACGGCATCGAGTACGCCATGATGCAGGCGTACGCCGAGGGCTGGGAGCTCCTGGAGAAGGTCGACTCCGTCACCGACGTGCGCGAGGTCTTCCGCAGCTGGCAGGAGGGCACGGTCATCCGCTCCTGGCTGCTCGACCTGGCCGTCAACGCCCTGGACGACGACGAGCACCTGGACAAGCTGCGGGGCTACGCCGCGGACTCCGGCGAGGGCCGCTGGACGGTCGAGGCGGCGATCGACAACGCGGTGCCGCTGCCCGCGATCACCGCGTCGCTCTTCGCCCGCTTCGCGTCCCGTCAGGACGATTCCCCGCAGATGAAGATGATCGCCGCGCTGCGCAACCAGTTCGGCGGCCACGCGGTCGAGAACAAGTAAGAAGCAGCAGGAAGCAGTAGCCGGGAGAGGTCGGCGCCACCCCATGCACGTATCGCATCTGTCGCTGGCCGACTTCCGCTCGTACGCCCGGGTCGAGGTCCCGCTCGACCCGGGCGTCACGGCCTTCGTGGGGCCCAACGGCCAGGGCAAGACCAACCTCGTCGAGGCGGTCGGCTATCTGGCGACCCTCGGCAGCCACCGGGTCTCCTCCGACGCCCCGCTGGTGCGGATGGGCGCGGACCGCGCGATCATCCGGGCCGCCGTCGTCCAGGGCGAGCGTCAGCAGCTGATCGAGCTGGAGCTCAACCCGGGCCGGGCGAACCGGGCCAGGATCAACCGCTCCTCGCAGGTCCGGCCCCGCGACGTGCTCGGCATCGTCCGCACGGTGCTGTTCGCCCCCGAGGACCTGGCGCTGGTCAAGGGCGACCCGGGCGAGCGCCGCCGCTTCCTGGACGAGCTGGTCACCGCGCGCTCCCCCCGCATGGCGGGCGTGCGCTCCGACTACGACCGCGTCCTCAAGCAGCGCAACACCCTGCTCAAGAGCGCCGCCATGGCCCGCCGCCACGGCGGCCGCGGCCTGGACCTCTCCACCCTCGACATCTGGGACCAGCACCTGGCCCGCGCCGGTGCCGAGCTGCTGGCGCAGCGCCTCGACCTGATCGCCGCGCTCCGGCCGCTGGCCGACAAGGCGTACGAGCAGCTGGCTCCCGGCGGCGGCCCGGTCGCGTTCGAGTACCGCGGCCCCGCGGCCATCGAGGGCGCCCACACCCGCGAGGAGCTGTACGAGGCGCTGATCACCGCGCTCGCGGAGGTCCGCAAGCAGGAGATCGAGCGCGGGGTGACGCTGGTCGGCCCGCACCGCGACGAGCTGTTGCTGAGCCTCGGCCGGCTGCCCGCCAAGGGGTACGCCAGCCACGGCGAGTCCTGGTCGTACGCGCTGGCGCTGCGCCTGGCCTCGTACGACCTGCTGCGCTCCGAGGGCAACGAGCCTGTGCTCGTGCTCGACGACGTCTTCGCCGAGCTGGACGCCCGCCGCCGGGAGCGGCTGGCGGAGCTGGTGGCGCCGGGCGAGCAGGTGCTGGTGACGGCGGCGGTGGACGACGATGTGCCGGGCGTGCTGGTCGGCGCGCGGTACGCGGTCACGGAAGGCACGGTCGAGCGCGTATGACCCAGGGACCGGAGACCCCGGACCACCCCGAACGGCCGAAGGCGCCCGAGCCGTCCGGAGTGGACCTGGCGCGGGTGGCGCTGCGCGCCGCGAAGGAGCAGGCGCGGGCACGGGGCAACGCCGCGCAGCAGAAGAAGCAGGCGCGCCGCGGCGGTCTGCGCTCCGGCGCGCGGGCCGACGGCCGGGATCCGCTGCCGCTCGGCGCCGCGATCAACCGCCTGATCACCGAGCGCGGCTGGGAGGCGCCCGCCGCGGTGGGCGGGGTGATGGGCCGCTGGCCGCAGATGGTGGGGCCGGACGTCGCGCTGCACTGCGAGCCGCAGAAGTACGACGAGGACGCCCGGGTGCTGACCGTGCAGTGCGACTCGACGGCGTGGGCGACGCAGCTGCGGCTGCTGGCGCCGCAGTTGGTGGCCCGGCTGAACGCCGATCTGGGGCAGGGCACGGTGAAGGTGATCAAGGTGCTGGGGCCGGGCGGTCCGAACCGCCGGTACGGGCCCCTGCGTGCCCCCGGGAGCACCGGGCCGGGCGACACCTACGGGTGATCCGGTGCGTCGCGCTGACGTCCGCCGGGGCTCCGGCGGCACCCGCCGCGCTCACGGCGTGCGGGCGCCGCGCGACGGCCGGGGCCCGGGACTCCGCTCACCGTAGCGGGCGGTTGACAGCCCGAAGCGCTGAGTGCCGCTGTGAGCCTCCTGAGGGCCGGGCCCACATATAGGGAGTCGGCTGATGCCGGTTCAGGGCGGCACGTGAGGACTCAGGCACCGCCAAACCCCCATTCATGTCAGTGCTACCGGTAGACTGGTGACAATCCCGCCGGTTCGCGGGACACGTCGACCAACGCAGAACGACGCAGCCGCTCCTGCCTGCCCCGGGTGGGGTCTCCCCGCCGTAGGCAGGGGAAGGCCTGTGCTGTGCCAGAAAGGGCGCTTCGTGGCCGATTCCGGCAACCCCAACGAGAACATCCCTTCCACGAGCGGGGAGGCCCCCATGGGCTCCCCCGCAGGTGAGACGTCGTACGACGCCAGTGCGATCACCGTTCTGGAAGGACTGGACGCGGTCCGCAAGCGGCCCGGCATGTACATCGGCTCGACCGGTGAGCGTGGCCTGCACCACTTGGTGTACGAGGTCGTGGACAACTCCGTCGACGAGGCCCTGGCCGGCCACGCGGACACCATCGACGTGACGATCCTCCCCGACGGCGGCGTCCGCGTTGTCGACAACGGCCGTGGCATCCCGGTCGGCATCGTCCCCTCCGAGGGCAAGCCCGCCGTCGAGGTCGTGCTGACCGTCCTGCACGCGGGCGGCAAGTTCGGCGGCGGCGGCTACGCCGTCTCCGGTGGTCTGCACGGCGTCGGCGTCTCGGTCGTCAACGCCCTGTCGACGCGCGTCGCGGTCGAGGTCAAGACCGACGGCTACCGCTGGACGCAGGACTACAAGCTCGGCGTCCCCACGGCCCCCCTGCAGAAGAACGAGGCGACCGACGAGTCGGGCACCTCCGTCACCTTCTGGGCCGACGGCGACATCTTCGAGACCACCGAGTACTCCTTCGAGACGCTCTCGCGGCGCTTCCAGGAGATGGCGTTCCTCAACAAGGGACTGCGGATCTCGCTGACGGACCTCCGCGTCGACCATGTCGACGAGGAGGGCAAGGCGCTGACGGTGGAGTACCACTACGAGGGCGGCATCGTCGACTTCGTGAAGTACCTCAACTCGCGCAAGGGCGAGCTGATCCACCCGACCGTCATCGACATCGAGGCCGAGGACAAGGAGCGCATGCTCTCGGTCGAGATCGCGATGCAGTGGAACAGCCAGTACTCCGAGGGTGTCTACAGCTTCGCCAACACCATCCACACCCACGAGGGCGGCACTCACGAAGAGGGCTTCCGCGCCGCGCTGACCGGTCTGATCAACCGGTACGCCCGCGACAAGAAGCTGCTCCGGGAGAAGGACGACAACCTCACGGGCGAGGACATCCGCGAGGGTCTGACCGCGATCATCTCCGTCAAGCTCGGCGAGCCGCAGTTCGAGGGCCAGACGAAGACGAAGCTCGGCAACACCGAGGCGAAGACCTTCGTCCAGAAGGTCGTCCACGAGCACCTCACGGACTGGCTGGACCGCAACCCCAACGAGGCCGCGGACATCATCCGCAAGTCCATCCAGGCGGCGACCGCGCGCGTGGCGGCCCGCAAGGCCCGCGACCTCACCCGCCGCAAGGGCCTGCTGGAGTCGGCGTCGCTGCCGGGCAAGCTCAGCGACTGCCAGTCCAACGACCCCACCAAGTGCGAGATCTTCATCGTCGAGGGTGACTCCGCCGGCGGCTCGGCCAAGTCCGGCCGCAACCCGCAGTACCAGGCGATCCTCCCGATCCGCGGCAAGATCCTCAACGTCGAGAAGGCGCGGATCGACAAGATCCTCCAGAACACCGAGGTCCAGGCCCTCATCTCGGCCTTCGGCACCGGTGTGCACGAGGACTTCGACATCGCCAAGCTCCGCTATCACAAGATCATCCTGATGGCGGACGCCGACGTCGACGGTCAGCACATCAACACCCTGCTGCTCACCTTCCTGTTCCGCTTCATGCGGCCGCTGGTCGAGGCCGGGCACGTCTACCTCTCCCGCCCCCCGCTGTACAAGATCAAGTGGGGCCGGGACGACTTCGAGTACGCCTACTCCGACCGCGAGCGCGACGCGCTGATCCAGCTCGGCCGGGAGAACGGCAAGCGGATCAAGGACGACTCGGTCCAGCGCTTCAAGGGTCTCGGCGAGATGAACGCCGAGGAGCTGCGCGTCACCACCATGGACGTCGACCACCGTGTGCTCGGCCAGGTCACCCTGGACGACGCCGCGCAGGCGGACGACCTGTTCTCGGTGCTCATGGGCGAGGACGTCGAGGCACGGCGCTCCTTCATCCAGCGCAACGCCAAGGACGTCCGCTTCCTCGACATCTGAGCCTGTCGGCCCACGAGAAACAGCCGCAGCGCGAAAGGACTTTGAACAGCAATGGCCGACGAGACCCCTGAGACTCCCACTGCCCCCGTGCCCGAGGTGACGCCCGAGGGCGCCCCCGCCCCCCTGGAGGGCGTCGGGATGCGCGTCGAGCCCGTCGGGCTCGAGACCGAGATGCAGCGCTCGTACCTCGACTACGCGATGAGCGTCATCGTCTCGCGTGCGCTCCCGGACGTGCGGGACGGCCTCAAGCCGGTGCACCGCCGCGTGCTCTACGCGATGTACGACGGCGGCTACCGCCCCGAGAAGGGCTTCTACAAGTGCGCCCGCGTCGTCGGTGACGTCATGGGTACGTACCACCCGCACGGCGACGCCTCGATCTACGACGCGCTCGTCCGCCTCGCCCAGCCCTGGTCGATGCGGATGCCGCTGGTGGACTCCAACGGCAACTTCGGTTCCCCGGGCAACGACCCGGCCGCCGCCATGCGGTACACCGAGTGCAAGATGATCCCGCTGTCGATGGAGATGCTCCGGGACATCGACGAGGAGACCGTCGACTTCCAGGACAACTACGACGGCCGCAACCAGGAGCCGACGGTCCTGCCGGCGCGCTTCCCGAACCTGCTGATCAACGGTTCTGCGGGCATCGCGGTCGGCATGGCCACCAACATCCCGCCGCACAACCTCCGCGAGGTCGCCGAGGGCGCCCAGTGGTACCTGGCCAACCCCGAGGCGACCCCCGAGGAGCTCCTCGAGGCGCTCATCGAGCGGATCAAGGGCCCCGACTTCCCGACCGGCGCCCTCGTGGTGGGCCGCAAGGGCATCGAGGAGGCCTACCGCACCGGCCGCGGCTCGATCACCATGCGCGCGGTCGTCGCGGTCGAGGAGATCCAGAACCGCCAGTGCCTGGTGGTCACCGAGCTGCCCTACCAGGTCAACCCGGACAACCTCGCGCAGAAGATCGCCGACCTGGTGAAGGACGGCAAGGTCGGCGGCATCGCCGACGTCCGCGACGAGACCTCCTCCCGTACGGGCCAGCGCCTGGTGGTCGTGCTCAAGCGCGACGCCGTCGCCAAGGTGGTGCTCAACAACCTCTACAAGCACACCGACCTCCAGACGAACTTCGGCGCGAACATGCTGGCGCTCGTCGACGGGGTGCCGCGCACGCTCTCGATCGACGCCTTCATCCGCAACTGGGTGACCCACCAGGTCGAGGTCATCGTCCGGCGCACCCGCTTCCGGCTGCGCAAGGCCGAGGAGCGCGCCCACATCCTGCGCGGTCTGCTCAAGGCGCTCAACGCCATCGACGAGGTCATCGCGCTGATCCGGCGCAGCGACACCGTCGAGATCGCGCGCGAGGGCCTGATGGGCCTGCTGACGATCGACGAGATCCAGGCCAACGCGATCCTGGAGATGCAGCTGCGCCGCCTGGCGGCCCTGGAGCACCAGAAGATCACCGCCGAGCACGACGAGCTCCAGGCGAAGATCAACGAGTACAACGCGATCCTCGCCTCGCCCGAGCGGCAGCGGATGATCATCAGCGAGGAACTGACCGCGATCGTCGACAAGTTCGGCGACGACCGGCGCTCCAAGCTGATCCCCTTCGACGGTGACATGTCCATCGAGGACCTGATCGCCGAGGAGGACATCGTCGTCACCATCACCAACGGTGGTTACGTCAAGCGCACCAAGACCGAGGACTACCGCTCGCAGAAGCGCGGCGGCAAGGGCGTCCGGGGCACCAAGCTGAAGCAGGACGACATCGTCGACCACTTCTTCGTCTCGACCACGCACCACTGGCTGCTGTTCTTCACCAACAAGGGCCGGGTCTACCGCGCCAAGGCGTACGAGCTCCCGGACGCCGGCCGGGACGCCCGCGGCCAGCACGTGGCCAATCTGCTGGCCTTCCAGCCGGACGAGAAGATCGCCCAGATCCTCGCCATCCGCGACTACGAGGCGGCGCCCTATCTGGTGCTCGCCACCAAGTCCGGCCTGGTGAAGAAGACTTCGCTGAAGGACTACGACTCGCCCCGTTCGGGCGGTGTCATCGCCATCAACCTCCGGGAGACGGAGAGCGGCGCGGAGGACGAGCTGATCGGCGCCGAGCTGGTGTCCGCCGAGGACGACCTGCTGCTGGTCAGCAAGAAGGCACAGTCGATCCGGTTCACCGCAACGGATGAAGCTCTCCGCCCCATGGGCCGCGCGACCTCGGGCGTCAAGGGCATGAGCTTCCGCGAGGGTGACGAGCTGCTCTCGATGAACGTGGTCCGGGCCGGTACGTACGTCTTCACCGCCACCGACGGTGGGTACGCGAAGCGGACGAACGTCGACGAGTACCGCGTCCAGGGCCGTGGTGGCCTCGGTATCAAGGCGGCCAAGATCGTGGAGGATCGTGGTTCGCTGGTCGGCGCCCTGGTGGTCGAGGAGACCGACGAGATCCTCGCCATCACCCTCAGCGGTGGTGTGATCCGCACCCGGGTCAACGAGGTGCGGGAGACAGGCCGTGACACCATGGGCGTTCAGCTGATCAACTTGGGCAAGCGCGACGCCGTCGTGGGTATCGCGCGTAACGCCGAGGCCGGTCGCGAGGCTGAAGAGGTCGAGGAGTTGGCCGACGCAGCCGAGGGCGACGGCCCCCAGACGACCGAGGGCGCGGAGCCCCCGGCCGAGGACACCGAGGAGTAAGTCGTGAGTCGAGCCACGGGCGCCGCGGCAAGCGGTGCGGGTGCCAAACCCACCACCGCCGCCCCTGCCGCAGAGAAGACCGGCGCCCGTGGCTCCGGCACGCCCGGCGCCGACTCCAAAGGGGGGACTGTGACGGACACCCGCGACCCGAAGCCCTATCACCCGCCGAAGGCGTACGAGCCGCCGGCGGAGGGTTCCGCTTCGGATTCCGGTTCCACGGGTTCCAAGGGCTCGAAGGCCGAGCGGGCGGCGAAGCCCGCCAAGGAGCCCAGGAAGCAGGCGGCCGCCGAGGCCGCGGGGAAGGCCAAGGGCACCACCTCCGAGGAGCCGGCCGGGAAGGCCGCCGCGGCCGCCGAGAAGCCGTCGGCCGCCAAGGGCGCCCCGGCCTCCGGCGGCCCCGCCAAGGGCCGTCCGCCCGCCCAGCGGGCCGCGGAGGAGCAGCAGCCGCGGGTGCCGCGCCCGGCGGCTCCGGCCCCCGCTGCTGCCCGCCCGGCGCCGCGTACGCGCACGGCGCGGCTGCGGGTGGCCAAGGCCGACCCGTGGTCGGTGATGAAGGTCAGCTTCCTGCTGTCCATCGCGCTGGGCGTGTGCACGATCGTGGCGGCCGCGGTGCTGTGGACGGTCATGGACGCCATGGGCGTCATCTCGACCGTGGGCGGCACGATCAGCGACGCCACCTCCAGCGAGGGCGGCGGCTTCGACCTGCAGTCCTTCCTGTCCCTCCCGAACGTCCTCATCTTCACGACGGTCATCGCCGTGATCGACGTGGTGCTGGCGACCGCGCTGGCGACCCTGGGGGCCTTCGTCTACAACCTGTCGGCGGGCTTCGTCGGCGGTGTCGAGCTGACGCTCGCCGAGGACGAATAACGGCGGTCGGCACCGGGGGCCCGGACGATTTTGGGACTGGGCCCCAAGTGCGCTAATCTTTCGGTGTCGCGCGGGGCTATAGCTCAGACGGTTAGAGCGCTTCCCTGATAAGGAAGAGGCCACAGGTTCAAGTCCTGTTAGCCCCACCGCACGATCGGCCCGGACGGAGAATTCTCCGTCCGGGCCGATCTGTTTTCCGTGGTGGGGGAGTTGGGCCGCACCGGGTGTGAGAAGTGGACCCGGCACAGGTCACCGATCGGTATCGGCCGGTGTGTATCATCGGCCACCAGAGGTCCCCTTACGTCAAGGAAAGACGAGGTCGCGCGGTGAAGAAGCTCCTCCTGGTCGCACTGGCCGCCATCGGCGGGCTCCTCGTGTACCGCCAGATCCAGGCGGATCGCGCCGAGCAGGACCTGTGGACGGAGGCGACCGACTCCGTGCCCGCAGGTTCGGGTGTGTAAGACAACAGAGTCCTGACGCAGGGCCCCGGCCGCCGACGCGGCCGGGGCCCTGTTGTGTTTGCTTTCGTAAATAAAATGATTGCGAACGTGAATCAGCCCGCGGTCAGCGCCCAGATGCCCACCGCGAGGCAGAGCAGCGCCACGATCAGCACCGGCACGGCGACCTTCGCCGGGGGCGGCCCGATCGCCCGGGACGGCCGGTGCGGGTGCGTGGCGGGCGGTCGTGCGGGCGGATGTACGGGCACGGGAGGCGCCGGCGGTACGGCGGGGGCGGTCGTGGGCGCTGGGCGGCGCGTGACGCCGGAGGAGGGCGTGAAGGGCGCCTCGGGAGGTGTTCCCAGCGCGTGGCCGGGCGGCAGCCAGGGCGTCGCGGGGGTGCCGGGCGCCTCAGGAGCCCGGCGCGGCTCGGGTCCCTCGGGGCCGAACCCCGTTGGCAGGGGCCCCAGATGGTCGAAGACCTCGATCGGCTCCTCGTCGGGACCGGGTCCGTCCATCAGCTCCACGGCCTCGGCCAGGGCCTTGCGCGCGCCCGTGGCCGTACGGAACCGCATGCCCGGGTCGGGCTGCAGCAGGCTCGCGAGCACCTGCCAGAGCGGTTCCGGTACGTCTTCCGGTGCGTTCGGGGTGCCGTGCTCCAAAAATCGGCGCACCAGTGCTTCCGCGTCGGGTTTGCGGCCGGTGAGGAGGTACAGGGCCATCAGCCCGACGGCGAAAAGGTCCGCCGGGAAGTCGGGCTCGTCGCCCAGCATTTGCTCGGGGGCGAAATAACCGGGCGTCCCCATCACATAGTTGGTGTCCGTCAGCCTCGGCTCGCCCTTGCGCATGGCGATCCCGAAGTCGGAGAGCCGGACATGGGGGCGGCCCGTACCGGTCGCCTCCAAAAGGATGTTGGCGGGCTTGATGTCCCGGTGCACCACCCCCTCCGTGTGCACCGCCGACAGGCCCGACAGCAACTGATCGAGCACGACGCACACGAAATACGGCGGTAATGGGCCGTAGTCGCCGATGAGATGGGCCAGCGAACCGCCGCGCACCACGTCCATGGTGAACAGCACCTTGTCGTCGTCCGCGGCCCAGCTCATCGGAGCCAGCACATGGGGGTGGTCGATGCGCAGACCCTGTTCGCGGACGAACCTCAGCAGGGTGTGGGCATCGCTCTGCTGAAGCACCTTCGCCGCCACATAGCGCCGCCTGCGGTGGTCCCAGGCCCGCCAGACGGCGCCCACCCCGCCCCGCCCGATCGGGTCGACCAGCTCGTACCGCCCCGCGAAGACCTCACCCATCGCGTTCGCGTCGGTCAGCTCTGGTGCGCCTCGTAGTGGGCGACCGCCTCGGCGGTCCGCCCGGCGCCGTACACCCGCAGGAACTCGGCCAGTTCGGGGTGGGTGGGGGCGAGGGTCTGCGCTGCGTCGATGATGTCGCCCGCGCCGGCCACCGAGCGCAGCAGCGACTGGATCTCGCGCACCACGCGCCGCACGGTCGGGGCGCCGCTGCTGGCCGTGGTCTGGGTGGAGTTGAGGACCGAGCCGCCCGAGCTCTTCTTGACCTCCTCCATCCGGTCGGCGGCCTCGGCGGCGCTCACGCTGCCGTCGGCGACCTGGCTGGAGAGCTCCTGGAGCGCCTGCACCCGCTGCACCACCGCCGGGTTGCCGATCTTCGCCCGCTGACCGCTCATCAGCTGGGAGAGCATGGGCGCGGACAGGCCCAGAACGGAGGCGAGACGGGCCTGGTTGAGGCCGAGGTCGTCGATGAGACGGCGGAACAGCGCCCCCAGGGGCTCTCCGTACCAGCTCCGCTGGAGCTCCCGTGCGCGGGCGGTGGCTTCCTGCTGTGCTGCGTCCATCTCGCTCTCCCCTTCGCTTCGCTGCCGCGAATCTTGCGGTGCATCCTACGGAGAGTGGTGGGTCGCGGCGATACCCGGTCGGGAAAGGGGGCCGCCACCGGGTATCCTGATCGGCGAAGGGGCCTTAGCTCAGTTGGTAGAGCGCCGTCTTTGCATGGCGGATGTCAGGAGTTCGACTCTCCTAGGCTCCACAGGAAACAGCCGCGAGGCGGGAGACCCATCGGTCTCCCGCCTCGCGGCCTTTTTCGTTCCCGGCCCGCGTCGGCGCAGGTCAGAGCCGGTCGTCGCGCTCCTCGACGGTGTCCTCCGCCAGGTCTTCCCGGTCCTGCTTGGCCTGGACCTCGGGGTCGAGGGCGCCCCCGCTGCCGTCCACCGAGGTCAGCGGGGCGCGGTCGGAGACCTCGGTGGGGGCCGGCGGCTCGACCAGCCAGTCCGGGTTGGCCTGCTTGTCCCACCACTTCCAGGCGGCGTACGCGCCTCCCGCCAGCAGCCCCAGCAGGACGAAGCGCTTGGCGACCCGGCCCGTGCGGCAGCGCCGGTCGCGCTTGGCCACCAGCTTCTCGATGTCCGCGGCGGACACCTGGCCGCGCAGCGCGGCCAGCGCCGCGGCGCCCCGGGCGACGGCCTCGTCGCGCACGGGCTCGGCGGCGGCGCGGGCGCGGGCGGCGGCCTGGTCGACCTTCGGGGGCAGGGAGTCGCGGACGTGCTCCAGCCGCGGCGCCAGGTGCGCGTAGTACTGCTCGCCGGCGCTGCTGCGCGCCTGTTGCGCGGCGGCCGAGACCTTGGGAGCGAGACGGGTGCGGGTTTCGTGCGCATAGTGCACGGCGGTGTCCTTGGCCGTGCCGGCGTAGGGCGCCACCACTTCCGCGGCGTGCCGCACGCTGTCCTTCGCCGTGCCGGCCGCGGCGCGCACGCTGTCTTTGCGGGTCACGAGAACCTCCTCCTCGGTGGCGTGTGTTTTGTCGCCTTTCCACCCAGTGGAAAATCATGCCTGCCGGTGGGCGGTCCGGCACGTGCGGACGGGCATCCGGGTCATCGGGGGAGGCGCTCCGGCGTGGGCACACCGGTGAACACCCGTAGGCATCAAAGGGCACTAAGAGGGCATCAGCGGATTACGAAGAGCTTCGATCGACAATGCCACGATTTCGCGCCGCGCGCGGGCGTTTGCCCGCTACTCGACGCGAAGCCGTCCATGCAAGGATCGGTAGCCGTCCGGCGAAGACTTATGGAAGGTAGAACGTGGCCGAGCAGCTGTACGCCACCCTGAAGACCAACCAGGGCGACATCGAGATCCGGCTGCTGCCGGACCACGCGCCCAAGACGGTGCGGAACTTCGTCGAGCTCGCCAAGGGCGAGCGGGAGTGGGTCAACCCGCGGACCGGCCAGAAGTCCTCGGACAAGCTGTACGACGGCACGGTCTTCCACCGCGTCCTCAAGGGCTTCATGATCCAGGGCGGCGACCCGCTGGGCAACGGCACCGGCGGCCCGGGCTACACCTTCGCGGACGAGTTCCACCCCGACCTGGCCTTCGCCAAGCCCTACCTGCTGGCCATGGCCAACGCGGGCCCGGGCACCAACGGCTCGCAGTTCTTCATCACGGTGGAGCCCACCATGTGGCTGAACCGCAAGCACACGATCTTCGGCGAGGTGAGCAACGAGGCCTCCAAGAAGGTCGTGGACGCCATCGCGGCCATGGAGATCAACCCGCGCACCGAGCGCCCGGTGAACGACGTCGTCATCGAGTCGGTCGTCGTGGAGTCCCGCACCGCCAAGAAGGCCTGACGTCACCCGCCCAGGCGCGCCCTCACCCTTCCGAGGCGTGGCTTCCGGGAACCCGGGGCCCCGCCCGTCCGTATGACGGGCGGGGCCACGCGTCACCGACAAGGCCCGCCCGTGACAGGCGCAAGGGGAACGCATGAACGACCAGGCTCTCGGCTGCTACCGGCACCCCGACCGGGAGACAGGCATCCGCTGCACCCGCTGCGAGCGGCCGATCTGCCCGCAGTGCATGGTCAGCGCATCGGTCGGTTTCCAGTGCCCGGAGTGCGTCGGCGGCCGCACGGGGGGCGCCGACGGGGGCGCGCCGCCGCCGCGGGCCGGTGTTCCGCGCACGATCGCGGGCGGTGCCCACGCCTCCGACCCCCGCCTGGTGACCAAGATCCTGCTCGGGCTGAACGTGGCCCTGTGGGTCGCGGTGATGATCGCGGGCGACCGGCTCGTGGAGGATCTGGAGCTGTTCGGCAGGGCGCGGCTGACCTTCGGCGGTCCGGTCGAGGGCGTCGCGGAGGGCCAGTGGTACCGCCTGCTGACCTCGATGTTCCTGCACCAGGCGCCGATGCACATCGCGTTCAACATGCTCTCGCTGTGGTGGCTCGGCCCCCCGCTGGAGGCGGCGCTCGGCCGTGCCCGCTATCTGGCGCTCTATCTGCTCGCGGGCCTCGGCGGCTCCGCGCTGACCTTCCTGGTCGCCGACCCGGCCCAGCCCTCGCTCGGCGCCTCCGGCGCGATCTTCGGTCTGCTGGGCGCGACGGCCGTGCTGATGCGGCGCCTCAACTACGACATGCGCCCCGTCATCGCGCTGCTCGTGCTCAATCTGATCTTCACCTTCGCCTGGGCCAACATCGCCTGGCAGGCCCACATCGGCGGTCTGGTGGTGGGCACCGCCGTGGCGTACGGCCTGGTGCACGCGCCGCGCGACAAGCGGGTGCTGGTGCAGCGGGCGACCTGTGGGCTGGCGCTGCTGGTGATCGCCGGGACCGTGGCCGTCCGGACGCTTCAGCTCACCGGGTGATCTTTTCCACCGGGGCTCGCGGCGCCTTGCGGAGCGGGTTGTCCACAGTGCGTGCGAGATCTTGTGCATGTCGTGGGGAACAGCTGTCCGGCATCGCACAGAGCTGCGTTTCCGCTGGAAGGGGCCCTGTGACGCGTGCTACACCGCGTCGGTGATCAGTCACACCGGTGTCAATGCCGGGGAAGTTATCCACAGATCTTCTGAGTTTTTCCCCACTGTGGACGATGCTGTGGATAACTCCCCGGAAGGCCGGCCGGAGGGCTTGCGCGCGGCTCCGGTCAGGCCCCTACTTCCACTGGGTGGAGACCACGAATCCCGCGGCGATGAAGCCGAAGCCGACCACGATGTTCCAGTTGTGCAGCGACTCGATCGGCATATCGCCACTGGTCACATAGAAGATGACGATCCACGCCAGCCCGATCAGGAACATCGCCAGCATCAGCGGGGCGACCCAACCGCGGCCGCTGCTCAGCTTGATGCTCTGTTGCTGCTTCGCCGGCGGTGGCGTGAAGTCGTCCTTCTTGCGGATCCGTGACTTCGGCACGAGGAACTCTCCTGTCGATGCGCTGCGTGACCGCGCTGGGGATACAAGGGCTGGCCGCCGAGTCGGGAAGCGCCGGGAACGCCACCTTCCCTCGGGCGTCCGTTAGCGTAGTGCTTCCGCGGCGTCGGAGAGGATAAGGGTACGTTGAGCAATTCTGCGGACTCCACCAGCACGCCTTCCCGGCGATTCCGGCCGGTGCGGCTGCTGACCGGCGGGGTCTTCGCGCTCGCGGGCCTCATCTTCTGGACGAGCTTCAACACCGCGCACGGCACCAACATCCGCACCGACGACTCGATGCTCCGGCTGTCCGACCTCATCCAGGAACGCAGCCGCAAGAACGCCGACCTGGACGACAGCGCCGCGGGCATGCGCTCCCAGGTCGACGCCCTCGCCGGGCGGGGCAACGGCAACAGCGCCGCGGAGAACGAGAAGCTGGCCGGCCTGGAAGCGAGCGCGGGCACCAGCAAGATCGACGGCACGGGCCTCACGGTCACCCTCACCGACGCGCCGCCCAACGCCACCCCGCGGATCCCCGGCGTCCCGGACCCGCAGCCGAACGACCTGGTCATCCATCAGCAGGATCTCCAGGCCGTCGTCAACGCCCTGTGGCAGGGCGGCGCCAAGGGCATCCAGGTCATGGACCAGCGGCTGATCTCCACCAGCGCCGTCCGCTGCGTCGGCAACACCCTCATCCTCCAGGGCCGCGTCTACTCCCCGCCGTACAAGGTGACCGCCGTCGGCGACCGCGGCACCCTGCGCAAGGCCCTGGACAGCTCGCCCTCGATCCAGAACTACCTCCAGTACGTGGCCGCGTACGGCCTCGGCTGGAAAGTCGACCAGCACGACGCGGTGACTCTTCCCGGCTACTCGGGCACAGTGGATCTCCACTACGCCAAGCCCATGGGGTAACCCGGGAGGGGGTCGGCCGATGGGAGCGAGACTCGTCGTCCGGACACTCAGCGAGCTGTGCGTCACCATCGGCACCCTGATCGTCCTGCTGGTGGTCTACGTCCTCTACTGGACCGGCGTACGGGCGGACCGCGCGATGGACGGCGAGGTGGACCGCCTCCACGAGCAGTGGTCGGCCGCGGCGCAGTCGGCAGGACAGCCGGCAGGACAGTCGGCAGAGCAGCAGGCAGGGCAGCCGACCGGAGAACCCACGGGCCGGTCGACGGAACGCCCGGCGGGAGCGCCGACCGGAGCATCGGCGGGAGCGCCGGCAGGTCGACAGGGCGGTGGCGGAACGGTTCGGCAGCAGCCCTCCCGCGCCCCCGGCGCCTCCTTCGCCGTCATGTACATCCCCCGCCTCGGCTCCGGCTGGGCCAAGCCCGTACTCCAGGGCACCGGCACCGACGTGCTGAAGAGGGGCCTCGGGCACTACGACCGGACCGCGGGGCTCGGCGAGACGGGCAACTTCGCGGTCGCCGGCCACCGCCGCACCTACGGGGACCCCTTCAAGGACCTCCCCGAACTGCGCTCCGGCGACGCGGTGGTGCTGACCGACGGCACGACGTGGTTCACCTACCGCGTCGACGGCGCGCCCTACCGCACCCGCCCCGACGACATCGGCGTCATCGACCCCGTGCCCGCCGGGTCCGGCTTCCGCGGGCCCGGCCGCTATCTGACCCTCACCACCTGCGAACCCGAGTGGGGCCACAGCCACCGGCTGATCGTCTGGGCCCACCTGGACGCCACCCGCCCGGTCGCGGAAGGCAGGCCCGGAGCTTTGCCCGGCTGACCCACCCGGCCCCTCCGCTCCCCTTAGTCTGGTGCTGAAATCGCTAACCGACTAACTACGTCATCGGCAAGTGGGGACGGCATGTACGGCTGGATCTGGCGGCATCTGCCGGGCAACGCATGGGTGCGGGCGCTGATCTCGCTGCTGCTCGTGCTGGCGATCGTCTACGCCCTCTTCCAGTACGTCTTCCCCTGGGCGGAACCGCTGCTGCCGTTCAACGATGTGACGGTCGACAACGGAATGGCGGTCAACCGGTGAGTGCGCGCATCCTCGTCGTGGACAACTACGACAGCTTCGTCTTCAACCTCGTGCAGTACCTCTACCAACTCGGCGCCGAATGCGAGGTCCTGCGCAACGACGAGGTCGAACTGAGCCACGCCCAGGACGGCTTCGACGGGGTGCTCCTGTCGCCCGGTCCGGGCGCGCCCGAGCAGGCGGGCGTCTGCATCGACATGGTGCGGCACTGCGCCGCGACGGGCGTGCCGGTCTTCGGGGTGTGCCTGGGCATGCAGTCGATGGCCGTCGCGTACGGCGGAGTCGTCGACCGGGCGCCCGAGCTGCTGCACGGCAAGACCTCCCTGGTGACCCACGAGGGCAGCGGGGTCTTCCAGGGCCTGCCCTCGCCCTTCACGGCCACCCGCTACCACTCGCTCGCCGTCGAGCGGGAGAACTGGCCGGACGAGCTGGAGATCACGGCCTGGACGGAGTCGGGCATCGCGATGGGCCTGCGCCACCGCGACCTGCCGGTCGAGGGCGTCCAGTTCCACCCCGAGTCGGTGCTCACCGAATGGGGCCACCGGATGCTGGCCAACTGGCTGGTGGCCTGTGGCGACACGGACGCGGTGGAGCGCTCCGCGGGGCTCGCCCCGGTGGTGGGCAAGGCCGGGGCGTGACCACGCTCCGCCCCGAACCGGCCCCCAGGGCCGTATCGCAGCCGCTGCCGCCCGAGGACCACGCGACGATGGAGCTGCGCAGGGTGGACGCGGCGGTTCCGGCGCAGGCGGTACGGCCCGGCGGCCGGGCCGAGCGGCGGAAGGCGGCTCACAGGGCCCAGAAGGCCCACAGGACGCACAGGGCGCACGGAACGCAGCGGACCCACCGGGCGGTGCCCGCGGCGCGCACGGCGCCCAAGGAGAGCCTCGGTGTCCTGGTGAGCCGCCTGGTGGGCGAGCTGTTCATCACCGCCGGCGCGCTGATGCTGCTGTTCGTCGCCTACCAGCTGTGGTGGACGAACGTGATAGCCCACCAGCAGGCGGGCGGCGCCGCCAAGCACCTCCAGAAGACCTGGGACAAGGGCGCCGGCGTCGACCGGGACGCCGGGGCGTTCTCGCCCGGCGAGGGCTTCGCGATCATCTACATCCCCACGCTGGACGTGAAGGCCCCGATCGCCGAGGGCACCGGCAAGCACCAGGTCCTGGACCGCGGCATGGTCGGCCACTACGGCCAGAGCCCGCTGAAGACCGCGATGCCCTGGGACAAGCAGGGGAACTTCGCCCTGGCCGGACACCGCAACACCCACGGCGAACCGTTCCGGTACGTCAACCGGCTGAAGCCCGGCGACAAGATCGTCGTGGAGACGCGGAGCGCGTTCTACACCTATGAGATGACCACCCGCCTGGATCAGACGTCTCCGGAGAATGTCACGGTCATCGCACCCGTACCCAAGGGTTCGGGCTTCACCGGGCCCGGCCGCTACATCACCCTGACGACCTGCACGCCGGAATTCACCAGTACGTACCGCATGATCGTCTGGGGCAAGATGGTCGAGGAGCGGCCCCGGAGCAAGGGCAAGCCGGACGCCCTCGTCGAGTGAACGAGTTGACGGCACAGCAGAGCGAAACGGGGTACGGCGCGGTGGCAGGGATCGACGACGGCGAGCCACGGCGGCGGGTCCCCGCCCGAGGGCGGATCGCCGCCACCGTCGGAGTGATCGGCGAGCTGCTGATCACCGCGGGTGTGCTGATGGCCCTGTTCGTCGTCTACTCCCTGTGGTGGACGAACGTCCTGGCCGACCGCGAGGCGAAGCGGCAGGGCAACCACGTGCGCGACAACTGGGCCAGGCCCGGCGGGCCCGGCGCCCTCGACACCAAGGACGGCATCGGCTTCCTGCACGTGCCGTCGATGAAGAACGGCGAGGTGCTCGTCAAGGGCGGCACCGGCACCGACATCCTCAACGAGGGCGTCGCCGGCTTCTACCGCGACCCCGTGAAGGCCGCGATGCCCTGGGACAAGCAGGGCAACTTCACCCTGGCCGCGCACCGCGACGGGCACGGCGCGAAGTTCCACAACATCGACAAGATCAAGACGGGCGACGCGGTCGTCTTCGAGACGCGCGACGTCTGGTACGTCTACAAGGTCTACGCCGAGCTCAAGCAGACCTCGAAGTACAACGTCGACGTCCTGGACGCGGTCCCGAAGGAGTCCGGCAAGAACACCCCGGGCCGCTACCTGACCCTGACGACCTGCACCCCGGTCTACACCTCGGACTACCGCTACATCGTCTGGGCCGAGCTGGACCACACGGAGAAGGTCGACAGCGCACGGACGAAGCCGAAGGAACTGCGCGGCTGAAACGAGAACGCCGTACGGGCCGGAAATTTCCGGCCCGTTGGGGGCACCTCCCAGCGGTAGCTGGGGGAGTTTGAAGCGACTCTTCGGCAGAAGGTCAGTGGCGGCGTCCGCCTGTGAACCCGCCGATGAAGCCGGTGTCACCACCGGTGTCGCCGGGCTGACCCGTGTCACCGTTCGCCCCGCCCGGCGCGCCCGCCAGCGTGAAGAGGTTGACCGGCGTGTTCCTGTCGAGCTGGGTGCCCGCGGCCGGCGCGGTGGCGAGCACGGTCGCGTTGTCGTCCTGCGGGCCGGTGATGTTGCCGACCTTCAGACCCGCGTCCGTCAGCGCCTTCTTCGCGTCCTTGAGCTTCTGGTTGGTCAGCGCCGGGACGGTCGCCTTCTGGTTCGGCTTGGCCTTGGCGACGGTCAGGGTGACCGTGGAGCCGGGCTTGGCGTTGGTGTTGCCGTCGGGGCTCTGCCGGGTGACGGTGCCCGGAGCCTGGTCCGACTCCTCCTCCTGCTTGTTCACCACGAAGCCGAGGTCGGAGAGCTGCTTGCTCGCCGCGTCGAAGGCCTGGCCGACCACGGACGGCACCTGCTTGGGCTGCTGGGCCCCGGCGATCGTCAGGGTGACCTTGGAGCCCTTGTCGGCCTTGGTGAGGCCCTTGGGGTCCTGGGCGATGACGCTGCCCGCGGTGGCGCTGTCGGTGATCGTCGTCTTCACGTCGACCGTGAAGCCCTTGTCCTCCAGGATCTGGCGGGCCTTGTCGGCCTGCTTCTCCGTGACGTCGGGAACCTCGACCTGCTCGGCGCCCGAGGAGACGGTCACCTTGACCTCGCCGCCCCGGTCGATCTTGCCGCCGTCCTTGGGGTCCTGGTCGCAGATCTTGCCCTTGTCCTGGTCGCACGGCTTCGTGCCGCTCTGGACGACCTTGAAGTCGCCGTTGACGCCCTGTTGCTGGGCGTCCTTGAGCGTCTGCCCGACGAGGTTGGGCACGGACACCTGGGAGCCGTTGGAGTTCCCGCCGAACAGCGACTTGCCGATGAAGATCGCACCGACGAGCACCAGGATGCCCGCGACGATCAGCAGGATCGTGGAGAGGCTGCTCTTCTTGCCGCCGCCCCCGCCGCGCCTGCGGCCGTTGCCGTCGTCGTAGCCGCCGTAGCCACCGTCGTCGTCGCGCACCGGCGGCAGCATGGACGTCTGTCCGGCGCCGTGGTCGTGCGAGCGGAGCATGGTGGTCGGCTGGTCCTCGCCGTAGCCGCCGGGCCCGTACGCGCCCGCGGCGGCGGCCACGGGCTGGCCCTCCAGGGCGGCCTCGATGTCGGCCCGCATCTCGTCGGCCGACTGGTAGCGGTAGTCCGGGTCCTTGGCCAGCGCCTTGAGGACGATGGCGTCCATCTCGGGCGTGATCTCGGGGTCGTGCACGCTCGGCGGGTTCGGCTCTTCCCGTACGTGCTGGTAGGCGACGGCCACCGGGGAGTCGCCGATGAACGGGGGCCGCACCGCCAGCAGCTCGTAGAGCAGGCAGCCGGTGGAGTAGAGGTCGGAACGCGCGTCGACCTGCTCGCCCTTGGCCTGCTCCGGGGAGAGGTACTGGGCGGTGCCGATCACGGCCGCGGTCTGGGTCATCGTCATGCCGGAGTCGCCCATGGCGCGGGCGATGCCGAAGTCCATCACCTTGACCTGGCCGGTGCGCGTCAGCATGACGTTCGCGGGCTTGATGTCGCGGTGGACGATGCCGGCCCGGTGGGAGTACTCCAGCGCCTGGAGGACGCCGATGGTCATCTCCAGCGAGCGCTCGGGCAGCAGCTTCCGGCCGGAGTGCAGCAGCTCGCGCAGGGTGGACCCGTCGACGTACTCCATGACGATGTACGGGATCGAGACCCCGTCCACGTAGTCCTCGCCGGTGTCGTAGACGGCGACGATCGACGGGTGGTTGAGCGAGGCGGCCGACTGGGCCTCACGGCGGAACCGGGCCTGGAAGGACGGGTCGCGGGCGAGGTCCACCCGCAGCGTCTTCACGGCGACGGTGCGGCCGAGCCGGGTGTCGTGGGCGAGGTAGACCTCGGCCATGCCACCGCGGCCGAGCACCGAGCCCAGCTCGTACCGGCCGCCGAGGCGACGCGGCTCTTCCATAGCTCCAGCCCTTCCGTTTTCCTGACCGCACCGGCGTGGGTCCGGCGGTGTGCTGTCCGGGCATACCGTACCCGGCACGCTGTGCCCCTTCCGGGCGCCACCGTCACCTGATACACGACCGGTACCGTCAGCTACGGCGCACGGCTGGTGGGGTGAGCGGCGTCACTTCGACGTCTTGAGCACGGCCTCCATGACGTTCTTGGCGATCGGCGCGGCGAGCGCGCCACCGGCGACGTCGTCACGCGCGGTCTTGTCGTCGCCCTCGACCACCACGGCGACCGCGACGGGCGAGCCGTTGTCGGTCTTCGCGTAGGAGATGAACCAGGCGTACGGCTTGCCGCTGTTGTCGACGCCGTGCTGGGCCGTACCGGTCTTGCCGCCGACCGTGACGTTGTCGATCTGGGCGCTGGTACCGGTGCCCTTCTCGACGACCGTCTCCATCATCGACTGGAGCTTCTGCGCGTTCTGCGCGGACAGCGCCTGCGTCATCTGCTTGGGCTGGTGCGTCTCGATCACGTTGAGGTTCGGCGCCCGCACCTTGTCGACCATGTACGGCTCCATGAGCTTGCCGTTGTTGGCGATCGCGGAGACGACCATGGCCATCTGGAGCGGGGTGGCGCGGTTGGACGCCTGGCCGATGCCGTCCATGGCGTTCTGCGGCCGGTTGTCCTTGGGGTAGACGCTCTTCTCGGCGCGCACGGGCGTGAGGACTTCTTGGTTGAAGCCGAACCTCTCCGCCTGCTTCATCATCTTGTCGTTGCCGAGGTCGGCGCTGATCTTGCCGAAGACGGTGTTGCAGGAGTACTGGAGCGCGACCCGCATGGTGGCGTTCTCGCAGGGGATGTCGCCCTCGTTCGCCAGCGGGGTGACCGTGTCCGGCAGGACGTACTTCTTCGGACTGTCCGTCTTGGCGTCCGGGTCCGTGTAGAGCCCGTTCTCCAGCGCCGCGGCCGCCGTCACGACCTTGAACGTCGAACCGGGCGGGTAGGTGGCCCGCAGCGCCCGGTTGAGCATCGGCTGGTTCTTGTCCTTCTCCAGCGCCGTCCACGCCGCGCTGTCGTTCGCGCCCGCGATCTTCGAGGGGTCGTACGAGGGGGTGGACGCCAGCGCCAGGATCTTGCCCGTGCGCGGGTCGAGGGCGGCGACGGCGCCGCGCTTGCCGTCGAGGCCCTTGAAGGCGGCCTCCTGGGCCTTGGCGTTGAGGGTGGTGATCACGTCGCCACCCTTCTGGCCCTTGCCCGTGATCATGTCGACGGTGCGGTTGAAGAACAGCTTGTCGTCGTCGCCGGTGAGGACCCGGTCGTAGAGCTTCTCCAGCTGCGAGGCGTCGAAGACCTGCGAGGTGTAGCCGGTGACCGGCGCCCACATCTCGCCGTTCTTGTACGTGCGCTTGTACTTGTAGTCGATGCCGTTGGTCTCGACCGAGCCGGTGACTTCCTGGCCGTCGACGATGATGTTGCCGCGCGGCTGGCTGTAGCGGGCGATCGCGACCCGGTGGTTGTGCTTGTTGGTCTTGAGCTCGTCCGCCTGGACGAACTGGAGCCAGTTGTCGCGCAGCAGCAGGGCCAGCACGAGCAGCCCGCAGAAGATCGCGATCCGGCGCACGGGCTTGTTCACGGTCGGACCACCTGGGTCATCTCGGCGTCGGGGGAGGGGGCGGGCGCCGGCGCAGGGCGGCGCGCGGTGTCGCTGATCTTGATGAGGATGGCGATCAGGGCCCAGTTGGCGATGACGGAGGAGCCACCGGCGGCCATGAACGGCAGGGTCATGCCGGTCAGCGGGATCAGGCCCATGACGCCGCCCGCGACGACGAAGACCTGGATGCCGAAGGCGGCCGACAGACCACATGCGAGCAGCTTGCCGAAGGGGTCACGCGCGGCCAGCGCCGTGCGCACACCGCGCTCCACGATGATCGCGTAGATCATCAGGATCCCCATGGTGCCCGCCAGGCCGAGCTCCTCGCCGACGGTGCCGAGGATGAAGTCGGAGTTGGCGGCGAAGCCGATGAGGTCGGAGTAGCCCTGGCCCCAGCCCGAGCCGAAGACCCCGCCGGAGCCGAAGGCCATCAGCGCCTGGGAGATCTGCTCGCTGGCCGCGGACTTGCCCCAGCCGCCGAACGGGTCCAGCCAGGCGTTCACACGGGCCTGGACGTGCGGTTCGAAGGTGGCGACGCCGACCGCACCGCCCGCGGACATCAGCAGGCCGAAGACGATCCAGCTGGTGCGCTCGGTCGCGACGTAGAGCATCACGACGAACATGCCGAAGAACAGCAGCGAGGTGCCGAGGTCGGTCTCGAAGACGAGGATCAGGATGCTGAACGCCCAGACGGCCAGGATCGGACCGAGGTCGCGGCCGCGCGGCAGGTAGATCCCCATGAAGCGGCGGCTGGCCAGGGCGAGGGCGTCGCGCTTCACCATCAGATAGCCGGCGAAGAAGATCGCCAGGATGATCTTCGCGAACTCACCCGGCTGGATCGAGCCGAGGCCCGGCAGGGTGATCCAGATCCGCGCGCCGAACTTCGCGGGGAAGAAGACCGGGGCGATCAGCAGGGCCAGCGCGACGGCCATGGAGATGTAGGTGTAGCGCTGGAGGATGCGGTGGTCCTTGAGGAAGATCACCACGGCGACGAAGAGCCCGATGCCCAGCGCCGAGTACATCAGCTGGTTGGGCGCCGAGGCGACGTACTTGAAGCCCTGGTTCTTCGCGAGGTTGGCCAGCCGGGGCGACTGGTCCAGCCGCCAGATGAGGACGAGCCCGAGCCCGTTGAGCAGTGTGGCCATCGGCAGCAGCAGCGGGTCCGCGTACTTGGCGAACTTGCGGATGACGAGGTGGCCGACGCCCGCCAGCAGACCGAGGCCGAGGCCGTAGCCGAGCATGCCCGAGGGCATCTCACCGCTGAGGGCGAGGCCCACGTTGGCGTACGCGAAGCACGGGATGATCACCGCGAAGGCGAGCAGCGCCAGCTCGGTGTTGCGCCGGCTCGGCGGGCCCACCGTGCTGATCGTGGTGGTGTTCGCGATACCCGGCATCGATGGCATGGATGGCATGGCTGACATGAGTTGATGGCCCCCTACGGCTTCACTGCTGAGTGCTGCACTGCGGGACCAACTTCTGCTCTTCCTCGCTGAGGGTGGGGCCCGGTGCGGGCGCCGTGGGGGTGGCCTGGACGGAGTTCGGCTTGTCGGACTTCGGATCCTTGGCCGCCTCGCCCACGGACCCGCCGGCCCGCTCGCCGCTCTGCTTCTCCTTCTCGTGCGCCTGCTGCTCGGCCTTGTGCCGCTCGTCCTCCTTCTTGCACGCGCCTGCGAGCAGGCCGAGGTCCTTGACCTTCTGCACGGCCTTGTCGCGGCTGTCGAGCGCGATGGTGTCCTGGACGCGGCCGCGCTGGTCGACCGGGAGGTACTTGAGTTCGATCTCGGGGTGGTCCTGATACAGCTTGCTGAGGCTGACCCAGGCCAGGTTCTGGTTGATGCCCTGGTAGACGGCCACGTGGTCGTTGTCCTTGGCGCCCACGTAGTACTGCGTCTGGGTCCAGCCGTAGCCGCCGTAGAGCCCCCCGGCGACGACGCCGAGCACCACGGCCACGATGAGGGACCGCTTGATCCACTTCCCGCGGCGGGCGGGCTTGACGTACTCCTCGTCCATGAAGGCGCCGAAGGAGCCGTCCGGCGTGCCGCCCATGCCCGGGTCACCGCTGCCGGGCGGGCCGAAGCCGCCGCCCTGCGGGGGTACGGGCCGGTTGGCGCGGGCGTGCTCGGCGGCCCGGCCGGCCGGGGTGTGCAGGGCGCCGTCGTCGCCCAGCTGGAGCTGGTTCTCGGCCACCGCGCCGACGATCACCGGGGTGTCGTTGAGCTGGCCCGCCAGGGTGTCGCCGCCGTCGACGTCGAGGACGTCGGCGACGATGCAGGTGATGTTGTCGGGACCGCCGCCGCGCAGCGCGAGCTGGATCAGCTCCTGGATCGTCTCGTGAGGACCCTGGTAGCTGGCGAGGGTCTCCTCCATCGTCTGATGGCTGACGACGCCGGACAGACCGTCGGAGCAGATGAGATAGCGGTCACCGGCCCGGACCTCCCGGATGGAGAGGTCGGGCTCAACGTGGTCGCCGCTGCCCAGCGCGCGCATCAGCAGGGAGCGCTGCGGGTGGGTGGTGGCCTCTTCCTCGGTGATCCGGCCCTCGTCGACGAGCCGCTGCACCCAGGTGTGGTCCTGCGTGATCTGGGTGAGCACGCCGTCGCGCAGCAGGTACGCGCGCGAGTCGCCGACGTGCACGAGGCCGAGCCGCTGGCCGGTCCACAGCAGGGCGGTGAGCGTGGTGCCCATGCCCTCCAGCTGCGGGTCCTCCTCGACCATGACCCGGAGCTGATCGTTGGCCCGCTGCACGGCGGTGCCGAGGGAGGTGAGGATGTCGGAGCCCGGGACGTCGTCGTCGAGCGTCACCAGGGTGGAGATCACCTCGGAGGAGGCGACCTCGCCCGCGGCCTGGCCGCCCATGCCGTCGGCGATGGCGAGCAGGCGGGGGCCGGCGTAACCGGAGTCCTCGTTGCCCTCCCGGATCATGCCCTTGTGCGATCCGGCGGCGAAACGCAGTGACAGACTCATGCGCACCTCGCCCGTCGGCTCCGGGTACAGCCCCTTCCCAGACACGCTGCCCACCCTCCGGTCGTCATGGTCCTACTACTTCCGCAGCTCGATGACGGTCTTGCCGATACGGATCGGCGCGCCGAGCGGGATCGGGGTCGGGGTGGTCAGCCTGGTCCGGTCGAGATAGGTGCCGTTGGTCGAACCGAGATCCTCGACGATCCACTGGCCGTCGCGGTCCGGATAGATCCTGGCATGCCTGCTGGAGGCGTAGTCGTCGTCCAGCACGATCGTGGAGTCGTGGGCGCGACCGAGGGAGATGGTCTGGCCCTGGAGGGCCACCGTGGTGCCGGTGAGGGAGCCCTCGGAGACCACGAGCTTGGTGGGCGCGCCGCGGCGGGAGCGGTCGGCACGTCGGCCACCGCCCTGCTGCTGGCGCTGTGGCGGCGGTGCGGTCTGCTGCTGCGCGCGCTGCGTCTGCCGCTCCGAGCCGCCGCGGCGGGAGCCGCGCTGGGTGACCCGCGTACCGAAGAGGTCACTGCGGATGACCTGAACGGCCACGATGACGAACAGCCACAAGACGGCGAGGAAACCCAACCGCATGACCGTGAGGGTCAGCTCTGACATTGCCCCCGCTTCACCCTTCGGCTTGCCGATAAACGATGGTGGTGCTGCCCACGACGATGCGTGAGCCGTCGCGGAGCGTAGCGCGCGTGGTGTGCTGTCCGTCCACCACGATGCCGTTGGTCGACCCCAGATCCTGGATCGTCGCGGGGGTGCCGACCCGGATTTCGCAGTGTCGGCGGGAGACGCCGGGGTCGTCGATCCGTACGTCCGCTTCGGTGCTGCGGCCCAGCACGAGGGTGGGGCGTGAGATCTGGTGCCGCGTGCCGTTGATCTCGATCCAGCGCCGGGTCTGCCCACCGGAGGCGGCACCGGCCGCGGGGCCGGGTCCGCCGGTGCGCGGCGCGGGCCGCCCGCCGCCGGGCGGCGGGGCCACGGGCATGGGCGGCAGCCCCGAGGGCGGCGCGGGATAGCCGGCACCGTGCGTGA
The DNA here is from genome assembly GCF_039521185.1 of Streptomyces blastmyceticus. NCBI lineage: Bacteria > Bacillati > Actinomycetota > Actinomycetes > Kitasatosporales > Streptomycetaceae > Streptomyces > Streptomyces blastmyceticus. Next base: position 242,952 of record NZ_BAAABW010000016.1, on the reverse strand, counting down.
CGGGACCGCTGCCGCCACCGGGGCGGGGCGCGGCCGGGCGCTGCTGGGCCTGGGGGTCCTGCGACTCGCTGGCGGCCAGGGTGCGGCTGCGCACCCGGTACAGCCCGGTGTCGAGGTCGTCGGCCTTCTCCAGGTGGACCTTGATGGTCCCCATGAAGGTGTAGCGCTGCTGCTTGGCGTAGTCGCGGACCATGCCGGAGAGCTCGTCGCCGAGCTGGCCGGAGTACGGGCTGAGGCGCTCGAAGTCCGGGGCGCTCAGTTCCACGATGAAGTCGTTGGGGACGACGGTGCGGTCGCGGTTCCAGATGGTGGCGTTGTTGTCGCACTCGCGCTGCAGCGCGCCCGCGATCTCCACCGGCTGCACCTCGGACTTGAACACCTTGGCGAAGGTGCCGTTCACGAGACCCTCGAGTCGCTGCTCGAAGCGCTTCAGTACTCCCACGGGGCACCTCCTTCCCTCAGTGACGTTCCTGATGCTCAGTGTCGTTCCTGATACTGCTTACTGATCGTATCCACGCGTCGGGAAAACGGCTGGTTCCCCTTCGGCGCCAGGAGTGACGAGTGTCGCCTTCACCCCGCCTCCCGGTGCCGCCTTCACTAGGGATCGTAGAGGCGGCTGCGAGCCAGTGTCCCGCAACCGGTGGGGTGCCCGGCGGTCCTGCCGGTCCGACGGGCGTCCGAGGGGGCTCAGGCGGGGGCGACGGCCTCCGGTTCCGTCCGGCTTCTTCCCCGTGCGAGGTCCCGTGACCCCGACCGGTCGGCCGGACATCGGCCGGACGCCGACCGCGTGCCGCTCCGGGCGGCCCGTGCCCGCCCACCAGGAACGAGTGCCGGGAACGGGCGCCGGGAACGGGTGTGAAGACACCCTCCACAGCGTGCTAATGTTCTCGATGTCGGAAGGCGAACGCACAAGAACCGGACGGAAAAGTCCGAGGACGGTGCGGGAAGACTGAAGACAACACCCATGCGCGGGTGGCGGAATAGGCAGACGCGCTGGATTCAGGTTCCAGTGCCCGAAAGGGCGTGGGGGTTCAACTCCCCCCTCGCGCACCATGAGGTATCGAAACGGACCTCTCCGAAGTGACGTAAGTCACTCGGGGAGGTCCGTTTCGCTTTGTCCGGCTCTTGTCCAGCCCTTCCTCGAACCATGGCCGGATTTATGGCGTGCTGAGCGAAGTCTTGGCCGGAATCGCTGCACACGGTAGCGGCCGCAGTGGGAACATCATTCCGTAATCGCGCTGGGGCTCTGTGTGAAGAGCGTCGAGTCCGGTGTCGTGGGGAGCCTCGTCTGCAACCGGAATGGGGGACGCTGTGGCGTGGGGCCAGTCGTCCGTGCTGTCGGAGTGGGTGCTGCCCGCCGTCGTCTGCGCGCCTGTGACCTGGGTGTGTCTGGTCTGGCGCTTCCGTGAGGAGGGGCGGCTGCTCGGCACGGTGCGCTCGGCCGCGGCGGCGGCTGCCGTGGTGATCTGGACCTCCGGCATGGCCGCGCTGGCCAGCGGACTGCTGCTGCCGCACGCGTCGAGCGTGCCACCGGCCGCGGTGGGCGCCGTGGCCGGTCTGGGGCTGGTGCCCAAGCGCAAGGCGGGCGAATCCGGCGAGCACCCGCTGATGGCGATCGTGACGCTGGGGGACTCGCTGCTGCTCAACAGCCTGGCGCTGCGCCTGCGGACGGACCGCGCGGAGTGGTGTCACGCGATGGCGACCGGCTTCCCTGACTGCTGGGACCTCGACGCCTTCGCGGACCGGGTCAGGGCGCATCTGATGACGCGGGTCGATACGCCGGGGCGTACGGCCAGAGGCCGCACGAATCTGAAGCGGGAGATCTGCGAGCGCCACCGGGACGTACGGGTCGCGGCGCAGAAGTGGATCACCATAGAGACGAAGATCGAGAAGCTGTGCCAGCAGCAGGGGCGTGAGCGCACGCGGGAGGAGATCCGGCAGGCGCGAAGGGCGTTCGGCGAGGCCGAGCACCTCTGCACGTATCTGCTCGATCTGGCGCACGCGCACGGCAAGCGCAGTGACGACAGGGTGCTGCTCGCCCTGCGGCACGAGGTGTGCGGTTCAGCGGTGGGACGGAGCTAACGGCCGCGACTGGTCCGCGGCCCCCGGTCGTACGGTCTCCAGCGGCTCTCTGTGCTCAGCGGCGGTCTGCTCGAAGAAACAGACCTCCACTCCCACCTCGAGGGCTTCCGCGACGGCCGCCAGTGAACGGAGCGTCAGATTCTCGTCGCCCGAGAGGATTTGGCTGACTCTGCCGGGGGATACGCCCATGCGGTCGGCCAACTCCTTGCGGGACATGCCCCGTTCCGCGACGAGCCCCGCGAGCGAGGCCGTCGCGTGGCGCGCCACCCGGGCGCCCGCTAGATCGGCCGAGTGGCTGCGATCCGTACCGTGGCGCCAGGCCATGGCTACCCCCCAGAATCGTGGTGCCGAGCGTGATGTCGGCGGAGTCCTCCGCCGCCGGTGGCGGCCCGAGGACCTCTGGAACCTCTTCTAGAGAAGAGAATGCCACCTTTAGGCTTAGCTAAAAGCCTGGATTCGGCTAAAGATTGCGCCAGGGCCGTGGGATTGCATCTGCCCGGTCACTCGTGACCAGGCATGACGCGGCGAACGGTCGATTTCGGCCAGATGTTGTCGGGGTGGGTCCCCGGGGGGTTTCCGGTATATGCCCCGGGAATCAGGCCGCGAGGCGTGCGGCCAGGGCCTTGCCCTTGGTGGCGGCATCCTCGTGGGCCTGGGCGCGGGAGGCGTCCGACTTGTCGACCAGGGCGGCCATGGCGGGCACGGAGTGGGCCAGGGTCAGCTCGGGGACGATGAAGTCGACGTCCAGTCCGAGCATGTCGCCCAGGACCTTCTCCAGGTAGGTCGTCACGAACTCGGAGTCCTCGCGCGGCGTGCCCGGTGCGTAGGAACCGCCGCGGGAGGCGACGACGGTCGTCGGCGTACCGGCGGCCGAGGGCTGCTCGACGCCGGCCGTGCGGCCCATGATGATCACCTGGTCCAGCCACGCCTTGAGGCTGGAGGGGATCGAGAAGTTGTACATGGGGGCGCCGATCAGCACCGCGTCCGCGCGCTCCAACTCCTCGGCCAGCTCGGTGCGCAGCGCGAAGGCGGCCGCCTGCTCGGCCGTGCGCTCCTCCGGGGCGGCGAAGAGGGCCTGGACGCCGTCGGCGGTGATGTGCGGCAGCGGGTCGGCGGCGAGGTCGCGGTAGATGACCGTGCCGTCGGGGTGCTGGTCCTCCCACGCCTTGCGGAAGACGGCGGTGACCTCGCGGGAGGAGGAGCCCTGCGGGAGGGCGGAGGAGTCGAGGTGCAGCAGCGTGGCCATGGGGATCTCCTGATGACGGGCGTGACGCCGACGGGACGGATCTACGGGGTGCAGTTCCGTGTGTAGCTATTAATAACACAGGGGCTTACTTTTTTATAGGGGCAGCGAAGAACGCAGTACCCTGGACCCATGGCGGATCACGGTGGGCAGGCGTGCAAGAGCGTCGACGGAGGCATGACGCGGGTCTTCGAGCTGTTCGGCAAGCGCTGGACCGGCCTGATCGTGGCCACCCTGCTGCAGGGCCCGGTCCACTTCGCTGACCTGCGGCGGGCGATCCCCGGGATCAGCGAGCGCATGCTGTCGGACAGGCTCACCCAGCTCGCCGCCGCCGGACTGCTCGTGAGGGAAGTGCACGACGGCCCGCCGCTGCGCGTCGCGTACCAACTGACGGAGGCGGGCGCCGCGTTGGAGCCCGCCCTCAAGGAACTGGGGCGGTGGGCCGGGAAATATCTCCCGGAGAGCAGTGCGCAGTGCCCGAAGGAGTTCGGCTGAGGCCGCGTGCGGCACCGGTGGGGACCGGCCGTTGTCAGTGGTGGTCGGTAGGTTCTGGGTAGTTGGGCTTGAGCGGGCGTGAAGGGGGAGGGGGCGCGCTGTGTCGCGACTGCCGTATGTGCCGGGGTTCGCGGAGCCGGCCGGGGGAACGGGGCCGGGCGGGCGGCCGGGCCCGCCGAAGGCCGGGGGCAAGGCGCTGCGGGCGCGCGTGCCCCGCTCCTCGCACGCCGAGTGGACCCCTGACGCCGGGCGTCCCGGGGCCGTGGAGACGGTCGAGGCGTCGAACGCGGGCCGGCTTCCCGAGCTGACGCCGATCCGGGCCGGCCGGATGGCCGCCTCCCCCTTCGCCTTCCTGCGCGGCTCGGCCGGGCTGATGGGGCACGACCTGGTGCGTACGGCCGTGACGGGCGTCGGCGCGCAGATATGCGGCGACGCCCACGCCGCCAACTTCGGCCTCTACGGCGACGCGCGGGGCGAACTCGTCATCGACGTCAACGACTTCGACGAGACCCTGCACGGGCCGTGGGAGTGGGACGTGAAGCGGCTCGCCGCCTCCTTGGTGCTGGCCGGGCGGGAGGCGGGTGCCGACGAGGACACCTGCCGGGCGGCGGCGCGGGACGCGGCGGGCGCGTACCGGCACACGATGCGCCTGCTGGCCAAGCTGCCCGCCGCCGACGCGTGGAACGCCATCGCCGACGAGGAGCTCGTCGCGCACGCCGACGCCCGGGCGCTGCTGGGCACGCTGGAGCGGGTCGCGGCGAAGGCCCGGCGGAACACCAGCGCCCGCTTCGCGGCGAAGGCGACCGAGGAGGCCGCGGACGGGGGCCGGCGCTTCCTGGACGCGCCGCCCGTGCTGCGGCGGGTGCCGGCCGGCGAGGCGGCCGCTGTCGCCCTGTCCCTGGGCGACTATCTGGGGACCCTGCCGGAGGAACTGCTGCCGCTGCTGGCGCGGTACGAGGTGCAGGACGTGGCCTTCCGGGTGGTGGGCACGGGGAGCGTCGGGCTGCGGTCCTATGTGGTGCTGCTGCTCGACCACCGGGGGGAGCCGCTCGTCCTCCAGGTGAAGGAGGCGCGGCCCTCCGTGCTCCTGCCGTACGCGGAGAAGGCCGGGTTCGCGCCCGGCTCCCCCTCGGCGGGGCACGAAGGCCGGCGGGTGGTGCTGGGACAGAAGCGGATGCAGGTGGTCAGCGATGTGCTGCTCGGCTGGGCGACGGTCGACGGCAGGCCGTATCAGGTGCGGCAGTTCCGCAACCGCAAGGGAAGTGTCGACCCGGCGGCCCTGGCCCCCGGTGAGCTCGACGACTACGGCCGGATGACGGGCGCGCTCCTCGCGCGGGCCCACGCGCACAGCGCGGACCCCAGGCTCATAGCGGGCTACTGCGGCAAGTCGGCCGAGCTGGACGAGGCGATCGCCGCCTTCGCGGTGACCTACGCGGACCGCACGGAGGCGGATCACGCCGACCTCGTGACGGCGGTCCGGCGCGGCCGGGTGGCGGCGGAGATGGGCGTGTAGGCGGGGGCGAGGGGTCATATCGAGCCCGCGATGGCTGAGGACTGCGGGGTGGCCGGGGCTCCAGGGATCCGGAGGCGGTGGCGGAACCGTACGCTGGGCGAGTGATGAATCCGGAAGCCGAGAATCTCCACGCCGAGGAGCCGGGCACCCAGCGCCTGGCTCAAGCCGTCCGCACCGCGGAGCAAGCGCTGATCGAGTTCGAGATCGCGGTGGAGACCTTCCGGGTGGAAGTGGAGAACTTCTCCCGGCTGCACCACCAGCGGCTCGGCCCCATGTACGCACAGCTCGACGAGCTGGACGCACAGATCGCGGAGGCGATGGCGGCCCGCAGCGGCGACGCCGAGGACCTCCGCAGGGCCCATGAGGCGCGCGCCCTGGTGCAGCCGCTGCCCGGGGTGGAGGAGCTGTTCGACGGCTGGATGGACTCGGAGGGCCTGTCGCCCGAGGCGTCGGCGATGCTCACGGAGCGGCCGGTACGGCCCCCGCAGCGGGTGCGCCCCAGCGACGAGGCCCGGCGGATCTTCCGCGAGCTCGTCCGCAAGGCCCACCCGGACCTGGCACAGGGCGAGGAAGACCGCGTACGGCGCGAGGAGTTCATCGTGCGGGTCAACGCCGCCTACGCGGACGGGGCCGAGGCCCTGCTGCGGGAACTGGCCGAGGAGTGGGCCGCGGGCCCTGCACCCGAGGAGCCGCGGCCGAGCCCCGCCGAGGAGCTCTACGCCCGCCTGGAGTGGCTGGCCCAGCGCAAGGAGCTGCTGGCGGCGGTGGCCGCGGAGCTGGAGGGCTCGGCGATCGGCTCCATGATCAAGATGGCGCCGGACGACCCGGACCGGCTGCTGGAGGAGATCGCCGAGGGCCTGGCCACCCAGGTCGCCGAGCGCAGGGCCCAGCTGGACTCGCTGGTCGGGTAGCGTCGGGGACATGCATTTTGGTTCTGGGGTACCCACGGTCGCCATCGACGCTCTGACGTCCGAAGACTTTCTGCTGGACGTCCGTGAGGACGACGAGTGGGCGGCGGGCCACGCCGAGGGCGCGCTCCACATCCCGATGAGCGACTTCGTCGCCCGCTTCGGCGAGCTGACGGAGAAGGCACCCGGCGGCGCCACGATCAATGTCATCTGCCGCTCGGGCGGGCGCTCCGCCCAGGTCACCGCCTACCTCGTCCAGCAGGGCCTGGACGCGGCGAACGTCGACGGCGGCATGCAGGTCTGGGAGGCCGCGGGCCGCCCGGTCGTCGACGGCAACGGCGCGCCCGGCACGGTGATCTAGCACCGGTCCTCCGGGGGCTCCGTTCGCCGGGGCCCCGCGGCGGTCAGTCGACGGGATGGGCGGCCAGCAGGTCGCCCAGGGCCTCCTCATGGGCCGCCGCCGGGCCGAGCGAGAGTTCCAACTGCTTGGCCCACGCGTGGTAGCGGTGCAGGCAATAGCTGGTGTCCGCGCCGAAGCCGCCGTGCAGATGCTGTGCGGTCTGCACGACACGGCGCACGCCCTCCGCGGCCCAGATCTTCGCGACGGCGATGTCCGCGTCGACCGGCAGCTCCCCCTCCCCGGCGGCTCCCGACTCCAGGCGCCAGGCCGCCTGCCAGAGCGTGGCCTCCATCGCGCGCAGGTCGATGTACCGGTCCGCGGCCTGGACGGCGACGGCCTGGAACGTGGCGATCGGAAAGCCGAACTGCTCGCGCTTCGTGGCGTATGCGCTGGTCATGCGTGCCACAGCCGTACCCACTCCGAGCGCGAGCGCGCTCGTGCCCACGGTGAGCAGTACCCGTAGCCGCTCCCACGCGCCCTCGGCGGTGATCACCTCGTCGCCGCCCACCCGTACGGAGTCGAAACCGACCCGGGCGTACCGCTCGCCGTTGGTGGAGACCTGGTCGGCCAGAGTGACCCCGGTGCGGTCGCGCGGAACGAGAGCGAGCACGGTGCGCCCCCCGCTGGTACGGGCGGGCAGCAGAACACGATCCGCGCTCTGCGCCCAGGGCACGGCCGTCTGCACCCCGTCGAGAACCCAGCCGGGTCCTTCCGCGCCGGAAGCGGTCACTTCCCGCGCGGTGACGGCGAGTTCGGCCGGGTCGTGTCCCGTACGGCCGCTGGACGCCACCGTGATGACGAGCTCACCTCGCCCCACCGCAGGCAGCAGCCCGGCCGACGCGCGACCACCGTGGCTGCTCAGCACGGCGGCGGCCGCACTGGACTCCAGCAGGGGTACACGGGCCAGCACCTGCCCCGCCTCGCGCAGCACCAGGCACAGCGCGATGGGCCCGAGCCCCGCGCCACCGTGCTCGGGACCGGTGAACAGGCTCAGCAGGTCCGCGCCCGCGAGCGATGCCCACAGCGCCCGGTCGAAGTCCTCGGCCACCGCCCCCCTGACCAGGGCCGGGCTGGGCACCCCCTCGGGGGAGACCCGGGAGAGGACCGCCCTGGCCGCTTCCTCGGCGGCTTGCTGCTCCTCGGTGAAGGTGAAGTCCACTGTCCGTCCTCCCGCACACCGGCACTGCCACTGACGCTCGGAACTGATGGAGCGTCAAGGTAGAACAGGTTGCAGGAATTGGGAACACGTGGCCATCGATCGGAACGCGATCACTGGCCGGAAGCCATCCGGCGAATGCCCCTGGCGCCACCATCCGACTGTCGCCCCCGCTCAGCGGTCGAAGTCCAACTCCACCTCCTCGGTGACCGGATGCGACTGGCAGGCCAGCACATACCCGGCGTCCAACTCCTCCGGTTCCAGCGCGAAATTCCGGTCCATCCGCACCTCGCCCCGCACCAGGAAGGCCCGGCAGGTGCCGCACACGCCGCCCTTGCACGCGTACGGCGCGTCGGCGCGGTTGCGCAGCACGGCGTCCAGCAGCGGCTCGCCCTCCCGCACCGGCCAGCTGCCGCTGCGCCCGTCCAGCTTCGCGGTCACGGTGCTGCGCGCGGGAACGGGGGCGGCCGCGGTGGAAGATCCGACCGGTGCCGTGCCGGAGGCCGTGTCGGGGCCGCCGGAGACGGTGTCGACGTGGAATATCTCCTGGTGGACGCGGTCCCGGCCGACACCGAGGGTGCGGAGTGCCCGCTCGGCCTCCCGCACCAGGCCATGGGGGCCGCACAGGAACCAGCCGTCCATCGCCTCCACCGGGAGCAGTGCGGGCAGCAACCGGGTCAGCCGCTCCTCGTCCAGCCGCCCGGACGGCAATCCGGCCTGCTGCTCCTCACGGGACAGGATGTGCACCAGCTGGAAGCGGTCGGGCCAGCGGTCCTTGAGGTCGGCGACTTCCTCCAGGAACATCGTGGAAGCGGTGGTCCGGTCGCTGCGTATCAGGCAGAACCGGGCATCGGGCACCCGCGCGAGCAGGGTCGAGGCGATGGACAGGACCGGGGTGATCCCACTGCCGCCGACGATCGCGGCGAAGTGCCCGGGGCGTGGCTCCAGCACGAACCGGCCGGCCGGTGCCATCACCTCCACGGTGTCCCCCGCCGCCAGCTCCTTCAGGGCGTAGGTGGAGAACACCCCGCCGTCCACCAGGCGCACCCCGACCCGCAGCTCCGCCGCCCCGCCGGTGCCCGGGGCCGGCGCGGGGCCGCAGAGGGAGTAGGTGCGCCGCACCTCGCCGGCCTCCGCGGTCCGGCGGAGGGTGATGTGCTGGCCCGGTGCGTAGCGATAGACGTCCCGCAGCTCGGCGGGCACGGCGAAGGTCAGGGCGACCGAGTCGTCCGTGAGCGGGTCGACGGCCGTCACTCGCAAGGGGTGGAAGGCGCCGTGGCGGGCCGCTGCTGCCATCTACAACTCCTTGAAGTGATCGAATGGTTCACGGCATGCCTCGCAGCGGCGCAGGGCCTTGCAGGCGGTGGACGAGAAGCGGCTCAGCAGTGTGGTGTCGGTGGAGCCGCAGTGCGGGCAGCGGATGCCGAGCGCCACCGGGACGGGCCCGTCCGGGCCGGTGGGGCGGGGCGGTGCGACCCCGAACTCGGCCAGCTTGCGCCGCCCTTCGGCCGTGATGTCGTCCGTGGACCAGGCCGGGGCGAGGACCGTGCGCACCTCGACCTCGGGTATGCCCTGGCCGTGCAGCACCCGCTCTATGTCCGCGGACATCGCCTCGATCGCCGGACAGCCGGTGTAGGTGGGGGTCAGCTCCACCTCCACCCGCCCGGGGCCGGTCAGCTGCAGGCCGCGCAGCACGCCCAGCTCGGCCAGGGTCAGCACGGGCAGCTCCGGATCGGGCACGGCACCGGCCAGCTCCAGGAGGCGCTGTTCCAGCGCGGTGGGGTCCAGCGGGGTCGGTACGGTCACCATGTCGCCCCCGGGTGGCTGCGGTGCAGGTGCTGCATCTCCGCGAGCATCCGCCCGAACGGCTCGGTGTGGATGCCCTGTCGTCCGGCTCCGGCCGTCCAGGCGCCCGACTGCGGGCCGGTGGGGAGCGTCAGGGTGGCTTGCCCGACGGTCCGGGTGATCAGCGCCAGCCAGCCGTCACGCAGGGCGGACACATCGACGTCGAGCCCGTCGAGGGGGGCGAACAGCTCTCCCGTGTATCGCCACAGCGCGTCGAGCGCGGTCTGCATCCGTCGGTGGCTCTCCTCGGTGCCGTCGCCGAGGCGCAGCGTCCAGTGCTCGGCGTGGTCCCGGTGGTAGGCGACCTCCTTGACCGCTTTGGCGGCCAGGGGTGCGAAGGGGCCGTCCCCCGCGGTCAACTGCCCGTACAACAGCTCCTGGTAGGTGGAGAAGTACAGCTGGCGGGCGATGGTATGGGCGAAGTCGCCGTTGGGCTGCTCGACCAGCTGGACATTGCGGAAGGCGCGCTCCTCGCGGAGATAGGCCAGTTCGTCCTCGTCGCCGACGAGGGAGAGCAGGAAGCGGGCCTGGCCCAGCAGGTCCAGCGCGATATTGGCGAGGGCGACCTCTTCCTCCAGGACGGGCGCGTGGCCGGCCCACTCCCCCAGCCGGTGGGACAGCACGAGGGCGTCGTCACCGAGCGCCAGCGCCGCGCCGGGAGGGGCGGCCGGGCCGGAAGCGCGGGCGGGTGCCTGTGTGGAGGCGGGCGTGGGATTCACAGGTGTCGCACCCCCTCCGGGATGTCGTAGAAGGTCGGGTGGCGATAGGGCTTGTCCGCGGCCGGTTCGAAGAAGGGATCCTTCTCGTCCGGTGAGGAGGCGGTGATGTCGGCGGAGGGCACGACCCAGATGGAGACGCCCTCGGAGCGCCGGGTGTAGAGATCCCGGGCGTTGCGCAGCGCCATCGCGGCGTCCGGTGCGTGCAGGCTTCCGGCGTGGGTGTGCGCCAGCCCGCGCCGGCTCCGCACGAACACCTCCCACAGTGGCCAATCAGCGCTGGTCATGCCCCTGCCTCCCCTGGTGTGCCGCCGTGCTTGCGGGCATGGGCGGCGGCGGCCTCGCGCACCCATGCGCCTTCCTCGTGCGCCTGCCTCCGCCGGCTGATCCGCTCTTCGTTGCACGGGCCGTTGCCGCGCAGCACCTCGTGGAACTCGTCCCAGTCGATGGCGCCGAAGTCGTGGTGGCCGCGCTCCTCGTTCCACCGCAGGCCGGGGTCGGGGAGGGCCAGGCCGAGCGACTCGGCCTGGGGGACGCAGATGTCCACGAACCGCTGGCGCAGCTCGTCGTTCGAATGGCGCTTGATCTTCCAGGCCATGGACTGGGCCGAATGGGCGGATTCGTCGTCAGGGGGGCCGAACATCATCAGGGACGGCCACCACCAGCGGTCCACGGCGTCCTGCGCCATGGCGTGCTGTGCCTCGGTGCCTCGGCTCAGGGTGAGCAGCAGCTCATAGCCCTGGCGCTGGTGGAAGGACTCCTCCTTGCAGATGCGGACCATGGCGCGGGCGTAGGGACCGTAGGAACAGCGGCACAGCGGGACCTGGTTGGTGATGGCCGCGCCGTCCACGAGCCAGCCGATGGCTCCTACGTCCGCCCAGGTCAGCGTGGGGTAGTTGAAGATCGACGAATATTTCTGGCGGCCGGAGTGCAGCTTGTCGAGAAGCTCGTCGCGGCCGGTGCCCAGGGTCTCGGCGGCGCTGTAGAGATAGAGGCCGTGGCCCGCCTCGTCCTGCACCTTGGCCATCAGGATGGCCTTGCGGCGCAGCGAGGGCGCCCGAGTGATCCAGTTGGCCTCGGGCTGCATGCCGATGATCTCCGAGTGGGCGTGCTGCGCGATCTGCCGGACGAGCGAGGCGCGATAGGCGTCCGGCATCCAGTCGCGTGGCTCGATGCGCTCGTCGGCGGCCACCGCGGCGTCGAATTCCGCCTCGTAGGTCCGTGCGTCCGGCGCCGTCGTCGTCATGACATGCCCCCTGCCCTTCCCTGAACTCCCGACCGACCGATCGTTCGGTTCAATGGTGGGCCGCCGGATCCGGAGGTGTCAAGCCTGTGGATAACCCCTGCGCGCTGGGCCCTGTGGGACGGCCTGGGTACGGTTCGGGTGCACAACAACAGGCAGCGCGCGGGATCGGGGCGGGACATGGAGACGGATGACGAGCACGACGAGCGGGCCGGTTCCGGCGACGGACTGTCCTTGCCCGCGCGCATCGCCGTCGCCCTGGGCGTCGCCGTCGTGACGGTGGCCACCACGGTGCACCTGGCGATGGTGTTCCTGCATGTGGCGCCGCCGAACGTGGTCAGTAAGCAGCACGCGGCGGCCATTGGCGACTACATCTACCCGGAGTTCGAACAGAACTGGAAGCTCTTCGCCCCCAACCCGCTCCAGCAGAACATCGCCGTCCAGGCCCGCGCCGAGCTGCGCGGACGGGACGGCCGGTCGACGCTCACCCCGTGGATCGACCTCTCCGCCCAGGACGGTGCCGAGATACATCACAACCTCTTCCCGAGCCACACCCAGCAGAACGAGGTGCGGCGCGCCTGGGACTTCTACGTCAGCACGCACGACGCCCGGGAACAGCCCAACGGCCTGCGCGGCAACCTGTCCGAGCAGTACGTCCGGCGCATCGTCCTGCTCCGGCTCGGCGCCGAGCGCGACGGGCGGCCGGTCGAGCGCGTCCAGGTGCGGTCCGTGACCCGCGCGGTCGCGCCGCCGCCCTGGAGCGACGAGAAGACCGCGACCAACCCGGCGTACCGCGTGCTGAGCTGGTGGCCGGTCGCCACCGCCGACGTCCCGGAGGCGAAGAACCGGTGAGCGCCCCCCTCGCCTCGCTCGCGCGAGGAATCGACCGCGTCACCCGGTCCCCCCTCGGCCGCTACCAGACGGCCGTGATCCGGATCGGCATTTCCTTCGCGTGGCTGTGCTTCCTGCTCCGCGAGTGGCCCAACCGCCATGAGATGTACGGGCCCGACGGCCCGTGGAGCTGGGACATGGCCCGCCGGCTGACCGCCGACAACCATGCCTTCACCGCTCTCGTCTGGTCCGACAGCGCTCTTTGGTTCGAGACCGTCTACGCCGTCGCCCTCGTCTCCAGCGTCCTGCTGATGCTGGGGTGGCGGACGCGGACCATGTCCGTGCTGTTCATGATCGGGGTGCTGTCGCTCCAGAACCGCAGCGTCTTCCTCGGCGACGGCGGCGACAACGTCATCCACCTGCTGGCCCTCTACACCGTCCTCACGCGCTGCGGACTGGTGTGGTCCCTCGACGCCCGGCGCGCCCGGCTCCGGCAGCAGGCCGCGGCGGCCGACGGGCACAGCGACAAGGGCCGTGACGGCCTGGACATCACCGGCATCCTGCTCTGGGCCGCCTGCGGCCTCGCGCTGGCCGTCACACAGGTCCTCGGGCAGGACCGGATTTCCTGGACGGCCGACGGACCGCTTCCGGGCCTCGGCTGGGCCTCGGCCCTCTGGGGACTGTGGCTCGTGCAGGGCCTGTGGTGGTACGTGCGGCGCTACGCCCCAAGAGAGCCGCGCACCGTCCTGGACGTGTTCGCCAACCTGGCGCACAACGCGACGCTGCTGGTCATCATGGCGGAGGTCTGCCTGATCTACGCCACGGCGGGCTGGTACAAGATCCAGGGCTCCCGCTGGCAGGACGGCACGGCGCTCTACTACCCGCTGCACCTCGACTACTTCTCGCCCTGGCCCGAGCTCTCCCACGTCCTCGCGGGCAACAGCGTCATCGTGCTGCTGCTCAGCTACGGCACGGTGGCCGTGCAGGTCGCGTTCCCGTTCACCCTGCTGAACCGGCGGGCCAAGAACGTCCTGCTGGCCGTGATGATGTGCGAGCACCTCGGCATCGCCTTCACCCTCGGACTGCCGTTCTTCTCCCTGGCGATGATCGTGGCGGACGCGGTCTTCCTGCCCACCTCCTTCCTGCGCCGCGTGGGCGCCGTCACCGGCCGTGCGCGCGACCGGCTGCTGCCCGCCCGTACGGCCAGGGTCCCGGCGCAGCGCGCGGACGACGCCGCTCCCCACAGCCTCGTGGGCTGAGCCGGGGCGGCTCGCCCGGGGCGGGACCGTAGGCTGAAGACATGACCGAGGACGAAGCCGTGGCCGCCGTACGACAGTGGGGTGAGCTCGCCCCTGACGCCGTACTGCTGGACGGTTTCCACGCCTTGAAGCACGCCCTGCGCTTCGGCGCGGACGTACGGCTGGCCGTCTGCGCCGACAAGGACGCCACGCTGGCGCTCGCCGACGACCTGGCCGACGACCTGACCGGGGAGCTCGCCGAGCGGCTCGTCGGTATCCCGGCGCAGAGCCTGCGGGAGCTGCTGCCCCGGGTCCACCCCACCGGGGTGGCCGCGCTGGCGGTCAGGCCGAGCCGCCGGAAGAACCTCGACACCCTGTCGCGGGCACCCCGGAAGGCGCCGGTCGTCGTGCTGGAGAACCCCCGCAACCTCGGGAACGTCGGCGCCGTCATCCGCCTCGCCGCCGGCTTCGGGGCCACGGGCGTGGTCACCACCGGCGACATCGACCCGTGGCACCCCAACGCCGTACGGGCCGGGGCGGGCCTGCACTACGCGACCGCCGTCGAACGGCTCCCGCTGCCCGAACTGCCGCCCGGCCCGCTCTACGCGCTGGACCCGGAGGGCGACGACATCCGCTCCATCGACTTCCCGGACGACGCGCTCATCGCCTTCGGCTCCGAGCGGCACGGGATCTCGCCCGACCTGCGGGAGAGGGCGACCCGGCTGGTCGCCCTTCCCATGCGGCCCCAGGTGTCCAGCTACAACCTCGCGACGAGCGTCGCCATGGCCCTCTTCCACTGGGGAGGACCCGCCGCGGACCAGCCGCTCGGCTAGGCCGGGCGGCGCACCTCGACCGTGCGGAAGCGGCTCGCGACGAACGCGCTGTCGCACAGGACCGCGTTGGCCGACGGATTGCCGCCCGAACCGTGGAAGTCGGAGAAGGCGGCGGTCTGGTTCACATACACCCCGCCGGTGAGGTTGAGGGAGAGCTGGGCGCACTCCTCCAGGCAGGCCACCTCGAGCAGCCGCTCGACCTCGGGCGACGTGGTGTACGCGCCGACGGTCATCGCGCCCTTCTCCCGCACCGTGCGCCGCAGCAGTTCGACGGCGTCGGCGGTGGAGTCCACCGCCACGGCGAAGGACACCGGGCCGAAGCACTCCGAGAAATAGGCCGCCTCGGAGTCCGGCTTGGCGCCGTCCAGCTTGATGATCACGGGCGTACGGACCGTGGCGCCGGGGAAGTCGGGGTTGGCCACCGCCCGCGAGGCCAGGGCGACTTCACCGAGCTGCGCGGCGGCGTCGATGCGCTCCTTGACCTGGCCGTTGACGATCGCGCCCAGCAGCGCGTTGGCCCTGGCGTCGTCACCGAGCAGGCCGTCCACGGCGGCCGCCAGATCCGCAACCACCTCGTCATAGGACTTGGGGCCGGCGTCCGTGGTGATCCCTTCGCGCGGGATGAGGAAGTTCTGCGGGGTGGTGCACATCTGGCCGCTGTAGAGGGACAGCGAGAAGGCGAGGTTGCTCAGCAGGCCCTTGTAGTCGTCGGTGGAGTCGATGACGACCGTGTTCACCCCGGCCTTCTCCGTGAAGACCTGTGCCTGACGGGCGTTGGCCTCCAGCCAGTCGCCGAACGCGGTGGATCCGGTGTAGTCGATGATGCGGATCTCCGGGCGGACGGCCAGGGACTTGGCGATCCCCTCGCCGTCCCGCTCGGCGGCCAGCGCGACCAGGTCGGGGGAGAAGCCCGCCTCCTGGAGGACCTCGCGCGCGATGCGCACCGTCAGGGCCAGCGGCAGCACGGCGCGCGGATGCGGCTTGACCAGCACGGCGTTGCCCGTGGCGAGGGAGGCGAAAAGGCCGGGGTAGCCGTTCCACGTCGGGAAGGTGTTGCAGCCGATCAGCAGCGAGATGCCGCGCGGCACGGGGGTGAACTCCTTGCGCAGCTCCAGCGGCGGGCGCTTGCCCTGTGGCTTGGACCAGTCGGCCGACTCCGGGGTGCGCACCTGCTCGGCGAAGGCATAGGCGACGGCTTCCAGGCCGCGGTCCTGGGCGTGCGGGCCACCGGCCTGGAAGGCCATCATGAAGGCCTGCCCGCTGGTGTGCATGACCGCGTGGGCGAACTCGTGCGTCCTGGCGTTGATCCGGGCGAGGATCTCCAGACAGACCGCGGCCCGCGCCTGGGGGCCCGCCTCACGCCACTGAGGCATCGCCGCGCGCATGGCCGGCAGCAGGGCATCGACGCCGGGGTGGGGATACTCGATCCCCAGCTCCGGTCCGTACGGGGAGACTTCGGAGCCCGCCCAGCCGTCCGCACCCGGCTGGTCCAGCTCGAAGCGCTTGCCGCGCAGCGCCTCGAAGGCGGCCTGGCCCTCGGCCGCGCCCAGGCTGCCGGGCACGGCGCCCTCCGCCCCGTACGCCTTCGGGTGCTCGGGGAAGGGGGACCAATAGACGCGCGTGCGGATGGCGTCCAGGGCCTGGTCGAGCGTCGGGAGATGCTTCTCGATCAACTGGGCGGTGCTGAGTCCGGCGGTCACGGCTGACCAACTCCTCTTCGAGCTGGGCTCGGATGGGACGACAGTCTTCGGGGACGGAACGCGGGCGACAGAGCGCGGGCGACACACTTCGGGAGGCCGGGAACTCCCCCCGGTAGATACAGTAACCGAACGATCGGTCGGGACAAGGGGGCCCGGCGAACCTGTGGACAACTCATCGGGGAGGATCACCGGCATGACCGCAATCGAGCCGAAAGCGACCGTCGCAGTCGTCGGCGCCGGCACCATGGGCCAGGGAATCGCCCAGGTCGCCCTGGTCGCGGGCCACCGTGTGCGGCTGTACGACACCGCCGGGGGGAGGGCCGCCGAGGCCGCGCGGGCCATCGGCGCACGCCTCGACCGTCTCGTGGAGAAGGGCAGGCTCACGGCCGACGCCCGGGACGCGGCCCGCGCCCGCCTGCACCCCGCCGCACGACTGGACGACCTCGCTGACCCGGCGCTCGTCATCGAGGCGATTCTGGAGCAACTCGACGTCAAACAGAAGCTGTTCGCGGAGCTGGAATCGGTCGTTCCCGACGACTGTCTGCTGGCCACCAACACCTCGTCCCTGTCGGTGACCGCCGTCGCGGGCGCCCTGCGGCTGCCCGGCCGCTTCGTCGGCCTGCACTTCTTCAACCCCGCACCGCTGTTGCCGCTCGTGGAGGTGGTCCGGGGATTCGCCACCGACGCGGAGGCGGCGGAGCGCGCGTACGCCACCGTGGCCGCCTGGGGAAAGACGCCGGTGCGCTGCGCCGACGCCCCGGGCTTCGTCGTCAACCGCATCGCCAGGCCCTTCTACGCCGAGGCGTTCCGCGTCCACGAGGAACGGGCCGCCGACCCCGCCACCGTCGACGCCGTCCTGCGCGAGTGCGGCGGCTTCCCCATGGGCCCCTTCGAACTCACCGACCTCATCGGTCAGGATGTGAACGAAGCCGTCACCCGTTCGGTCTACGAGTCGTTCTTCCACGACCCGAAGTTCAGGCCCTCGCTCGCACAGCGGCGGCTCGTGGAGGCCGGGCTGCTCGGCCGCAAGAGCGGGCGGGGCTGGTACGACCACACGGCCGGTGCCGAGCGGCCGCGCCCGCGTACCGAGGAGCCGTGCGAGGCGCCCAGGGCGCTCACCGTCCACGGCCGGCTTCCCCGCGCCTGCGCCGTGCTGGCAGAGATGATCCGGGAAGCGGGCATCGCGGTCACCGAGGCACCCGGGCCGGACGACGACGGGCATCTCGCCCTTCCCGGCGGCACGGAGCTCTCCCTCACCCAGGGCCTCCCGGCCACCACGGAGCTCGCCGGCACCCGGATCCACTTCGACCTGGCCCTCGACTACCGCACCTGCACCCGGATCGCCCTCGCGCCTTCGG
Organism: Streptomyces blastmyceticus; assembly: GCF_039521185.1. Taxonomy (NCBI): domain Bacteria; kingdom Bacillati; phylum Actinomycetota; class Actinomycetes; order Kitasatosporales; family Streptomycetaceae; genus Streptomyces; species Streptomyces blastmyceticus. The sequence continues at coordinate 225,391 of NZ_BAAABW010000016.1, read as the reverse complement.
CGACCGCGTCGCCCTCGGACGTACGGGCGGCGGTCGGCCTGTTCCAGGCGCTTGGCAAGCAGGTGAGCGTCATCGGTGACGCACCCGGCCTGATCGTGGCCCGTACGGTGGCCATGCTCGTCGATTTCGCCGAGGACGCCGTCGGCCGGGGCGTCGCGAGCCCGGAGGACGTCGACACCGCCATGCGGCTCGGGGTGAACCACCCGCGCGGCCCGCTGGAGTGGGGCCGGGTCCTCGGGGCGGTGTGGGTGGGCCAGGTGCTGCGGAACCTGCACTTCGAATACCCCGACGGGCGCTACGCACCGTCCCAGCCGCTGCTCCGCCGTGCAGCCGTCGAAGAGAGCCTGCTGTAATCATGACCATGGCCAAGCGCGACACCTACACGCCCGAATCGCTGCTCGCGGTCGCCGTCACGGTGTTCAACGAGCGGGGCTACGACGGCACGTCCATGGAGCACCTCTCCAAGGCTGCCGGAATCTCCAAGTCCTCCATCTACCACCATGTGAAGGGCAAGGAGGAGCTCCTGCGGCTCGCGATAAGCCGTGCCCTCGACGGGCTCTTCGCCGTACTGGACGAGCCGCGCGCCGTCTCGGGGCGGGCGATCGAGCGGCTGGAGTACGTCACCCGGCGCACGGTGGAGGTCCTGATGGACGAGCTGCCCTACGTGACGCTGCTGCTGCGCGTGCGGGGCAACACGGACACGGAGCGCTGGGCGATGGAGCGGCGCCGCGAGTTCGACCACCAGGTCGCGGAGCTGCTGAAGCGGGCGGCGGCCGACGGCGACCTCAGGCCGGACGTCGACGTGCGGCTGGCGACCCGGCTGCTCTTCGGAATGATCAATTCCGTTGTGGAGTGGTACCGGCCTGAGCGAGGCGGGGCCACGAGCGAAGAAGTTGCCGACGCGGTGGTCCGCACGGCCTTCGCCGGGCTGCGCACCGCCGGCTGACCGGCCGGGCGCGGGCCCGGTCAGGGCTCCCCGGGCACCCGCCCCTCCTCCAGGTCCGTCTCCTCGAAGACCAGGAGGGTGCGGGTGCTGAGCACCTCGTCCATGGCCTGGATCCGGGTGAGCACCAGCTCCCGCAGGGCGTGGTTGTCCTTGGTGTGGACGAGCAGCAGGACGTCGAAGTCCCCGCTGACCAGGGCGATATGGGCGGCGCCCGGCAGGGCGCGGAGCTTTTCGCGGACCGTGCGCCAGGAGTTCTGGACGATCTTCAGCGTGATGTACGCAGAGGCGCTCTGGCCCGCGCGCTCCTGGTCGATCCGGGCGCTGAAGCCGCGTATGACCCCGTCGTCGATGAGGCGGTTGATCCGGGCGTAGGCGTTGGCGCGCGACACGTGCACCTGCTCCGAGACGGACCGTATCGAGGCGCGGCCGTCGGACCGGAGCATCCGCAGGATCGCGCGGTCGATCTCGTCGAGCTGCCTGGCGGGTGGCCTGCCGCCCGAAAAGGCCATCTGTTCGTCCGGCATACCGCCCCGCCTCCCCTTCGTGGACGTCCTGTCCATATCTCAGGCTGTGGAGAACCGTTTGTCCACAGGCTCGGGCCGCCTGTAGCCAAAATGTGCCGACGACCGAACAATCGGTAGGGAGGGCGTGCGGCGCGCTGCGCCGTGCGACCGGTCAAGCCCGTCCCAAAAGGAGGTGCTCGTCATGACGGTTCTGGAGCAGCCCGGCTCGTACCGGCCCGCCCCGCCCCCTGCCTGGCAGCCCCGCACCGACCCCGCGCCGCTGCTGCCCGACGCGGAGCCGTACCGCCTGCTGGGCACCGACGCGGCGGCCGGGCTGGATACCGCGCTGCTGAAGCGGCTGTACGGCCAGCTGGTCCGCGGCCGGAGGTACAACGGCCAGGCCACCGCTCTCACCCGGCAGGGCCGGCTGGCCGTGTATCCCTCGTCCACCGGGCAGGAGGCGTGCCAGGTCGCCGCCGGGGTCGTCCTGGAGGAGCGCGACTGGCTCTTCCCCAGCTACCGCGACACCCTCGCGACCGTGGTCCGCGGGCTCGACCCCGTGCAGGCGCTCACGCTGCTGCGCGGCGACTGGCACACCGGATACGACCCGCACGAGCACCGGATCGCGCCCCTGTGCACCCCGCTGGCCACCCAGTTGCCGCATGCCGTGGGGCTCGCGCACGCCGCGCGGCTCAAGGGGGACGACGTGGTCGCGCTCGCCATGGTCGGTGACGGCGGCACCAGCGAGGGCGACTTCCACGAGGCCCTCAACTTCGCCGCCGTCTGGAAGGCACCCGTCGTCTTCTTCGTGCAGAACAACGGTTTCGCGATTTCGGTGCCCCTGGCGAAGCAGACCGCCGCCCCCTCCTTCGCGCACAAGGCCGTCGGCTACGGCATGCCCGGCCGGCTGGTCGACGGCAATGACGTCGCGGCGGTCCACCAGGTCCTCTCCGAGGCCGTCCGGCGCGCCCGCGGCGGCGCGGGCCCCACCCTGGTCGAGGCCCTCACCTATCGCATCGACGCCCATACGAACGCGGACGATGCCACGCGTTACCGCACCGACTCCGAGGTCGAGGCCTGGCGCGCGCACGACCCGATCGACCTGCTGGAAAGGGAGTTGACCGGCCGGAAGCTGATCGACGAGGCCGGAATGCGGGCGGAGCGGGAAGCCGCGGAGAGGCTGGCCGCCGATCTGCGCGAGCGGATGAATCAGGACCCCGCGCTGGATCCGATGGACCTCTTCACCCATGTCTACGCCGAACAGACCGCCCAACTGCGCGAGCAAGCCGACCGATTGCGGGCCGAGCTCGCCGCCGCCGGGGAGTCCGGCACCCAGGAAGGGGCGCAGCGATGACCACCGCGGCCGTCAGGTCCGGCCACAAGCCCGCCACCATGGCGCAGGCGCTGGGCCGGGCGCTGCGTGACGCCATGGCCGACGACCCGTCCGTCCACACCCTCGGCGAGGACGTCGGCGCGCTGGGAGGCGTCTTCCGGGTCACCGACGGGCTGGCCAAGGAGTTCGGCGAGGACCGCTGCACGGACACCCCGCTGGCCGAGGCGGGCATTCTCGGGGCGGCGGTCGGGATGGCGATGTACGGGCTGCGGCCGGTGGTGGAGATGCAGTTCGACGCCTTCGCCTACCCCGCGTTCGAGCAGCTGATCAGCCATGTCGCCAAGATGCGGAACCGCACGCGCGGGGCCGTGCCGATGCCGGTCACGGTGCGGGTGCCGTACGGCGGCGGGATCGGCGGGGTCGAGCACCACAGCGACTCCTCCGAGGCGTATTACATGGCCACACCGGGCCTCCACGTGGTCGCCCCCGCGACCGTCGCCGACGCGTACGGACTGCTGCGCGCCGCGATCGCCTCGGACGACCCGGTGATCTTCCTGGAGCCCAAGCGGCTGTACTGGTCGAAGGACCACTGGGACGCGGCGCACCCCGAGACGGTGCCCGGCATCGGGCGCGCGGTCGTCCGGCGCCCCGGCTCGTCCGCGACGCTCATCACCTACGGGCCGTCCCTGCCGGTCTGCATGGAGGCGGCCGAGGCGGCGGTCGCGGAGGGGTGGGATCTCGAAGTCGTCGACCTGAGGTCGCTGGTGCCGTTCGACGAGGAGACCGTCTGCGCGTCCGTACGGCGCACCGGAAGGGCCGTCGTCGTGCACGAGTCGGCCGGCTTCGGCGGTCCGGGCGGGGAGATCGCCGCGCGGGTCACGGAGCGGTGTTTCCACCATCTGGAGGCGCCGGTGCTGCGCGTCGCCGGCTTCGACATCCCCTATCCGCCGCCGATGCTGGAGCAGCACCATCTGCCCGGTGTGGACCGGGTGCTGGACGCGGTCGCGCGCTTGCAGTGGGAGTCGCAGTGGACGTCCGCGGGGCACGAGGGCGGTGCGCGCTGATGGCCGTGGTGCGCGAATTCAGGCTGCCGGATCTGGGCGAGGGGCTCACCGAGGCGGAGGTCGTCCGCTGGCTGGTGAGCGTGGGCGACGTGGTCGCCGTCGACCAGCCGGTGGTCGAGGTCGAGACGGCCAAGGCGATGGTCGAGGTGCCGTGTCCCTACGGGGGCGTGGTGACGGCCAGGTTCGGGGAGGAGGGGGCGGAGCTCCCGGTGGGGGCACCGCTGCTGACGGTGGCGGTGGGCGAGCCGCTGCCGACGGTACCGGGCGAGGCCGAAGGGCCCGCCAGGGCTGCGGGGGCGGCCGAGGGGCCAACGCCCGGCGGCTCGGGGAACGTTCTGGTCGGCTACGGCACCCAGGCCCCCGCGCCCCGGCGGCGCCGTGTCCGTACGACCGTCGCCGGTGTGCAGAAGCCCCAGGTAGAGACGGCGCCTGTGGCGCCCGCGCCGGCCGCCAGGGCGGTGATCTCGCCGCTCGTCCGCAGGATCGCGCGTGAGCGGGGGCTGGACCTCGCCCGGGTGCGCGGCAGCGGGCCGGACGGCCTGATCCTGCGCGCCGACGTCGAGCGCGCCGCGACGGAGCCCCTGGACGGGCGGGAGACGGCCCTTCGGGGTGCCGGATCCCCCGTGGCCGAACGGCACCGGGAACCGGGTGCGCAGCGCATACCGCTGCGTGGAGTGCGCGGCGCGGTCGCGGAGAAGCTCACCAGGAGCCGCCGGGAGATCCCGGACGCCACCTGCTGGGTGGACGCCGATGCCACCGAACTGCTCGCCGCGCGCCGGGCGATGAACGCGGGCGAGGGGCCCAAGGTCTCGCTGCTCGCCCTGCTGGCCCGGATCTGCACGTCGGCGCTGGCGGAGTATCCGGAGCTGAACGCCACCGTGGACACCGCGGCCCAGGAGATCGTGCGGCTGCCCGGCGTGCATCTGGGGTTCGCAGCCCAGACCGCCCGCGGGCTCGTCGTCCCCGTCGTGCGGGACGCGCACACCCGCAGCGCCGTCGCGCTGTCCACGGAGATGGCCCGGCTCACCGAGGCGGCGCGGACGGGCACGCTGAGCCCGGCGGAGCTGACCGGAGGCACGTTCACGCTCAACAACTACGGGGTGTTCGGCGTCGACGGCTCCACGCCGATCATCAACTACCCGGAGGCTGCGATGCTCGGTGTGGGCCGGATAGCGCCGAAGCCGTGGGTGCGGGAGGGCGAGCTCGCGGTGCGGCAGGTGGTGCAGTTGTCCTTCACCTTCGACCACCGGGTCTGCGACGGGGGCACGGCGGGAGGCTTCCTGCGGTACGTGGCCGACTGCGTCGAGCGCCCGGCGGTGCTGCTGCGGTCCCTCTGAACGGCGGGCGGCCGCGCGCGAGCGGCCATACTCGGTGGGTGACTCCTTATGACGCCGTGGTGCTCGCCGGAGGTGCGGCCGGCCGACTGGGCGGTGCGGACAAGCCCGCCCTGAGCGTGGGCGGCCGCACGCTGCTGGACCGGGTCCTGGGCGCGTGCGCCGACGCCGGTGACACCGTCGTCGTGGGGCCGCGCCGCCCCACCGCTCGGGCCGTGCGGTGGGCCCGCGAACAGCCTCCCGGCGGCGGGCCGCTCGCCGCCCTCGCCGCCGGGCTCCGGCACACGGCCGCCGCGACCACGCTCGTGCTCTCCGCCGACCTGCCGTTCCTGCGCGCCGAGACCGTACGGTCGCTGCTCGCCGAGGTCGTCCGCGGCGGCTCCGGGGTGGAGGGGGTGCTGCTCGCCGATCCCGGCGGCCGTGACCAGCCGCTGGTCGCGGCCTACCGCACGGAGCCCCTCCGCCGTGAACTGGCGCTGCTGGCCACCGAGTACGGTTCGCTGTCCGGCCTCCCGCTGCGGCTGCTCACGGCGGAGCTGTCGCTCGGCCGCCTTCCGCACCCGGACGCCTCGTTCGACTGTGACACCTGGGAGGACGTCGCCGCCGCCCGCGCGCGCATCAGGGACGATGGGAGGGTGCTGGATGAATGGATCACCGCGGCCAAGGCCGAGCTCGGCATCGATCTCGATGTCGACACGACCGCCCTTCTGGATCTCGCGCGCGACGCCGCGCACGGTGTGGCCCGCCCCGCGGCGCCTTTGACGACGTTCCTGGTCGGCTACGCGGCCGCGCAGCGGGGCGGTGGCCCCGAAGCGGTCGCCGAGCTCACGCGGAAGGCGGTCGGCCTGGCCCGGCGCTGGGCCGAGGAGGCGGAGGGCCCCGGCGGGACCGCGCCGGCCGGCCGGTCCGGGGCGGCACCGGGCGAGGCCGCGGGCGGGCAGGGGCAGCAGCCCGGCGACAAGGCCGAAGAGTCGGAATGACCGACAAGGAAGCGGCGGATTCCGCGTTGGACCGGGCGGCCGACGAGGCGTTGGCACTGTTCGCCCGTGACAGGCGGACCGGTGGTCACGACGACGATCCTGTCGGACGGTCGACCGCGAATCTCCCTGGGGGCGAAGCCCCGACCGCATATTTCCCCTTTGGTGAGATGCCGGTGGGAAGTGGCGTGGTCGGTGGCGGTCGTGGTGTCACTTCCACGGACGGTTCGCGCGGCAACAGCGCCTCGGAGCATGCGTACGAGTTCCTGTTCGTCGACGACCCCTTCGGTGACTCCTTCAACTCCTTTGACTCCTCCGGCAAAACCGGTCCCTCCGCTTCCGCTTCGAGCTCCCCGGCTCCCCACCCTCCCGAGAGTGCTGCTTCCGGCGACTGCCCGGAGCCGACTTCCGACGGCGCGCCGTCCCCGGAGCGCGCCTCCTCTCCCGAGCAGCCCCGCGACACTTCGCCGCACCCCCACCCGTCGCTCCACTCCCCGTCCGGCACCGCCACGGCCGGCAACCGGTCCCCGCGGCCCGCCGCCGCCCCCTGGCCGCGCGCCCACAGCATCGCCGCGCGCGCCGGCGAGCCGCTGCCCGCCGAGGAACGTCCCCTTGCCGACGCCCTGGGACAGGTGCTGGCGGAGCCCCTCGACGCCCTCACCGACCTCCCGTCCTTCGACACCTCCGCCATGGACGGCTGGGCGGTCTCCGGCCCAGGACCCTGGCGGCTGCCGCCGCCCCAGGACGACGCCGACGTCCTGGCCGGGGACGACAACTCCGGCTCCGCACCCCTCCGCGACGGCCACGCCGTCCGCATCGCGACCGGCGCACGCGTCCCCCCGGGGGCCACCGCCGTGCTGCGCAGCGAGCACGGCGACGTGACGGGCCAGGCCGAGCTGCACGCCACCCGCCGCGTCACCCACGGACAGGACATCCGCCCCCGCGGCCAGGAATGCCGCCGCGGCGACCACCTGCTGCCCGAGGGCATGCCCGTCAGCCCCGCCGTGGCGGGCCTGGCCGCCGCCGCGGGCTACGACCGGCTGCGCGTCACGCGCCGCCCCCGCGTCGAAGTCCTCGTCCTCGGCGACGAACTGCTCCTGGAGGGTCTGCCCCAGGGCGGCCGGATCCGGGACGCCCTCGGGCCCATGCTCGGCCCCTGGCTGGCCGCGCTCGGCGCCGAGGTGACCGCCACCCGGCGCCTCGGCGACGACGCGGACGTCCTGCACGACGCCGTCGCCGCGTCGGACGCCGACCTGGTGCTCACCACGGGCGGCACGGCCTCCGGCCCCGTCGACCACGTGCACCCCACGCTGCGCCGCGTCGGCGCCGAGCTGCTGGTCGACGGCGTCGCCGTACGGCCGGGCCACCCCATGCTGCTGGCCCGGCTCGCGCCGGGCCGCCATCTGGTGGGCCTTCCCGGCAACCCCCTGGCCGCCGTCGCGGGCCTGCTGACGCTCGCCGAGCCGCTGCTGCGCGCTCTCTCCGGCCGGCCGGCGCCCACCCGCACCCGGGTCACCCTCGCCGAGGCCGCACAGGGGCATCCCACGGACACCCGGCTGATGCCGGTGCTGCGGCTGCCCGGCGACCGCATACGGCCCCTGGCCTTCCACGGACCCGCCATGCTGCGCGGCCTCGCGGCGGCGGACGCGCTGGCCGTCATCCCGCCCGGCGGCGCCGCACAGGGCGACACGGTCGGCCTGCTGGGCGTCCCGTGGGCATCGGCGGCGGTCTGACGGACCCATGGCTGATCGCCGAGGAGTCGGCCTCAGCCGGTCTCGCCGGGCGCCACCGCCTGCTTGATGGTGATCACCCGGTCCGCGAGGTGGAGCGTCGCCGCCTCCGGGTCGGTGAAGTGGAGCAGCCGGTGGCCGCGTACGACCGCCACCACCAAGTCCTCGCAGTCGCGCGGTGAGCGGCCCGCCTCGGGCTTGGTGACCGGGCGCTCGACGACGTCCAGGCCGTTGCCGTACGTCAGGAGGTCCTCCAGGACCGTGCCGACGTTCGGGCTCATCATCGACATGCCGAGCAGCCGGCCCGCCGAGCTGGAGCTCGTCACGACCGTGTTGGCGCCGCTCTGCCGCAGCAGCGGCACGTTCTCGTCCTCCCGGACGGCCACCACGATCGTGGCCTGCTTGTTGAGCTGGCGCGCCGTCAGGGTGACCAGGGCGGCCGTGTCGTCCCGTTCGGTGCAGATCACGACCTGCGAGGCCCGCGGCAGCTCGGCGCGCTGGAGGGTCTCGGAACGGGTCGCGTCGCCCAGGACACCCACCAGGCCGTCGCTGGACGCCGCGTCCACGACCTTCTTCTGCGGGTCCACCACCACGATCTTGTCCTTGGGCTTGCCCTGGCCGACCAGGGTCTCGATCGCGTGGCGGCCCTTGGTGCCGTATCCGACGACGACGGTGTGATCTCGCATCCGCGACCTCCAGCGGTGGATGCGCACTTGGTGGCGCGTCCGTTCGGTCAAGACTTCCAGGGTCGTCCCGACCAGAATGATCAGGAACAACACGCGCAACGGCGTGACCACGAAGATATTCATCAGCCGCGCCCCGTCGCTCACGGGCGTGATGTCGCCGTAGCCCGTCGTCGACAGGGTGACGGTCGCGTAATAGGCGGAGTCCAGGAAGCCGACCGTGCCGTCGGCGTTGTCGTGGTAGCCCTCGCGGTCGACGTAGACCAGCAGGGTCGTGACACCGAGCACGACCAGCGCCATGATCAGCCGCCGCAGCACCTGCCGCAGCGGGGCGCTCACTTTCTGGACCGGCATCACGATGGACCGCCCGGCCTCCGCGTCGTCCTCGGCCTCGCTCCTGGTGCGGTGCCAGAGCGAGCGGAAGAGCGAGAGCCGGGTGGGCGTCTTTCGAGAGTCCGGGCGCCCCGGGTTTGTTGCCATACGCCCCATGTTCCGGGATGCGCCGGGGGACCCGGGAGTAGCCTCGCGAGCATGCATGCGATCACCATCCCCCAGCCCGGCGGGCCCGAGGCCCTCGTCTGGGCCGAGGTCCCCGATCCCGTTCCCGGCAGCGGCGAGGTTCTGGTCGAGGTCGTGGCCAGCGCCGTCAACCGCGCCGACGTCGTGCAACGGCAGGGCTTCTACGACCCGCCTCCCGGCGCCTCCCCCTACCCGGGCCTGGAGTGCTCCGGCCGGATCGCCGCGCTCGGCCCCGGCGTGAGCGGCTGGGCGGTCGGCGACGAGGTGTGCGCGCTGCTGGCGGGCGGCGGGTACGCCGAGAAGGTCTGTGTGCCGGTCGGCCAGTTGCTGCCCGTGCCCGAGGGCCTTGACCTGGTCACGGCCGCCGGGCTGCCCGAGGTCACCGCGACGGTCTGGTCCAACGTCTTCATGGTCGCGCACCTGCGCCCCGGCGAGACCCTGCTCGTCCACGGCGGCGGCAGCGGCATCGGGACGATGGCCGTGCAGCTGGCGAAGGCGGTCGGCGCGCGCGTCGCCGTCACCGCGGGCAGCCGCGACAAGCTGGAGCGCTGCCGCGAGCTGGGCGCGGACATCCTCATCGACTACCGCGAACAGGACTTCGTAGAGGAGCTCGCCAAGGTCACCGGCGGCGTCGGCGCGGACGTCATCCTCGACATCGTCGGAGCGAAGTACCTCGCGCGCAACGTGGACGCCCTCGCCGTCAACGGCCGGCTGGTCATCATCGGCCTCCAGGGCGGCCGCAAGGCCGAGTTGGACCTCGGCGCGCTGCTCACCAAGCGGGCCGCCGTGCTGGGCACGTCGCTGCGGGGCCGCCCGCTCGCGGAGAAGGCGGCCATCGTCGCGGCCGTACGGGAACACGTCTGGCCGCTGATCGCCGGAGGGCGCGTACGGCCCGTGGTCGACCGCACGCTGCCGCTCCGGGAGGCCGCCGAGGCGCACCGCATCCTGGAGGAGAGCACGCACGTCGGGAAGGTGCTGCTGACCACGTGACGGCCGGCCGCACGGCGACCTGAGCCTCCGGCATTCAAGCGCGAGGGCCGTGGCAAACATGCCGATCGCGCATGGTCCGTGGCCGAGAAGCTCGCGCCCGCCCGGGACTTCGCCGCCCGCCCGCCTTCGCCCGTCACCCACTCGGCCGCTCGTACGCGCCGGACCGCGGGGTGCGTGTGAGGCTGTTGGCGTGGGGCGGCGGCTCGGGCGGAGGGCGGCGGCGTGAACGGTGGAATACGGACGGCCTCCCGGGCCGCCTCGGTCACAGCGGCGGTCGCGGCGGCAGTCATGGCGGCGGCGATGGCGGCGGTCATAGGCCCCGCGCCCGGCGCGCAGTGCGCCGGGCGCCCCGCTCCGCCTCCTCCCGTACGCCCCTCCGCCTCGCCCGCCGCCCGTCCCTCCCTGTTGCCCGCCCTGATGCCCGTACCGGCAGTCACCGGCAAAGCGTCCGGTGCCCCGCACGGTGTGGCCGGAGAGAGCCCGCGCAGCGCGCTCAAGGGCGAACTCCCGCACAGCGCGTTCACGAACGTGCCGCACAGCAGGGCGAACCTCGCGCCCTCACCGCCGTTCGCCTACCCCTCCAACTCCCCGCCCGCCCCTCCCGGCGGTGACGGCCGGCTCGCCGGAAGCGACGCCGGGGAGGGGCGTACGCATCCGGGCCGGGCCACCGATCCGCCTCCCTCCGCGCCGGAGGCGTCCTCGGACGACGGGGAGGAGGGGCCGGACGACGGGACGGCGTCCGGCGAGCCCGTGCCCGGCGGCTCCCCCTCCGCGACCCCACGGGCGCACGGACGGGCGGACGCGGCACGGCCACGGCGTCCGGGAGCGCGGACCGTGCCGGACGACGGGCGGGGCTCCGGGGCGGACGGGCGGGGCGGGGAGTCGATGGGCTACGGGGACCGGGTCATGCGGGTGCTGCCGCTGGGCACCGGGATGATGCTCACGGGCCTGGGGCTGGGGTACTTCGCGCTGAGGCTGCGGCGCGCCCGGTGAGGCCGTGGCCCGGTCGAAGGTTCCCGGGCGCCGGCCGGGACGGCCCGGAATCCGGTTGAACGGCGCGCGTAGTGAAAAAGGGGCGCGCGGCGGGGCGTGTGGCACGGTGGATCAGGCGTGTACGGGGGCATCAACAGGGGGAAATCACATGTGCGAGAGAATGGCGGCATGGATATGCCGAGGAACGAACGGTCGCAAGAGAGCCCGCAGGTCCTGGTCGTAGGACCCGACGGCATGGCTCTCGGCAGCGCCAGCCCCGGCGGCGGGGAGGGTGACGACGAGTCGCGCGAGGTCCCGGTGACGGAGATGGTCGAACAGCCCGCCAAGGTCATGCGTATCGGCAGCATGATCAAGCAACTGCTGGAGGAGGTCAGGGCCGCTCCTCTGGACGAGGCGAGCCGGGTGCGCCTCAAGGAGATCCACCACAGCTCCGTCAGGGAGCTGGAGGACGGGCTCGCGCCCGAGCTGGTGGAGGAACTGGAGCGCCTGTCGCTCCCCTTCACCGATGAGACGATCCCCACCGAGGCCGAACTGCGGATCGCGCAGGCACAGTTGGTCGGCTGGCTGGAGGGTCTCTTCCACGGCATCCAGACCACGCTGTTCGCCCAGCAGATGGCGGCACGGGCGCAGTTGGAGCAGATGCGCAGGGCGCTCCCGCCCGGCATCCTCGGTGACGACGACGAGGACGGCCACCAGCACGGCGGTGCGCGCTCCGGCCCGTATCTGTAGATCCGGAGCACCCCGCACGCACGTGTGCCCGGTACGCCCCGTAAGAGGCGTACCGGGCACACGTGCGTGCGGCGGTCACGGCATTACGAAGCCGGGTCGCCCGTCGACACGGTCAGCACGAACTGCTCGCTCGCCGACTTCGGGTCGAAGGGGTCGCCCTCCTTGGGCGTCTGGCTGAGCACCGTCCCCTTGCCCCAGGTGTTCTCGGGCTGCACGTCGACGCGGTACTTCCAGCCCGCCGCCTGCAGGCACGCCTTGACCGAGTCGACGTAGAAGTAGCTGAAGTTGGGCGCCGTCTTCTTCGTCTTGTCGTTGTAGTAGTCGTAGGCGTTGGTGCACTTCTGCTTGTCGATGGTCTTCGTCTTGTCGCCCTCTTTGTGCTGCGACTGCGTGCCACCGGTGCCGCCGCCCGAGGTGGACCCGCCGGCGGAGCCGCCGGAGTCCGATCCGCCCACCGGGGCGGCCGTGGCGGGCGACTGGGACTGCTTGCCGCTCGCCTGGTTGCCGGAATCATCGCTTTTGCCGTTCAGCGAGATCGCCGCGATCACGCCGATGACCGCGAGCACGGCGACGACTGCGGAGCCGATGAGCACCGGCTTGTTGCTCTTGCCGCCACCGCCGCTGCTCGGGGCCGGGGAGGGCGCGGAGTACGGCGGAGGGGTCCCCTGGCCGCCCTGACCGCCCTGGAAGGGCTGGGCGGGGGTCGGGTAGCCCACCGGGCCCGACGGGGGCGTGGAGGGGCCGTAGCCGCCGCCGTAGGGGCCCTGGGCGGGCGGCTGGTACGGCATCTGGACGCCCTGCGGGCCCGGCGCCGCCGCCTGCTGGTCGACCGGGGGGAAGACGGCGGAGCCCACGCCCGCGCCGCTGCGGGTCGGCGCGCCGCCCGCGACGATCACCGGCGAGGCCGCGGACTGGGCGGTGCCCACCACGCGCGCGCACTCGTCGCGCATGGACTCGGCGCTCGGGAAGCGCTCGTTCGGGTTCTTCTTCAGCGCGCGGGCGACCAGCGCGTCGACGGCCGGCGGGATCGAGCGGTTGATCGTGGACGGTGCGACCGGCTCCTCCTGGACGTGCGCGTACGCGATGGCCAGCGGGGAGTCCGCGTCGAAGGGCAGCCGCCCGGTCAGCAGCTCGAAGAGCATGATGCCGACCGAATAAAGGTCGGAGCGGGCGTCCACGCCGCGCCCGAGCGCCTGCTCGGGCGAGAGGTACTGCGGGGTGCCCACGACCATGCCGGTCTGCGTCATGGAGGTGACGCCGGACTGCATGGCGCGCGCGATGCCGAAGTCCATGACCTTGACCACGTTGCGCTTGGTCATCATCACGTTGCCGGGCTTGATGTCGCGGTGGACCAGGCCCATCTCGTGGCTGACCTCGAGGGCCGCGAGCACATCGGCGGTGATCTTCAGCGCCTTCTCGGTGGGCATGGCGCCGTACTGCCGTACGTCGGCGTCGAGCACGGAGCGCAGCGGCTGGCCCTCGACGTACTCCATGACGATGTACGGCATGGTCGACCCGGCCAGGTCGTCCTCGCCCGTATCGAATACCGAGACGATGTTGGTGTGTGTGAGCTTGGCGACGGCCTGGGCCTCGCGCCGGAACCGCTCACGGAAGGACGCCTCGCGCCCGAGCTCCGTGTGCAGGGTCTTGATGGCGACCTGGCGGTCCAGAACGCTGTCGTAGGCCAGGTGCACGGAGGCCATGCCGCCCTCGCCGAGGAGGTCGCGCAGCTGGTACCGGCCACCGCCGACCGACCCGCCCGCATAGCGGCCTTGTGCGCCGTCCTGGCTCATTGTTCTGCTTCCCCCTTGGGCGCACTGCCTGCTGTACTGGTCCGGATCGGGCCGGCTCGTGGGCATATCCCGGCCAAGTCTGCCCGAGGGCGCGGGCACGTCAAGCCGCGTGCCCGTTCCGTGACGGGATGAGCGACAAGCCGTCACGGGATTTGCCTTGCTCACGCCCGTACAGGTTTGATAGCGCGTCCATCCCGGACCGGCGCGCGGCGCGGAGCCTGTAGCGTGCCTTAGCGGAAGACCGTTTTCCCCGCGCAGCGCCTCCCACGCGCAGCGGCCAGACACGACGGCGAGGACTGATGGCACAGACGCAGAGCGCCCAGGGTCCATCCGACCCTGACGCCAACGGGGGCGGTATGCCCGATGTGCCTGAAATGTGGGGTAACGGCGGGCTGGTCGGCGACGGCCGCTACCGCCTCACCCACCGGCTCGGGCGCGGTGGCATGGCAGAGGTGTTCGCCGCCGAGGACGTACGACTCGGCCGCACGGTCGCGGTGAAGCTGCTCCGCGCCGACCTCGCCGAGGACCCGGTCTCGAAGGCGCGCTTCACCCGCGAGGCACAGTCCGTCGCCGGGCTCAACCACCACGCGGTGGTCGCGGTCTACGACTCCGGCGAGGACGCCGTCGGCCGCAATGTCGTGCCGTACATCGTCATGGAGTTGGTTGAAGGTCGCACCATCCGCGACCTGTTGCTGAACGCCGAGGCTCCGCCGCCGGAGCAGGCGCTGATCATCGTCGCGGGCGTGCTGGAGGCGCTGGCCTACAGCCACCAGCACGGCATCGTGCACCGGGACATCAAGCCCGCCAACGTGATCATCACCAACAACGGCGCCGTCAAGGTCATGGACTTCGGCATCGCCCGCGCCCTGCACGGCGCGGCGTCCACCATGACGCAGACCGGCATGGTCATGGGCACCCCGCAGTACCTCTCGCCCGAGCAGGCGCTCGGCAAGACGGTCGACGCGCGCTCGGACCTCTACGCCACCGGCTGCCTGCTGTACGAACTGCTGGCGCTCCGTCCGCCGTTCACCGGCGAGACCCCGCTGTCGGTGGTCTACCAGCACGTCCAGGACAATCCCGTACCGCCTTCGACAGTTCTCGGCAGCGTGCCGCCGGAGCTCGACGGGCTGGTCATGCGCTCCCTCGCGAAGGACCCGGACGACCGGTTCCAGAGCGCGGAGGAGATGCGCGGTCTGGTGCAGTACGCGCTCCAGATGCTGCACGACGCGGGTGCCCACACGGGCGCCTGGGACACCGGACCGGTCGCGCACGCCACCGCCGCCACCCAGGCCCTCGGCATGGGCGCCGGCATGGCGGGCACCACCGCCATGCCGCACCCGCTGCACGGCGACACCTCGCAGCAGCCGCTCATCCCGTCCCGCAACGGCGACGACGGCGGCTTCGACGGCTACAACGGCGGCCACGGCGGCCGGGGCCGGGGCGACGGTGGCGGCGGCAAGGGCAAGATGGTGCTGGTCGCCGTGCTCGCGGTGATCGCGATCGCGGTGGGCGTGGTCTACGCGCTGAACCAGACCAAGTCGGGCGCCAGTAACGACACCAAGCAGACCGACAAGACGTCCACCGGTCCGTCCGCGCCCGGCACGCCTTCCAGTGGCGAGACCCCCAACCAGCGCAGTTCCCGCGGCGCCCAGCCCGGCGGGGACACCACCGGCGGTCACGACCGGACCTCCGACTCGACGGGCGGCGGGAACGACGAGCCGACCGACCAGCCGACCCGCAGCCACCACACGAAGAACCCGACGACCGACCCGACGACCGGTCCCACGGGCAACCCGACGCCGCCGGTCGACCCGACGACCAAGCCGACGGACGACGGCAAGCCCCCGACCGAGCACCCGACGCCGCCGGGTACGACCACCGGCAACACCGTCCAGGGCAACCTGGGCGGCTGAGCGCCCGGCACACCGACCGAGCCCGTTTCCCCCCAGGGGAGGCGGGCTCAGTCCGTGAAGGCGTCGCGCACGGACCCGTACGCCCGCGTCCACCACACGGCCAGCGCCGCCGACGCGGGGAAGCCGGGGTCGGCGCGGAGGTCGCCGAGCTGATAGCGCCAGCGCAGCATCCAGAAGTCGTTGAGCCGCTCCCACCACACCCGGTGCACGGCGGCCGCGAGTTCGGCCGTACCGGCGCCGGACGCGCGCCGGTACGCGCGCGCGTAGGGACGTATCTTCGCGAGGTCCAGCGTGCCGTCGGGCCGCAGGAAGAAGATCACCGCGGCCCGTACGGCCTCCTCGGCGCGGGGCTGGACGCCCAGGCGGTCCCAGTCGATGATCGCCGCGGGTTCGCCGCCCCGGTAGAGGAGGTTGAGCGGGTGGAAGTCGCCGTGCACCCACCCGCGGGCGGGCGCGGCGGCGGGCCGGCGGTGCGCGTGGCGCTCCAGCAGGGCGCGGCGTTCGACGAGCCGGTGCTCGGCGAGCTCGTCGAAGGAGTCGCGGGGGCGGCGCCGTACGAGCGCGAGGAGCTCCTCAATGAGGGCGTACGTGTCCTGCGGATCCGCCGAGACGTCCTGACAGGCCCTCTCCGGCCCCTCGGAGGGCCGCCGGGTCCGCCGGAGCCCGCCCCGGCCCTCCGGGCCCGCAGAGGCCCCTCCAGGGCCCTTCTCGGGCTCGCCCGGGGCGTCGGGGGGCTCTTCCGGGCAGACCTTCGCCAGGCAGGTGTGCACCTGGCCCAGGAGCGTGCCCAGGCGGCGGGACTGGGTGCGGGTCAGTTCGCCGCCGTCGTGGTGGCGGCCCTCGACCCAGGGGTGCAGGGCGTAGCAGCGGCCGTCGAGGACGGTCACGGTGGAGCCGTCGGCGTCGGCGACCGGCGGGGCGACGGGCAGGCCGAGGGCGGCCAGCCGCAGGGTGACGCTGTGCTGACGGGCGATGGCCGCGTGGTCGCCGTCGAGGTGGTGCTTGAGGAAGAAGGTCCCGCGCGTGGTGGTGAGGCGGTAACCGCGGTTGAGCAGGCCCTCGGTCAGGGGGACGCACGCGAGCGGCGTACCGGTGTTGCCGTACCGCCGCAGCAGGGCGTGCAGCGTGCCGTTGCCCGGCGCCTGAAGTCCGCCGTCCCCGCCGGTTCCGCTGCGAACGGTGGTGGCGACGAGCGGGGAGACAAGTGAGCGCGGCACGCTCCAAATGTTAGATCAGACGGAGTGTGCGACCTGTCGCGCGGGGATGCCTTCGAGGTGATGCAGAGTGATGAACTGCGGTTCGATGCACAGGTATTCGGGAATGAAGGGCGCGTCGTCCGCGGCGCGCGGGGGGCGGCCGAAGAGTTCCAGATCGGCGGGCGACGGCGTGAAGAGCCGCGCGGTGCCCACGAATTGCACGTTCCAGACGTCCTCGTCGCCCTCGTGGCGGTTGCTGAGATTGTCGGCGCCGTACGCGACGACGTTCCCGTCGCAGGCCTGGGCATAACCGAATCCGGCGTGCATCCGCAGAATGACCGAGCGGCCGGACACGATGTGCCGGGCGACGGTGACGAAGGGCAGCGCGCGCATGCTCACGGAGAGCCTGCCGTAGGGCATGCGGCCGAGCAGTTCGAGCGCTCGGTATTCGTCGTGTCCGTCGGTGGGCCCGGTAGGCGCGGTGAGCATGGCACCACTGTGCCCGGTGGTGTCATCCGCCCCTAGGGGCACCCGGCCCTGTGCCGGGGGACGTTGGTCCCGAAACGGGGAAAACGGCGGTTTCAGCGCTTCTGGGCCTGCATGCGGGCCACATAGGCGGCCGCCTGGGAGCGCCGCTCCATGCCCAGCTTGGACAGCAGGCTGGAGACGTAGTTCTTGATGGTCTTCTCGGCGAGGTGCAGCCGCTCGCCGATGGCGCGGTTGGTCATCCCCTCGCCGATCAGGTCGAGGATGCGGCGCTCCTGGTCGGTCAGGTTCGCCATCCGGTCGTCGCCCTTGGGGTCCTTGCCGTCGCGCAGCCGCTCCAGCACCCGGGCGGTCGCCACCGGGTCGAGCAGGGATTTCCCGGCCGCCACGTCCCGTACGGCCGAGAGCAGCTCATTGCCACGGATCGCTTTCAGAACGTAACCGGACGCGCCCGCCATGATGGCGTCGAAGAGAGCCTCGTCATCCGCGAAGGAGGTGAGCATCAGGCATTTGATGTTCTGGTCCTGGGAACGGATTTCCCGGCAGACTTCCACTCCGCTGCCATCCGGAAGGCGAACATCCAGAACGGCGACGTCGGGCCGGGTCGCCGGAATGCGCACCAAGGCGTCCGCGGCCGTGCCGGCCTCGCCCACGACCTCGATGTCCTTCTCGACGGAGAGCATCTCGTGCACCCCGCGGCGGACCACTTCGTGGTCGTCGAGCAGAAATACCGTGATTTTTCGTTGTTCGGGCACAGTCACAGTCTCACACACCAACTCTTCCCCTGCTCTTGTCCTCCGGGATAACGTGCGGTCGTTCCGGCAGCCCGCAGGGCTGTGCTCACAAGGACGTGACCAGGAGCGTTGTCCCGCTTTCTCGATTTACTTGGAAATCCAAGCAAAATTGCAGGTCAGGCGGGGTTTCGCAGGAATGCGGCCTTCTGGGTAACGTGCTTATTGCAGGCCTTTGGCCGGGGCGCCTGTCACGCCCGGTTCCGGCCTCGGCACACCCACCCCGTGTGCCGTCGGGAACCGGGCGAGCATTCCCCTGCCTCACGGCGGGGGGACCCCCTCCGGCCACCGGCGACCCCGGGAGCCGGACAGACGGAGGAGCACACGTGACTGTGGACAGCACTGCCGCGCGCAAGCCGCGCCGGGGCAGCAGCAAGCGCGCCGGAGCCAAGGGCGGCGCGGCGCGGGCCGGCGAGCCCGAGCTCGTACAGCTGCTGACGCCGGAGGGCGAGCGGGTCGAGCACCCCGACTACTCCATCGACCTGACGCCCGAGGAACTCCGCGGCCTGTACCGGGACATGGTGCTGACCCGGCGGTTCGACGCCGAGGCGACCACCCTGCAGCGCCAGGGCGAACTGGGCCTGTGGGCCTCGCTGCTCGGCCAGGAGGCCGCGCAGATCGGTTCCGGCCGGGCCACCCGCCCGGACGACTACGTCTTCCCGACCTACCGCGAGCACGGCGTCGCCTGGTGCCGCGGGGTCGACCCCACCAACCTGCTCGGCATGTTCCGCGGTGTGAACCACGGCGGCTGGGACCCGAACGAGAACAACTTCCACCTCTACACGATCGTCATCGGCTCGCAGGCGCTGCACGCGACCGGTTACGCCATGGGGGTGGCCAAGGACGGCGCAGACTCCGCCGTGATCGCCTACTTCGGCGACGGCGCGTCCAGCCAGGGCGACGTGGCGGAGGCGTTCACCTTCTCGGCCGTCTACAACGCGCCGGTCGTCTTCTTCTGCCAGAACAACCAGTGGGCCATCTCCGAGCCGACCGAGAAGCAGACCCGCGTCCCGCTGTACCAGCGCGCGCAGGGCTACGGCTTCCCCGGCGTGCGGGTCGACGGCAACGACGTGCTCGCCGTGCTGGCGGTCACCAAGGCCGCCCTGGAGCGCGCCCGTACGGGCCAGGGGCCCACGCTGGTCGAGGCGTTCACGTACCGCATGGGCGCCCACACCACCTCCGACGACCCGACGAAGTACCGCCGGGACGAGGAGCGCGAGCTGTGGGAGGCCAAGGACCCGATCCTGCGGGTGCGGACCTACCTGGAGCGCGAGGGCCTCGCCGACGAGGCGTTCTTCACCGCCCTGGAGACCGAGTCCGACGCGCTCGCCAAGCGGGTCCGCGACGTCGTCCGGACCATGCCGGACCCCGACAACATGGCGATCTTCGAGCACATCTACGCCGACGGCCACGCGCTGGTCGACGAGGAGCGCGCCCAGTTCGCCGCCTACCAGGCTTCGTTCGCCGAGGAGAGCCACTGATGTCCGTCGAGAAGCTCTCCATCTCCAAGGCGATCAACGCCTCGCTGCGGACCGCCCTGGAGGCCGACCCCAAGGTCCTCATCATGGGTGAGGACGTCGGCAAGCTCGGCGGTGTCTTCCGCGTCACCGACGGCCTGCAGAAGGACTTCGGCGAGGAGCGGGTCATCGACACCCCGCTCGCCGAGTCCGGCATCGTGGGCACCGCGATCGGTCTGGCCCTGCGCGGCTACCGGCCGGTCGTGGAGATCCAGTTCGACGGTTTCGTCTTCCCCGCGTACGACCAGATCGTCACCCAGCTCGCCAAGATGCACGCCCGTGCGCTCGGCAAGATCAAGCTGCCGGTCGTCATCCGCATCCCCTACGGCGGCGCGATCGGTGCGGTGGAGCACCACAGCGAGTCGCCGGAGGCGCTCTTCGCGCACGTGGCGGGCCTGAAGGTGGTCTCCCCTTCGAACTCCTCGGACGCCTACTGGATGCTCCAGCAGGCCATCCAGAGCGACGACCCGGTCATCTATTTCGAGCCCAAGCGCCGCTACCACGACCGGTCCGAGGTCGACACCGAGGCGATCCCCGGGCCGCTGCACACCGCGCGCACCGTCCGCCCCGGCACGGACCTCACCCTCGCCGCCTACGGCCCGATGGTGAAGACCTGTCTGGAGGCCGCTTCGGCGGCCGCGGAAGAGGGCAGGTCCCTGGAGGTGCTGGACCTCCGGTCGATGTCGCCGATCGACTTCGACTCGATCCAGGCGTCCGTCGAGCGGACCCGCCGGCTGGTCGTCGTCCACGAGGCCCCGGTCTTCCTGGGCACGGGCGCGGAGATCGCCGCCCGGATCACCGAGCGCTGCTTCTACCACCTGGAGGCACCGGTGCTGCGGGTCGGCGGATATCACGCGCCGTACCCGCCGTCCCGGCTGGAGGACGAGTACCTTCCGGGACTGGACCGGGTGCTCGACGCCGTCGACCGCGCGCTGGCGTACTGAGGGGTTCGAGGAGAGTCGTGACCATGACTGCAAGCACCGCCAACGACCAGCGCTTCCGCGAGTTCAAGATGCCCGACGTGGGCGAGGGACTCACCGAGGCCGAGATCCTCAAGTGGTACGTGAACGTCGGGGACACCGTCTCCGACGGCCAGGTGGTCTGTGAGGTGGAGACCGCCAAGGCCGCCGTCGAGCTGCCGATCCCCTTCGACGGCGTGGTGCACGAGCTGCGCTTCGGCGAGGGGACGACCGTCGACGTCGGCCAGGTGATCATTTCTGTGGACACCGACCCCGGGGCGGGGCCCGCGCCGGCCGCCGTCGCGGAGCGGGCGGCGGAGGCGCCGCCCGCCGTGGAGCCCGAGCCGGAGCCGTCCGGCCGACAGGCCGTGCTGGTCGGCTACGGCGCCGCGCCGTCCTCGACCAAGCGCAGGGCGCGCAAGGCGCAGCCCGGCCTCCCGGCCCAGCCGGTGTCCGCGGCGATACAGGGCGAGCTGAACGGGCACGCGGCTGTCGTGGCCCCGGCTCCGGCTCCGGCCGTCCAGGAGGCCGTGAGCGGCGCCCGTCCGCTCGCCAAGCCGCCCGTCCGCAAGCTCGCCAAGGACCTCGGGATCGACCTCGCCACCGTCGTGCCGACCGGTACGGACGGCGTGGTGACCCGCGAGGACGTGCGTGCCGCCGTGGACGCGCTGCAGGCTTCCGCCCAGGCGGTCACCGCCACCGGCGCCGTGGCGGAGGCGGCGTCGGTGACCGTGGCCGCGGGCGACAGCGCCTACGCGAGCCGCGAGACGCGGATCCCCGTCAAGGGCGTCCGCAAGGCCACCGCCCAGGCGATGGTCGCGAGCGCCTTCACCGCGCCGCACGTCACGGAGTTCGTCACCGTCGACGTGACCCGCACGATGAAGCTCGTGCAGAAGCTCAAGGAAGACCCGGAGATGGCCGGGCTGCGGGTCAACCCGCTGCTGCTGGTCGCCAAGGCGCTGCTCGTGGCGATCAAGCGGAACCCGGACGTCAACGCGTCCTGGGACGAGGCCGACCAGGAGATCGTCCGCAAGGACTATGTGAACCTGGGCATCGCGGCCGCCACGCCGCGCGGCCTGATCGTGCCGAACATCAAGGACGCGGGCCTCAAGACCCTGCCCGAGCTGTCGGCGGCCCTGAGCGAGCTCGTCTCCACCGCGCGCGAAGGGAGGACCAGCCCGGCGGACATGTCCGGCGGCACGGTCACCATCACCAACGTCGGCGTCTTCGGCATCGACACGGGCACGCCCATCCTCAACCCGGGCGAGTCCGCGATCCTGGCCTTCGGTGCCATCAAGCTCCAGCCGTGGGTCCACAAGGGCAAGGTCAAGCCGCGCCATGTGACGACGCTCGCGCTGTCCTTCGACCACCGCCTGGTCGACGGCGAGCTCGGTTCGAAGGTCCTCGCCGATATCGCGGCCGTACTGGAGAACCCGCAGCGCCTGATCACCTGGGGCTGATTTCCGGGGAAACCCAGGGGAAGCCGAGGAAAACGGCCGCTCCGCAGAAATAGGTTGAAAAGAAAACCATCGAAAGACGGAAGGCCCGGACGCTTCTCTCCTCACCCCCCTCCAGTGAGGAGAGAGCAGCGTCCGGGCCCTCGGTCCTGATACGGAGCGGCCTCGGGCCACCACCCTGGCAGGGGGTGGAATCGCCCGTGCTGGGCAAATTACCTAAGATTGACCAACACTTGCAGTGTCGGATTTGGAGGGCGAGTGGAAGGCGTCGACCGGGTGGACGGCGAGTCCATCAGCCGGCTCCTCCGGGCGTGGCGGGCGCGCGTCGACGCCCGCACCGTCCGCGAGCTCCGCGGCACCGTCCCGCCCCCCGGCCGACGGCTCTCCCAGGCGCATGTGGCCAGGCTGACCGGGGTGAGCGAGGGGTGGTACCGCGCGCTGGAGGCCGGGCGCCGCCAGGACTTCTCGGAGAGCTTCCTGCTGCGCGTGGCCCAGGCGCTGCGGCTCAGCGAAGCGGAGACCCTGACCCTCTTCCTCGCCGTCTGCGGCCGCCGCCCGCCCGAACTCTCCCGCGACCAGCGAGAATTGCCCAACGGCGTCAAGGCACTGCTGGAACAACAGGTTTCGTATCCCGCATATCTCTCCGACGTCGGCTGGAATATCGTCGCGACGAATTCCCTCATGGGCGACTGGTTTCCCTGGGTCCTGCGACCCGGTGCGAATCTCATGCGGTGGGCCCTGCTCGACCCCGAGGCGCGCGAGCAGATGCTCGACTGGGAGGACAGCTGCGCGCGCATCTACCTCGCGATGCTGCGGGTCGCGGCGAACAGCGACCCCTCGAACGAGCAGTTGCGGGCACTGGTCAAGGACATCCTCGCCGCCGACGCGGACTGCCGGCGGATCTGGGCCGAGGAGCACGACGTCGTCGAGCACCGCGACGGGCACGTCTTCCGGCTGCGGCTGCCGTACCACGGGCACGCCGAGGTCCGCGTGACGACGCATGTGCTGCTGCCGATACAACGGCCGGACCTGCGCTTCGTCTTCATCACGCCGCTGGAGGGCTGGGCGGGCGTCTAGCCCCCTGTTCCCCGCCGTCGTCCGGCCCCGGTCTCCCGGCCGTACGACTGGACACCCGTAGACGCTTTTTGTCGTCCGGATCGCGGACACCCCCTCCTCACGCATACGTGTTGTATCTAAGCTGTGCGCATGCCGACCGCTCCCGCCGCCGACCTTCCCCTCCCCACCAAGCAGCCCCCCGCCGCCGACCGCGTCTACGTCCACATCAAAGAAGCCGTACTCCACCGCCACTACGAAGGCGGGACGCTGCTGACCGAAGGAGACCTGGCCGAGGCGGTCGGAGTGTCCCGGACACCCGTGCGGGAAGCGCTGCTCCGGCTGGAGGCCGAAGGGCTGATCAAGCTCTATCCGAAGAAGGGCGCGCTGGTGCTCGCCGTGTCCGCGCAGGAGATCGCGGACGTCGTCGAGACCCGGCTGCTCGTCGAGAAGTACGCCGCCGCCAAGGCCGTCCCCGCCTCCGAGCAGCTCATCGAGCGCTTGGAGGAGCTCCTCGACGACATGCGGCGCCAGGCGGACGCGGGCGACCTGGCCGCCGTCTCCGTCAGCGACCGCGCCTTCCACGCCGAGATCGTCCGCAGCGCGGGCAACCAGATCCTCTCCCGCCTCTACGACCAGCTCCGGGACCGGCAGTTGCGGATGGGCGTGGCCGTCATGCACGCACACCCCGACCGCATCGCCAAGAACCACGCCGAGCACGGCGAGATCCTCGAAGCCCTGCGCGCGGGCGACGCCACCGCCGCCGTCGACGTCATCGACCAGCACGTGAGCTGGGTGCGCAACCTCGCGCAGGGAGACGTCCGATGAGCCAGCCGCCCCCGGCGCTGCCCGGCGACCCGCCCGGCGGCCGGCGCGCCGTCGCCGTCTGGGGCCTCGGCGTCGGCGTCTACTTCGTCGCGATCATCTTCCGCACGAGCCTCGGCGTGGCCGGGATCGACGCCGCCGCGCGCTTCCACATCAACGCCTCCGCGCTCTCCACCTTCTCCATACTCCAACTGCTCGTCTACGCGGGCATGCAGATACCCGTCGGCCTGATGGTCGACCGGCTGGGCACCAAGAAGGTCCTCGGCCTCGGCGTCGTCCTCTTCACCGCGGGACAGCTCGCCTTCGCGCTCTCCCACTCCTACGGAACGGCCCTCGCCAGCCGGGCCCTGCTCGGCTGCGGCGACGCCATGACATTCATCAGCGTGCTGCGGCTCGGCGCCCGCTGGTTCCCCGCCCGCCGCGGCCCGATGATCGCTCAGGTCGCAGCCCTGTTCGGGATGGCGGGCAACCTCGTCTCCACCGTCGTCCTCGCCCGCCTGCTGCACAGCGCCGGCTGGACCCCGACCTTCGCGGGCAGCGCCGCCGCGGGAGTGCTCGTTTTCGTCCTGCTGCTGGTCTTCCTCAAGGACCACCCCGAGGGTTACGAACCGGTCGTCGCCCCGCACACGGGCAAGGGAGCCGTACGGCAGCAGATCCTGCGGTCCTGGCGCGAACCCGGCACCCGGCTCGGCATGTGGGTCCACTTCACCACGCAGTTCCCGGCGATGGTGTTCCTGCTGCTGTGGGGCATGCCGTTCCTGGTCGAGGCGCAGGGGCTCTCCCGCGGCACCGCCGGACTGCTGCTCACCCTGGTCGTGCTCTCCAACATGGCCGTGGGGCTGGTCTACGGCCAGATCATCGGCCGCCACCACGCCGCCCGGCTGCCGCTCGCGCTCGGCACGGTCGCGGCGACGGCCCTGCTGTGGGCGACGGTCGCCGCCTGGCCCGGAGCGCACGCGCCCATGTGGCTGCTGGTCGTGGAGTGCGTCGTTCTCGGCGCCTGCGGCCCCGCCTCGATGATCGGCTTCGACTTCGCCCGCCCGGCGAACCCGCCCGAGCGCCAGGGCACGGCGTCCGGCATCGTCAACATGGGCGGCTTCGTCGCCTCGATCACCACCCTGCTGGCCGTCGGCCTCCTGCTGGACGCGACCGGCCAGAACTACCGGGCCGCCTTCTGCTCGGTGTTCGTCCTCCAGGCGCTGGGGCTCTCCCAGGTGCTGCGCCTGCGGACGCGCGCCCAACGCCGCGAGGAGGAGCGGATCGTGGCGTCCAGGGTGGAGACGGTGCACGTGCCGGTGTGACCCGCGCCCGGGTCACGGGGTGATGGCGAACTCCCGCAGGATCGTCCGCGCCAGCCGCGGCTCGCCCTCCACCTTGATCTGGTCCGCGACCGCGTCCGGCCGCACCCGCCCGCACGCCAGCCGCGCGTACGTCTCCCAGTCCATGCCGAGCGTCACCGTCGGGCCGAGCGACACACTGCTGTCGATCTTCCCCCGGCCCTGGGCGTCGACCCGCACGGTCCGCAGGAACTCCAGCGGACCGTGCACGTCGAAGACCACCGCGGAGCCCGGCGGGGCGGCGGCGTCCTTGGCGACGACCTTCGGCAGCGCGGCGAGCAGGAAGTCACGGGTGAGGACCGCGGCGGGGGAGTCGAGGTCGCCGGGCATGCGCAGCGCGCGCCGCAGGTCCTGCTCGTGCGTCCACACGTCGAAGGCCCGTACGGTCAGCGCCCGTTCGAGCGGCTGGTCGTTGCCCGAACCCAGCGGCCAGCGGAACGGCGTCTGCGGGCCGCGGTTCTCGTTCCGCAGCTGACGGCATCGCCGCAGGATGACGAGGTCCAGCTCGGAGGTCATCTCCAGGGCGGTGTGACAGCGCCGCACGTCCACCTGCACCTCGATGTAGCGCGAGAACTCGTCGGTGACGTGGTAGAGATCGCGCGGCAGCGTGTGGATCGGCCGCGGTTCGCCCAGGAATTCGGTTTCGACACCGATGACATGGGAGACCACATCGCGAACCGACCACCCGGGGCACTCGGTGGGCCTGTTCCAGTCGCTCTCGGCAAGCGGTTTCACCAACTCGTGGATCGCTTCGACGGACTGGGTCCAGGCATCGATGACGGGCTGAAGACTGGGGTGGACGGTCACGGAATCCCTCGGGCGGTGCGTGCGCGGATTGGCTGCTCGTACGTACGTCGGCTGCGGGGCAAGTGCTGTCTGGGTGTTCAGCAGTTAAGTTACGCTTCGCGGGGGCAGGCTGGCAGTGGTTTCGGACGCTGGGATTGGTGGTACCGTGCGCGTCTCCTTGATCCAGACGGATGTCGGCGACGCCGAGCCGACCGCCGCGCGGCGCTCCCGCGTGGCCCGGCTCGTACGCGAACAGCGGGGCAGTGACCTCGTGGTGCTGCCCGAACTGTGGCATGTCGGGGCCTTCGCCTACGAGTCCTTCGCCACCGGCGCCGAGGCGCTGGACGGGCCGACCGCCGAGGCGATGGCCGAAGCCGCGCGCGATGCGCGTGTCTGGCTGCACGCGGGTTCGATCGCCGAACTCACGCCGTCCGGCACGGTCTTCAACACCTCCCTGGTCTTCTCCCCCGAGGGCGAGCTGGTCCGCACCTACCGCAAGATCCACCGCTTCGGCTTCGACCAGGGCGAGGCGGTCCTGATGGGGGCGGGCACGGAGGTCGTGACCGTCCCCCTCCCGGACACCACGCTGGGCCTGGCCACCTGCTACGACCTGCGCTTCCCCGAACTCTTCCGCGCCCTGGTCGACGCCGGCGCCCAGACCCTCGTCATCCCGGCCGGCTGGCCGGAGCGCCGCCGCGGCCACTGGACGCTGCTGGCCCGCGCCCGGGCGGTGGAGAACCAGTCGTACGTCCTCGCCTGCGGCACGGCGGGCACCCACGCGAACGTCCCCCAGGCGGGCCACAGCCTGATCGTCGACCCCTGGGGCGAGACGGTGGCCGAGGCGGGCGCGGGCGAGGAGATCCTGACGGCCGACCTGGACATGACGAAGGTCGCGAAGACGCGGGAGGTCTTCCCGGCGCTGAAGGACAGGGTGCTGGGCGTCGAGAGGGACGGCTGAGCCCGGCGGCCGCGCGCGGTGCGCGTGAGACGGAATAGCCGCATGGGACGGCGCGTTTAATACCCGCATGGCGACACGTGCACGAGTCCGAGCCCCCGAGCTGATCGGCAAGGGCGGCTGGCTGAACACCGGCGGAACCGATCTGACCCTCGCTGACCTGCGAGGACGCATCATCATTCTCGATTTTTGGACGTTCTGCTGTGTGAACTGCCTGCACGTCCTCGACGAGCTGCGCGAGCTGGAGGAGAAGCACCGCGACACCGTGGTGATCATCGGCGTGCACTCGCCGAAGTTCGTGCACGAGGCCGAGCACCAGGCCGTCGTCGACGCCGTCGAGCGGTACGAGGTGCACCACCCCGTCCTCGACGACCCCGAGCTCGCGACGTGGAAGCAGTACGCCGTGCGCGCCTGGCCCACGCTCGTCGTCATCGACCCGGAGGGCTACGTCGTCGCCCAGCACGCCGGCGAGGGGCACGCGCACGCCCTTCAGGCGCTGGTCGAGGAGCTGGAGGCGGAGCACGAGGCCAAGGGGACCCTGCGCCGCGGCGACGGCCCGTACGTCGCGCCCGAGCCCGTCGCCACCGACCTCCGCTTCCCCGGCAAGGCGATCCGGCTTCCCACCGGCAACTTCCTCGTCTCCGACTCCACCCGCCACCAGCTCGTCGAGCTCGCGGCCGACGCGGAGACCGTCGCACGCCGCATCGGCACCGGCGAGCGCGGCTTCGGCCCCGAGAGCTTCAGCGAGCCCCAGGGCCTCGCGCTGCTGCCCGGCGGGAAGGTCGTCGTCGCCGACACCGTGAACCACGCGCTGCGGGCGTACGACCCGGAGACCGGCGCCGTCACGACCCTCGCCGGGACGGGCCGGCAGTGGATGCAGGGGCAGCCCACCTCGGGACCCGCGCAGGAGGTGAACCTCTCCTCCCCCTGGGACGTGGCCTTCTTCGCCGACCGGGTCTGGATCGCCATGGCGGGCGTCCACCAGCTGTGGACGTACGACCCGGCGACCGGGACCGTCGAGGTCGCCGCGGGCACGACGAACGAGGGCCTGGTCGACGGACCCGCCGCCGAGGCGTGGTTCGCCCAGCCGTCCGGGCTCGCGGCGACCGGGGACCGGCTGTGGGTGGCCGACTCCGAGACGTCCGCCCTGCGTTACGTCGAGCGGGACGGCGAAGGCTTCGCCGTCCGCACCGCCGTCGGCACCGGCCTCTTCGACTTCGGCCACCGCGACGGCGACGCCGCCCAGGCGCTCCTCCAGCACCCCCTGGGCGTGACCGCCCTCCCCGACGGCTCCGTCGCCGTCTGCGACACCTACAACCACGCGCTGCGCCGCTACGACCCCGCCACGGGACAGGTGACGACGCTCGCGACCGACCTGCGCGAGCCCTCCGACGCCGTGCTCGCCGGTGACGACATCGTGGTCGTGGAGTCCGCCCGGCACCGCCTGACGCGGCTGCGGCTGCCCGAGGAAGCCGTACGGGTCGAGGCCGTCGCCCACCGCACGCAGCGCGCCGCCACGGAGATCGCCCCCGGGCGGCTGCGGCTCGACGTCGTCTTCCAGGCCCCGGCCGGGCAGAAGCTCGACACCCGCTACGGGCCGTCGACGCGCCTGCTCGTCAGCTCCACCCCGCCGGAGCTCCTGGCGGAGGGCTCGGGCGCGGGCACGGACCTCGGCCGCGACCTCGTCCTTGCGGACGGTGTGACCGAAGGCGTCCTGCACGTGTCGGCGATGGCCGCGTCGTGCGACGACGACCCGGCCAACGAGTACCCGGCGTGCCATATGCACCAGCAGGACTGGGGCGTTCCCGTGCGCGTGGCGGCGGGCGGTGCGCAGCGGCTGCCGCTGGTGCTGGCCGGTCTGGACGCCTGAGGCGCTCTCAGGCGGCTACCACGTGAGCGCCGCGCTCTGCTCGCTCTGCCAGTACGTCACGCGCGCCGAGTCGTCGACGTGGACCTTGCCTCCGGGCAGGGCCACCGACACCTGGTCGCCGATGCTGCCGTTCCCGTCCTTCCCCTGGAAGGACACGGCCAGCTTCTTCGCTTCGCGGCCGGCACCGCCCGAGCCGTCCGCGGCGGAGGTGATGACGGCCGCGTACGCGGACTTGCCCGGCGCCAGCGTGGTGACGGCCTGCGGGCGGCTCTCCTCCACCACGCCCGCGGTCGCCTGGTCGGCGTCGAAGCGGACGAAGGGGAAGTTGTAGGCGTGGCAGGGCGCCTTCGAGGTGTTGGTGACCACCAGGAGCATGTGGTTGATCGGCGACTGGACGGCCTTCGCCTCCACCTTGACGTTCGCGGACGTGCAGGTGCCCTTGTCCGCCTTGCCGTTCTTCGCGGACGAGGCCGTCTGCGCCGCGTCCGTCTGGCCCGGGTCCTCCGACTGCCCCTGTTCCTGACCCTGCTCCTGCCCGCCGGTCGCCGAGGTGTCGGCCTTCCCGCTGGTCTTGGCGCCGGAACCGTCGCTGCCGCCGCAGGCGGTGAGGGTCAGGGCGGCCGCGGCGGTCAGGGCGGCCGCGGCGAGGCGCAGGGTGCGGGTGCGAGTCATGGTGGATCCCCCGATGGGATGTCGGCCGGTCGGTACGGCATGGATCATTCCGCAGGGCACTGGCGAACGGCTAACGCTCCGCTAACGTTTCGGCATTGGGTGCCCCGAATGTGTGGCCCTGTCCCCGGGACCGGTCAGTCGGGCGGCGCCGCGGGCCGCTGCGCGAAAAGCTTGACCAGGTCGCTCATGACGTACCGGCCCGTCGCCTCCTCGTCCACCAGGTGCATCTCCGCCAGCCGGTCCAGGCCGTAGCGCGTCACGTCGGGGTCGGCGCCCGCCAGCGCGGCGACGGCGGAGGCGTCCACGACGCGGGTGAAGCCCGTGCCCAGCGCGCTGAGGAGGCGGGCGTCGTCCTCGGACAGCCGGGCCGCGGACGCGCGCAGGGCCGCGGCCACGCCCGTGTCCTCGGCCGACAGCAGGGCCAGCCGCTGCCGTTCGTCCCGCAGCGCGGCGGCGAGCCGGGCCAGCCGCCAGCGCGGGCGGGCCGTCAGCTGGGCGGCCGCCGCGCGCAGCGCGAGCGGCAGGCCGTCGCAGAGCGCGACCAGCTCGGCGGCCGCGTCGGGGTCCTCGGCCACCCGGTCGGATCCGAGGACCGTGCCCAGCAGGGCCACCCCGTCCGCCGTGCCGAGCGAGCGCAGCCGCAGCGGCCGCGCCGAGTCCGTCGCCACCAGGCCGTCGAGCCTGCTGCGGCTGGTGACGATCGTCGCGCACTGCGCACCGGCGGGCAGCAGCGGCCGCACCTGCGCGGAGCTGCGCGCGTTGTCGAGGACGACGAGCAGCTTCCGCCCGGCCGCGATCGACCGGTAGAGCGCGGAGGCGGCCTGCGGCGAGGCGGGGATGCGGTCGCCCGGCGTGCCGAGCGCCAGCAGGAACTCCCGCAGCACCTCGCAGGGCTGGGCCTCCTCGCTGCCGCTGAACCCCCGCAGATCGGCGAAGAGCCGGCCGCCGGGGAACGCGTCCCCGTGGGCGTGCGCCCAGTGCGCGGCGAACGCGCTCTTGCCGACCCCGGCCGGCCCGGTGACGAGCGCGACCTCACCGGCGGCGGGCACGGGCGCGGCCCCGGGCCCGCCCAGGAGCCGCGTCAGCTCGGCGAGTTCACGGTCCCGGCCGAGGAACCCCGCGGGCCGCCGGGGCAGCAGCTGCGGGGCGGCCCACAGATACGGGCCCGTCCGCGGCTGCGGCTCACCGGCGGTGTCGCCGGCCGCCCACTCCGCGCGGCCCGCGTCCCCGCCGTCCGCCGCGGGCGCGAGCATGCGCGCGTACGCCGTGCGCAGCGCCTCGCCCGGGTCCACGCCCAGGTCGTCGGCGAGCAGGCGGCGCGTGCGGTGGAACCACTCGATCGCCTCGGACCGGCGGCCCGCGCGGTACAGCGCGAGCATCAACGCGGCGACGAGCGACTCCCGCAGGGGATGCCCGACGGCCTCCGGCAGCAGCGCGGCGGCCGCGCGGTCGTGGGCGCCCAGGGCGCCGTACGCGCGGGCGAGCGACTCGACGGCGGTCAGCCGCCGCTCGTCCAGGGCGTGCGCGGCCGCGGCGAGGGGCGGCGTGAGGACCGTGCCGGTCAGCGCCGGGCCCCGCCACAGGCCCAGCGCCTCGCCCAGCAGCCCCACCGCCTCCGACGGCGCCTCCTCGGGCCGCGCGCGGGAGACGAGCTCGCCGAAGCGGTACGTGTCGACGGTCTGCTCCGGCAGCCGCAGCAGATACGCCGAACCGCGCGTGGCCAGCGACACCCCGTACGCGTCCGCGCCCGCCTCGGCCAGGGTCGCCCGGAGCCGGGAGACATGGCCCTGGACGACCGTGCGGGCGTGGGCGGGTGGCGCGTCCTCCCAGACCGAGTCGATCAACTGCGCCACGGAGACCGTCGTGTTGGGCTGCAACAGCAGCATGGCGAGCACGCTGCGCCGTTTGGCGGGGCCCAGCGGGAGCTCACCGGAGGCGGCGGTGGCGGCAGTGACCGGGCCCAGCAGGGAGAACTCCAAATCAGCCCTCCAGGAAGGCCGTCAGCGCGGCGGCCAGCAGGTGCGGGTCGTCCGAGCCGCACAGCTCGCGCGCGGAGTGCATGGACAGGCAGGCGACGCCGATGTCGACGGTGGCGATGCCGTGGCGGGCCGCGGTGATGGGGCCGATGGTGGTGCCGCAGGGCATGGAGTTGTTGGAGACGAAGTGCTGCCACGGCACGCCGGCCCGCTCGCAGGCGGCGGCGAAGACGGCCCGGCCGCTGCCGTCGGTCGCGTACCGCTGGTTGACGTTGATCTTCAGGATCGGCCCGCCGTTGGGCATCGGGTGGTGGCCCGGGTCGTGGTGCTCGGCGTAGTTGGGGTGCACGGCGTGGCCGGTGTCGGAGGAGAGGCAGACGGTCCCGGCGAAGGCGCGCGCCTTGTCCTCGTACGTACCGCCGCGGGCGAAGACCGACCGCTCCAGCACGGTGCCCAGGAGCGGGCCGTCGGCGCCGGTGTCGGACTGGCTGCCGTTCTCCTCGTGGTCGAAGGCGGCGAGGACCGGGATGCACGGCAGGTGGTCGCCCGCCGCCGCGGCCAGCGCGGCCGTGCCCGCGTGCACGGACAGCAGGTTGTCCAGGCGCGGCGCGGCGAGCAGTTCGCGGTCGCGGCCGAGGTAGGCGGGCGGCTCGACGCTGTGGACCATCAGGTCCCAGCCGGCGATGTCCTCGGCGACCAGGTCCGCCTCCTGGGCGACGAAGCGGATGAGATCGCCCTCGCGCGGCTCGCCCAGGCCCCAAATGGGCGTCATATGACGCTGCTTGTCGAGCTTGAGGCCCTCGTTGACGCCCCGGTCGAGGTGGATGGCGAGCTGCGGCACGCGCAGCAGCGGGCGGTCCACGTTGACGAGGTGGTTGCTGCCGTCGCGCAGCGTCACCCGGCCGGAGAGGCCGAGGTCGCGGTCGAGCCAGGTGTTGAGCAGCGTGCCGCCGTAGAGCTCGACGGCGACCTGGCGCCAGCCGTGCGCACCGGTGTCCGGCAGCGGCTTGACGCGGAGGTTGGGGGAATCGGTGTGCGCGCCGACGATGCGGAAGGGGGTCGCGGCTGTCGCACCCTCGGGTACGTACCAGGCGATGATCGCGCCGCCGCGCAGCACGAACTTGCCACCGGCGGACGCGTCCCACGCGTCGGTCTCCGCGATCTGGCGGAAGCCCGCCTTCTCCAGTCGTGCGGCCGTGTTGGCCACCGCGTGATACGGGGAGGGGCTGGCGGCGATGAAGGAGATCAGGTCGTCGGTGTGGCCGCGGTCGAAGCGGTGCGCAGGGCTCATGGCCTCAGGATAAGGACAACGGGCCCGCTGTCCCCGGGAGGGAGAGCGGGCCCGTGGCCGACGTGTGACGGCGCCGCCACCGGAACCTCACGGTCCGGCAGAAGTTCCTAGAAGACGGACTCGTCCAGCTCCATCAGGGAGTTGTCGATCGACTCGGCCAGGTCGCGCTCCAGGGAGACGCCCGGCAGGACGTTGTGGGCGAAGAACTTCGCCGCCGCGATCTTGCCCTCGTAGAAGGACTTGTCCTTGGAGGAGGCGGTCGGGAGCTTCTCGGCGGCCACGGCCGCGCCCCGCAGCAGCAGGTAGCCGACGACGACGTCACCGGAGGCCATCAGCAGGCGGGTGGTGTTGAGGCCGACCTTGTAGATGTTCTTGACGTCCTCGCCGGTGGCGGTGAGGTCGGTGATCATCTTGCCGACGATCGCCTCCAGGTCCACCGCGGCCTTGGCCAGCGAGCCGCGCGCGACGGCCAGGTCCTCGCCGCCGGCCTCGGAGGCCAGGAACTTCTTGATCTCCTCGGCCAGGGTGTTCAGGGACTGGCCCTGGTCGCGGACGATCTTCCGGAAGAAGAAGTCCTGGCCCTGGATGGCGGTCGTGCCCTCGTAGAGCGTGTCGATCTTCGAGTCACGGATGTACTGCTCGATCGGGTACTCCTGGAGGTACCCGGAGCCGCCGAAGGTCTGCAGCGACTGGGCGAGCAGCTCGTAGGACTTCTCCGAGCCGTAGCCCTTCACGATCGGCAGGAGCAGGTCGTTGAGGCCGTGCAGCGCCTTGGTGTCCTCGCCCGCGTGCTCCTTGACCAGGATGTCGTCCTGGACGGCGGCGGTGTGCAGGACGAGGGCGCGCATGCCCTCCGCGTACGCCTTCTGCGTCATCAGGGAGCGGCGCACGTCGGGGTGGTGGGTGATGGTGACCTTGGGCGCGGTCTTGTCCATGAAGTTGGCCAGGTCCGGGCCCTGCACGCGCTCCTTGGCGTACTCCAGCGCGTTGAGGTAGCCGGTGGAGAGGGTGGCGATGGCCTTCGTGCCGACCATCATCCGGGCGAACTCGATGATCATGAACATCTGGCGGATGCCGTCGTGCTTCTCGCCGATGAGCCAGCCCTTGGCGGGGTGCTTGTCGCCGAAGGTCATCTCGCAGGTGTTGGACGCCTTGAGGCCCATCTTGTGCTCGACGTTGGTCGCGTAGACGCCGTTGCGCTCGCCCAGCTCGCCGGTCTCGAAGTCGAACTCGTACTTCGGGACGAGGAAGAGCGACAGGCCCTTGGTGCCCGGGCCGTGGCCCTCGGGGCGGGCGAGGACGTAGTGGAGGATGTTGTCCGCCATGTCGTGCTCACCGGACGTGATGAAGCGCTTCACGCCCTCGATGTGCCAGGAGCCGTCCTCCTGCTTGACCGCCTTGGTGCGGCCGGCGCCCACGTCGGAACCGGCGTCCGGCTCGGTCAGCACCATGGTGGAGCCCCACTGCTTCTCCACCGCGATCTTCGCGATGTGCTTCTGCTGCTCGGTGCCCTCCTCGAAGAGCACGCCCGCGAAGGCGGGGCCGGAGGAGTACATCCACACGGCCGGGTTCGAGCCGAGGATCGTCTCCGCGAAGCCCCACAGGAGCGAGCGCGGCGCGGTCGTGCCGCCGATCTCCTCCGGGATGCCCAGCCGCCACCACTCGGCATCCATGTACGCCTGGTAGCTCTTCTTGAAGGTGTCCGGAACCGGGGCGGTGTTGGTCTCGGGGTCGAACACCGGCGGGTTCCGGTCGGTGTCGGCGTAGGACTCGGCCAGCTCGTTCTCGGAGAGGCGCGTGATCTCCGAGAGGATGTCCTTGGCGGTCTCGATGTCCATCTCCGCGAACGGTCCGGAGCCGTACAGCTTGTCGCGGCCGAGCACCTCGAAGAGGTTGAACTCGATGTCGCGGAGATTCGACTTGTAGTGGCCCATGACAACGGCTCCGTAAGGGTGGGAGGTAGACCTCAAAATACGTACCGGGCAGTAATTTCCATGATGCTACCCACCAGTAATAAGACGCAACCCCTGATCGGCCAACTGTGACCAGTCTCAATCGGGGAGCTGTGCGAGCGCCTTGGCGGAGGTCGTGCGCGCAGGGGTGCGAGAGGGGAGGAAGGCATGCGGAGCGAGCCTGTGCGGCGGAGGGCGATGCCGAAGTACCTTCAGGTCGCCGACGACGTTCTCGGCCAGATCCGGTCGGGCGCACTCCGGCCCGGGCGGCAGGTGCCCAGCGAGAGCGAGCTGATGGCCCGCTGCGGCGTCTCGGTCGGGACGGTGCGCAAAGCCATGGCGGAGATTCGCACCAGTGGGCTGGTCGAGACTCTGCACGGCAAGGGTTCCTATGTCGTGGCGCCGCCACCGGTGCGCCGCAAGTCGTCCGACCGCTTCCGGCGCTCGCACTGGACGGGCGGGGAGGACACTCACCTCGGAGTGGCGGTGAAGGTGAGCGTCCTGTACGTCGGGCCCGCCGCGGCGCCGCCGGGCATCGCGGACCGTCTCGGCGTCGCGCCGGGTGCCCGGGTACTCGCCAGGCGTCGGCTGTCCTTCAGTGACGGCACCCCGGCCGAGGAGTCGACGTCGTACCTCCCGTGGGGGCTGACCGAGGAGATCCCGGAGCTGCTCGCCGAGAATCCGGGACCGGGTGGGATCTACGCCCGACTGGAAGATCGCGGGCATGAACTCGCGGAGTTCGTGGAAACGGTGCGAGCCAGGCCGGGGCACTCATATACATGAGCTTATGAGTGCGCTTCCAGCAGAAGCGAGTGGCAGGCGATGACAGCGGAGGCGTACGAGGTGCAATCGCGAGTGCTGACGGCGGTGGTGCCGGTCTGGCTGAACCGGGCGGATCACGTACGCGCTCATGCGGCTTGTCACGCCTCGGCGATGTTGTGGAACCGGACAGTGGCCTGGGTGCGCGGTGAGTGGCGAGCCGGTCGGTCGCCAGGGCGGGAGGACATCCGCCGCTACGTGACCTCATTGCCGGCCGAGGCGCGGCCGGTGCACGCACACACGGCGCAAGCTGTTGCCTATGACCTTGCCGACGCGATCGCCCTCGCCCGGGCGAACAAGGCGCAGGGAATGGCGGCAGTGAAATTCCCCTGGCGCGAGAAGCGCTATCGGCGGTTGGTGTTCACCACGGGCTTCGGCTGGAAGATCACCTCCAGGGGCCGGCTGGCGCTTTCACTGGGGCGAGGGCGGGAGCGGGTCGTACTGCCGGTGCCGGAGCTCACCAACCGGAACGGGGTCCTGGTCACCCCGGACCGCTGGGGCGAGATCAAGCTGTGCTGGGATGGCGCGGCGCGCGGCTGGTCCTTGCGTATTGCCCACCGTGTGCCTGACGACAGACTGTCGGACGCCTCCGGCCACGAGGGTGCGGAGGCCGCCGGAATCCGGGCGGTGACCGTCGCGGTCGACGAGGGGATCGTCAATCCGATGACGCTGGCCATCCGGGCTCCGGATGGTGCGTACGAAGTGGCGGTGATCAACGGCCGGGCGGCCCGGGCCGTCAAACAGCGCCGCAACAAAGGAGCTGCGCGATTGCAGTCCAAGCTGTCCCGTTGTCAAAGCGGCTCGCGGCGATTTCGCAAGCTTTCCGAAGCGCGGAAAAAGCTGACAGCCAGGACCGGTCGGCGCCTGCGTGACTTCAACCATCAGGTGACCGCGAAGGCCAACCGGTTCATCCGCGAGCAGGTGGAGGCCCATGAACAGGCGGTTCCGACCGGGGCGCGCGTCGTGGTGCGACTGGTCGTCGGGGACGTGCGCGGTGTCGAACGGAACACGGAGAAGAAGCGCCGCACGTCACGCTCGACACGGCAACAGCTCTCCCAATGGGAGCGAGGCACCCAGGAGCGGCTGCTCGCCTACAAAACGGGCCTTGCGATCCGGCACATCAGCGAGGCCTACTCCTCCCAGACGTGTCCCTACTGCCTGACACGACGCAAGGTGCGCGGACGCTCGTACGCCTGCGTCAACAAGACCTGCGCCTCGGTGCTCAACCGGGACGCGGTGGGCGGGGTGAACATCCACACCCTGGCCGTCAATGACGGGACGTACGTCCCGGTCCCACCCGAGACGGTAATTCGGGTGAAGTATCTACGGGCCCAACCCGGGTGGTCTGCCGACCAGCGGGAACGGCATGGCTTCCATCAGCGCGCGCGGCATCGCGCCGGTGCGGGGCGCAGTCGCGAAGCACGTAGTAGCGCCCAGAACCGGGCCACCCGCGCTGACCTGCCTGTTGGCGTGTGTGTTGCCGTCGTTCCCCGTTCCGGGGGCGCCATGGGTCACGAAGGCGGTGCCGCCACCCCGCAGGGTGCCGGCCGGGCGGTCGCCCGTACTGCCGAGGGGCACATGTGAAGACGGAAGCTCCGGCCTTCTGGCCGGGGAGGTTCACTGAGTACGCTTTGGCGCATGTACGGCTACGACCAGAACGCGGGAACGCAGGGCTACGCACCGCCGCAGCAGCCGGGGGGCTATGGCGAGCAGCCGCTCTACCCCGAGCCGTCCCCGCCGTCGCTCGCCGACGCGGTCCGGGCCTTCACCACGGGGTCGATGTCCGCGGAGGACTTCCAGGTCGTCTTCTCGAGCTCGAAGGTCTACTGCCCGCGCGGTGACAACCCCGGCTTCCTCGCCCTGCACAACACCCAGCAGCCGGTGATCCCGATGTTCACCTCGCTCAAGGAGCTGCGGCGGTACGCGGGCAAGGAGTCGAAGTACTTCGTGATCACGGGTGCCGAGGTCATAGACCTCCTCCCGACCGGCTACGGCTTCGTCCTCGACATGGAGGGCGACCACCGCATGGTCTTCGACGCGAAGGCGGTCGAGCAGATGGTCGACTTCGCGATGCGCCGGATGTATGGCTGACGGTTCCTACGAGGTCGCCCGCCTGTAGAGGGCTGCCACGTTGTCGCCGAAGTACGCGCTGTACGACGTCTCGTCGTCGCCGCCCTCCTGATAGCCGCCCACGACGCCGGCGACCATCCCCAGGCCCGTCGCCGGGTCGACATCGGTGAGCATCGGCCCGCCGCTCGTGCCGTTCGTCAGCCCCCGGCAGTCGAAGCGGAGCTGGGTGGGGCTGTGGCTGTCGGTCGCGTTCTGGCAGGCCACCGGGGTGTCCCGGTCGGCCGGGTAGCCGATCAGCCGTGCCGCCCGGCGCGCGGCGGGCTTGAGCCCGAGCTTCTCCGCTCCGGTGACGCGCTCGATCGGCGTGCTGTCGCCGACCCTGCGGACCCGCAGGAAGGCCACGTCGTGGTCGGGGTCGCGGTCCGCGGCCCACTCCGGGTCGATGTCGACCGAGGTCGGCACCCACACCCCGTACGGCGCCTCGCCGTCGTGGTACCCCGGGGCGAACGCGATGTCCGTACGGAAGCCGTCCTGGTGGACGCAGTGTGCGGCGGTGAGGACGAGATCGCCCCGCGGGCTGTGCACGACGCTCGCGGTGCAGCCGTGGCCCGGTGCGCCCTGGCCCGTGTAGAACAGCGGCCCCACCGCGGGCGAGGGCTTGATCGCGGACGCCTCCAGCGGCTCGGAGGCGGGCAGCGGGTCCGTACGGGCCGGGAGCGCGGCCCGGGCGTCCTGGGGCGCGGGGGCCGCGGGCGGGCCCGTGCGCACCGCCGCCAGCAGCGCCTTCGACGCCGCGTCGCCCTCCGCCTCCGGCTGCGCGTAGTGCCCCGATGCGTCGCCCTCCGCGACGGGCGTGCCCGTGGCGACCCCGTGCTTGGCCACCATCAGCGCGATGGCGCCCAGGGCCAGGACGGTGGCGATCAGGGCGGAGAGTGCGGCCGGGCCGGGTCCGCGGACGTTCAGGCGCATTGATCCAGTGTCCATGGTCGCCGCCCATGGCAGGTGTGCGGGAATGCCGCGGCCCTTGCAGGTTGTTCAGTGTTCAACTAACTTGTAAGCAGAACAACCGAGGAGGCTGTCATGCCGGCTGTGACCGTTGAGAACCCGCTGACCCTGCCGCGCGTCACCGCTCCGGTGGACGCACGGCAGCGGCCGGTGCTGCACGTCGCGACCGCGCCGTCGGGCTTCGAGGGCGAGGGATTCCCTGTCCGCAGGGCGTTCGCGGGGATCAACTACAAGTACCTCGACCCGTTCATCATGATGGACCAGATGGGCGAGGTGGAGTACGCGCCCGGCGAGCCCAAGGGCACGCCCTGGCACCCGCACCGGGGCTTCGAGACCGTCACGTACATCATGGACGGCACCTTCGTGCATCAGGACTCGCACGGTGGTGGCGGAGTCATCAGCGATGGCGACACCCAGTGGATGACGGCGGGCTCGGGTCTGCTGCACATCGAGACTCCGCCGGAGTCGCTGGTCATGAGCGGCGGTCTCTTCCACGGTCTGCAGCTGTGGGTGAACCTGCCGAAGCGGGACAAGATGATCTCGCCGAAGTACCAGGACATCCGAGGCGGCAGCGTGCGGCTGCTCGCCTCGGAGGACGGCGGTGCGCTGCTGCGGCTGATCGCGGGCGACATCGACGGGCACGAGGGCCCGGGCGCCACCCACACGCCCATCACGATGATGCACGTGTCCCTGAACCCGGGGGCCGAGCTGACGCTCCCGTGGCGGGCCGACTTCAACGCGCTGGCGTACGCGCTGGCCGGGCGGGGCACGGCGGGCACGGACAAGAGGCCCTTCCGCACGGGTCAGTCGGTCGTCTTCGGCAACGGCGACTCGATCACCCTCCGCGCGGACGATACGCAGGAGTCGCGGAGCCCGAACTTCGAGGTCGTGCTTCTCGGTGGACAGCCGATCCGGGAGCCGATGATGCACTACGGGCCGTTCGTGATGAATACGCACGCGGAGCTGGCGCAGGCGTTCGAGGACTTCCAGGCCGGGCGGCTCGGAGTGGTTCCGGCCGACGCGTAGGCTCCGCCGCGTGGGGGGCTCCGCCCCAGACCCCGAAGCACGCTCCGCGCGCTGTCCTCAAACGCCGGACGGGCTGGAAAATCCAGCCCGTCCGGCGTTTGAGGACGCGCCCGCTGGGGGTACCTCCCAGCGGTAGCTGGGGGAGCTCCCGCCGCAGGCGGCAACGGACCCGCAGCCGGCGATCAGACCTCGGCCGGAGCCGCCGCCCCGTCCGCTTCGTACAGCTCGAACCAGATGTTCTTGCCCTCGCCCCGGGGGTCCACCCCCCACGTGCCCGCGAGCAGTTCCATCAGGACCAGGCCGCGGCCCGAGGAGGCCATTTCCCCGGGGTGGCGCCGGTGGGGGAGTTCGTCGCTGGCGTCCGCCACGTCCACCCGGATGCACCGCGTGCCCCGTTCGCCGGAGATCTGTGCGCTGAGCAGCGCGTCCCCGTCCGTGTGCACGAGGACGTTCGTGACCATCTCGGAGACCATCAGGACGGCCGAGTCGACCTGGTCCTCGTCCGGCCAGTCGTGCATGAGGAGGCGCAGCTGCCGCCGTGCCTCGGCGATGCGCTCAGGTTCGGCCTGGGCGATGGACAGGACCGTACGGCGCGGGGCCGGGGCGCCGGTGAGGGGCGCGCCCTCGCGGGCGAGGAGGAGGACGGCGATGTCGTCCTCGCGCCGGTCGACGAGCGGGCCGGTCGTGTAGTGGGAGGACGGCCCGTGCACGCCCTGCACGAGCGCGTCGGCGAGCGACTCCAGGCAGTCGGCGGCCCGGCCGCCGTCCTCGTCGAAGGAGTGCCCCTCGATGATCCCGCGCAGCCGCTCCCAGCCGGTCTCCAGGTCGTGGCCGCCGGTCTCGATGAGGCCGTCCGTGCAGACGAGCATCGTCTCGCCGGGTTCGAGGAGGAGCCGGGTGGTGGGGTAGTCGGTGTCGGGGTCGATGCCGAGCGGCAGGCCGCCGGCCGTGGGCCGCAGGAGCATCGTGCCGTCGGTGAGCCGGATCGCGGGGTCGGGGTGCCCGGCGCGGGCGATGGTCAGCCGCCCGGTGCCGGGGTCGACCTCGGTGTAGAGGCAGGTGGCGAAGCGCGGTTCCGTGTCGTCGCCCTCCGTCTCGCTGGCGTTGATCCCGGCGAGGAAGCGCGAGGCCCGGGAGAGGACCGCGTCGGGGTGGTGCCCCTCGGAGGCGTACGCGCGCAGGGCGATCCGCAGCTGTCCCATCAGCCCCGCGGCTCGTACGTCGTGGCCCTGCACGTCGCCTATGACCAGGGCGATCTTCCCGTTGGGCAGCGGGATCATGTCGTACCAGTCGCCGCCGACGTCCAGCCCGCCGCCGGTGGGGACGTACCGCGCGGCCACCGACATCCCCGGGATGTCGGGCTGGAGCGTCGGCATCATCGAGCGCTGGAGGCCCACGGTCAGCTCGCGCTCGGACTCGTGGACGCTGGCGCGGCTCAGCGCCTGCGCGAGCATCCGGGCGACCGTGGTGAGCACGGACCGCTCGTCGGGGGTGAAGGAGACCGGGACGCTGAAGCCCGCCATCCAGGCGCCGATGGTCTGCCCCGCGTTGATCAGCGGCAGGAAGGCCCACGCCCTGCGGCCGAAGTGCGCCACGTCCTTCCACGCCTCGGGGAAGCGGCGTTCGTAGTCCTCAGGGGAGGGGAAGTAGATCGCGCGGCCGGTGCGGATGACCTCCGCGGCGGGATAGGCGGCGCTCAGCGGCAGGTCGAGGAAGGGCGCCGCCTCGCCGGGACCGTAGCCGTGGTGGCCGATGACCTTGACCCGGCCCGCCTCCGCGCTGAAGACGGCCAGGCCCGACGGCACGAAGCCGGGCATCGAGAGACCCGCCGCCACCCGCAGCACCTCGGCCGTCGAGCGGGCCTCCGCGAGGGCCCGCCCGGCGTCCAGCAGAAACGCTTCTCTGTTGCGGCGCCAGTCCCCCGTGACGGACGTGCGGGACGCCGTGGTGCCCTGCAGCGGCTGGGGGACCTCCTGCAGCGTGCCCACCAGGACGTGCTCGCCCTCCTGGACGGACGACCTGGTGCGGGTGCGCAGCGTCCGCAGCACCCGGCCCTCGTCGTTGACGACCCTGAGCCGGGCCTCGGCGAGCGTGCCCTCCGCCACCGCTAGGCTGATGATCCCCTGGATCTCCACCCAGTCGACGGCGTGGAACCGGGCGCGGGTCGCGGATTCCGTCAGCTCCACGCGCACAGCGGGGAGGCCGATGAGACGGGCGGCCTCGGCATCGAAGGTGACGACGCGCGTGGCGTTGTCCCAGTGCCACAGGCCGGTCGCGACAGCGGCCAGTACGTCCTCGGTGCGCATTGCCCCACTTTATGCGGGTATCGGCGATGGACACCACCGAGGCCGCTCGCAGCAGTAGGTAGGCTTGCACAGGGGCTGCTACGTCGCTGACCCGGCGCCCCGGCCCGATCAACGACCTCGATCACTGACCTCGATCGACGACCTCGATCACACCTCGACCAACGACTTGGATGAACGATGCATCGGTACCGGTCCCACACCTGCGGCGAGCTCCGTGCGGCTGACGTCGACACCGACGTGCGACTGAGTGGCTGGCTGCACAATCGGCGCGACCTGGGCGGCATCCTCTTCATCGATCTCCGCGACCACCACGGCCTGGTCCAGCTGGTCGCCCGCCCCGGCACCGCCGCCAACGAGGCCCTGAGCCACCTCACCAAGGAGACCGTCGTCCGCGTGGACGGCAAGGTCATGAGCCGCGGCGCGGACAACGTCAACCCCGAGCTGTCCACCGGTGAGATCGAGATCGAGGTCACCGAGGTGGAGGTGCTCGGCGCCGCCGAGCAGATCCCCTTCACGATCAACGCCGACGACGGTGTGAACGAGGAGCGGCGCCTGGAGTACCGCTTCCTCGACCTGCGCCGCGAGCGCATGCACCGCAACATCATGCTGCGCTCGGCCGTCATCTCCGCCATCCGGCAGAAGATGGTCGCGCAGGGCTTCAACGAGCTGGCCACCCCGATCCTGTCCGCCACCTCCCCCGAGGGCGCGCGCGACTTCCTGGTGCCCTCCCGCCTGCACGCCGGCAAGTTCTACGCGCTGCCGCAGGCGCCGCAGCAGTTCAAGCAGCTGCTGATGATCGCGGGCTTCGACCGCTACTTCCAGATCGCGCCCTGCTTCCGCGACGAGGACGCCCGCGCGGACCGCTCGCCGGGCGAGTTCTACCAGCTCGACATGGAGATGTCCTTCGTCGAGCAGGAGGACGTCTTCCAGGTCATCGAGAAGGTCATGACCGAGCTCTTCGAGGA
The DNA here is from genome assembly GCF_039521185.1 of Streptomyces blastmyceticus. NCBI lineage: Bacteria > Bacillati > Actinomycetota > Actinomycetes > Kitasatosporales > Streptomycetaceae > Streptomyces > Streptomyces blastmyceticus. The sequence continues at coordinate 182,570 of NZ_BAAABW010000016.1, read as the reverse complement.
GTTCGGCAATGGCCGCCACGTCACCTCGCCCTTCCCGCGGATCCCCTTCCGCGAGGCGATGCTGAAGTACGGCTCCGACAAGCCGGACCTGCGCGCCAAGCTGGAGCTCGTCGACGTCTCCGCGGTCTTCGCCGACAGCGGCTTCAAGGCGTTCGCCGGCAAGCACGTCCGCGCGCTGGCCGTGCCGGACACCGCCGGTCAGAGCCGCAAGTTCTTCGACGGCCTCGGCGAGTACGCGGTCGAGCAGGGTGCGAAGGGCCTGGCCTGGGTCCGCGTCGGCGAGGGTGGCGAGCTGGCCGGCCCGATCGCGAAGTTCCTCACCGAGGAGGACGTCAAGGCCCTGACCGAGGCCCTCGGCCTGGTCCCCGGCCACGCCGTCTTCTTCGGCGCCGGCGACTTCGACGAGGTCTCCAAGATCATGGGCGCGGTCCGCGTCGAGGCCGCGAAGCGCGCGGGCCACTTCGAGGAGAACGTCTTCCGCTTCTGCTGGATCGTCGACTTCCCGATGTTCGAGAAGGACGAGGAGACCGGCAAGATCGAGTTCTCCCACAACCCCTTCTCCATGCCGCAGGGCGGCCTGGAAGCGCTGAACACGATGGACCCGCTGGACATCCTGGCCTGGCAGTACGACATCGTCTGCAACGGCACGGAGCTGTCCTCCGGCGCGATCCGCAACCACGAGCCCGAGGTCATGTACCGCGCGTTCGAGATCGCCGGTTACTCGAACGAGGACGTGGAGCGCGAGTTCGGCGGCATGCTGCGCGCGTTCAAGTTCGGCGCTCCGCCGCACGGCGGCATCGCGCCGGGTGTCGACCGCATCGTGATGCTGCTGGCGGACGAGCCGAACATTCGCGAGACGATCGCGTTCCCGCTGAACGGGAACGCGCAGGACCTTCTGATGGGCGCGCCGAGCGAGGTCGACGAGTCGCGTCTGAAGGAGCTTCACCTGTCGCTGCGCAAGCCGCAGCCGGCGAAGCCGGCCGCCAAGTAGCCGGTGGGGCGCCCGGAAGCTTCCGGGTGACCTCTTCGCCCTCAAGCGCCGGGCGGGCTCGGATATCCGGGCCCGCCCGGCGCTTGGCGTATCCGGGGGCGTCCGGGTTGTCTGTTCCCCAGTCCCGCCCCTTCCTGAAACCGGGGGAGACCCCCGGACCCCCGAAGCACGCTTCGCGCGCTGTCCTCAAGCGCCGGACGGGCTGACGCGTCAGACCAGCGCCGTCACCATCGGAACCCTCGCGCAGCAGCCCACCGCCGAGTGGACCGCGCGGGCCAGGCGCCAGGCCGTGAGGCGGCTCAGGTAGAGCACGGACCGCACTCCGTACTCCGTCACCGCCATGAGTTCCGTTTCGCCGAGCTCCTCGGCCACGAGCACCACCCGTTCGTCGCTGTCCCGGGCCAGCCTGCGCAGTTCCGCCGCGGCCGGGGCGTCGTCCGTGCCCATGAGGACGAAGGACACGGCCCCGTCCTCGCGGACCACCCGCACCTCGGGCAGCTCCCGCAGCCGGCGGACGAATCTCGCCCGGTTGAGCTCGTCGGTCGCGTGAACGGTCACGGTGATGCGTTTGTCGGACACTTCTCTTCCTCGTCTTCCCCGTCTTCCCCCATGTATCTGCACGTCCCACCTTGCTGGGCCGTTGTCAACGAACGATCGCCGATCGATAAATGCAGCAGGGCCCGGAACCGTCACGGTTCCGGGCCCTGCTGTGTGCGATCGAGCGGGAGCTGCTACGCGTCTTCCCCGCCGCCGAAGCGCTCGCGGTAGGCCGCCAGGTCGTCCTCGGTGATCTTCGCGAAGAGCACCGGCGGCACGGTGAAGGCCGTGCCCGCGGGGACGAACGACAGGGACTTCGCTTCGTCGGAGGTGACCCACGTGGCGTTGTCGTCCGTCAACGCGAACGCGGACCGCATCGCGGCGGCGGACGCCGGGATGAAGGGCTCGGACACCACGGAGTAGAGGTGGATGAGGTTCATCGCCGTGCGCAGCGTGAGCGCCGCGCCCTCGGGGTCGGTCTTGATCTCCAGCCAGGGGGCCTTGGTCTCCAGGTAGGAGTTGCCCGCGCTCCACAGCGCGCGCAGCGCCTGCGCCGCCTTGCGGAACTGGAGCTCCTCCATGTGCCGCTCGTACTCCGCGAGCAGCTCCGCGACCTCGCGGCCGAGCGCCGCCTCCGCCTCGCCCGCCTCGCTGCCCGCGGGGACCTCGTCACCGAAGCGCTTCTTGGAGAACGAGAGCACGCGGTTGACGAAGTTGCCGAGGACGTCGGCGAGGTCCTTGTTGACCGTGGCGGAGAAGAGCTCCCAGGTGAAGGACGTGTCGTCCGACTCGGGGGCGTTGGCCATCATGAAATAGCGCCAGTAGTCGGCGGGCAGCAGCTCCAGGGCATCGTGCGTGAAGACGCCGCGCTTCTGGGAGGTGGAGAACTTGCCGCCGTAGTAGTTGAGCCAGTTGAAGGCCTTGACGTAGTCGACCTTCTTCCACGGCTCACGGGTGCCGAGCTGCGTGGCGGGGAACATCACCGTGTGGAACGGGACGTTGTCCTTGCCCATGAACTGGGTGTAGCGGACGTCCTCGGCCTCGTACCACCACGACTTCCAGTCGCGGTTCGCCGGGTCCTGGTCGGCCCACTCCTTCGTCGCGCCGATGTATTCGACCGGGGCGTCGAACCAGACGTAGAAGACCTTGCCCTCGGCCGCCAGCTCCGGCCAGGTGTCGGCCGGGACGGGCACGCCCCAGTCCAGGTCGCGGGTGATGGCGCGGTCGTTGAGGCCCTCGGTCAGCCACTTGCGGGCGATGGAGGAGGCCAGCACCGGCCAGTCCTTGCCGTGCTCGTCGATCCACGCCTCGACCTCGCCCTGGAGCTTCGACTGGAGCAGGAAGAGGTGCCGGGTCTCGCGGACCTCCAGCTCGCTGCTGCCGCTGATCGCCGAGCGCGGCTCGATCAGGTCCGTCGGGTCCAGCACGCGGGTGCAGTTCTCGCACTGGTCGCCGCGCGCCTTGTCGTAGCCGCAGTGCGGGCAGGTGCCGACGATGTAGCGGTCGGGCAGGAAGCGGTCGTCGGTGATCGAGAAGACCTGGCGGATCGCCCGCTCCTCGATGAAGCCGTTCTCCTTGAGCTTCCGCGCGAAGTGCTGGGTGATCTCGCGGTTCTCGGGGGAGGAGCTGCGGCCGAAGTAGTCGAAGGACAGCCCGAAGCCGTCGTAGATGGCCTTCTGCGCGTCGTGCTGCTGGGCGCAGAAGGTGTCGACGGGCAGGCCGAGCTCCTTGGCGCCGAGCTCGGCGGGTGTGCCGTGCTCGTCGGTGGCACAGATGTAGAGCGTCTCGCGGCCGGTCTGGCGGAGGAACCTGGCGTAGACGTCAGCCGGGAGCATGGACCCCACCATGTTGCCCAGGTGCTTGATCCCGTTGATGTACGGAAGGGCGCTGGTGATGAGGTGTCGAGCCATTTCCGGCTGCTCCCTGGTCGCGGTTTACAGAGGTCTTTAGCGTATCCGAGGGCCGGGGGGTGCCCGCGCGGCGATTTCGGCGTCCGCCGCGGGGGCCCACCCTTGCGCCGCCGGGCCTTCAGCCCCCGACCGGCGGCGGCTCGGCCATCCACGCGCGCCACGGCCTGGTGATCACCTCCCGGTAGGTGTGGTGGGACGGATTGCTCCCCGCGTGCCGGAACGTCCAGCCCTGGGCGTCCGTGACGTCCTCCACCGCGGCCGAGCAGGCCTCGCACACCGCGCACTGCATCGCGTACGTGATCGGCTCCGCGTCCGGCTCCTGGTCCGGCTGGAGGGTCCAGTTCCCGAAGAAGAAGACGGTGCGCGCGGTCAAAGCCCCCACCTGCTCTCGGCATTCAGCCGCGCCACGCGGGCGCGCAGCGCCTCCGCCTCGGAGGCGGGCCGGGCGCACTCGGGCGGGCAGTCCCACTCGACGCCGCCCTGAGGGGGACGTAGCTGTACGTATCCGGCGTGCCGGTCCATGACCTGGCCGAGGCGATTGGTACGCGTGTCCACGGCATAACTCACGGGGGCGGGAGGAGGGGGAGTGGGGGCAGGGAGCGAGGGGGGATTTTCATTGCTCACGCTTTGAGGATGCCCACTGAGACGTGAGCCTGATCAGGCCACTTGAACGAGGCTTCGCCGCCGCCGCGGGCGGGCATCCGTACGGCCCGCGCGCCGCCGTACGGATGGCCGGGTTTCCTGTCGCACCCCATCTCCCGCGCTCCTAACGTGGGGCGCCGGAGCAAGGCAGCGAATCCGGCCGTTCACAGGAGGGTCCATGAGCGTCAGCGCCAAGACCACGTACCTGATCAGGAACGACGAGACCGGGCTGTATCTGACGGCGAAGGGCGCGGCGGTGGTGCAGGAGCGGCTGCACGCGTGGCCGCCCCGGGCCGGGCAGGCGTGGCGGCTGGAGCCCGGGCAGGGGGGCCGGGACACCTACCGGGTGCGGAATCAGCGCAGCGGCCGCTATCTCCAGGTCCGCCGGTACGGCGAGGGCACCGCCGTCGGGCAGGCGCACCTGAACGAGAGCGCGCCCGCGTACCGGAGCCAGACCTGGCGGATCACCGGTGACGCGGACGAGGGGGCGCCCGTCGTCAACGTCCACAGCGAGCTGCGGCTGACCGTGCGCGACGGCGCCACCGCCGAGGGCGCGGTGATCGAGCAGACGCGGGAGACCGTGGCCGCGCGTGCCGGGGCCCAGCGGTGGCACTTCGAGGCCGTCGAACAGACCGGTGGGACGCGGGCGTTCGACGCGCTGGCCGGGCTGGTGGTGGAGCCCGGCACCGGGGGCATCGTCTCGACGGCCACCAGTGTGCTGAAGACGGCGATGGAGGCGACCGGCGGCGTCGTCGGCACGGTGTCCAAGTGGGTGCCGGGGAGCGACCGCACGCCGTACATCCGCTTCGACGGGTTCCGGGACGACGAGGTCGTCCGCTTCTCCCGGCGGAACCGGGTGGAGACCGAGCGGAAGAAGATCAGCGAGGCGTTCCCGCACCTGCCCAAGGAGTTCCACGGCGGCTTCGACTTCGTGACGCGCACCCCGCGGGGCCACCGCTACCCGTATCTCGGCGTCAAGGGCGATCTCGCCGTCGAGTTCTCGGACCGGGAGGGCGAGGACCTGCTGCCCGCCGACGACTACTTCCCCGCCCAGGAGCTCCGGCCGCGGGCGGGCCGGCGCTTCAAGGCGGTGTCCGCGGCGCCGGACGGCTCGTCCTACCTGGTGTTCGGGGAGCGCGGGACCGTGGTCGTGGACCGGCCCGGCTCGCCGTACGAGCGCGAGGTGCGCGAGGTCGAACTGGGGCATCTGCCGAAGGAATTCGGCGGCGTGCCGGACGCGGTGGCCTCGGCGGGCGTGGGGGAGGAGACGCACTTCTTCGCGACGAAGGGGGACCGCTATCTCGTCTTCACGCTGCGCGAGGTGATCCAGGGGCCGGCGGAGATCCTGGACGCCTGGCCGTTCCTGCTGGGGGCGTGGCTGTAGCGCGGGCCGGGAGGACGTCTGCCCGGGTGGCGGGAGGTGCGACCCTCTCCCGCCACCCGAGCTCCCCTCCCCCTCATCGGCTCAAGGCTCATAGGTTCACGTCTGCGGCGGTTCACATTTACAGCAGTTGTGCATCCGAAGAGTGATCCTACGACTACCTAGGGTAGTCACTCGATCGCACCGGCGTCACCACCGTGAAGGGGCGCCCGGAGGTGACCGAGGGGGCGCGCGAGGCATGCGTTCCGGCGCCGCACGCCCCGGCCCCATGACGGAGACATCCGCGAAACATCCCATGGGGTAGACCCACATGCATGCTGGAAAGGGGGCTAATACCGACAAGGATGGACAACGGGATGCGCGTGCTGGTCGCCGAGGACGAGGAAATACTGGCCGAGCTCGTGGCCACCGGGCTGCGCCGGGCCGGGTTCGCCGTGGACACCGTCTACAGCGGGGACGCCGCGATCGCCTATCTGGACCTGCACGACTACGACGTCGTCGTCCTCGACCGCGATCTCCCCCGGGTGCACGGCGACGACGTCACCCGCCGCCTCGTCGCCTCCGGCTCCCGCACCCGCATCCTGATGCTCACCGCGGCCGGCAGCATGGAGGACCGCGTCGCCGGGCTGGACCTGGGCGCCGACGACTATCTCCCCAAGCCGTTCGAGTTTCCCGAGCTGGTCTCGCGCGTACGGGCGCTGCGCCGCCGCAGCGCACGCCCCGCGCCGCCGGTGCTGGAGCGCTCCGGGCTGCTGCTGGACACCGTGCGGCGCACGGCCTCCCGCGACGGCCGGGACCTCGACCTCTCCCCCAAGGAGTTCGCCCTGCTCCAGATCCTGCTGGAGGCGGAGGGCGCGGTCGTCAGCGCGGAGGAGCTGCTGGAGCGCGCCTGGGACGCGCACGCCGACCCCTTCACCGGGGCCGTGCGCGTGGCCATGAGCAAACTGCGCGGCAAGCTCGGCGAGCCGCCGCTGATCCGTACGGTCCAGGGCGTGGGGTACGCGCTGTGAGACTCCGCCTCCGCGGACCCGCGCTCACCGCCCGCACGCGCATCGCCGCCGCCTACGGCGCGGTGTTCCTCGTGCTCGGCACGCTGCTGCTGGTCACCGTCAACGTCCTCTCCCGCGCCGGTACGCGCGAACAGGCCACGGTCATCGCGCGCACCGCGATGCCGGTGGAGGCGCTGCGGCCGGGCGAGCCGATCGGCGCCCACCACGGCACGGAGTTCACGGGCCTGGCCTCGTCCACGATCTCCCAGGTCACCGGCGACGTCAGCGCCGCCGCCTCGCAGCAGCTCGTCCTGTGGTCCGCGCTCGCCCTCCTGCTCACCGCCCTGCTGGCGGTGGGCGTCGGCTGGTGGACGGCGGGGCGCGTGCTGCGGCCCGTCCACGCCATGACCGCCACCGCCCGCCGCATCTCCGAGCGCAATCTCCACGAGCGCATCGGACAGCGCGGCCCGGACGACGAGCTGAAGGAGCTGGCCGACACGATCGACGCGCTCCTCGGCCGCCTGGAGGGCGCCTTCGACAGCCAGCGCCGCTTCGTCTCCAACGCCTCCCACGAACTGCGCACCCCGCTCGCCACCCAGCGCGCCGCCATCCAGGTCGGCCTCGACGGCGACCTGTCGCCGGAGGAACTGGCGCGCACGAAGGCGCTGTTGCTGGAGACCAACCGGCGCTCGGAGCACCTGATCGACGGCCTGCTCGTGCTGGCCCGCAGCGAACGCGGACTGGAGCGCCGGGACCCGCTCGACCTCGCGGACGTCGTGGCGGAGGAGACGGCCGCCGTCGCGGACCGCGCGGAACGGGAGGGCGTACGCGTCGAGGCGCACTCCTCCCCCGCCCCGCTCACCGGCAACCGCGTACTCCTCGCGCAGCTGACCGGCAATCTGCTGCGCAACGCGGTGGGCTACAACCACCCGGGCGGGAGCGTGGAAGTGGACGTGCGGCCGGGCCGGTTGACGGTGACGAATACCGGCCCCGAGGTGGCGGCGGCGGACGTCGACGGCCTCTTCGAGCCCTTCCGGCGGGGCGCCGGGCGGGAGCGGCTCGGCGGCGGCACGGGCCTCGGCCTCTCCATTGTCCGGTCCATCGCGCGGGCGCACGACGGGACGGTGGAGGCCGTCCCGCGGCCGGGTGGCGGCCTCCGGGTGACGGTGCGGTTCCGCCCGTGAGACGACAGGAGGCCGCCCCCGGTCGTGGGGGCGGCCTCCGCCGTACGGCGCTGTGGAGCGGCTACTTCACGATGCCCGCCGCGCGGGCCTCGGCCAGCCACTCCGGGAACTCGACCATCAGCTCCTGGTAGAGGCGCGCGTCCGTCAGGGCGCGCGGGTCGCGGCCCGCGTGGAAGAAGCCCGCGTTGTCGACGACGCGCTTCTCGGGGACCGCGAGGTCGTCCAGCTTGCGGAGGAAGTCGAAGCCCTTGCCCTCCGGGTCGCCGAAGCCCACGAACTGCCAGAAGATGGGGAGCTTCGCCGCCTCGCACAGGGCGCGCTCCGCGGCCGGCTTGCTGTACGGGCCGCCGTCGGTCTGGAAGATGACGAACGCCGGGTCCGTGGCGCCCGACTTCCGGTAGTGCTCGATCACCGCTTCCATGGCCCAGTGGTAGTTGGTGCGGCCCATGTGGCCCATGGAGCCGTGGAGTTCGTCGATCCGGCCCTCGTAGTTGGTGAGGTCCAGATCGGCCGTGCCGTCGACGTCGGTGGAGAAGAAGACGACCGGCACGGTGCCGTCGTCGTCGAGGTTGGCGGAGAGGCCGAGGGCCTGCTCGGCGAGGTGCTGGACCGTGCCGTTCTTGTAGTACTCGCGCATCGAACCCGAGCGGTCGAGGACCAGATAGACGGCCGCGCGCTGACCGGTGAGCCCCTGCTTCTCCAGCGAGACGGCCGCCGTCTTGCACAGGCTGACCAGCGCGGGCGCGGCCTTCTCCACCTTCTCCAGGCCGACGGCCTGCTCCGCGCCGGTGGCCTTCTCCGTACCGACGGCGCCGACGGCCTCCGCGTCGCGCGGCGGCATCGCGGGCTGCGGCTCCGGCGTCGGGCCCGGGGCGGGTTCCGGCCTGGGGACCGGGCGGGGCGTCGGCTCGGGCTCCACCGGCGGCGAGGGGAGCGGCGCGGGCACCGGGTCCGGCTCCGGGATGGGCTTGGGGGAGGGCATCGGCGTCGGCCCGGGCTCCGGCTGGGGGAGCGGATCCGGCTTGGGCGTCGGCCCCGGAGTGGGCCCGAGCGGCCCGGGGTCGGGCACGCGGTCCGTGGTGGGCTGCGCGGGGACCGGTGCGCGGAAGGGCTCGGCCGGGGCCGGCTCCGAGGCGGGGGCCGGGACCGAAGCGGAAGCGGGCGCGGCGGCGGGCGCGGGCTCCGAGGCCGGGGCCGGGACGGAAGCCGACGCGGTGTCAGGAGCCGGTGTCGTCACGGGTTCCGCCGACGGCCCGGGGACGACCGCGGCGGGCTCCTTCTCCGGGGCGGGCGCGGAGCCGGCGACCGGTTCCGTACCGTCGGCTCCTGCCGTCCGTCCCGCGTTCTGCTGGGGCAGGCTGGGTTCGTCGCGCTCGGCTGTCGCTGTCCTGGACCGGCCGAACGCGTTCCGCAGCAGACTCCGAATGCCCATGGGGAGAAGTCCTTCACGTGTCTCGGGGGTTATGAAATGTCCGGAGTGTCGGGGAATATCCCAGGTCCGGACGGCTACGTAAGGCTAGCCGTCACGCGCCTCCCGGCGTGCCGAGACCCTCGTAAGCCGCCCCGCGCCCGACACCGTCGGGGGACGGCCCCCGCGCCCGGTTGCGCCAGCTGGGCTCACCCGTAAGCACGCCCGGCGCCGGATCCCGCCCCACCACGCCTTCCCTCGCGGTATCCTCACACACCGTCAGGGGTGACATTCACCTTCGCAGCGGCCGCGTGAAGACCTCGCGCACGGCCCCGTCCCCGAGCGTCAGTTTTCCCGCGGTCGTCCACCCCCACGAGAGACGGGCCGCGTGCGCGCCGTCCCCGTGCGCGTCCGCAGGGGAGAGGACCATCGCCGCGAGCCCCGCCCCGCTGCCGGAGAGCAGCCGGTCGTGGAGGCGGCCGCCGGTGCCCTGGCGGCGGTGGCGCGGCAGGACCATCAGCTCGGCGACGAGGAAGACCCGCCCGGCGGCCGTCAGCTCCTCCAGGTCCGCGGGGACGGGCCCGTCGAAGCCCTGCCAGCGGTCGCTGTCGCGGGCCAGCGGATAGCCGTACGCGCAGCCGACCGGCCCGCGGTTCTCGGCGATCACCAGGTCGAAGCCGGGCCGCGAGGAGTCGTCGGCCAGCCGTTCCTGGAAGTGGGAGCGGCTGTGGGAGGGCTCGCCGGGCGTGCCCCCGTACGCCGCTACGTGCAGATCCGCGAGCTGCTCGCGGTACTGGTCGGACTGCCAGCGGCTCAACCTGCGCAAGAAGACGTCGCCCATGCGCCCTTCCTGCCCAGCGCGGCTGTCACCCACCCCCGGGTGGGCGGTTTCCGGCGCGGTAACGCTGCCGTACGCCCAGGACACGAGAAGGCCAAGAGCAGGGTAAGAAATGGGTCCAGGGCAACCCTCTCCACCTATTCCGGCCTCTTTATCGGTGAGCATCGTTTTACGAACATGAGTACCCACAACGGGGGCAGGGAGTTGAGAGCCGCATGGGCCTGACCAGCCGGTCACTCTTGTATACGGTGGTGTTCGTCGCCGTGCTGTGCGTCGGTCTCACCGTATGGCTCTGGCCGCGGCTCTCCGGGCGCGGCGCGCTGCCCGTGCTGGGGCGACTCGGTTCGATTCTGGTGACCCAGTTGTCGATCATGTCCGTGGTGCTGCTCGCGGTGAACTCCGCGAACAGCTTCTACGGCACCTGGGGCCAGCTCCTCGGCCGCTACGACAGGTCGCCCGGCCAGGTCACGGCGGTCACCGACACCAATACCGGGACCACGGTCGACGCGGCCAAGGGCGGCCTGATCCGGCCCGCGAGCTCACAGAGCACGGACCGCATGGGCCTGCCGGAGGGCCCGAAGGACAAGGTCGGGGCGGTGGAGTCGGTGCGCCTGGTGGGCCGCCGCTCCAATGTCGTCGAGCCGGCGTTCGTGTATCTGCCGCCGCAGTATTTCCAGAAGCAGTACGAGCGCCAGCGCTTCCCCGTGATCGTGGCCATCAGCGGCTATCCGGGCGGCATCGACAACCTCTCCAAATACCTCCAGATCCCGAAGACCGCGAGCGAGCTGCTGGCCGCGAAGAAGATGCAGCCGACCGTGATCGTGATGCTCCGGCCGACGATCGCGCCGCCGCGCGACACCGAGTGCGTGGACGTCCCGGGCGGCCCGCAGTCGGAGACGTACTTCACCAAGGACGTGCCCGAGGCCCTGCGCAGCGCCTATCGCGTCGGCCACGAGGCCAGCGCCTGGGGCGCCATGGGCTACTCCTCGGGCGGCACCTGCGCGCTGGAGCTCGCGATGCGCCAGCCGTCCGTCTATCCCGCGGCGGCCGCGCTCTCCGCCGACTACAAGATCAAGAATGATCTGACCACGGGAAATCTCTTCGGCGGCGGGGACGAGGCGAAGCAGCGGGAGCGCGAGCACGATCTGATCTGGCGCCTGAAGAATCTGCCCGTGCCGAAGGTCTCCGTGCTCGTCACCAGCAGCAAGAAGGGCGAGAAGAACTTCAAGGAGACGGAGAAGTTCCTCAAGGCGGTCAAGGAGCCGATGTTCGCCTCCAAGATCATTTTGGACGAGGGCAGCCATAACTTCACCACCTGGCGGCGGGAGATCTCGCCGAGCCTGGAGTGGATGAGCAAGCAGCTGGTCTTCCCGCAGGACGTCAACAACTGATCTTTCGCGGAATTCGAAGGAAAAGGGGCCTCCGGGGCCCCTTTTCCCTGTGCCGGCCTTATGCCGGTCCCTTGTCCAGCTCCTCGCCCAGCCAGCCGAACGCCGCCGGGTACATCGAGATCCACGTGTTGTAGTTGTGCCCGCCCTTCTGCGCCAGCATCGTCTTCAGCCGGACCTTGCTGCCCGCGGCCGCCCGCTGGAACTCCTCGATGTACGAGGGCGGGCTGTCCCGGTCCTGGCGCGAGGTCGCCAGGAACAGGCCGACGTCCGCCTTGGTGTGGGCCACCAGCCACATCGGGCTGTTGCGCAGCCGCAGCTGTGCGTCCGGCAGGACGCCCCGGTCACCGGTCAGCGGATCCGGGTCGAGCGCCGCGCCCGCGCCGAACACCTTGGGGTACTGCAGTGGCAGCTTGGCCGCGCAGTAGCCGCCCGTGGAGATGCCCAGCAGCCCCCAGTAGCGCGGGCCCTTCCCGGTCCTGAAGTGGTGCCGGATCAGGTCGGGGACGTCGGAGGAGAGCCATGTCGCGACCTTGTGCCCGTTGGTGTCCGTGCAGTCCGTGTCGACACCGCCGGGGTTGATGATCGGCACGACGAGGATGAACGGGCGGCTCGCCCCGTCCTGGAGCAGCTTCTGGAAGTCGCCGGGCATGTGGCCCTGCTCCATCCACGACTGCGGCGACCCGGGGACACCGTGCAGCAGCAGCACGACGGGGAAGTCGGTCTTGCGGTAGCGCGGGTCGTCGTACTGCGGCGGGGTCCAGACCATCACCTGCCCGGACAGCGCCGAGGCGCGCCCGCGGACGTACGTCTCCTGTATGCCGGCGTCCCCGCGCAGGAAGCGGGCCCGCTCCGGGGGCGGGCCGGGCATCGACACCGGGCCCGAGCCGCCGGGCCGCCCCAGCAGGTCGTCCCAGGAGGCGTAGAGCCCGTAACTGCTGTTGATCCACGTCGCGACGACACAGATCGCGGTCACCTGGCACAGCCCGATCAGCACGATCCGCGCCACCCAGGCGAACGGGCGCGGGCCGGGGATCCTCGCCCACAGCAGCAGCGTCGCCAGCACGGCGACCACGGTCGCGGCGACGAGCACAGCGAAGAACGCGGTCCCGGTGAGACTCATCCGTGCGGGCTCCCTCGGCTCGTCGGACCGGCCGCGGCCGGTGGCATCCGACCCTAGTCAACTCCCTTCCGGGCCATGCCGCCGGACACGATGGCTGGTTCGCTCTCCTCCCTTGACGCGGGTGTCCTGCATACGCTCTACGGCGCGGCCGCGCGCGGGAACCCGGCGGCAGCGACAGCGGCCAGCGATCCGCCCTGCCGCGCAGGAAGCGGAGCGCGGGTCCCTCAGCGATGCGGAGGCGTACCGTGGCAAAGCAGGACCGTGCGATAAGAACGCGGCGGGCCATCCTGGAAGCGGCCGCGGTGGTGTTCGACGAGCGGGGCTATGACGCCGCCACCATCAGCGAGATCCTCGCCCGCGCCGAAGTGACCAAGGGCGCGCTGTACTTCCACTTCGCCTCCAAGGAGGACCTGGCCCGCGCCGTCGTCCAGACGCGGATGTCCGTCACCGCGCTCCGCCCCGAACTGCCGCGCTCCTCCAAGATGCAGGAGCTGGTCGACATCGGGCTGATCTTCACGCACCGGCTGCTGGTGGACCCGGTGCTGCGCGGCAGCGTGCGGCTGTCCATCGAGCACAGCGCGACGGCGCCGCACCGCGACAGCCGGTTCGACGAATGGACCGAGCTGCACACCCGGACCCTGATGGAGGGCAAGGAGCGCGGCGAGGTGCTGCCGCACGTCATGCCGTCGGAGGTCGCCGAGCTGATCGTCGCCGCGTACGGCGGCATCAACGCCCTCTCGCAGACCGTCTGCGGCCGTGCCGACCTGGAGCGCCGGGCCATCGTGCTCTACGAGCACCTGATGCCAGGCGTGGCCGTGCCGGCCGTGCTGGCCCGGCTCGACATCGCCCCCGGCCGGGGCGCCCGCGCGCTCGCGGAGCTGGAGCGGCAGCGCGCCGCCACCCCGGCCGGGGTCGCCTGAAAGGGTCAATCGCGGTCAGCCGGACTGGCCCGCGGGAGCACCGATGGTCTCCAGTGCGACCTTGAGGAGCGCCTGGCGCTTCTCCTCGTCCGTACCGCCGAGCCGGTCCAGCGTGAACGCCCCGAAGTGGACGGTCAGCAGGGCGCTGGCGACGCGGATGTGGGTGTCGAAGTCGGCGTCCCCGGTGTGCATCAGCCGGGAGATGGCCTCCACGCGGTTGCGCAGCGTCCGCCCGACGGCCAGGTCGCGCAGGGTCGCCTGGTTCTCCTGGAGGATGTGGTAGATCGGCATGGCCGACTTCAGGGCCGCGCTGTAGCGGGTCATCAGCTCCCGCCTGGTATCGAGGGTCGGTGGCTGTTCCTCGGCCCAGGCGATGAGTTCGTCCACCGGGCGCCCGAGATCCTCGGAGATCGCGGTGAGGATGTCCTCCTTCGTCTTGAAGTGGTAGTACAGCGCCGCCTTGGTGACGCCGAGCTCCTCGGCGATCTCCCGCAGCGACGTCTTCTCGTAACCGCGTGAGACAAAGAGGTCCAGGGCCGTTTTCTGGATGCGCTCACGGGTGTCGCTCCTGCGCGCCTGAGGGGTGCTGCCCATGGTCTCTCCTGCTGTTGTCGTGAAGCTGCCGCCCTCAACCGAACCAACTTGTCGCCCGGCAAGTTGGCAGCCTACCTTCGTGGGTTCCGCCGGCCCCGTCCGCAAGGAAGTGACCGGTCGGGTCGCCGTCGCACACGCTGGGCGGGCGTGGAGATCATGCCGCAGGAAACCTCCGCGGCGGGGGCCGCGACGACGACCGCGACATCACCGGCACGCAATACGTACATTGTCGTGGGCCCCGCGACCGTCGCTCCTCCCGCTCAATTCACCGTCACCCGTGCGGACTTGGCGGCCGGGTGCGCGCGGGCGCTGCGGAGCGCGCGCGGGACGCGGCGGGCGGACCGGTGGACGGTGCGGCGCTCGCCGGCGCCGGGGCTCCAGGGGGTGCCCGCAGGGTCGGGCCCGGGGGTATGCGAGGAGCCCGCCGGGCCATCGGCGCCGGCGCGGCAGGGGTGGAAACCATACTTGACGCCCGGCAAGTTGCTGATCTACGTTCCTGTGCAAGGGGTCGGCGGTATGGAAATCCGCGCTGGGGGGTTGTCGGTGGTCAAGGCGGACATGGTCCTGGACGTCATCTGTGTCCACTCCTACATCGGCTACACCCGCCTCAGGCGGGCGGCCGGACGGCTGCGCTCAGCGGGCCGGGAGGTGGAGCTGACGTTCCGCCCGTACGAGCTCGCGCCGGCCGCGCCCGACATGGCGCAGCCACTGGTGCCGGTGCTGGAGAGCCTCTTCGGGCCGTACGCCCGGACGCAGATCGCCCGCGCCACCGGCCAAGCGGCCCGCGAAGGGCTGACGTTGGACTACGACCGGGCGGTCGTCGGCAACACCTTCGCCGCCCATCTGCTCATCGCCCGCGCCCAGGCGCGTGGCGGCGCCGAGGAGTTGGTGGAGCGGCTCTTCCGCGCGCACTTCACCGACGGGCTGCACATCGGCGACCCCGGGGTGCTGTGGTCGCTGGCCGAGGAATGCGGGCTGAAACCAGCCGGGAGTGCATCCGGACCGGACGGTTTTCTCCGGGCCCGGGCCGACGGCTCCAGGGGCGGCGTGGCATGGCACGCGGAGCCGGACGCCGAGGCCCTGCGCGAGGAGATGGACCGGCTGCGCCGCCACGGCGTCACCGGGGTGCCGCTCTTCCGGATCGGCGACCGCGTGCTGTGCGGCCCGCAGACCGAACGCGCCCTCTACGAAGCCCTGTCCGGCTCCCCCTCGCGCACCGGCGGCTCCCCCGCGACCGTCGGCGCCGGCCGCTGATGGCCACGCGGACGGCCCGCCGGAGCCCCGCCGCCCCGCCCGCCGGACGGCCCCTGCCCCGGGTCTTCGAGGGCATGAGCCTGCCCGTGCGCTCCGCCGCCGAACTCCTCGGCCTCACACCGTGGACCGTCACCCGGCTCATCGACCGCGGCGTGCTGGAAACGCTGTATTGCGGGCCTTATCGCTATGTCACGCTCTCCAGCGTCATGGCCTATAGGCGGCTCGGCCGGTCATAAGAGTGGCAGTAGTACGTCGCGCGATGTGCCAGTAATACGTGCAGCGGGCCCACTGGCTCGAATGAGTGAAAGCCCGGAACCTCTCCAAAAGGCCGGAGTTATTCAGAACGCTTTCCCAGTGGGGGCGCTACACGATCGAAAGGCATAGACGTGCTCAAGAAGGTAATGGCCACGACCGCGATGACGGCTTCCGCGGTCGGTTCCCTCGCCGGCCCCGCGCTGGCGATCGGCAACGACCAGGACGTCGCCAACGGCAACGCCGCCAGGACGGGCTATGGGAACACCAGGACCGGGGGCGTCGAAAGCCCGCAGATGAGCCTGATCCAGGGCACGCTGAACAAGCCTTGCCTGGGTATCGGCAAGCTGGGTGTCCAGTCCGTACTGGCCCTGATCAACGTCGGCGTCCAGGACGTTCCGGTCCTGTCCTCGCAGCAGCAGCAGCAGTGCACCGACAACTCCACGATCAACGACGGGGACGACCCGCTGTCGCACATCCTGTCGGAGATTCCGGTCCTGTCCGGCAACGGTTCCGGCAACGGCTGACCGTAGCCGCCGGACGACACCGGATGCACGAAAGCCCCCTCTGCCGCGGGTGTGCGGGCCCCGCGGCAGGGGGGCTTTTCGTTCCGCTTTCCCGCCGGGCCGCCGCCGTGCGCTTTTTATTCTCATCGGGCCGCACGGTGGGCTGAAGGAGTGAAGCCGAATAACCTCCGCCGTATTTCCGAGTTAGCCAGGGCGCTCCCGTAAATCGTCGACCAGAGCGAAGGAATAGCGTGATCAAGAAAGTAGTGGCCACCACGGTGCTCGTGGCTTCCGCGGCCGGCGTCTCCACCGCCCCGGCGATGGCGGTGGGCAACGGAAGCGGCGTCGCCAACGCGAACGGCGCAGGCCAGATGTACGGCAACACCTGGACCGGCGGCTATATGAGTCCCCAGATGGGGCTGATCAACGGCTCGCTCAACAAGCCCTGCCTCGGTATCGGCAAGCTCGGCGCCCAGTCGCTCATCGGCCTGCTCAACGTCGGCCTCCAGGACATCCCGATCCTGTCCTCGCAGCAACAGCAGCAGTGCACCGAGAACTCCACGATCCAGGACGGGGACGACCCGCTCTCGCACATCCTCGACGAGATCCCGATCCTGTCGGACAACGGCTCCTGGAACCGTGAGGACCACGAAGGCCATGGCCACGGCCACGAAGGTCACGGCGGTCACCACGGTCACCACCACGACGACGACTGACCCGTCGCCCACCTGAACAAGCCGTCCCCGGGCCGACCCGGGGGCGGCTTTTCGCGCGGTCCCCGCCCCTGTGCGCCATAATCGCGATCATGCTGCCCGAGATGTCCCCGCCCGCGCCGGAAGGGCTGCACCGGCGGCTGCTGCCCGATGTGGTGGACGCCTGTGTGCCGGTGCCCGTCGTGCTCGCCGGGGCCTACGCGGTGCGGGCGCACGGGCTCGGGGGGCGGCCGGGGCGGGATCTGGAGTTCGTCACCGACGCGCCCCCGCCCATGGCGGAGATCGCGGCGGCGCTCAGGGCCGGGCTTGGGGAGCGGGGCTGGCAGGTGCGGCCGGTGTCGGCCGATCCCCTCGCGGCACGGCTCACCGTGGCCGACCCCACGACGGGCGAGGAGTGTGCCGTCGACCTCCGCAAGGAGACCCTGTGGCGGCCTCCGGTGCCCACGGAGTACGGCCCAGTGCCCGCCGTCGAGGACGTGGTCGGCCTCGAAGTGCGCGCCCTGGCCGACCTCGGGCTCGCCCGCAGCCTCGTCGACGTCCGTGCCGCGGCCGCCCGTTGGTCCGCCGTCGAACTCGAGGAGCTCGGCCGCCGTCACGCCCGCGACGCCGCCTTCGACCTCACCGATCTCCAGGCCCGGCTCGCCGGGGCGGAATGGATCGACGACAGCGAGTTCACCGCCCAGGGCCTGGACGAGGCCGCCGTCGCCGGACTCCGCCGCTGGGCCCAGGCGTGGGCCGACGACATCGCGGAGCGGCTGATGGAGGAAGCGGCGTACGAGGACGAGTGAGGCGGTGGCCTGAACTGTGTGTTCGCGGTGGCAGGCGACCTTGTCCGGCCTCCGGGGGTCCTGAAGGATCTCCCGGGCGTGGGCCGGTGACCGGACCGAGCACCGTCCTGTCCTGCCCGGGCGATCCATCGATCTCGTACCCGGAAGGAACCGCACTGTGCCGCAGGAAGCAAGGACCCCCCAGCAGCAGGTCACGGCCGACGAGGTCGGCGACTGGTACGACAAGTTCGGCGAGGTCTACCACCTGACCCTCGGCGAGAGCGTGCACTGCGGCCTGTGGTTCCCGCCGGACGCGCCCGTTCCGCAGGACATGGAACTGGTCACCATGTCCTCGCAGGCACAGGACCGGTACACCGACTACCTCATCGAGACCCTCGACCCCAAGGCCGGACAGCACCTGCTGGACATCGGCTGCGGCACCGGCCGCACCGCGCTCAAGGCGGCGCGGCAGCGGGGCATAGCGGTCACCGGCGTCGCCGTCAGCAAGGAGCAGATCGCGGCCGCCAACCGGCTCGCGGCCGGACACGGGCTGACCGAGCGCCTCACCTTCGAGGTCGCCGACGCCATGCGACTCCCCTACGAGGACGAGTCGTTCGACTGCGCGTGGGCGATCGAGAGCCTCTGTCACATGGACCGCGCCAAGGCCCTCGGTGAGGCATGGCGGGTCCTGAAGCCCGGCGGCGATCTCCTGGTCCTGGAATCGGTCGTCACCGAGGAGCTCACCGAGCCCGAGACGGCCCTCTTCGAGACCTTGTACGCCGCCAACGTCCCGCCGCGGTTGGGGGAGTTCTTCGACATCGTCAGCGGTGCGGGCTTCCACACGCTGTCGCTCAAGGACCTGTCGGCGAACCTGGCGATGACGATGAACGTGTTCGCGCTGGGGGTCTACTCCCGGCGGGCGGAGTTCACGGAGCGGTTCGGTGCGGAGTTCGTGGACGGGCTGCTCGCCGGCCTCGGAAGCGCGCAGGAGACCCTCATCCGCAAGACCCGCTTCTTCATGGCGACGCTCCGCAAGCCGGCGGTGTAAGGCCGGCGCGGCGCGGAGGGGGCCCCGAGCCGATGGCCCGGGGCTCCGTCGGGCACCTCAAGGGTTGTTCAGCGCTGGTCCGCGGGAGGCGAGGTCCGGTGCACGTGAAGGGTGATGCCGGAGAAGTCCCTCCCCTGGAAGACCTCGCCCTGGGTCCCGCCGCTGATGTGGTTGTGCACGTCACCGGCTTCGGCGCCCGCCCGCGTCTGCTGCCACCATTCGTCGAGGAGCCTCCGGAACTCGCCGTCCAGAGCGGCCCGGACACCCAGCGCCGTGGCCAGCGCCTGGGCCCGCATCGGATCGGCCGGGGCGTCCTCCAGGGAGGCGAGCTCCAGCTCCCCCGTGCTCACACCGGGAGGTGCGTCGAGCGCCTCTCCCCGCGAGAACGGGCGCCGCACGAGGGCGGAGAGCCCCTGCCAAGCCTGGCGGGCGGCTTCCCCGCCCAGCCCTCCGGCCAACGCGGTGAGGGCCGCCGCCGTGATCGGGTCCATGGATACGCTCCCTGGGTGGTCGTCTGTTGTAGCCACCATAGAAGCGTGTGACGCACTGGACGCGGCTGTTCCGTTGATCCATCGGCCCGTCAGCACGACGAGTCCTACGTAGAGTTGGGGAATGGCCGAGGAGACGCACAACAGCCTGGACGGTCGAGCGGACGTGGTGGTCCAGGCCGGGCACATCGATGCGCTGCACCAGCATCTGCACGGCACGGTGGCCCCGGAGCAGCCGGTGCCCTTCCAGCTGCCGCCCGCACTCGCCCACTTCGAGGACCGGCAGGCGGAACAGGAGCGCATCCTGCGAGCCGCCGAGAGCCACGCGGGCGACGGCTCCCCGCTGGTCGTGGCCCTGAGCGGCATCGGGGGGATCGGCAAGACCGCCCTGGGCTTCCACGTGGCCCGCCGGCTCAGCCGGCGCTACCCCGATGGCGTGCTGTACGTCGACCTGGACGACCTGCGCCGGGACGGCGTGGTGGAAGTCGCCGATGCCGTCGCGCAGCTGCTGACCGGCCTGGGGGTCACGCCGGAATGGCTGGAGCGGTCCTTCGCCGGCCGCTCGAAGCAGTACTGGACGCGCACCCGCGACAAGCGGCTCATTGTGATCATCGACAACGCCCGGTACGGCAGCGAAGCCGTACCGCTGCTCCCGGCGTCCGCGGGAAGCCTGGCGATCGTGACCAGCCAGGGGGCGCTCTACGACCTCGACGGCACGGCGCCGGTCGAGGTGCCCGTGAACCCCCTCGCCCTGGACCACGCGGCGCGGCTCCTCGCGCGCATCGTGGACGACCACCGGCTCCCGGCGGAGCCGGACGCGGCGGCGGCGCTCGTCCGCGGCTGCGGAGGACTGCCGGCCGCGCTGAACGTGGCCGGCCAATGGGTTCGCAAGTACCGTCGGCGCAGCCTGTCCCGGCTCGTCGAGGAGCTGACCGCGGAACTGCGCGAGAGGGGAATCCCCATGGTCGAGGCGGTGTGGGACGCCGCGTACGCGGGGCTGGACCAGGAGGCCGCGCGGCTCTACCGCCTGCTGTCGCTGCACCCCGCCCCGGTCGTCACGGACCCGGCGGCCGCCGCGCTCCTCGGCGTCGGACAGCAGCGCGCCGTGGACGCGCTGGAGGAGCTGGAGTCGGCGGGCCTGCTGGAGAGACGGTCCGAGGGCTGCCGGATGCACGACCTGCTGCGCGGACACGCCGCCCGCCGTGCGCGCGAGGCCGACCCCGACGGAGCGGAACGTGCCGAGGCGCGCCGCGCGCTGATCCGCTGGTACCGGCGCCAGTCCGGCCGGGCGGACCTGATGGCGGCAGGACCGCGCATGACCCTCGCGGAGCTGCCCGAGCCCGTCGCCGACGTCCCTGATGTCGAGTTCTCCACCAAGACGGAAGCGCTCAGGTGGCTGGAGTCGCAGCGCCTCGCCCTGTACGGCTGCGTCCGGCTGTCCTTCGACAGCGGGCTGGACGAGGACGCGTGGGCGCTGTGCGAACCGCTGTGGACCCACTTCCTCGACCACCCGCACTACGCGGACGTCACGGATGCCTTCGCGACCGGTGTGGCGGCCGCCGACCGCCTGGAACACCTGCCGGCGATGGTCCGGATGCGCTGCCAGCTCGCCAGGCCGCTGTGGGAGCAGCAGCGGTACGACGAAGCCGCGGAACACCTGCGTCGCGCCCTGAACGCCTCCGAGGCCCTGGGCGGATCCGGGCCGGAACGCAAGCTGAGGGCTTCGGCCGTGGAGTTCGGCGGTCTGCTGAAGCTCGCCATGGGGGAACTGGAGGGCGCCGCCACGGACTTCGATGCCGCCCTGCGGATCCACACGGCGATAGAGAACGCGTACGGCGTGCTCCTCCAGACGCACCTGCTGGGCCGCACCGCCCTGCGTCAGGGAGAGGTCGGCCGGGCGGTCACCCTGCTGAGCGACGCGCACCGGATGGCGCGGGAGCAGCGCCGGGAGCGGATGACCGCCCGCACCGGATTCGAGCTCGGCCGGGCGCTGCGGCGCGCCGGACGGGCGGCGGAAGCCGAGGACCTCGTACGTGCCGCGCTGCGGAGCGCCCGCGACCGGGGCTCCACCGCCGACGAGGCGCGCGTCCTGGAGGAACTCGCCGGCCTCGCCGACGACCGGGGCGCGACGGCCGAGGCCGCTGAAAACCGTGCCCTGGCGCGGTTGTTGGCCGCGCGTGCGGGCGGGCCGGCCGACGGCGGTCAGAGCTCGTAGGCGAGGTCCGCTCCGTCCGCCGGGGTCAGGTGCACCCGCACCGTGAGCGGGCCGGTGTCGCAGACGAGCGTCACCGGTGGCGTCCACCGCGGCGTCTCGTACAGCCATGAGTGGACCGCCGAGACGACGGCCGCCGGGTCGGCGCGGAGAATGCGTCCGGTGGTCCGGCACGGCTCGATGCGGACACTGAGCAGGCCCGCCGAGCGGTGCCGGATCAGACACCGTTCCGGCGTGAGGATCGCGGCCGCGGTCCGGCACATCGGGGCTTCGTCCAGCACCTGGGCGGTCCACCCGGCCGACGTCCACGTGCTGCTGTGCGGTGCCGGTGCCGCGGTACGGGCCCGGCGCCACAGCACCGCCGCGCTCTGCGAGCGGCGCGGGTCCGCTCCCGGGTGCTCGGCTGCCAGATGGTGGACGGCCTCGGAGGTGTCCGGGGGAAGCCGCTCGACGCCGATCCGGTGCCCGAGGACGTGGGTCCGCACGGCGAAGGCGGCGGGCCGGCGGGGCGCGGTGGCCGGACGGGGGAGCGGGTGCGGGGCCACGGGGACGGCCGGCGGCCGGAGTTCCAGCAGCCGGTAGAGCTCGTCCCGGAGCCGTCGCAGGGACTGGCCCTGCCGGGCGAAGGCGGCGGCCGCGAAGGGGCGGGTGTCGTGGGCCTCCGCCGCCCGGAGGGCATCCGGCAGGCCGGTGGCCTCCGCGAGCCGGGGGGCCGACGCCAGCATGTCCGCCATGGGGCTGCCGGGTATCAGCTCGCTCCCGCCGTCGTACGCTCCGACGACGGGGCGGCCGAGGGCGGCCGCGTAGAGGGCGGTGGAGCCGTGGTCGGTGACGACGGCGTCGGCCGCGACGAGGAGTGCGGCCCACTCCTCATGGGGCCCGGCCAGGATCAGGCCCGTCGCCAGGGCCGGGGCGAGCTGGCGCGCGAGGTCGAACGGGCCGGTCCGGCTGTACTCGTTGGGGTGGAGGACCAGGCCGAGCTGATAGGCGTCGTACGGCAGCCGGCCGAGGAGCTCGCGCGGCAGTTCCGGCCGACGGGCGAACAGCGACTCCGGCCCCCAGGTGGACGTGAGCACGATGAGCCGCCGTTCGCCCGTACCCAGGGCGGAGCGGTAACTCTCCCGGTGCGTGCGCGAGTCGAGCAGCCGGTCCAGGGTCGGATCGCCCACCACGGACGCCCGCGCGGCGGCCGCGGGGCAGTGCTCGGCGAGGCGGTCGACCTGCTCGCCGTGTGCCAGCGCGTGCAGGTCGGCCCAGGGCTCGCCGTCGGCGAGCAGGTAATGGGGGTCAAGGCCGGACGGGAGATGGGGCGAACCCTCGTCCCTGAGGGACTTGTTGAAGCCGGCCCCGTGGGGCATCACCACCCGGGGGCCGGACAGGACCCGCAGCGCGCCCTTCGGACTCGCGGTCAGTATCAGGTCGTGCTCGCGTGCGCGGGCCTGCTCCCAGGCGACGGTCCGGGCACCGGCCCGCTCCAGGGCCGCGAGGGCGTCCACGTCGAACGCCGATCCCGGGACCAGTGTGAACCGGACGGCAATGCGCTTGTCACCGTCGAAGACGGGCAGGACGTCGAGAAGCCGGTGCAGAGCTCCTGCCGAACGAACGGCAATGAGCACTGTCCGGCTGTCCGGCTGTCCGGCTGTCCGGCTGTCCGGCTGTCCGGCTGTCCGGCTGTCCGGCTGTCCGGCTGTCCGGCTGTCCGGCTGTCCGGCTGTCCGGAAATTGTCGATTCTATCTGAAATGCCGCCAAAAGGAACGTTGTTCCTGCTGGGCCGGGCGAAATCGTCAAGGGCCTCCTGCGGCATGCCGCTGATCGTACCGGCGCGGATACGCGGGCCCTGGGGGCGCCCGGCCCTCCGCGCCCGTGCGGCAGGCCCAGACCTTTGACCTGGGGCTTTCACTCGGATCACTGGTGTTACCGTCGGGGACCTGTCAGGAACGCAGGCGAGAACGGGGGCCGCGCGTGGCAAACGCACGGGAATCGGGGCGGAAAAGAGAAAAGGGCGCCGGGCCCCAGGGCGAGATAGCCCTGGCGAAGGGGATCGCCGTCGTGGCGGGCCTCTTCGCCACATGGCATCTGGCCCTGGTGACCACCGCCGACGGCATGTCCGTGTCGGACGTCGCCTCGACCGTCAAGGCGCTCGCCCTGCACCGGCCGTTGGCCGGACTGAGCGAGGACGGCATCCGGGCCGCCTCGCCCGCCGTCACCGTCTGCGTCTGGCTGGCCTTCATCGCCGCGCCCATCGCCCTGATCACGCTGGCCGTACGCGCCCGTGCGCGGCGCGTCCGCGGCGCCGGCGGCGAGGGCCTGGCCTCCGCCGTCGAGGCCCGCCACAACCTCGGCGAGGCACGCGCCCGGGCCGCCGCCGCGCAGACCCGCGCCACCACCTTCTCCGGCAAGGACGGCCGCCACGACCCCAAGGCCGTCGCCCGCGCCGAACTGCGCGAGTTCGGCTGGCGGATGGGCCGTCAGCTCGGCAGCGGGCAGCCGCTCGTCGCCACGCCGGAGGACTCGATCGCGGTCATCGCTCCCTCCGGCGGCGGCAAGTCCCGCAACGTCGTCATCCCCGCCTGCCTCGACGCGCCCGGCCCGCTCGTCGTCACCTCGACGCGCGCCGACGTCCTCGACGTCATCGCCCAGCCGCGCTCCCGGCAGGGCAAGGTCTGGGTCTTCGACCCGCTCGACACGGTCGGCTGGCCGGAGCGCATGGTGTGGGACCCGGTGGCCGGCTGCCAGGACGGCGAGACCGCCACCTCGCGCGCCCTGTCGTTCTCCGTCGGCATGGGCGCCGACGACGGCTCGTCCACCAATGCCGGTTTCTTCCAGCAGACCGCCTCCTCCGCCCTCACCCGCCTGCTGCACGCGGCCGCGCTCGAGGGCCGCACCATCGAGCACGTGCTGCGCTGGGCCACCAACCTGGAGAAGGCGAGCGAACCCCGGGCCATCCTCACGGACCACCCGGGGGCCGAGCCCGGCTGGGACGTCCTGCTGCGTTCCGTCTCGACGGGCGCGGACGAGACCGTCGCCTCCACCCGGCAGACCCTCGCCGCGCAGATCGAGCCCCTCGCGCTGCGCAAGGTCCTGCGCTGCGTGACCCCCCAGGAGGGCGTGCCGGTCTTCGACGCGGACCGCTTCGTCGCCTCCCGCGACACCCTCGTCCTCATCAGCGACTCCAACGCCTCGACCAACGTCTCGCCGCTGACCACCATGCTGCTAGGCGAGGTCGTCGACGCGGCCAAGCGCCGCGCGCCCCGGACGCCGTCGGGCCGGCTCGACCCCTTCCTCCGCCTGGTGCTGGACGAGGTCGCCAACGTCGCCCCGCTCCCGAAGCTCCCCTCGCTCGCCTCCGACGCGCGCGGCTACGGCATCCACCTCGTCTACGCCCTCCAGTCCCTCGCCCAGGCCGGTCTGCGCTGGGGCGACAAGGAGGCGTCCACCCTCCTCGACAACGCCGCCGCGACGCTGGTGATGGGCGGTCTCAAGGACGTCGAGGCCCTGCGCCGCTTCTCCGAGCTGATCGGCGAGAC
Organism: Streptomyces blastmyceticus; assembly: GCF_039521185.1. Classification (NCBI taxonomy): domain Bacteria; kingdom Bacillati; phylum Actinomycetota; class Actinomycetes; order Kitasatosporales; family Streptomycetaceae; genus Streptomyces; species Streptomyces blastmyceticus. The sequence continues at coordinate 157,897 of NZ_BAAABW010000016.1, read as the reverse complement.
CGAGCTGGCCGAGCTCTCCACCTCCCGGGACACCGCCCGCCTCTTCGGCTACACCACCTCCGAGGTCAAGCGCGAACGCCGCATCCTGCGGCCCGAGGAGATCCGTCAGCTCCCGCACGGCCAGGCCCTGCTCCTCTTCCGCGGTGCGCCAGGCGTCATCGTCGAGCTGGAGCCGTGGGACCAGAGCCGCGACGGCCAGGCGCTGCGCGCCGGCGAGCAGTCGACCCGCGCGGCGCGCATCGGCCGACCGCCGTTCGAGCAGCTGTAGGGAAACCGTGGACGACGCACTGAAGGCCTCGGACTTCGCCGCCTACCGCGCGGAGCTCGAGGAGCACATCAAGAAGTTCGCCCTGGGCGTCAAGCGCGATCAGGGCGAGGTCGAGGAGATCCTGGGCGAGATCCTCGGCCGCCTGAACGCCCTGGAGAGCGGGGCCGACGGCGTGCCCGGGGCCGGTGACCACCTCCCGTGGTCGCTGCGGGCCACGGAGCAGGACTGGCGGGACCTGGCCGACTGGACCGACTGGTTCGGGCGCCACTACGCCCCCCAGCTCCATCTGCGCATCTGGCCCTGCTGGCCGGCGCACGGCGGCGTCGTCGAGGAGCTCGCCGCCCTCCGCGCGGCCTGGTGCGCGGCCGTCGAGGCCGACGCCGACCCGGCCCGGAGCGGCTCCGAGCTCGCGTACTGGCACCAGATGTGGCTGTGGCCCACGGTCGAGCGCATCCGGCAGAACTACATGTTCGGCGAGTGCGAGACCGAGCACTCCCCGGACCGCCCCGGCCGCCCCACCGACACGGCCGCTCTCCGCGCCCGCGTCGCCGACGCGGAGTCCGAGCGCCTGCGCCTGGAGAACGCGCGGTACGCCTTCTTCGCCGAGGTCCCGCAGGGGTGGACCCCGGACCGGCCGGACGGCCTGTGGCGCTGCGCCGACGACACCTGGGAGTACCTCTCCCTGCTCGACTGGGAGTGGCACGCCGCGGCGGAGCTGCCGGTGCGGCGGGAGATCCTGCACCCGGTCACGGCCGGACGCGCGCTGGAACTGGCCGCGGACCGGCAGTCCTGGGTCACGTACTGGGCCCACCACGCCGACGAGGCCGACTGGCGGGCCGGCACCCCGCCGACCACGGTGGTCCGGCGCCGGCGCAGCCCGGAGCGCATCCACGACGAGGCGTACGGCCCGGACGGCGCCTGGGAGCCGACCGACGCCGTCCACGACTTCCTCAGCGCCCGGCCCTCCGACCCTCCGCACCTGGTCGAGATCGACGCGGCGGAGGCGGCGCGGCTGGTGAACGGGGACACCGAACTGTGAGTACGGACAAGCCGGTCGGCGCCTGGCAGGACGCCCGCCCCGACGACGCCCGCCCCCTGGCACTGACGGCCGAGGAGAACCGCCTCGTCACCGCCCGCTGGGAAAGGGCCCGCGCGGCCCACGAAGGCCTCGACGCCGTTCTGGAGACCCTCGCGGCCCGGCTGCGCGAACCGTACGGCGCCCGCCTGGAGGGAAAGCAGTACCGGCTCAAGGGCCTTCTCGCATTCCGCCGCCAGGCGGCGGCGCGCAAACGACTGCGGGTGGATGTCGCGGCGTTCGCGCGCAAGGTGAGCGACCTCAATCGCTACACCCTCGTCCTCGCAACCGACCACTACACGGCGGGCGTCCAGCAGACATACGCCCTCCTGCACGAGCAGGGCTTCGAGCTCGTACCCGGCTCGGAACGGAACACCTGGGAGGACCCCCTCTACAAGGGATTCCGGGCCGCCTGGCAACGTCCGGGCGGAGAGCCGCGATTCGAGATCCGGTTCCATACGCCGGGGAGTTATTCGGCGCAGTCGGAGAACCGCCTCCTTTACGATCTCTACCGCGCTGGCCGAGTGCGGGGGACGACGGACGGCGTGGAGTTCTCGAAAGCACACGAGCAGGCGGCCGAGCTGGTGCAGAGCCGGCGTTACGGCATGAAATCCGGAGAGGAAGGTCACCGATGAGTGATCAGGGCAATTACGAGTACTTCGTCAAGGCAGCGCCGCCGTACACCCAGGAGCGGCCTTCCAACCTTTGGCGGCGGTCCGGGGACGACTGGGAATTCCTCTCCCTGCTCGACTGGGGGTGGCACACGACCAATCGTCCGCCCATGCCGGGAGTTCTGTTTCCGGTGACCGCCGAGCGTGCTGCCGCGTTGGAAGCCGACCGGCAGGGGTGGGTGCGGTACTGGGCCTTCTACCCGAGTGAGCGCAGGTGGCGGGCCGGTCAGGGGCCCACGACAGTCGTGCGTCGACGCAGGAGCCCCGAGCGTATTTACGACGAGACGTTCATGCGGGACAACGTGTGGGAGCCCGACAGCGCCATCTTCGAATTCTTCGATGCGCGTCAGACCAACCCCCCGCACCTGGAAGAGATCACCCCCGAAGGGGCGGAGCGACTCCTGCAGGAGCTCTTCGGGGTGATGGGGGCCACTGAGCTGTGAGTACCACCGAGGTTGGGGCGTGGAGAGGCTCCGCCGAGAAGCGCGAGCAGCACCTCGAGCTGACGGCCGAGCAGAACCGTATGGTGACGGCCCGCTGGGAAACGGCCAAGGAGGCGCGGGGGAGCCTCGACGGCCTCATGCGCGGCATCGAGGAACGGTCGGCCAGGCACGGGGGGAATCTGGAGGGCCTGGACTACTCCCTCAAGGGTCTCGACTCCTTCCGGCGCAAGGCCGCGGTCTCGATGAAGCGACCCGGTGTGGACGCCGAGTCGGTCTGCGAGGAAGTCGACGACCTCAACCGCTACACGCTGACCTTTGAGACGGACAACTACGTTCAGGGCACGAAGCAGACGTACGCCGAGCTCAGGGATCGCGGGTTTGAACCCGTATCCGAGCAGAACACGTGGGAAGACCCGGTCTACAAGGGGATCAACACCGCCTGGGAGCACCCCGGGACGAAAGAAAAGTTTGAACTCCAGTTTCATACGCCTGAGAGCTTCGAAGCCAAATCGAAGAATCACGAGCTCTACGAGTTGGCCCGCTCGGGGGAGTTCGAGAAGTACAACACCGAAGAGGATCCGACGGCTGCGGTGTCCTACCAGGAAGCCTCGGACTTGCTGCAGAACGAGCGGTACGAGAACGTCCGTACGCCACCAGGTGTGGAGGAGGTGAGCAAACGCAAGGTCCGAGCCACGCTCAACCCGGAGGTCGACCCGGAGATCATCGATCACGTCCGGCAGATGGAAACGGACCTCAAGGCCGTGCATGCCGCCGGGGCAGCGGCCAAAGAACAGCAACAGACGAGCGCCCTCGGCAGCGGTCTCGGCGAGACCCTGCAAGCCGACGGTCCTGGCCTACGCGACAGATTGGCCACGAAGACCGAACCGGCACGCTCTCCTGCTGCCCAGGCCCCTGCGGCCGACCCTCTCCCGACGCAGTCGCGAGGTCGCGGGCGATCGATGGCGTAGGGCCTTGAGGCAGTCCTGATCTTCGCAACAGATCGGCTACAAAGGCAGGGCCCATTACCTGCCCTGACGCCAGGTCATCCCCCGGATCCGCTGCCGGTGCAGTCGCGACGGCAGGGCCTGGCTCTGAAGCGGCGGCGGGCGTTTCCGACTCGGTCCACCTTGTCGGACTTTTGGGCCGGTTGAAGCGGTCGGAGTTAGTCACTGTTCTGTCACTAGCGGCCAAATGAAGCCGTTTGACGATCGGTAATCGGCCAACGTACTGTCCTGCCACTCAGACCTAGTACGGGGGAAGGGTCGCCAGAGGTTGAGCACATTCAAGACGGTCGCGCGGCGAATACTGAATCTGCCGGAGCCGCGCGATAAGGCCGCGGCCGCGCCGACTGCTGACATGCTCGCGCCACAGGCTGCCCCGGCACCCCAGCCCGCCGTCGCCGCGCCCGCGCCCGCGGGGCTGCAGCAGTGGACGGACGCCGCGGCGCGGCTCCAGGCGCAGACGCCGGGGCCCGCCCGGACCGAACCGACGGCGCCGGAAGCGGAGGACAGGACCGCCCCCGCCGGCCAAGTCCCCTGGCAGATCGAGGACGAGAAGAGCGGCGTCAAGTTCGCCGTGAAGGTCGGCCGTGGCGTGCTCTGGGGCGTCGTCGCCCTCGCCGCGATCACCGGTGTCCGGTCGTGGATCTGGGCACCCGCCGCGCCCAAGCCCGCGCCGACCAAGGCCGACAGCGGGCCGCAGTATCCGGTGCAGGAGGCGCAGGCGGTCGCGGCGCGGTTCGCGCGCTCGTACCTGACCTGGGACGAGGCCGACCCGCAGGCCCGGGCCGACGCCCTGGCGCGGGACATGCCGAGGGGCACCGACACCACCGCCGGCTGGAACTCCAAGGGCCGTCAGCAGGTGATCGTCGTGCAGCCGAGCACCGTCTCCGTGCTCGGTGACAAGCGCGCCCGCGTCCGGGTGGACGTCCTCGTGAACGGCCCGGCCGCCGACGCCGCGCCTGCCGACAAGGGCGACAAGAAGGACGACTCGAAGAAGGACGACTCCAAGAAGGACGACGGCAAAAAGGACGACAGCAAGAAGGACGCCAAGCCCGCCGCGTCCGCCGCCTGGTGGATGGGCCTGGAAGTTCCCGTCGTCCAGGCCGCCGACCGCGTCGTCGTCACCGGTCAGCCCGGAATCGTCGGTGTGCCGAACAGCGGCCCGTCCGTACCGGCGCCGGACTCCAGGACCAACGACATGGAGTTCGCCGACAGGACCCGCGGTGTGGTCGAGGAGTTCTTCTCCAAATACGCCACGGGCGAGGCCGAATCGGTCGCCGCGCCCGGCGCCTCCATTCCGGCCCTGCCGTCCGGCATGACGCTCGGCGCGATCCGCAACTGGGCCGTGGACGAGGGAAGCGGCACCGACCGCGTCGGCACGGCCGTCGTCAGCTGGAACGTCGGCGGGGCCGAGATCGAGCAGACCTACCGGGTCAAGGTGACCCGTGTGTCCTCCGCCCAGGCCGAGCGCTGGCAGGTCGCCGAGGTCCACGGCGGTCTCACGCCGTAGCGGTCCGCGGCCCGCACCACCGACACCCTTTTCCGCCGGTCCTCCGGCACTCATCCATTCACCGCTGCCCGTCTCACCATGGGGGAATTCCGATGCAACTCGCGCTGACCAGTGGCGCCGAACTCAAGTCCTGGGTGTTTCTGATCGCCGGAAACATCTTTCTGATCGTCCTCGCGGTCAGGGCCATCGGTCACTACGCGAAGCGCGAGTGGGGCGAGCTGCTCGGCCACTTCCTGGCGGGCGTGGTCGTGGCCGGTTTCGTCTTCGCGCCGGACGCCTCGAAGAACATGCTGACCGAGGTCTGGAACAAAGTGGCCGGCTCATGAGGGTGGGGCACACCTTCACCCGCCACTTCGACCTGGAGACGCGGCAGCACGAGCTGTTCGGGATGGACCTCGGCGAAGGCCCGTCCCGCCGCGTCCTGGTGACCGGTGCCGTGATCTACGGGGTCTGGGTGGGTGGACTGCTGCTCATCTTCGGGTTCCCGTCGAAGTTCTTCTTCACCCTCTACTTCGCCCCGCCCGCGCTCATCACTTTCTACGGTGCGCAGCGCTCCCGGCGTAACGAGCGCCGGTGGAACCTGACCCAGTGGGCCCTGGCGGGCCGCTACTTGACCGTGGGCCACCGGCCCGTGATCAACGGCGGCCGGCGCGCGGCCGACCGCAGCGAGTGGCTGCCGCTCCGGGCCCGGCTGGGCGAGCGGACGGACGAGCTCCTGGCCCTTCCGGGCATGGGCGTGTTCGAGGGCGCCCTCGGGGGCGAGGAGCCCAAGCGGACGGCGGGCCGCCCGGCGAAGCTGGACGCCCGCCCCCGGCTCTACGGCCCGGATCACGTCTACCGCGCGCGGATGCGCGGCCTCTCCGGCAAGGAGCGCAAGGCCGCCGAGCAGGCGGCCCGGCAGAACGCCCAGCACGCGGCCCAGCAGGCATGGACGGGCAGTGCGGCGCACCGGCCCGGTCCGAAAGGCATGTAAAGGTAACGACGTTGAAGTTGTTCAAAGGCATCGCCCGTTTTCTCGGCGTCGAGGGTGACCGTTCCGCCCCGCCGCCCCGCTACGTCGCCGTCGCCGACGGTCTGATCGTCACCGAGACGCACGCCGAGGCGTGGTTCGTCCTCTCCGGCTCCAACACCGACCTGATGTCGGAGAGCGCCCGGGACGCCGAGCACGACCAGGCGAGCAGCGCGCTGGCCCGTACGCTCTCCGGCTACGACTGCCATCTGAAGGTGCTGTGGGCACCGCTGAACGCCGGCGAGTACCGGACCGAGGCGGACACCCTCTTCTCCGCCGGCAACTACGCGGAGTGGGCCGACATCCGTGTCGACCGCCTCGACGATCTGGAGCTGCCCACCCGGCTGCTGCTGCTCGGCGTGCGCATCTCCGAGCGGTCCACGCAGGCCAAGGCCCGGGGCAGCAGGGGCGTACAGGACGCCCTGGGGATCGGCTCGACCTCCGTCTCCCACAAGGAGATAGCCCGCCTGGACGCGCTCACCCGGCGCCTGGGCCGGCAGCTGGAGACGACGCCGTGGAAGGCGCAGCCGGCCACGGTGGAGATGCTGGCCTGGATGATCGCCCGAGAGCAGCGCCGCGGCACCGCGCTGCCCACGCCGGACGGCGACGGAATGATCTCCGGCGCCAAGCTGGCCCAGCTCACCCGCGGCCGCGTCCTGCCCTACCCCGACCACCTGCGCTTCGTCGACCAGCACGGCGAGACGACGGCCTGGACCGCGATCCTCACCATGGACGGCTTCCCGGAGGAGATGGAGTCCCCGGGCGCGGGGGAGTGGCTGCGTGCCGTCGCGGAGATCACCTACGTACCCGAGTACGGGGACGACGACTACGACACCGACATCCAGGTCAAGCCGGTCAACCCCGAGCCCTCCGTCCGCTTCAAGGTCCTGCACAAGCGGGACGCCCTGAAGGCGATCGACGAGGTGCGCAGGCTCGCCAAGGAGCAGCGGCAGAGCGCCGCCAAGCACTCCGCGGGCGAGACGGCGCAGGAGATCGAGGAGACCGAGGAGACGATGACGAACCTCTCGCGCGACATGAAGCGCGAGGATGTCACGTTGCTGGAGGACCACCCCCGGCTGATCGTCAGCAGCGACGTCTCACTGGACGATCTGCGCGCCCGCTGCGACGCCGTCATCGGCTTCTACGGCGGCCTCGGCATCGAGGTCAGCGTCGCCGCCGAGGAACAGCGCGAACTGTGGCTGGAGTCCCAGCCCGGCGACATGCTGCGGGTGCCGGACCTGGTGCACACGCGCACGGTCGGCGCGTTCGCCGGCTCCTGGTTCTGGGGCGGCGCGTCGGTCGGTGACGACACGGGCCCGGTGATCGGCTACCTGACCGGCTCGACGCCCGGCGTCGTACGCAACGACCTGACCGGTGGCTCCGAGCGCGGCGACGCCACGACCTCGGCGTTCATCGGACGAAGCGGCCGCGGCAAGACGACCGCGATGATGCTGTCCCTGCTGGACTCCGGCTTCCGCGGTTCGTTCGTGCTGGCGCTGGACTTCAAGGGCGACATGGGCGGCCTCGTGTCGGCCGGTCAGCGCTTCGGGCTCAACGCCCATCTGATCGAGACCGGGGCGCAGTTCGCGGGCGTCGCCGACCTCTTCACCCTGCTGTCCGGCGAGAGCGCCGAGCGCGCGCAGACCGAGGTGCCGGCGCAGCTCGGCATCGCCCTGCCACAGCACCTGCGGATGCGCGGTGCGGAGACCCCGATCCAGAGCGCGGTCAACGAGGTCATCGCCGCGGGCGAGCCGGCGACCTGGAAGGTCATCGAGTGGCTGCGGCGGTCCGAGGACGAGCTGTCGCGCGAGGCGGGCAACGCCCTGTACGAGCTGTCGCTGACCGGCCTCGGCGCGCCCTTCATGGGCAGGCCGGACGGCTCCTCGCTGCTCACGCCCACACCGGGCATCTGGGTCGTCCAGGTCCCCGGCATCACGCTGCCGTCCCCCGACGACGACCGCGACGACTGGTCGGTCCATCAGCGGCTCTCGGTCGCGCTCGTCCACTCGCTGCTCGCGTACGGCATCAGCATGGCCGGCCGCAAGGACCTGCGCGGCCTGCGCAAGGTCGTCGCGGTGCCGGAGGTGCACGTCCTGACGGCCACCCGCGAGGGCAGTTCGTTCCTGCAGTACATCGCCCGGGTCGGCCGTGCGCTGCACACCGCCCTGGTCGTCGACACGCAGGACCCGGAGTCCCTGGCGAGCCTCACAGGCCTGGTGGAGCAGATGACCACGGTCTTCGGCTTCCAGCTCACGACGGCGGAACAGCAGGACGCCATGGCGGCCCTGCTCGACCTGCCCAAGGGCGACCACACGCGCCAGCTCATCCAGGCGATCGGCGTCGACGTGACCCAGGAGATCCGGCACGGCCACTGCATCATGCGCGACCGCCGCTTCAGCAGCGCGACGGTGCAGTTCGACGTGCCGTCGCTGGAGGTGCTGGAGCTGCTGAGCACGACGCCGAAGACGACTGGTCCGGGAGCGGGGCCGGCCCCGGTGTCCATGAGCAAGTCCGAGCCTCAGGAGGTAGACGCGTGAAGCGGGTGACGGCGGTGGCCGCGGTGGCGGCGTCGGTTCTGATGGTGGCGGGGTGCTCGTCGTCCTCGGACAGCAAGGGCGGACGGACCGGGGACACCCCGGGCGTCACCAAGGAGGAGCGCGCCCGGGCGGACGCGGAGGCTCAGGCGCGGGCGAAGGACGAGGCGGCGATGAAGGACGTCGCCGTCCGGCACACGAAGGCCTATACCGCCAACGACGTACGGACGATGTGCGGTCTGAGGACCCCGAACAAGCAGGGGGACGGAGGGGTCGAGGGGTGTGTGAAGCGTTTCGAGGACCCGTCCGGTGACAAGCCCGACCCGACGAGCACCGTGAGCACCGAGGGCGCGCCGCTGTCCGTGCCGCCGGTCAAGGATCATCCCGAGGGCACCGGCCTGATGGTCACGGAGAAGACCACCGACGGTGCGCGGACCTTCTTCCACCGGTGGGCCGTGCGCCTGGTCAAGACCGACGGCAAGTGGCTGGTCGATCAGTTCACGAGCATCAGGGACGACGACATGTCGGCCGCCAGTCCTGTGCGCAGTGCCTTGATGAGGTCCAAGGGATGAGACTCCCCCGCTTCCGGAACCTCGCGATACCTCTCCTCGGTGCGCTCACCACACTGATGGTGACCGCGGGGGCAGCGGCGGCCGATGACAAGAAGTACGACAAGTACAAGCCGGCGGGCATCGGTGACCTCCTGCGCACCCCCAGGGTCGGGACGGGCGGCGGGCACACCTTCTATGAGCAGTTCGGTGCCGCTCTCTACTTCCGGCTGGACAGCGAACTGGGCTGGAAGGACATCGGCTGGTCGATGCTCAACGGCATCGCCGAACTCTTCATGGGACTGACCGTCTTCGTCACTCAGTCGGCCGTGGTCGCCGTCCAGTGGACGTTGAGTCTCACCGATGTCAAAGAGATTCACGATGCGATCACCAAGTCCATATCCAGCGCGGGCGGAACGGTTTCCGAGACCTTGCTGCCCTCGGCCCTGGCCGTGGGAGCCATGGTGGCCTGGGCCAATCACCGGAAGGCGAGTGGCAGCGGGCTGAGCCAGCTCGGCTGGGTGGCGGCCTCGGGGATTCTGGCGGTGTCGCTGGTGGCGACCCCCGGCGTCTGGGTCGACGCACTCTCGAGCGTGCGCAGTGTCGGTTCCAGCGTCGCCACGGAGGCCACCAGCGCCGGCCTCGACCGCGAGGTGAAGGAGCCCTTCGCCGTCAAGGGGGACGCGGACCTCAAGCAGGATGCAGATGACGGCAAGGCGCCCAAGGACCCCGAGGAGCAGAAGAAAGCCGAAGAGTCGAAGAAGAACAAGCTGATTCGCAAATCCACCGACGCGATCTGGCGGTCGTACGTCGCCACTCCTTGGTGCATCGCCGAATTCGGCAACCTCGACACCTGTAAGGAATTCGGCGAGGAGACCCTCAGGAAGACGGGTAAGGAGGCGGATGACGACGACTTCGACGATGCCCGAGAGGAATACCTGAGCAAAACCGTCAGCGGCGGGAAGGTCGGTGACTCGGCCATGCACTGGCGGCAGGGCAAGAACGCCGGCCGCGTCACGGTCGCGATCGCCGCCTTCGTCTGTGCCGTGCTGTTCGCCGTCCTCGCCATCGCCCTGGCCTTCGCTTCCCTCGCCTCGCTGATCGGCTCGTTGATGCTGCTTCTCGCGGGGGTGGTCTTCGCCTGCCTGTGGGTGATCCCCGGCAGACCGCGGCAGTGGGGCATGCGCTGGTTCGACGCCCTTCTGGGCTTCGCCATGCAGTCGTTCGTGAGCACGATGGTGCTGGGCGTCGTCCTGGTGCTGAACACCGTCAGCATCACGATGCTGGGCACGTACGGCTACTTCGCCGCCGTCGGCGTCAGCATCACCAGCGCGATCGTGGCGTTCAAGTTCCGTGCCGTGATGGAGAGCATCGTCGGCGTCACGGGGTCGCTGAGCTCCGGTGGTTCGGCGTTCGGCATGGCGATGGGACGCGGGGCCAGCCGCCTCGCCGGAAAGGCCACCGGCTGGACGGCCGGGAAGGCGCTGCGCGGTACCGGGGCAGTCGGCAAGCAAGCCGGCAAGTACACGGCCGCGGGTGCGCGCAAGGGCGCGAAGGCCTTCGACGAGAAGGTCTCCCACGTCGGAAAAGCCATGGCCATGAACTCCTGGGCCGCCACCAACACCACCGTCCCGCTCGGCGTGCGCGGAGGCGACAAGTCCAAGGCCGGATCGGACCGGTCGGGTGCGGGCGAGCGCGGCATGGGCGCGGACGGCTCGCGCGGTGCCGGCGGTGTGACCCGTGCGGGCGCGTACCGCAGCGGTACGGGCAAGACCGTGGACCTGCCGGAGCGCCGTTCCACCCAGGTGGCCAACGTGCGCCCGAAGTCCGCCAACGTCGCCGCGCAGCGGGAGAAGGCCCGCAGTCAGAACGCACCTGCGCAGACCGGCCGATCAGGGGCCGCGGTGGAGCAGCAGGGCGCGGACCGGCGCCGCACCGCGCCCTCGAAGCCCGGCAACGGCCGGGACGCCCACTCCTTCCGCCAGGGGCCGAAGCTGCGCAGCGTGCCCCGGCAGCAGCGCATCAAGGACGAGCGCAGGACGGCGTCCGTCGCGCACCGGAGCGGGTCCGCAGGTGTGCAGAATCGTTCCTCCTCCGGTGCCGCCACCGCCGCCCGCACACCGGCCCCCAACCGCCGCCGCAGGAGGAACACGTGAGCAAGAAGCAGCAGCGGCCGCAGAACCCGGCCGAGTGGCGGGAGTTGCTGAAGACCCCGTACGAGTACCCGGAGGAGATCGAGGAGGCTCCCAAGCGGTCCTTGCGCCGTCGGGCCCGCAAGGTCTACCGGCAGGGCCGGAAGGCGGAGCTCAAGCGCCGCCTCGCGGAGGAGAGGCGCCGGGAACCGGTCACCGCGGGCGGCGCCATCCTGGTGATCGTCGGCTTCCTGGCGCTCGGGGCGGCCGCCACCCACTGGTGGCCGAGCCACGATGCGCCGGCGCGGGTCGTACGGCCGGGAACCGAGGCCGGGGCCTCCCCCGAGGAGGGGGTGCCGGGGGAAGTGCGCTGGAGACAGGGCGTCGGTCCTTCCCCGTCCGCGTCCCCCTCGGACTCTCCGAAGCCGGACCTCGGTAAGCCGGAGAAGACGGCGGAGGACTGGGCGCGGGCCTACTGGGCCCGTAACCCGCCGGTGGACAAGACCCACAAGGCGGCGGTGGACCGCGCGGCGCCGTGGATGACCTCCGCCCTGCGCGAGAACCTTCGGCAGTTCGACGACAAGGCGTGGGGCGAACTGGTCTCCAACGGCGGTGTGTCCACGGTGGACAAGGTCACCGTCGGACCGGCCGACGACGACCGGGTGCGCCAGCAGGCGGACACCCCGACGCGCGTGTGGCGCAAGGTGACCGTGGACACCACGGTCGCCGGCTACCGGAAGTACACCGACACCAAGGTCTTGCTGACCGAGATCATGCGCGGCGACGACGGCTGGCGCGTGGGCCGGATCCTGGGGGTCTGAGGCGTTGGACGGACGTGAGGCCCTCGCCCTGGCGGCGGGGGGAGCCCGACGTGCCCTGATGCTCAAGCTGGGCCTGCCGATCGCGGCCCTGTTCATGGCCTTCCTGATCGTGTTCGGTGCGTTCGGCGGCATCGGTGGCGGTGGCGGCGCGTACGCCATGGGCTGCGGCAAGCCCGGCCGGCCCGCCGACGACGGCCCATCGGGCAATGGCAGCAGCGGGACCGAGACGGGCGGGGCGGGCAAGGAACTGCGCGCGCGCCAGGTGGCGAACGCGAAGATCGTCGACCAGGTGGCCAAGGACGGGAAGCTGCCCGGCCGGGCCACGCTCATCGCGTTGATGACGGCGCTCGCCGAGTCGGAACTGGACAACATCAACTACGGGGACCGGGACTCCCTCGGCCTCTTCCAGCAGCGCCCGTCGTCGGGCTGGGGCACGAAGGAGCAGATCCTGGACCCCAAGTACGCGGCCCATATGTTCCTCTTCGGCGGCGACAGCGGCGACCCGCCGGGCCTGACGAGCTATTCGTGGGAGAACATGTCGCTCAACGACGCCGCCCAGAAGGTGCAGCGCTCCGGTTTCCCCGACGCCTACGGGCCGAAGGAGACCCAGGCCCGGAGCATCGCCAAGGAAGCCGGCGTCGATCTGGAGCGCTCCGGCGAGAATCACCCCGGCAAGTCCGGCAACAACGGCTCGACCGGTGACCCGAAGGCCGGCGGCCCGAAGGACAACGGCAAGGGCAGCAAGGACCCCGACGAGCCGCCGGAGAACTGCGATACGTCCGGCTCGAGCCAGCCCGGCAATCCGGGCGAGCCGTTCCACGACGGCAAGTCGCCCTGGCCCGCTCAGGTCACCAACCGCCGCTCCACCGAGGACGCGATCAAGTGGGCGAAGGCCGAGGCGGACAGCCACCGCGCGAACTGGTACCAGAAGTGCCTGGCCTTCACCTCGATCGCGTACGGCTGGAATTCCTCCGGCACCAATTACGCCATCGACCACTATCAGGAGGTCATGCCCAAGGACATGCGCCACGACGGCGACCGCAATCCACCGCCGGGAGCCCTCATGTTCTGGGACACCGGGCACCGAGCCGGTCACGTCGCGATCTACGTCGGTGACGGCAAGATCGCGTCCAACGACATCGTGACGCCGGGCGAGATATCCATCGTGCCCGCCACCGACATCGAGTCGAAGTGGGGCGCCAAGTACCTGGGCTGGTCACCCCCCTACTACCCCAACCCGGGATGACCCGGATGATGATGGAAGGGCGGAACCGAAGGGGACCGGCGGGAAGTAAGGATTGGCCATGCCTGTTGTGACGGATCTCGACTCGGTCCCCCTGACACCCGTGTACACGATCGTGATCAGTGTCGCGGGAGAGGCCAGCGTCGACGGGGAGCCGGTCGAGAGCCTGCCCGGGCAGGACGCGCGCACGTCCGCCCTCGCCGACATACGCGTCCGAGCCGCCCGGCGCGGGCATCCGGTCCGGATCAATGCCAAGGAGCCGGACGGTTCGGTCTGGCCCCTGATCGTCGACCACGACGGCGCGGTGACGCCGCTGGACGCGCCGCACCCGGTGCCGGTGCCGGTGGCGACGCCGGCCCCGGCCATCGCACTGACGGCCCTCACAGAGCGGGCCGGACCGCTCGAACCCCGCCACGCCGCCGTGTTCGGCCGGATCGTCGCCGCCGAACTGCGCGGCGACCTGGCCGGGGCGGCAGCGGCGGCGGAGGAGCTGGAGACGGTGCTGACCGCCGACCTCGGCCCCCTCCACCCGCACACCCTCGGCGCGTTGGCCACCCGCGCCTGGCTGTCCCTGCTGCTGCGCAACGACTGGTCCGCCGCCACCCGGCTGCACGTGCTCACGGCCGAACGCCGCCACCGGGCCGGGGCCACGGACACGGAGACCCGCCGCGCCGCCCGTAACGCCCATGCGGCCTGGGCCCTGTTGCGCACGATCGACCCGGCGGCTGCGGAGACACTCCGCCCGGAGCTCGGACGGATCGCGCACCTGACGGTGTGACCGACGGGGGTCCGTCCACGGCCCTGCCCGGTCCACTCCCTCGCCCGCGGCGTGAACCTGTGACCCAAGGCCTTCAGGGCCTTGGCTGCTGGTTGGCCAGCAGGTCGGTGCGGTGCTGTTCGAGGTCGGTGACACCGTCGAGGTCCACCGTGATCGTGTACTGGGTGTGGACCCCGTCGGGGCCTGTCTCCGGGTCAAGCTGAAAGTTGTCCGCGAATCCCCAGCTGCCGCCTGTGTAGACGCCCTTGAGGCTGCCGTCCACCGTCCCGACGGCGTCGAAGGGGCCGCCCCGCCAGCGGAAGGTCCAGTGAATCCGGTACCAGGCGTCCAACTGCTCCGGGGCGGCCAGGAAACGCCCGGCGCCCGGGTCCCGGGGATCGGCGACAAGATCCTCAGGCCGGTCATCCCCGGTGGTCAAAGCGATGAGACCCGACGCGTCGGCCTCGGCCGCAGCCGGATACGTCCGCCCGCGGTGGACCGCGTAGACCTTGGGGCGGAAATGGTCGACCTCGGCCAAACGCTGCACCGTGACGTGCAGAGGCTGGAGCAGATCCTCACGGTGCTGCTCCAGCTCGGTGACCTCGTCGCGCGGGAAGACGCCGCGGTAGCGGATGCCCCGGCGCTTGAGGTGCTCCTTGGCGAACTGTTCGTCGGAGCCGAGGTAGTCGCCCGTGAGTTTGGTGGACGTGGCGGCGATGCACTCGAAGAGCTCGCCGTGCCAGCGGAATGTCCACGTCACGGCGTACCAGGCTTCGAGGCGCTCCGGCGCAACCGGGTATCCCACTGACCCGTCGGCGGCCTCGCGCGGCGCGGGCCCTTCGGGTGCGGGACGGCCGGGCTCGGGCAGCAGCTCGACGTACGGCCACAGCCCCACGGCGCCACGGGCCTGGTAGAGCTCACCGCGGAAGACAGCGACTTCGCCCTTGACCGGGGAGGGGTGGCTCGCAGGGTCAGACATAGTCATTCCACAGTCCTTCGTTCTTGTCGAAGAAGCCGACGGCCTCTTCGGAGCCGTCGGCGTGCATACGCCAGATCTCAGCATGGTGGGGGAAGCCGGTGGGCTCGGCGATCCACTCCGGGACACCCCCGCCGGTGTAGCCGGTGCCGAGGAACGGGTCATCCCAGGCCAGTCCCCGGCTCAGGCCGGCCATGCCGGCGACGTGGTCGGCCAGCCCCCGATCGCCGACGGCGCCGAGGCTCGGGTCGGCACGCATGTCGTGCGGTGCCGGGAAGCGCAGCTGGTACGCCTCGGACGCGCCCGGAGGAACGGGGGTCCAGCCGGCCCCGCCGTCGTCGAGAGCGAGCCCATCACGCAATTGGTCCATGCTGCGCAGGTCGGCGGTGTCGCAGCCACGCGCGATGGAACCGCGGAACTCACCGGGATTGAACTTGTCCTTGCCAAGCTTTGTGACGTTGTCCAGGTAGGCCTGCATGGTTTCGGGCGTGACCACCTTGGTCACCATACGACCCTCGTCGAGCTTGATCGCGTCACGGACCCCGACGACCTCGCGGGCCTGCGCCTCGCTCAGCTCGTTGGTCCGGGTGAGCCGGAGCTTGTCATGCTCGGAGTGGTCCAGGCCGCGTGCCCCCAGCTGGTCGTCGAGCTCCTCCTGGTAGCTGGGGCCGTCGCGCAGCGCTCTGTTGCCGTACTGTTCGGCTGCGCCCTCGGCCGCGTCGACCTCCAACTCGGCCTTCGAATCGAGGTCTTGGTGGATGCGGTTGTCGCCACCTGGCAGGACGGTCTCACCGGCCGCCGCACCGGGACCGGCGAGTTCGTGCGCAGGCGAGTCCCGCGCCTCATCAGCCAGGTCCGGACCGTCCATGGCCGGCTCCGGAGCATCATCGGCCGGACCCGAAGCATCAGTCGGCGGCTGCGGGGCCTCGTCGGCCGGAGGCTGAGCTTCGGGTGCTGGTGGGGGCTCCTCGGGTGGTTGCTCGGCAGCGGTGGCTGTGGCGGCAGTCTCGCCGTCGTGCGGCTCGGGCGGATCAGGGGCTTCGTCCGGATCATTCACGTTCTCGGCGTGCGAGGGTGCTTCCGCTGCCTCCTCCTCCGGCGGCGGCCCTTCTGCCTCAGCTGCGGGTGTGTCCTCGGACGCGGGGAGTTCCGGTGCGTCGCCGGACTCTGCCTCGGATCCGGATTCGGACGACTGCTCGGGCTCCCCGGTCTCCGTCGGCTCCGGCGCGTCGTCGGAGGCCTCACCCCCGTCGGAAGGCTCGCCCCCGCCCTTGAGCTCAGCGGGTGGCTCCTCTATCTCCTCTGCCTTCTCGGAGTCCTCCGCTTCCGCCGGCTCCGGCGCGTCGTCGGAAGCCTCACCCCCGTCGGAGGCGTTGCCGCCGGATTCAGGCGTCTGGTCGGGCCGCTCGGGCGTTGATTCGGGCGAGGACGGTTCGGGCGCGTCCTGCGCCTCCGTCGGTTCGGGGGCCTCGTCCGCTCCGGATTCCGACGACGGCGGCTGCTCGGGTGATCGTTCGGTCTCGGTGGGGCGGTCGCTCATGACTCAGTTCTCGTATCGATGTCGGCACCGGCACCGGCATCAGCCTTGGCATTGCTGCGGTACAGACGCACCCACGGCAGCGTCTTCCGCTTCCACGCCGCCTGCGCGAGGTGGATGAAGACGCAGGCGCGGTAGTCGCCGACCGCGTCCGCCTCCGCGCCCGGCGGGGCGACCGCGTCGGCGATGTCGGCTACCCATTCCGCGGTGCGCGACCACCATTCGGCCTGGGCGGCCGACGTCTTGGGGTAGTCGGCGACGCGTTTCTTCAGCTCGGCCCCGTGCTCCGGCCACACCGCGGTCGCCGCCCGTGAGCGGAACGCGCAGCGGTGCCGGCAGCCTTCGCAGTCGGCGAAGGGGGCGAGTGCCGCGTCGACGTCCGGGGTCGCCGCCGCGAATGCGCGGAAGCGGTCGGCCAGTTCCGCGTTGTCGGCGAGCGGTGCCCGGGCCGCCCCGGTTTCCGCGGCCGCCTCGGCCCGTACGTTCGGCACCCGGATCAGGGCCGGCCGGTCGATGCCGTCGTGGTGGGCGAAGGCCTGGAAGGGTTCCAGGGACGACGCGTAGCGCTCCTGGTCGGGGGAGAACCGCATTGTGCCGCCGATGAGCTCCCGGTCCGTGGCGGACGGCAGCCGGTGCATGACCTTGAGGTTCGTGTTCTTGTACGCGTCCTCGACGAGCTTCTCGGGGACCTGCTCGACGATCACCAGGCCTTCCCCGTACTTGCGGTTCTCGGCGAGGGTGTTGGCGAAGGCCTGGGCCGCGCGGGCCTGCGCGTTGCCTTCCTTGCCGTCTCCGCCGGAGGCGACGGGCCGTCCGAGCAGCCGGTGGGCCTCCTCGATGACGGTGACGTGGGAGAGGCCGTCTCCCCGCCGGGTCGCCTTGTAGTGCTCCGTCATGGTCTGCAGGATCAGCGCGGTGACGAGGGACTGTTCCTTCTCGTTGTCGCCTACGCCGGCCAGTTCGATGACGACGGGGCGGTTGAGCAACTCCTCGACGGGGTACGAGCGTGCGCAGTCCAGTGTGCTGCCGCAGGCGCCCTCCGCGAGGGACTCGGCCCGCAGCCTGGACGCGGCGATGATGTTGTCCTTGACCTCGCCGGAGTACCCGAGCTGATCGCACTCTTTGCGCATCTCGGCGATGAAGTCGCGGAGGGTGGGCCACGACCCGGTGTGGGCGGGCGTGGAGATGTCGGTGGGGACGATGCCCTTCCGCGCGTATGTGTTGCGCAGGGACCGGTTGTAGATGGCCGGCAGCGGGTCCCAGAGCCCGAACGCCGCGTCGAAGCAGGCGAGCAGCCCGGCCGTGTGGGTGCTGATCCGGACCCCGTGCGGCACCTCGAAGGGGTTCAGCCGGAACGGCGCCGTCGTCTCGTCGCCGACGGTGAGGACGAGGAGGTCCTCGAAGCCGGGGCGGGTGGCGAGCCAGCGGTAGTCGTCGAGCTCGGAGTTCACCGGTTCGAGGACGAGGAACGGCACCTTGTGGTCCCGCCAGAGCTGCTGGCAGAAGGCCAGAGTCGTGTTGGTCTTGCCGGAGCCGGTCGTTCCGACGAACAGCGCGTGCCGGGTGAGGGACCCCAGTCCGACACCGAGCGGTCCGGCCGGCGCGCCGTGCACCAGCTGGCGGCCGAGTTCGATGGCCGGCCCGTCCGGGCGGTAGTCGGTCTCCAGGGCCATGTCGGGTCTGCGCACCGGGAAGCCCGGCATGTGCCCGTGCACGGCGAGGGGGAGCCGCAGCGCGGCACCCGCCTCCCGCGCATCGACCAGCTCGGGCAGCAGGCGCAGCGGCGGTGACAGCGGTTCGGGCAGCTGCCAGCGCTGGTCGCCGCCCCAACGGGCGTGCTCCAGCGTCGTGATACCGGTCCACGCCGCCGCGAGCTCCGGAGGCGACGGCCGTACGGTGACGTGCGCGGGACCGGTGAAGGTCTCGGTCAGCGTGGTGCCCTGGCCGGGCCGTTCCTGCGGGGAGACCGTGGCGCCGACGAGCTCGGCGAGGGACTCGGGGAGCGGGTTCGGGGAGGCGAGCGCGATGCGGATGCGGAAGGCGCGGTCGGCGTAGCGGCGCGCGGCGTCCGCGTACACCTTCGCGGCGTCCACGGCGAAGTTGTCCGGGGCCAGCTGGGTCGTCGGGCTCCACAGGCCCTCCGGCAGCTGTCCCGGCGTCGCCAGCCGCCCGTAGTGGGTGGCGATCCGGTGCAGCATCGGCCCGAGGTCGTCGGGCACTCGGTACGGTTCGAGGCCGACCGTCAGCATGAGCGGGTACGGGTGTGCCGCGAGCGCCTGCCACAGCGCGTCCCATGGCGGCGCCGCGGCGGTGAACGGCTGCGGGGAGAGGTAGTACTGCACGCCCGCGTCGGGCCGGTTGGGCAGGCCCGTCCGGTAGCGCTTGCGGATCTCGGCCAGGCCGGCCGGGTCGGGGGTGAACGGCGTGAGCCACCGCGCCACTTCGGCCGCGTCCTCGACCGGGGCGGCGTGGACGTGGTGCGGCAGCTGCCCCAGCCGGTCGCGGAGCGCGAGCACCGCGGTCACGGCCGAGTCTTCTGCCGTGGCCGCGCCGTCGCCGCGCACCCGGGCCAGCAGGGCGCACGAGATCCTGCGCTCCGCCGGGTCGGTCAGATAGCGCAGCTCGATGCGGGCGTCGTGGCGGGTGTCCCACTGGCCCGCCAGCCAGGCCGTCTCTGCCGCGACCGCCTTGGTCCGGCGCTCGTCCTCGGTGAGGTCGGCGTACTCCCTGGTCTCGGTGAGGTCGGCGGCGGCCTCGATGCGGACGGCCGCCCAGGCCCACACCGATGTGCCGTCGCCGACGGTCAGGACGCCCGGCGGGGGCGTCCTGTCGGTCTGCTGGTCCATGCCGCTCAGTGGGTCCGCGGTGAAGCGGGGCCGTGGCTGCCGGGTGCTGCCGGGGGCACGGGATGCCCGGTGTGCCCGCCCGGCGCGGGCGGAACCGGCGGCGCGGGCTGCGGTACGGGCCGGGTCGGCGGCGCGACAGGCATGACGGGCGGCCCGGGCGGAGCCGGCGGGCCGGCCGGCCCCTGCCCCGGCGCGGTCATGATGGGCAGGTCCTGTCCGAAGGCCGAGGCGATGGGCACCTCGACGCCCTGGACCGCGATCTCCACGCCTTCCCGGACCGCCGAGTGCACGGCCTCCCGCATGGCGCGCGGCCGCTCGGTGCGGAGCATCTGGTTGACGTCACCGGTGCGGCCCATGAGCCCGCCGACGAGGTCCTTGACATACGTGCCGATGATCACCGCGCCGGGGCGGATGCGCCACATCGTCCAGCCGAGGTAGAGGCTGGTCCCGTACTCGAAGACGGATACGTAGGCCACGTACCGGCCGCTGCTGACGACGAGACGGTTGGTGACCGCCTCCGGCTGCAGGATGTCGCTGCGGATCCGGGACGGCACGGCCGTCACCGGGATGCGGCGGTGGGACAGCGCGCCGTAGATCGCGGCATAGGCGGAGGGCGACGCCTGCGCCTTGTCCTCCAGCAGGGTCCGCCACTCCGAGACGGGCTCGGTGAAGGAGGAGAAGAGCAGGATCAGCCAGAAGACGATGAAGGCCAGGATGCCGCCCACGCTGAAGGCGGTACCGGCCTCTTCGAAGTCGAAGTCGTTCGTCAGCAGGCCGAACAGCCCGCAGATCAGCCACACCAGGGTCGCGGCGAAGGCCGCGGTCGCCCAGTGGCCTATGACCGTCCGGAGCGTGACCGACTCGTCGAAGCTCAGCTCGATCTGCTGGTACTTCAGAGTCTGGTTCCGATAGGAGCCGTTGGGGCCTGTCGCCCCCGAGGCCGCCCAGCCGGCAGGTCCGGCGGTGCCGCCCGGATATGTGCTCATGTCGTACTCCGCATCGGGGTCTGACGTAGATCGTTGATCATTCGGCACGGCAACTTATCCGAATTTCACGCCGGGTAGACCGGTCGAGCCGACACCGGTGAGCAAAAGCACCGAAACGCCGTCAGAGATTGGGGGCTTGCCGGGAGGGCAAAAAAATGAGGCCCAGGTCATTGACCTGAGCCTTCCTTTTATGGAGCGGGTGACGAGAATCGAACTCGCGCTCTGAGCTTGGGAAGCTCATGTTCTACCATTAAACTACACCCGCGTAGATGCCCGTTTCGGGGCGTCGTATCGTCGCACACTCTACCCCATCGAAGGCCCTCGGCGCACGTGCCGTGAGGGTCTCCCTGGCGTGGGTGGGGTCGGTGAGGTGGGTGGGGACGCGGCCTCGGGCGGCGGGAGTTGGGGCGTACCGTAGGGGCGGCAAGTCGGCGGGCGCGGTCGGGAGTGCCGGGTGTGAGTCACTGGAATGCATCCCCTAATGTGGCTTTTGTCTTTCATGTCGTGCCGGAGGCACGGATGAGCAACACCATGGGGAAAGGGAGCTCGATGGAGCGCACCGTCGTTCGTTGTGCCGAAGGGCACGTGTTCAGCACCGCTTCGTTCCCGATGCAGAACCTCGGTCCCGGCCGGCTCGGCCCGGGACGACTGCTCCGCTGCCCGCGCTGTGCCCGGCTGCGGCATTCCGTGCCGGTGGCGGTCCAGAAGCGGTGATCAAGAGGCGCTGAGCGGCTCGCGGGCCCGGTCCGTTCGGACCGGGCCCGCGTTGTCCGCCTTCTCCGCGTATCCTCGACCCGTGCTTCTCTCAGACAAGGACATCCGGGCCGAGATCGACGCCGGCCGGGTGCGCATCGACCCGTTCGACGAATCGATGGTGCAGCCCTCGAGCATCGATGTGCGGCTGGACCGCTACTTCCGGGTGTTCGAGAACCACCGGTACCCCCACATCGACCCCGCCGTCGAGCAGGCCGACCTCACCCGTGAGGTGGTGCCGGAGGGCGACGAGGCGTTCATCCTGCACCCCGGTGAGTTCGTGCTCGCCTCGACGTACGAGGTCATCACGCTCCCCGACGATGTGGCCTCCCGTCTGGAGGGCAAGTCCAGCCTGGGCCGGCTCGGTCTGCTGACGCACTCGACGGCCGGGTTCATCGACCCGGGCTTCTCCGGCCACGTGACGCTGGAGCTGTCGAACATGGCCACGCTGCCGATCAAGCTGTGGCCGGGGATGAAGATCGGGCAGCTGTGCATGTTCCGGCTGACCTCACCCGTCGAGCATCCTTACGGGTCCGCGAAGCACGGCTCCCGCTATCAGGGCCAGCGCGGGCCGACGCCCTCGCGGTCCTTCCAGAACTTTCACCGCACGCAGGTCTGAGCAGGGACAAGGCGAACAGCAACAGTGAGTGACAAGCGCGAGAATCTGACCTACCCCCTCTTCGGGCAGGCCATCCGTGAGCTGGCGCAGACCGTCGCGGACGACGGCTACGAGCCGGACATCATCCTCTCCATCGCACGCGGCGGCGTCTTCGTCGCGGGCGGCCTGGCGTACGCGCTGGACTGCAAGAACATCCACCTGGTCAACGTGGAGTTCTACACCGGCGTCGGCACCACCCTGGAGATGCCGGTCATGCTCGCGCCGGTGCCCAACGCGATCGACTTCTCGAACAAGAAGGTCCTGATCGTCGACGACGTCGCCGACACCGGCAAGACGCTGAAGCTGGTGCACGACTTCTGCCTGGACCACGTGGCGGAGGTGCGCAGTGCCGTGATCTACCAGAAGTCGCACTCCCTGGTGGACTGCGAGTACGTCTGGAAGCGCACCGACGAGTGGATCAACTTCCCGTGGAGCGTGGAGCCGCCGGTCGTCCGGCGCGAGGGTCAGATCCTCGACGCGTAGTTCTTCTGCGCGCAGGCCTTCTGTACGCAGGTCTTCTGCGCGCATAAATGCAGTACGGAAGGGCCCCGGTCGCGTCGGTGCGACCGGGGCCCTTTGCGCATTGAGGAGCGGGCGGCGCTACAGCGTGCCCAGCTTGATGATCGACAGCAGGGCGATCAGCTGGATCGCGGACGCGCCCAGCGCCTTCGGCCACGGCAGGTCGTGCGACTTGCTCACCATCGAGGTGAACAGCGCGGCGGCCGCCAGCCAGGTCGCCCAGCCGAGCACCTGGACGACCGTGCTGTCGCCGCCCAGGAACATCGCGAAGAGCAGCCGCGGCGCGTCCGTGATCGACATGATCAGCATCGACAGGCCGACCGTCGGCTGCCATATGCCGTCGCCGCCGAGCTGCCGGGCGAGGGTGTGGGTGACCGCGCCGAGGATCAGGCCGGAGACCACGACGATCACGCCCGTCATCAGCACCCACGGGATGCTGTTCGCGAGCGTGGCGTTCAGGACGTCCTGGCGGGCCTTGTCGAAGCCGAAGACGGCGAGCAGGCCGTAGACGAAGGTGACGATCACGGCCGGGACCCACACCGCGTGGTCGCGCATCTGCCAGAAGGTGGCGGACGGGCGCAGGACGATGCCCTTCAGCAGCTCCTTCCACGGCAGGCGCGGCCCGGCGGGCGGCGCGGGCATCTGCTGCCCCGCGCGGTAGGTGTCACCGGAGCCGTACGAGCCGTCGCCGTACGAGCCGTCGCCGTAGGGACCGCCGCCCTGCGGGGCGCCGCCGTACGGGCCGCCCGCCTGACCGCCGTCGTACGGGCCGTAGGCGTCCGGGGCCTCGCCGAGGCTGAACTGCTGGGTGTGGCCCGGATTGTCGGCGCTCTGCCCGTAGTGCGGATCCGGGCGGCCCGGGTCGCCGTACTGGCCGTAGCCCTGCTGCGGGCCGCCGCCGAAGTACTCCGGCTCGTCGTGCGCCGGTGGCTGCTGCCACTGCCGACCGCCGCCCTGGCCGCCCGCCTGACCGCCGTACGGGGCCTGGTACTGCTGCCCCGGGCGCTGTCCTTGCTGCGCGGGACCGGGGTCGTGAGAGTCCCGTCCGCGTCCCATCCTGAATCCAGCCACGCTTCGAACGTACCCGCTCCGGAGAAGCGCCGAGCCGGGGCGGGGGAATCGGCCCTGCCATTGCGGCCGTCCTGTGACATCCCCTAGGGGAAAACTCAGGGCCCGGCGAGGTGTGAACGGTGTCGTCGTCAGAAGGTACGCCGTCCACGCCGTACGACGAACGGCCGGTCCCCGCGGGTGTTACGCGGGAACCGGCCGTCGTCAGGGATACGCGATGCGTGCGAGCCGCTACTTCACCGGCTCGGGCTCCGGCGCGTCCACCGGTTCGCCGTCACCTTCCGGCTCGACGGGTGTCTTGACCGACTCCAGCAGGAGTTGGGAGACGTCGACGACCTGGATGGACTCCTTGGCCTTGCCCTCGTTCTTCTTGCCGTTGACGGAGTCGGTGAGCATGACGAGGCAGAACGGGCAGGCGGTGGAGACGATGTCCGGGTTGAGGGACAGCGCCTCGTCCACGCGCTCGTTGTTGATGCGCTTGCCGATGCGCTCTTCCATCCACATGCGCGCGCCGCCGGCGCCGCAGCAGAAGCCGCGCTCCTTGTGGCGGTGCATCTCCTCGTTGCGCAGACCGGGCACCTTGGCGATGATCTCGCGCGGCGGGGTGTAGACCTTGTTGTGGCGGCCCAGGTAGCAGGGGTCGTGATAGGTGATCAGACCCTCGACCGGGGTGACCGGCACCAGCTTGCCCTCGTCGACGAGGTGCTGCAGCAGCTGCGTGTGGTGGATGACCTCGTACTCGCCGCCCAGCTGCGGGTACTCGTTGGCGATGGTGTTGAAGCAGTGCGGGCAGGTCGCGACGATCTTCTTCTTCGCCTTCTCGACCTTCACGCCCTCCTCCGCGTCCTCGCCGAAGGCCATGTTGAGCATCTCGACGTTCTGCTGGCCGAGCTGCTGGAAGAGGAATTCGTTGCCCAGGCGGCGCGCGGAGTCACCGGTGCAGTTCTCGTCGCCGCCCATGATCGCGAACTTCACGCCGGCGATGTGCAGGAGTTCGGCGAAGGCCTTGGTGGTCTTCTTCGCGCGGTCCTCCAGGGCGCCGGCGCAGCCGACCCAGTAGAGGTAGTCGACCTCGGTGAGGTCTTCGATGTCCTTGCCGACGACGGGGACCTCGAAGTCGACCTCCTTGGTCCACTGCAGGCGCTGCTTCTTGGCCAGGCCCCAGGGGTTGCCCTTCTTCTCCAGGTTCTTGAGCATCGTGCCCGCCTCGGAGGGGAAGGAGGACTCGATCATGACCTGGTAGCGGCGCATGTCGACGATGTGGTCGACGTGCTCGATGTCGACGGGGCACTGTTCGACGCAGGCGCCGCAGGTGGTGCAGGACCACAGGACGTCGGGGTCGATGACCCCGTTCTCCTCCAGCGTGCCGATCAGCGGCCGCTCCGCCTCGGCCAGCGCGGCCGCGGGGACGTCCTTGAGCTGCTCCGCGGTGGCCTTCTCCTCGCCCTCGGCCGTCTTGCCGCCGCCCGCCAGGAGGTAGGGGGCCTTGGCGTGCGAGTGGTCGCGCAGCGCCATGATCAGGAGCTTGGGGGAGAGCGGCTTGCCGGTGTTCCAGGCCGGGCACTGCGACTGGCAGCGACCGCACTCGGTGCAGGTGGAGAAGTCGAGGAGGCCCTTCCAGGAGAAGTGCTCGATCTGCGAGACGCCGAACTGGTCGTCCTCGCCCGGGTCCTCGAAGTCGATCGGCTTGCCCTCGCTGACCATCGGCTGCAGCGCGCCGAGCGCGACGTCACCGCTCGCCTCGCGCTTGAACCAGATGTTGGGGAACGCGAGGAAACGGTGCCAGGCGATGCTCATGTCGATGTTCGAGGCCACGGTGATGGCCCAGATCGTCGTCACGGCGAGCTTGATCATCGCGGCGAGGTAGGTGAGGTTCTGCAGCGTCCCGGTGCTCAGTCCCTTGAAGAGCGCGATCAGCGGGTACGAGCTGAAGTACGCGGCCTCGTAGTGGTCGACGCCCTGCAGCGAGCCCTCGAGCCCGCGCAGCACCCAGATGGCCAGGCCGATCACCAGGATCACGTACTCGACGAAGTACGCCTGCCAGGCGGTCGAGCCGGCGAAGCGGGACTTGCGGCCGGCCCGCGAGGGCAGGTTGAGCAGCCGGATGATGATCAGCGCGAGCGCGCCGAGGCCCGTCGCGGGGCCGATGAACTCGATGTAGAGCTCGTACGGCAGCCAGGTGCCGATGAACGGGATCGTCCAGTCGGCCTTGAACAGCTGGCCGTAGGCGGTGAGGATCGTGCCGCCCAGCGTGAGGAAGCCGACGGCCACGAACCAGTGGGCGACGCCGACGATCCCCCACTTGTTCATCCGGGTGTGACCGACGAACTCCTTGCCCACGGTGACCGTGCGGCGGCCGGGTTCGTCGACGCGGGCACCTGCCGGAAGCGGGGCACCGAGCCTGAAGAACTTGATGAACTGCGCGACGGCGCGGCCGAACAGCGCCACGGCGACCGCAGTGAGAACCAGCACCACGATGATCGCGGCGAGTTGCATGGCGGGCTCCTCGAACCTGCGAGAGCGAATTACTAATCAGTAACTTATCCGGTCTGTACGAGACTACTCACTCGCGCGCCCCCGATATAGGCGCACCGCCGGTGATCTGTGTCGCTCGGGCACCCCTCCGCGGCCCTGTTCCGGGCGGCCGTCGCCCCTCGCCCTGCGCATAAGGCCCGCATAAGAGTTGAGTGGGCCCGACTCATGTCCGTTGACAGCGGGAGATCCGTGTTGCACCCTTGAGTCTGTTCCACTCAAGTCAGCTGGAGGAATCGACATGGCACGTGCGGTCGGCATCGACCTGGGTACGACGAACTCCGTCGTCAGTGTTCTCGAGGGCGGTGAGCCCACCGTCATCACCAACGCCGAGGGCGCCAGGACCACGCCGTCCGTCGTCGCCTTCGCGAAGAACGGTGAGGTGCTGGTCGGCGAGGTCGCCAAGCGTCAGGCCGTCACCAACGTCGACAGGACGATCCGGTCGGTCAAGCGCCACATGGGCACCGACTGGAAGATCAACATCGACGGCAAGGACTTCAACCCGCAGCAGATGAGCGCCTTCATCCTGCAGAAGCTCAAGCGGGATGCCGAGGCCTACCTTGGCGAGAAGGTCGTCGACGCGGTCATCACCGTCCCGGCGTACTTCAACGACTCCGAGCGTCAGGCCACCAAGGAGGCCGGTGAGATCGCGGGCCTCAACGTCCTGCGCATCGTCAACGAGCCGACCGCGGCCGCCCTGGCCTACGGCCTCGACAAGGACGACCAGACCATCCTGGTCTTCGACCTCGGTGGCGGCACCTTCGACGTCTCGCTGCTGGAGATCGGCGACGGCGTCGTCGAGGTCAAGGCGACCAACGGTGACAACCACCTCGGTGGTGACGACTGGGACCAGCGCGTCGTCGACTACCTGGTCAAGCAGTTCCAGAACGGTCACGGCGTCGACCTGTCCAAGGACAAGATGGCCCTCCAGCGCCTCCGCGAGGCCGCTGAGAAGGCGAAGATCGAGCTGTCCTCGTCCACCGAGACCTCGATCAACCTGCCCTACATCACGGCCTCCGCCGAGGGCCCGCTGCACCTGGACGAGAAGCTCACGCGCGCCCAGTTCCAGCAGCTGACCGCGGACCTGCTGGAGCGCTGCAAGACGCCGTTCCACAACGTCATCAAGGACGCGGGCATCAACCTGTCCGAGATCGACCACGTGGTCCTGGTCGGCGGTTCCACCCGTATGCCTGCCGTCGCCGAGCTCGTCAAGGAGCTGACCGGCGGCAAGGAGGCCAACAAGGGTGTGAACCCGGACGAGGTCGTCGCCATCGGCGCCTCGCTCCAGGCCGGTGTCCTCAAGGGCGAGGTCAAGGACGTCCTGCTGCTCGACGTCACCCCGCTGTCCCTCGGTATCGAGACCAAGGGCGGCATCATGACCAAGCTGATCGAGCGCAACACCACAATCCCGACGAAGCGCTCCGAGATCTTCACGACGGCCGAGGACAACCAGCCGTCCGTGCAGATCCAGGTCTACCAGGGCGAGCGCGAGATCGCGGCGTACAACAAGAAGCTCGGCATGTTCGAGCTGACCGGCCTGCCGCCGGCCCCGCGTGGCGTCCCGCAGATCGAGGTCTCCTTCGACATCGACGCCAACGGCATCATGCACGTGACCGCGAAGGACCTGGGCACGGGCAAGGAGCAGAAGATGACCGTCACCGGCGGCTCCTCGCTCGCCAAGGACGAGGTCGACCGCATGCGCCAGGAGGCCGAGCAGTACGCGGAGGAGGACCACCGCCGCCGCGAGGCCGCCGAGACCCGTAACCAGGGCGAGCAGCTCGTCTACCAGACCGAGAAGTTCCTCAAGGACAACGAGGAGAAGGTCCCGGCCGAGGTCAAGACCGAGGTCGAGACCGCCGTCGGTGAGCTGAAGGAGAAGCTCAAGGGCGAGGACACGGCCGAGATCCGCACCGCGACCGAGAAGGTCGCCGCGGTCAGCCAGAAGCTGGGCCAGGCGATGTACGCCGACGCGCAGGCCGCCCAGGGTGCCGCGGGCGCCGAGGGTGCCGCCGGTGCGGGCCAGCCCAAGGCCGAGGACGACGTCGTGGACGCCGAGATCGTCGACGACGAGAAGCCCAAGGGCGGTGCGGCGTGACCGAGGAGACCCCGGGTTTCGACGAGAAGCCTGAAGTCCCCTCCGACGCCACCCCCGAAGACGCGGCGCAGGGCGCCGGGTCCGCCGACCAGGCGGGCCCGGCCCCGGCCGGGGAAGAACTGGTCGAGGTAGGGCTCCAGGCACAGCTGGACCAGGCCCAGTCGGCGCTCAACGAGCGCACGGCGGACCTCCAGCGGCTCCAGGCCGAGTACCAGAACTACCGCCGCCGGGTGGAGCGGGACCGGGCCACGGTCAAGGAGATCGCCGTCGCGAACCTCCTGGCCGAGCTCCTCCCCACGCTCGACGACGTCGGCCGCGCCCGTGATCACGGCGAGCTGGTGGGCGGCTTCAAGTCCGTCGCCGAGTCGCTGGAGACGGTCGTCGCCAAGATGGGCCTCCAGCAGTTCGGCAAGGAGGGCGAGCCCTTCGACCCGCTGGTGCACGAGGCGCTGATGCACAGCTACGCGCCGGACGTCACCGAGACCACGTGCGTGCAGATCCTGCAGCCGGGGTACCGGATCGGCGAGCGGACGATCCGCCCCGCGCGGGTCGCCGTCGCCGAGCCCCAGCCGGGCGCCCAGAAGGGCGACGGCGAGGGCGACGAGCCGGCCGAGGAGAGCGGTGGCCCGGACAAGGGCTGACGCCATGACCGACCGCAGTGACCGGAAGGAGGGACGCCGGGGATGAGCACCAAGGACTTCGTCGAGAAGGACTACTACAAGGTCCTCGGCGTGCCCAAGGACGCCACCGAGGCCGAGATCAAGAAGGCGTACCGGAAGCTCGCCCGCGAGAACCACCCGGACGCCAACAAGGGCGACGCCAAGGCCGAGGAGCGCTTCAAGGAGATCTCCGAGGCGAATGACGTCCTCGCCGACCCCAAGCGCCGCAAGGAGTACGACGAGGCGCGCGCCCTCTTCGGCAGCGGTGGCTTCCGTCCCGGTCCGGGCGGCGCGGGCGGCGGTTCCTTCAACTTCGACCTGGGCGACCTCTTCGGGGGCGCCCAGGGCGGGGGCGGGGCGGGCGCCGGCGGTTTCGGCGGCGGCCTCGGGGATGTCTTCGGCGGCCTGTTCAACCGCGGCGGCGGCACGCGCACGCAGCCGCGGCGCGGCCAGGACATCGAGTCCGAGGTGTCGCTCAGCTTCACCGAGGCGGTCGACGGGGCCACGGTCCCGCTGCGCATGTCCTCCTCCGCGGCGTGCAAGACGTGCTCCGGCACGGGCGACAAGAACGGCACCCCGCGGGTCTGCCCGACCTGCGTCGGCACCGGCCAGGTGTCGCACGGCTCGGGCGGCGGCTTCTCGCTGACCGACCCCTGCCCCGACTGCAAGGGCCGCGGGCTGATCCCGGAGAACCCCTGCGACGTCTGCAAGGGCAGCGGCCGGGCCACGTCCTCCCGCACCATGCAGGTGCGCATCCCGCCGGGCGTCTCCGACGGCCAGCGGATCCGGCTGCGCGGCAAGGGCGCCCCGGGCGAGCGCGGCGGTCCGAACGGCGATCTGTACGTCGTCGTCCACGTCGACAGCCACCCCGTCTTCGGGCGCAAGGGCGACAACCTCACCGTCACCGTGCCGGTCTCCTTCGCGGAGGCGGCGCTCGGCGGCGAGGTGAAGGTTCCGACGCTCGGTGGCCCCCCGGTCACCCTCAAGCTGCCGGCGGGCACGCCCAACGGCCGTACGATGCGCGCCCGGGGCAAGGGCGCGGTGCGCAAGGACGGCACCCGCGGCGACCTCCTGGTCACCGTCGAGGTGGCCGTGCCCAAGGAGCTCGACGACAAGGCGCGGGAGGCCCTCGCGGCCTACCGCGAGGCGACGGCGGGCCAGGACCCTAGGGCCGAGCTGTTCCAGGCCGCGAAGGGAGCATGAGATGGACGGCCGACGACGGCGCTTCGAACCAGCACAGCCTTTCCAGCTGACCGACGAGTCGCCGGTCTACGTCATCTCCGTCGCCGCGCAGCTGTCGGGTCTGCACCCGCAGACGCTGCGGCAGTACGACCGGCTCGGCCTGGTCTCCCCCGACCGCACGGCCGGGCGCGGCCGCCGCTATTCGGCGCGCGACATCGAACTGCTGCGGCAGGTCCAGCAGCTGAGCCAGGACGAGGGCATCAACCTCGCCGGGATCAAGCGCATCATCGAGCTGGAGAACCAGGTGTCCGCGCTCAAGGCGCGCGTCGCCGAGCTCCAGGGCATGGTCGAGGGCGCCGCCTCGGCCATGCAGCAGCGCGAGGCCGCGGTGCACGCGTCCTACCGCCGCGACCTGGTTCCGTACCAGGACGTGCAGCAGACGAGCGCGCTCGTGGTCTGGCGTCCCAGACGCGACCAGGGATGAGTACGGCAAGGGGCCCGGAGAGCGACTGCTCTCCGGGCCCCTTGCCATGTCGCTCAGCCGGTGAGGCGGAGGCGGACCTCCAGCTCGTGCTCGCCCGGTACGGTGCCGCGGCTCTCCACGGCGAAGGCCGTGGCCAGCTCCTCCTGGACCTGGCGCACGGGGTCCGCGGCGCCGAAGAGGTCGACCTCGACCGGGCCGGTCAGCGGGACCGCCGTCGCCACCGCCGACGGCGCGTGGCGGGTGCGGGCGTCGACGACCATGCACCACACCATGGGGTGCTCCGGCCCCGCGGCGCTGGTCTCGCTGCGCGGCGGCCCGGCGCCCTCGGGGAACGCGGCCTCCAGGGCGCGGAACACCGCGCCCGCGTCCTGGTGTCCGCAGCCGGTCAGATGGACGCTGACGTGATCCGCGCTCTCGGGGCCGCTCATGACGTGGGTACTCCTCTGTGCCGTCGGGTCTTCGCCGTCGTGACGACCGTCACCCCGACCGTACGAGCGGCCGCGCCGTGCGGCATCAGCACAGGGCCAACCGGGGTCCGTCAGACCAGACCCAGCGCCTTGGTGACGGTGATCTCGACGAGGACGCGGTCGGGGTTGGGGGCGGGCGTCCGGCCGTACCGCTCGGCGTACCGGGCGACGGCGTCCGCGACCGCCTCCGCCTCGGTGCGGACGACGGCGACGCCCTCCAGCGTGGCCCAGCGCCGCTCGCCTGTCTGGCACACCGCGACCCGCGCGCCGTCCGGGCCGGCGTCCAGGATGTTCGCGATCTTGCGGCTGCCCTTGTTGGTGATGACCCGGGCGATCCCGGTCTCGTGGTCGAAGGTGACGCCCACGGGCACGAGGTGCGGGCTGCCGTCGGGGCGGGAGGTGGTGAGGGTGCAGATGTGCCGCTCCCGCCAGAACTCGACGTAGGCGGGGGAGAGGTCGCGCAGATCGTGGGCCATGGAGGGAAGGGTAGTTGGGGCCGGCCGACGCGCGGGAGGCCCCTCGCGGCCGGACCATGGGAAGGGGCGCGGTCCGGGAAGCGGGCGCAACCATGATCCACTTCTTGGGCGTGCTGGCCAGAACAAGGTTGAGTGGAATAGGCTCAACTTATCGCACGTTGGCTGAAGCAGGACAGCCATCGGAGCAGCACAGAGGAGGAGCGCACAGTCGTGGATGCCGAGCTGACCAACAAGAGCCGTGAGGCGCTGAGCGGTGCCAGTGAGCGGGCCGTGTCGGCAGGGCATGCCGACATGACCCCCGCGCACCTGCTGCTCGCCCTCCTCGCGGGCCAGGACAACGAGAACGTGATGGACCTGCTCGCCGCCGTCGAGGCCGACGCCGCGGGCTTGCGCTCCGGTGCCGAGCGGGAGCTCGCCGGGCTGCCGAGCGTGCAGGGCTCGACGGTCGCGCCGCCGCAGCCCAACCGCGAGCTGCTGGCCGTCATCGCCGACGCCTCGCAGCGCGCCCGCGAGCTGGGCGACACCTACATCTCCACCGAGCACCTGCTCATCGGCCTCGCCGCCAAGGGCGGCCGCACCGGCGAGCTGCTGGCAGGGCAGGGCGCGTCCGCGAAGAAGCTGCTGGACGCCTTCGAGACGGCGCGCGGCGGGCAGCGGGTGACGTCCCCGGACCCGGAGGGCACGTACAAGGCGCTGGAGAAGTTCGGCCAGGACCTCACCGCCGCGGCCCGCGAGGGCCGGCTCGACCCGGTCATCGGCCGGGACACCGAGATCCGCCGTGTGGTGCAGGTGCTCTCCCGCCGCACGAAGAACAACCCCGTCCTCATCGGCGAGCCGGGCGTCGGCAAGACCGCCGTCGTGGAGGGGCTGGCCCAGCGGATAGTCAAGGGCGACGTCCCCGAATCGCTGCGCAACAAGCGCCTGGTCTCCCTCGACCTCGGCGCGATGGTCGCGGGCGCGAAGTACCGCGGCGAGTTCGAGGAACGCCTCAAGACCGTCCTGGCCGAGATCAAGTCCAGTGACGGCCAGATCATCACCTTCATCGACGAGCTGCACACCGTCGTCGGCGCAGGCGCCGGCGGCGACTCCGCCATGGACGCCGGCAACATGCTCAAGCCGATGCTGGCCCGCGGCGAGCTGCGCATGGTCGGCGCCACCACGCTGGACGAGTACCGCGAGCGGATCGAGAAGGACCCCGCCCTGGAACGCCGCTTCCAGCAGGTCCTGGTCGCCGAGCCCTCCGTCGAGGACTCCATCGCCATCCTGCGCGGGCTCAAGGGCCGCTACGAGGCCCACCACAAGGTCCAGATCGCCGACTCCGCCCTCGTCGCCGCCGCCACCCTCTCCGACCGCTACATCACCTCCCGCTTCCTGCCCGACAAGGCCATCGACCTCGTCGACGAGGCCGCCTCCCGGCTGCGCATGGAGATCGACTCCTCACCCGTGGAGATCGACGAGCTCCAGCGCGCCGTCGACCGGCTGAAGATGGAGGAACTCGCCCTCTCCAAGGAAGTGGACGAGGCCAGCAAGCAGCGCCTGGCCAAGCTGCGCCGCGACCTCGCCGACAAGGAGGAGGAGCTGCGGGGCCTGACCGCCCGCTGGGAGAAGGAGAAGCAGTCCCTCAACCGGGTGGGCGAGCTCAAGGAACGCCTCGACGACCTGCGCGGCCAGGCCGAGCGCGCCCAGCGCGACGGCGACTTCGACACCGCCTCCAAGCTCCTCTACGGCGAGATCCCCGGCCTGGAGCGCGAGCTCGCGGCCGCCGCGGAGGCCGAGGCCGAGCAGGAGGCCGCCACCCGCGACCTCATGGTCAAGGAAGAGGTCGGCCCGGACGACATCGCCGACGTCGTCGCCTCCTGGACCGGCATCCCCGCCGGCCGCCTGCTGGAGGGCGAGACACAGAAGCTGCTGCGCATGGAGGAAGAGCTCGGCAAGCGCCTGATCGGCCAGGAGGAGGCCGTACGGGCCGTCTCCGACGCCGTGCGCCGCTCCCGCGCGGGCGTCTCCGACCCCGACCGCCCCACCGGCTCCTTCCTCTTCCTCGGCCCCACAGGCGTCGGCAAGACCGAGCTGGCCAAGGCACTCGCGGACTTCCTCTTCGACGACGAGCGGGCCATGGTCCGCATCGACATGTCGGAATACAGCGAGAAGCACTCGGTCGCCCGGCTCGTCGGCGCCCCGCCCGGCTACGTCGGCTACGAGGAAGGCGGCCAGCTCACCGAGGCCGTACGCCGCCGCCCCTACACCGTCGTGCTCCTGGACGAGGTCGAAAAGGCCCACCACGAGGTCTTCGACATCCTGCTCCAGGTCCTGGACGACGGACGGCTCACCGACGGCCAGGGACGCACGGTCGACTTCCGCAACACCATCCTGATCCTGACCTCCAACCTCGGTTCCACCTATCTGGTGGATCCGCTGCTCAAGGAGGACCAGAAGAAGGAGAAGGTGCTGGAGACCGTCCGTGCCTCCTTCCGCCCCGAATTCCTCAACCGCCTCGACGACCTCGTGGTCTTCCACGCCCTCGGCACCGGCCAGCTGGAGCGGATCGCCGCGATCCAGATCGCCCACCTCCAAAAACGCCTCGCCGACCGCCGCCTCACCCTCGACGTCACCGAGCCCGCCCTGCGCTGGCTCGCCACCCTCGGCAAGAACCCGGACGCCACCGACGGCACCGCACCCGACCTCAGCTACGGCGCCCGCCCGCTGCGCCGCCTGGTGCAGACGGCCATCGGCGACCGCCTCGCGCGGGCGATCCTGGCCGGTGACATCCGCGAGGGCGACACTGTAAGGGTGGACGTCGCCCCGGCCGGGGACGGTCTGACAGTGGGGCCGGAGCGGCAGGACGCGCTCGCGGGTCCGTCACCGGCGGCGTGATCCCAGGGGGCGGGGGTTGCCAGCCCCCGCCCGGGATGGGGGAGGATGGCGGGAACCGTACGAAGGGAAATTCACGGTGAGCATCGACCCGTCCTCGATTCCGAATTTCGGGGGCCAGCCCGAACCGCAGGAGACGGGCCCGGCCGGCCCCGTCATCCCCGACCAGGACCTGGTCAAGCAGCTCCTCGAGCAGATGGAGCTGAAGTACGTCGTGGACGACGAGGGTGACCTCGCCGCACCGTGGGAGCAGTTCCGTACGTACTTCATGTTCCGCGGCGAGGACGAGCAGCAGGTCTTCTCCGTGCGGACGTTCTACGACCGTCCGCACGGCATCGACGAGAAGGCACAGCTCCTCGAGGTCCTTGACGACTGGAACCGCCGCACCCTGTGGCCGAAGGTCTACACCCACACCAACGACGACGGCACGGTCCGCCTGATCGGTGAGGCGCAGATGCTCATCGGCGTCGGCGTCTCCCTGGAGCACTTCGTCTCCAGCACGGTCAGCTGGGTGCGTGCGTCGATCGAGTTCGACAAGTGGCTGATCGAGCAGCTCGGCCTGGAGGCCGACGCCGAGTCCGGCGACGACAAGCCGGACGACGAGGCCTGACCTCTCCGAGGGGACCCAGGTCTCACATCGGCATGCGGGCGACCGTCAGCAGGTATGTCCCGTAGAGGAACGAGAGCCCGGCCAGCGCGCCGACCGTCACGACGACGGTGCGCTGCCGGGCTCTCGCCATCGCCAGGGCCGCCGGGAGCAGCAGCGGGAAGGCGGGCAGCAGGAAGCGCGGCTTGGACGCGAAGTAGCTGGAACCGCCGACCGCGATGACGACGAGCACCAGCGCGTAGACCGCGAGGACCGCGGGCGGCCGGTCGAGGAAGAGCAGGACGAGCGCGACCAGGGCGACGCCCAGGATCGCCAGCGTGACGTAGTACGCCATCGCGTCCTTGCCGATGAAGAGGTGGCGGATGAAGCGGAACGCGTCCCGCCCGAAGTCGAAGCGCGACCCCCACAGCCGCTGCACGTCGAAATAGCCGAGCACCCCGCCGCCGGAGCGGAAACCGGCCCACAGGACATAGCCGGTCCAGCCCAGCGGGGCGAGCGCAGCGCCCGCCCAGACCCGCCAGTCCGTACGGGCCCGCCGGTCGCGGGCCAGGGTGAGGGCGGCGGAGGCGCAGACGGCGGCGGCCACCGCGACGGCGTTGGGCCGGGAGAGCCCCGCGAGCACGGCGAGCGCCCCGGCCCACAGCCGCCGGCCGGTGACCGCGGCGTAGAGCGCCCATGCGGCGAGGGCGGTCATCAGCGGCTCGGTGTAGGCCATGGACTGCACGATCGCGTGCGGCAGCAGCCCCCAGAGGACGACGAGCAGGGTGGCCGCCTTGCGGCCGTGCAGGCGCTCGCCGACCGCGTAGATGCCCCAGGCGGCGGCGCCGGCCGAGACCCAGGCGACGAACAGCCCGGCGGTCACGGCGGTGAACGGCAGCACGGTCATCACGGCCCGCACCAGGCCGGGGAAGAGCGGGAAGAACGCCAGGTCGTTGAAGACCACCCCGCGGGTGGTGGGGGAGGGGATGATCAGCCCGTAGCCGTGCCGGGCGATGTCGGCGTACCAGATGCCGTCCCAGGAGTGGCCGAGCAGCGTGCGCGGATGGCGTCCGATCCACCAGGCCCAGCCCGCCATGACCGACATGCCGGTCAGCCGGACGGCGGCGTAGAGGGCGAGCGCGGGGGAGGCCCTGCGCAGGGCCTCGCGCACCCGGTCGATGCGGCGGGCACGGGCACTCGGGGCCGCGGGGTGCGGTTCCGGCGCTCGTACGGGCACGGCGGTGTCGGCTGACACGGGGGCACCTCCGGTGCGGGCGCGGCCCGGTGACCGCCGCGGAGGCGGTGCGCGGGTACGGACGGGTGGCGGTTCGGCATACCGACCATGCGTCTCGCGCGTCGCGCGCGCGACACGGAACGCCCGTAAGCGGTGCGCCTTCCACCCGCTCGGCGGGCACGGCGGAGTGTCTGCGCGGCCCGGGGGTGCGGATGTGCTGCGGGGGCACGCCCCCGGCAGGCGGCGGTCCGCGCGTGGACGCATCCGGGCGGCGTGCGATTTCCTTGTGAACTCCCCCCGCGCGCCGGGGTGGTGGGCATTCACGCGCCCGCCTTCGGAGCGCGCCTCAATGCGCCCTCCGGCGTCGTGCATTTCTCGTTCCGTATTGGTGAAGAACCCGTGCCCATGGTGCCGATGGGACATGAAAATGGCGTTTGATCAGGGGATTTGCAGATGGACCATGCCTGATCGCATATGCGTCCGGCCGCTTGTCGGATGCCTGCCGGACGCAATGATTCTGAACAGTTGAACTGCCTGGCCCTCGCGTGGATGGAAAGCACGATGAGATGGGTAAAAACGCTGTGAGCGCCGGTCAATCCATGATTCCCTCTCATTCAGAGACACGTGTCAGAGACGACTCCTCGCGGAATCTCGGAATCACTGTCCTCGGACCCCACGGAACACTCATATGTGGGCATGAGCCGGCGCACTCGAAGACTCTGGTCCTCCTCGGCGGGCCGGCCCACCCTCCACTGCGTGCTTGCGGAGCCGACCCATGCTCACCACCCTCAAGACCACCTACACCGATACCCGCGCCGCCGACCTCGCCTGGTGTCTGGGGAAGGACCCCCTCCCAGCCCTGGCCGTCCTCGACCTGCGGCTCGCCGACTCCCTCGTCCAACTGCGCCTGCTCGGCGCCTCCCACCAGGTCCTGCTGGAGGAGGGGGACGGCGTCTGCTCGGAGACCGTGGCCTGCCTGCCGGGCAGCGCCACACCGCTGCCGCTGGGCGTGGCCCGGCGCGTCGGCGCCTGGGAGTACGAGTTCGCGGCCCGGATAGAAACGCTGTCGCACGGCTCCTTCGCGGGCCGGGCGCAGGAGCTGCTGGCGCTGGTGGCCGAGCATCCGTACGGACTGGCGGGCACCTTCCCCGGGAGCCCGCACGCCTTCACCGCGCTGCTCGCGCAGCGCTGCGAGGGCCAGATCAGCTGGCGCACCTGGCACGCGTATCCGCAGGAAGGGCGGCTGGTCGCCACCCGGACGAGGGTGGCCGTGCGCACCACGGTGGCGCTCTGAACCCCGCTGCGGGGCACCCGAAAAACGCGCCATGGAACACCTGTAATAAACCCTTGTGGGTGACAAAAGGTTGTCGGATCGTGACGTAGCGTTCCCATCATGATCTACCGCCCGGTGCCGGCGCGGCTGCCCGTACCGGCCGGGCTCGGCCGCTTCGTGGTCCTGGCCACCGTCTTCATCTGCGCCGCCTGCGGGCTGGTGTACGAGCTGGAGCTGGTCGCCCTGGCCTCGTATCTGATCGGCGACTCCGTCACCCAGGCGTCGGTCGTGCTGTCGGTGATGGTCTTCGCCATGGGCATCGGCTCGCTGCTCGCCAAGCGGCTGAGAGCCAGGGCCGCCCTGGGATTCGCCGCCGTCGAGGCGGTGTTGGCGCTGGCCGGCGGCCTGTCGGCCATGGCGCTCTACGCCTGCTTCGCCTGGTTCGGCCAGGCACGGCCGGCCCTGGTGGCGTTCTCGCTGACCATCGGGGTGCTGATCGGCGCCGAGGTGCCGCTGCTGATGACGCTCATCCAGCGCATCCGGCGGCAGGACGCGGGCGGCGCGGTCGCCGACCTCTTCGCCGCCGACTATGTGGGCGCGCTGGTCGGCGGGCTTGCCTTCCCCTTCCTGCTGCTGCCGGTGCTCGGGCAGTTGACGGGCGCGCTGTTCACCGGCGCGGTCAACGCCGCGGCGGGCGGGGCGCTGGTGCTCTGGCTCTTCCGCGGCGATCTGAGCGTGCGCTCGCGCTGGGCGCTGCTCGCCGCCAACGCGCTGGTGCTGGCGCTGCTGGCCGCGGGCACGGTCCTCACAGGCCCCTTCGAGCGGGCCGCGCGCCAGGCGGTCTACGGCGCGGATGTGCGGGTGGCCGTGCAGTCGGATGTGCAGGAGGTCGTGCTCACCGGTGGCGGTGGGAGCGGCAGGCCGCTGTCGCTCTTCCTCGACGGGCGGCTGAGGGTCAGCGGAAAGGACGAGTTCCGCTATCACGAGGCGCTGGTCCACCCCGCGATGTCCGGGCCGCACCGCAGGGTCCTGGTGCTCGGCGGGGGCGACGGCCTCGCCCTGCGCGAGGTGCTGCGCTACGGCGACGTCGCCTCGGTCACCGTCGTCGAACTGGACCGCACCGTCCTGCGGTTGGGCCGCACCGACCGCGACCTGACCGCGCTCAACCACGACGCCCTGCGCGATCCGCGGGTGCACACGGTCACCGCCGACGCCTTCGACTGGCTGCGCGGCCGGCCCGCCGACGACGCTCCGTACGACGTGGTGATCTGCGACCTGCCCGACCCGGGCATCACGCCCAGCACGAAGCTGTATTCGCAGGAGTTCTACGGCCTGGCGGAGCGCCGCCTGGCGCCCGGCGGGCGCCTCGCCGTTCACGCGGGCACGGTCGACGCCCGGCCGCACGTCTTCTGGACGGTGGAGGCGACGATCCGTTCGCTGGGGCTGCACACCCGGCCCTACCGGGTGGACGGCGGCGCGGTGGACGTCGCCCCGGCGCGCACGGCGGTGCGGCGGGCCGCCGAGCGCGAGGAGGACGGGGACGACTGGAGCTTCGTCCTGGCGTCGCGGGAGTCCATACCCCTGCAACTCCCGCCGGTCCGGCCCTGTTTGCAGTCGCTCACGCCGAGGGAGCTGGCCGCGGCCGCCCGAGCCGCCGAGCGCAGCCGCGAGCCGGGGCTGCTGCCGTCGACCCTCATGCACCCCCGCTATGCGGAGTGACTCCAGGCGGCTGCCGGAGCGTGGCCCGGAAGGCTCCCGGGGAGCAACCCGCGCGGTGGTGGAAGAACTTGGAGAAGTTCGCCGCGTCGTCGAAGCCGATCCGCTCGGCGATCCGGGCGGCGGGCAGCTCGCTGTGCGCGAGCAGCCGCTTGGCCTCCAGCATCACCCGTCGGTCGATGAACTCCTTGGCGCCCACCCCGGCGCCCGCGAGGGCCGCGCGCGAGAGGGTCCGGGGCGAGTAGCCGAGCGTGCGGGCGTAGTCGGCGACCCGGTGACTGGCCGCGAAGTCCCGCTCGACGGCCGCCCGGAAGCGCACGAAGGCGTCGCCCGGCGCGGGCACGCTGCTGCCGACCGGGGCCGTGAGGTGCGCGAGGCGCAGCACCAGCACGGACAGCAGGTGCCGCAGGACCGCGGAGTGCACGTCCGCGGGCAGCCCGCGGCTGGTGCGGAAGTCGGCCTCCAGGTGGTGCACCGCGCAGTAGACGGCCTCCCGGTCCTGCCCGACCGGCTGCCACAGCACCGGCCGGAAGGGGTCGTCGGCCACCGCCGCGACCGCCGTGCCGGGGGAGAGGAAGCCGGGCTGCACCAGGATGACCGCGCCCTCGATGCCCTCCACCGCGCCGTACTGCTGCACCTGTCCGGGCCGTACCCACAGCACCGACCCCTCCTCCAGGGCGTAACCGGTGAAGTCGACGGTGTGTCCCGCCGACCCGGAGCGGACGAGGATGATCTGGTGGAAGTCCAGCCTCTGCGGTCTGGCGAGGAGGCCCTCGGGCGCGCGGGCGCGGAGCTGGGCGAGCGTCATCACCTCGACCCCCGCGGGCGTGCCCGGCGGGGCCCGGTAGGCGAGCTCGACGATCTCTTCCTGGCGGGAGTGTCGCTTTTTCACCATGAGGAGACCTGAGCCTACCTGGTTGACCCCTGAAAACGGCCATAGCGTGGTCATAACGCACCACAAGGAGTGCGTGGGACCCCAGCAGTCGTTCCGGCCGGAGCAGCTGCCCGTTTCAGGGAAAGACATGGCACGGCACAAGCTCACTTACGCATTCGACGCCTACTGCGGCTGGTGTTACGGCTTCGGCCCGGCCGTCCGGGAGTTCGCCGCCGCGAACGCCGGGCGCATCGAGCTGACCGTGCGCAGCGGCGGCCTGTTCACCGGCCCCCGCGCGCAGCCCGTCTCCGCGTACTCCTACATCCCGCAGGCCGACGCCCGCATCGGCGAGCTGACCGGCGCGGTGTTCGGCCCCGGCTACGCCAAGGCGTTCGCCGACGGCACGGCCGTGCTCGACTCGGCCGACGCCGCGACGGCCCTGGTCGCGCTGCGCGGGCAGGCGCCCGAGAGGACACTGGAGTTCGCGGGCGCGCTGCAACGCGCTTGGTACGTCGACGGGCTGAGCCTCTCCGACCCGGACACCCTGCGCACGGTCGCCGCCGGGCTCGACGGCGTCGACGGCGAGGCCGTCGTGGCCGCCTGCGCCGACCCGGACACCCGCCGCGAGGCGGAGGCGGACTTCCGCGAGGTCCGCCGGCTGGGCGTCGACAGCTACCCCACGTTGCTCCTGCACACCCCCGGCGGGGTGCGACGGCTCGGCGGGCCGATGTCGTCCGCGCAGGCGCTCACCCGGGCGCTCGACCAGCACTGATCCCCCTGCATTCCCCTCTTCCCGCTCTTTTTCTCTCTCCTGAGGAGCCCCCCATGGCAAAGATCGCTCTCTTCGGTGCCAACGGCAGCATCGGCAGCCGCATCCTGCGCGAGGCGCTGGACCGCGGTCACCAGGTCACGGCCGTAGTCCGTGACCCCGCGAAGATCACCGAGACCCACCCGGCCCTCACCGTCACCACCGGCAACGTTCTCGACCCGGAGTCGGTGACCGCGGCCGCCAAGGGCCAGGACGTCGTCGTCAGCGCCGTCGGCGGCGGCGACGGCCCCGGCCACGTCGCGACCATCAAGCCCGCCGCCGAGGCGCTGGTGGCCGGTGTGCGCGCGCTCGGTGACGCGGCCCCGCGCATCATCGCGGTCGGTGGCGCCGGCTCGCTGCGCACGCCCGGTGGCAGCCTCGTCTGGGACACCGAGGGGCTCCCCGAGTTCCTGCTCCAGATCATGCACGCGCACGGTGACGCGCTGGACTTCTACCGCACCGTCGGCGACGTCCGCTGGACCAACATCAGCCCCGCCGGGACGATCGAAGCGGGCGAGCGCACGGGTGCGTACCGCACCGCGCTGGACGACCTCGTCATCGGCGCCGACGGCAAGAGCCGCATCTCCACCGAGGACTACGCGGTCGCGCTCGTCGACGAGATCGAGAAGCCGCAGCACGTCGGCGAGCGCTTCACGGTCGGCGACTGACGCCTTCCTTCGGGCCCCGACGGGCGGGGCACGACGGAAAGTTCGGCCTGAGAGGCACTGGTGAGGGGCCTGGTGGGTAGGCTCACTTGCCATGGAGCATGAGGTGTTCGTTCCGTTTTCCGTCGACTCCGTCCGCCGGGTCCTCGCCGACCCCGCCCGCGTGGTGCGCTGCGTTCCCGGCCTCCAACAGGACGTCGCGGACGCCTCCGGCGCGCTCGTCGCCGGACGCCTCCGGCTGCGCATAGGTGGCTCGACCATCACCTACCGGGGTTCGCTGCACCTGACCGAGCACGACGGCTCGTACGAGCTGTCGGGCGAGGGCACCGAGGTGCGCGGCTCCGGCACGGTGACGCTCGCGCTGCGCGGCGTGCTGGAACCCACCGCCGACGGTTCCCGGCTGATCTGCACGGGGACGGTCGGCAGCGGCGGCAGGCTGGCGGAGTTCGACGAGAAGACCACGGAGGCCACCGCGCGCCGCCTCCTCGACCGCTTTGCCGCCGCGCTCGTGGAGGAGTTGCGGGAGGACGCGGAGGAGGAGGCCGGCGCGGCGGGCGAGGGCCCCCGGCTGGAGGGCGGCAGCGTCTTCGACACGGAGGTCCCCCCGCCGTCCCTCGACCCGTCGGTGGACGACGACCTCGACGAGGACGACGACGTCGACGACGACGAGCCCCCGGCGGAGGCCGCGCACGCGCGCCGCACGATGATCGGGCGCAGCGCGGAAGAGGTCGACCACGCGCCGCCGCGCGGCCGTTACGCGCCGGTCCCGGCGCCGGAGGCGGCCTCGGCGACGGCGGCGGCGCTCCGCTGGGCGGCCCCGGCCGCGGCGGTGGCGCTGGCCTCGGCGGTCGTGGTGGGCCGGGTGCTGCGACGGCGTCGGTAGCGAACCCTGCCCCGGGGCCCGGGGCGAGGTTCGGGGCGGAGCCCCGAATCCCCGGGGCCAGCCCATAAGGTCACAACGTGAGCACCGACAACACGCGAGAGACCCGGCTGCGGGCCGGCGACGCCGAGCTGACCGTGGACCCACAGAACGGATGCCGGCTCACCGGCCTGCGCATCCACGGCACCGAACTGCTGCGGCAGGGTGCTAAATACGGCGCTTTCCCCATGGTGCCGTGGTGCGGCCGCATCGAGCTGGGACAGTTCCGCAACGGCGGCGAGCGTCACCAGATGCCCATCAACTCCGCCCCGCACGCGATCCACGGCACCGGCCGTGACACCGCCTGGAGCACGGCGCGCGCGGACGACACCTCCGCCGCGTTCACCTACGACCTCGCCGAACCGTGGCCGTACACCGGCCGCGTCACCCAGCTGGTGGAGCTGGCGCCGGACTCCCTCACGCTGACCATGGGCGTCGAGACGTACGACAACTCCTTTCCGGCGCAGGCGGGCTGGCACCCGTGGTTCCTGCGCAACCTCGGCTCCGGCGGCGACGTGGAGCTCGCCTTCGACGCCGAGTGGCAGGAGGAGCGCGGTGACGACCACCTGCCGACGGGCCGCCGCATCGCCCCGCAGCCCGGCCCGTGGGACGACTGCTTCGGCATGCCCGACGGGGTGGACGTCACCCTCACCTGGCCCGGAATGCTGGAGCTGAAGGTCACGAGCCGCGCCGAGTGGGTCGTGATCTACGACGAGCAGAAGGAGGCCGTGTGCGTCGAGCCGCAGTCCGGCCCCCCGAACGGCCTCAACACACTGCCGCGCCTCGTCACCCCGATCGACCCCCTGGAGATCTCCACGACGTGGACCTGGCGGACGCTGGCCTAAGCTCATCGGCATGAGCGATGCGCGTGACGCCCTGCTGCAGCAGATCAAGGACAAGGCCGTGGTCCACGGCAAGGTGACCCTCTCCTCCGGCAAGGAGGCCGACTACTACATCGACCTGCGCCGGATCACCCTGGACGCCGAGGCGGCGCCCCTGGTCGGCCAGGTGATGCTGGACGCCACGGCCGACCTGGAGTACGACGCCGTCGGTGGCCTCACCCTCGGCGCCGACCCGGTCGCCACCTCGATGCTGCACGCCGCCGCCGCGCGCGGCCGCAAGCTCGACGCGTTCGTCGTGCGCAAGGCGCAGAAGACGCACGGCATGCAGCGCCGCATCGAGGGCCCGGACATCAAGGGCCGCCGCGTCCTGGTGGTCGAGGACACCTCGACCACCGGCGGCTCGCCGCTGACCGCCGTCGAGGCGGCGCGCGAGGCCGGTGCGGAGGTTGTCGCGGTGGCGACGATCGTCGACCGCGGTGCCGCCCCGGCCATCGAGGGCAAGGGCCTGCGTTATGTGACGGGCTACTCCCTCGGTGACCTCGACCTGTCCTGACCTGCGGTTTTAAAAAAGCGTCCGTGGAGGGCGGCTGGTTTCACGTGAAACCAGCCGCCCTCCACGCGTATCCCGGGCGAGGACCCATGTGGAGCAATTCGGGGAGTCTGGGAAGATGGGGACGACGATGAACGTCGCCCCCTAGGTCAGGGCCCCCTCGCCCACCCGCACATCACAAGGAGCGGACAGATGCCCATCGCAACCCCCGAGGTCTACAACGAGATGCTCGACCGGGCGAAGGCAGGCAAGTTCGCCTACCCGGCCATCAACGTGACCTCGACGCAGACTCTGCACGCCGCGCTGCGCGGTTTCGCCGAGGCGGAGAGCGACGGCATCATCCAGATCTCCACCGGTGGTGCGGAGTTCCTGGGCGGCCAGTACAGCAAGGACATGGTCTCGGGCGCCGTCGCGCTCGCCGAGTTCGCGCACGTCGTCGCCAAGAAGTACCCGGTGAACATCGCGCTGCACACCGACCACTGCCCGAAGGACAAGCTGGACGGCTACGTCCGCCCGCTGCTCGCCATCTCGCAGGAGCGCGTCGCCGCCGGTCAGAACCCGCTCTTCCAGTCCCACATGTGGGACGGCTCCGCCGAGAAGCTCGACGAGAACCTCGCCATCGCGAAGGAGCTTCTCGCCGAGGCCGTGAAGGCGAAGATCATCCTCGAGGTCGAGATCACCCCGACCGGTGGCGAGGAGGACGGCGTCTCGCACGAGATCAACGACGAGCTCTACACGACCGTCGCCGACGTCGAGAAGACCGCCGAGGCGCTGGGCCTGGGCGAGAAGGGCCGCTACCTGCTGGCCGCCTCCTTCGGCAACGTCCACGGCGTCTACAAGCCGGGCAACGTCGTCCTGAAGCCGGAGCTGCTGCGTGAGCTGCAGGACGGCATCGCCGCGAAGCACGGCAAGGCCGACCCGTTCGACTTCGT
This sequence comes from Streptomyces blastmyceticus, assembly GCF_039521185.1. Lineage (NCBI taxonomy): Bacteria > Bacillati > Actinomycetota > Actinomycetes > Kitasatosporales > Streptomycetaceae > Streptomyces > Streptomyces blastmyceticus. The sequence goes on along the minus strand of NZ_BAAABW010000016.1, from coordinate 113,377 downwards.
CTTCCACGGCGGCTCCGGCTCCACGGCGGAGGAGATCCGCACCGCGCTGGAGAACGGCGTCGTGAAGATGAACCTCGACACGGACACGCAGTACGCCTTCACCCGTCCGGTCGCGGCCCACATGTTCAGCAACTACGACGGTGTGCTGAAGATCGACGGCGAGGTCGGCACCAAGTCGAAGTACGACCCGCGCACCTGGGGCAAGCTGGCCGAGGCCGGCATGGCCGAGCGCGTCACCAAGGCGTGCGCGGACCTGCGCTCGACCGGCACGAAGCTGAAGTAGCCGTGCGGCACCGGTGACGGTGCGCGCACAGCCGCAAGGGTCCTGCCCCCGCTCGCCGAGCGGGGGCAGGACCCTTTTCGCTGGCGGGCCGGGCCCGTCCGCGGGATGATTCCGAGCATGAGCGACTCGGCACGGGCCGGGGCCACGACGTCCGGGGCGGTGGGCACGGACGCGCCCGCCGCACGGCTGGGCACGCGCACCGGGCGGGCCGTACTGCTGACCGCCGTGCTCGGGTCCGGGATGGCGATGCTCGACAGCACCGTCGTCAATGTGGCGCTGCCCCACATCGGTGCGGACCTCAACGCCGACCTGGCCGTGCTCCAGTGGACCGTCAACGCCTACATGCTCACCCTCGCCGGGCTGATCCTGCTGGGCGGTGCGCTCGGGGACCGGTTCGGGCGGCGGCGGGTGTTCGTGGTGGGCGTGGTGTGGTTCGCGCTCGCTTCGCTGCTGTGCGGGCTGGCGCCGAACGCCGCGGTGCTCATCGCCGCGCGGGCGCTGCAGGGCATCGGCGGGGCGCTGCTCACGCCGGGCTCGCTCGCCCTGATCCAGGCGGTCTTCCACCCGGACGACCGGGCCGGGGCGGTCGGGGCGTGGTCCGGGCTCGGCGGGGTCGCGTCGGCGGTCGGCCCCTTCGTGGGCGGCTGGCTGGTGGACGGGCCGGGCTGGCGATGGGTGTTCCTGATCAACCTGCCGCTCGCGGCCGTGTGCGTGCCGGTGGCCCTGCGGTACGTGCCGGAGACCCGCGACCCGAGGGCGCACGGGCGGTTCGACGTCCTCGGCGCGGCGCTGGGGGCGCTGGCACTCGGCGCGGTGACGTACGCCCTGATCGCCGCGCCCCAGAAGGGCGCCTCGCCCTGGGTGATCGGCCCCGCGGTCGGCGGCGTGCTGCTGGGCGTGGCGTTCTGGTGGGTGGAGCGGCGGCGGGCCGAGCCGATGCTGCCGCCGGGCATCTTCGCGAACCGGATGTTCTCGTCGGTCAACGCTGTGACCGTCTGCGTCTACGCCGCCTTCAGCGGCTTCTTCTTCCTGGCCGTGCTCCAGCTCCAGATCGTGGTCGGCTGGTCCGCGCTGGCGGCGGGCACGGCGCTGCTGCCCACGACCGTGCTGATGCTGCTGCTGTCCGCGCGCTCCGGCCGCTTCGCGCAGGTCATCGGCCCGCGGATCCCGCTGACCGTCGGCCCGTTGCTGTGTGCGGCGGGGCTGCTGCTGATGACCCGGGTCGGGCCGGGCGCGGTGTACTGGCGGGACGTCCTGCCCGCGCTCGTCGTCCTCGGCATGGGCATGGTGGTGCTCGTCGCCCCGCTCACCTCGACGGTCCTGGCCTCCGTGGACGTCGGCCGCGCGGGGCTCGCCAGCGGCATCAACAACGCGGCGGCACGGGCGGCGGGCCTGATCGCGGTGGCCGCGCTGCCGCTGCTCGCGGGGATGGGACCGGACACCTACCGCGACCCCGACGCGTTCACGGGCGCGTTCCACCGCTCGATGCTCTTCTGCGCGGGTTCGCTGGTGGTGGGGGCGATCCTCGGCTGGTCCACGGTGCGCCCTGCGGGCCGCAGGTGCCGGCCCGAGACGGCGTACCACTGCGGCGTCTCGGCCCCGCCGCTGGATCCGGGGGACGAGTCTTCTTCCGCGTAGCGCGCCTGCGGCGGGCTTTTTCCCCAGCCCCGCCCCTTCCCGAACTGGGGGCTCCGCCCCCAGACCCCCGGGGTGCGCAAAATCCAGCCTGTCCGGCGTTTGAGGACGCTCCCGAAGGGAGCTCCCGCCGCAGGCGGCAACGGACCCGCAGGCGCAGGTGCAGCCCCAGCCCGCCGCAGGCGGACCCCCGTAGGGGAAAAGGCCGCACCCACACCCGCGCCGCCAGCGCAGCGACAAGGCAGACTGGAGCGCATGTCCATTCACGAGAACCTGCTCGGGGGACCGCCCCCGACTCACCTGCCCGACGATCCCGAGCCGCGCGAGCTGCTCGCCTCCGGCGCCGCGCCGGCCGAGGTCGCGGCCAAATACCCGGCGTCCTCGCTCGCGTGGGCGCAGCTCGCCGACGAGGCGTTCGAGGGCGGCCGGGTCGTCGAGTCCTATGCGTACGCCCGCACCGGCTACCACCGCGGGCTCGACGCCCTGCGCCGCAGCGGCTGGAAGGGGCACGGCCCGGTGCCCTTCGAGCACGAGCCGAACCGTGGCTTCCTGCGCGCGCTGCACGCGCTCGCGCGGGCCGCGCAGTCGATCGGTGAGCAGGAGGAGTACGAGCGCTGCTCGGCGTTCCTGAGGGACAGCTCCCCGACGGCCGCCAACACGCTGGGCTGATCTGAAGGACCGGCCGAACGCCCCGCGCGGAGCGGGGCGTTCCGGCTGTCGGCGGAGTTATCCACAGGCCTTGCCGCGGGCGGCGGCAGGGACGGATGATGCGTGGCAGGGGACCGGGGCTCCGATGCCGACGGGAAGGGGCGGACCGCTACCCGGAAGCACGTCATGCCGAGGAGAGCGCGATGTCGCAGCCGCAGCCACCCCGCCCGCACGCCCCGGAGGCCGCCGGGGCCGCCCCGAACCTCGACTTCGAGGGCACCACGCCGTACGAGGACTATGTCCGGGCCTCGGTCCTCAGCCGGCTCCAGGAGCCGCTCTCCGACGACCCCGGGGAGATGGCCTTCCTGGTCACCACCCAGGTGATGGAGCTGTGGTTCACCGTCCTCGTGCACGAGTGGCGGACCGCGGGCCACGCGCTCCGCCGCGACGACCTGGAGGCCGCGCTGGCCGCGCTCAAGCGGTCGGCGTACGAGCTGGAGTCGCTCAACGCCTCCTGGAAGCCGATCGCGCATCTGACGCCTGGTCAGTTCAATGCGTACCGGGGCGCGCTCGGTGAGGCGTCCGGGTTCCAGTCGGCCACCTACCGCCGCCTGGAGTTCCTGCTCGGCGAGAAGTCCGCGGCCATGCTGGTGCCCTATCGAGGCGCCCCCCGCGACGGCGCCGAGTTGGAGAAGGCCCTCCACGAGCCGAGTCTGTACGACGAGGTGCTGCGCTATCTGGCGCGCCTGGGCCATGAGATACCCCGGTCCGTGCTCGACCGCGACGTCTCCGAGCGGTATGCCGCCGACCCGGGCGTCGAGAGGGTCTGGCAGCGGATCTACGAGGGCCCGCGGCACGGCGACGCGTGCCGCTTGGGCGAGAGCCTGACCGAGGTCGCGGAGCTGGTCTGGCGCTGGCGTAACGACCACCTCGTGGCGACCCGCCGGGCGATGGGCTCGAAGGTCGGCACCGGCGGTTCCGCGGGGGTGGCCTGGCTGGAGAAGCGGGCCGCGAAGACCGTCTTCCCGGAGCTGTGGACGGCGCGCAGCCATGTCTGACGTGAGAGGTGTGGAGATGAGCGGAGCGCTCGGCAGGGAAGCCGCCGTGCTGGACGCCGCCGACGTACTCCGCGCCAAGCGGGCGGAGTTCGCGCTCGCCGACGGCACGGTGTATCTCGACGGCAACTCCCTCGGCGCCCTGCCCGGCGCCGTGGCCGGCCGGCTCGCGGATGTCATCGGGCGGGAGTGGGGGCAGCTCGGGATCCGCTCCTGGACCGAGTCCGGCTGGTGGTCGGCGCCCGAGCGGGTCGGCGACCGGATCGGCGGGCTCGTCGGGGCCGCGCCCGGGCAGATCGTGGTCGGCGACTCCACGAGCGTCAATGTCTTCAAGGCGGTCGTGGCGGCCGTCCGCATCGCCCGCGAGCGGGCGCCCGGCCGTGACGAAGTGCTCGTCGACGCGGCCACGTTCCCCACCGACGGCTATGTCGCCCAGTCCGCCGCCCGGATGACGGGCTGCCGGGTCCGGGCCGTGCCCGCCGCCGACCTGGCCGGGGAGGCCGGGCCGCGCACCGCCGCCGTGCTGGTCAACCACGTCGACTACCGCACGGGCCGCCTGCACGACCTGCCCGCCGTGACCGCCGCCGCGCACACCGCGGGCGCCCTGGTCGTGGCGGACCTGTGCCACAGCGCGGGCGCCCTGCCGGTCGAACTCGACGCGCACGGCGTGGACTTCGCGGTCGGCTGCACATACAAATACCTCAACGGCGGCCCCGGCTCGCCCGCCTACCTCTACGTCCGCCACGAGCTCCAGCCCCGCTTCGACTCACCGCTGCCCGGCTGGAACTCCCACGCCGACCCCTTCGCGATGTCCCCCGCCTACACCCCCGCCGACGGCGCGGCCCGCGGCCGGGTCGGCACGCCGGAGATCCTCTCCCTCCTCGCGCTCGACACCGCGCTCGACGTGTGGGACGGAGTGGCGCTCGCGGACGTACGGGCCAAGAGCCTCGCCCTGACGGACTTCTTCCTGCGCTGCGTCGAGGAGTACGTCCCCGAGGGCCGCGTCGAGAGCGTCACGCCCGCCGCGCACGCGGAGCGCGGCAGCCAGGTGGCGCTGCGCTGCGCCGGAGCGGGCGCGGTGATGGAGGAGCTCATACGCCGCGGGGTCGTCGGTGACTTCCGGCCCCCGGACGTCCTGCGCTTCGGCTTCACCCCGCTGTACACGGGCTTCGCCGACGCCGAGCGCGCGGCGCGGGTGCTGGCGGAGGTGCTGGGCCCCTGACCGCGGCGGCCCCGCCGGGCATCCGGCGGGGCCCGGGAGCCGCGGGGTGGAGGGAAACCCCGCAGGTCCGCGCGTAGTACTTGAGACGGACGCCCGGAGATCCTCATCCTTGCGGACGCCCCGGCCCCGCGCCTTTGCCTACCTTTGATGGTGTGACCGACACCTATGAGCCCAGTCTGCGCAGCGAGATGCGCCTGGCGAAGAGCGCCCTCGGCGGGCTTCGCGAGGACCTCTTCACCGACGCCTTCGCCTTCCGGCCGCTGCCACCGCTGCCCGCCGGGCACCGGCTGGTCCGCAGGCTGCCCGGCCGCGCCGAGCGCTACGCCCGGTGGTTCCCGCACATCACCCTCGTCGGCTTCACCTGCATCGTCATGCTCGCGGCCGCCGACCGCCTGGGTGGCCTGTCCGGGCTGGTCACGGGGCTGGTCATCGGCATACCGATGGTCATGACGCTCTTCCGGCCCGTCGGCGCGTGGTGGCTGTCGACGGGCGCGCTGCTGCTCTCGGGCACGCTCCTGAGCGGCTACGGGCCGTGGTCGCCGGGCGGGTTCTTCTCCCATGTCTTCGTCATGCTGGTCGTGGCGCTGCGGACCCGGCCCCGCGTGGCGGCCGAGATGTGGCTGCTCACCGGGGCGCTGGGGGTCTTCATCGGGCTGTTCCTCAGGACGTTCGGTTCGTACGGCAGCGGCTTCTTCGTCTCCGACCTGTTCCAGATGCTGATCCTCTCCGGCATCCTCCTCTTCGTCGTCCTGGCCGTCCGCGGTCTGCGCGAGTCCAAGCAGCAGGTCGCCGCGCAGGCGGCCGTCACCGAGGTGGAGCGGTCCCGGCGCACGGTCCTGGAGGAGCGCACCACCATCGCCCGCGAGCTGCACGACGTCGTCGCCCACCACATGTCGGTCGTCGCGATCCAGGCGGAGGCGGCCCCGTACCGCGTCGAGGACACCCCGCCGGAGCTCGCCGCCGCCTTCCAGACGATCCGCGAGAACGCCGTGGCGGCCCTGACCGAGCTGCGCCGCGTCCTCGGCGTCGTCCGCTCGGAGAACCCCGACGCGTATCCCGGGCCCGAGGCGCCGCAGCCGACCCTCGCCGACATCGGCGCGCTGATCGACAACGTCCGCGCGGCCGGCCCCGCGGTGGAGTACGTCACCACCGGCGCGGTGCGGCCCCTGCCGCAGGGCGTGGAGCTGTCGGCGTACCGCATCGTGCAGGAGGCGCTGAGCAACGCGCTGCGGCACGCGCCCGGCGCCGACGTCCGCGTGGAGATCAGCCATGTGCTCGGCGGGCTCGGCCTGCGCGTCGTCAACGGCCCGGCGGACCGCCTGGCCAAGCCCTCGCCCGGCGCCGGGCACGGCGTGCTCGGCATGCGGGAACGGGTCGGGATGCTCGGCGGCGAGATGACGGCGGAGGCCACCGAGGACGGCGGCTACGAGGTCGCCGCGTTCCTCCCCGTCGCCCTGGGCGAGGCCGCCGCATGACCATCCGCGTGCTGATCGTCGACGACCAGATGATGGTCCGCGAAGGGTTCTCCGTCCTGCTGAACGCCCAGCCCGACATCGAGGTCGTCGGGGAGGCGCTGGACGGGCGGCAGGCCGTCCGGCAGGTCGCGGCGCTGCGCCCCGACGTCGTCCTGATGGACATCCGGATGCCCGTGCTCAACGGCCTGGAGGCGACCCGGGAGATCGTCGCGGCGGACGCCGACGCGAAGGTGCTGGTGCTGACCACCTTCGACCTGGACGAGTACGTCTACCAGGCGCTGCGCGCCGGGGCGAGCGGCTTCCTGCTCAAGGACGCCTCCGCCCGCCAGCTCGCGGACGGCGTGCGGGTCGTGGCGTCCGGCGAGGCGCTGCTCGCCCCGACGGTCACCAAGCGGCTCATCCAGGAGTTCTCGCGGCTCGGCGCGCCGAAGGTGCCGACGCAGGAGCGGATCGGCGACCTCACGGAGCGGGAGACGGAGGTGCTGGTGCTGGTGGCGCAGGGCTGCTCCAACTCCGAGATCGCGGCGGGGCTGGTCGTGGCGGAGTCGACGGTGAAGACGCATGTGAGCCGGATCCTGGTGAAGCTCGGGCTTCGGGACCGGACGCAGGCGGCGGTCTTCGCGTACGAGGCGGGGCTGGTGACCCCGGGTCGGTGACGATTGCGCACCCCCCGGGGGGTCTGGGGGCGAAGCCCCCAGTTTCGGGAAGGGGCGGGGTGGGGAACGAAACCGCCGGGGCCGGCGCCGGGCAACGACCTCCCCACTCACCCCCGCGGCAGCACCAGTCGCCAAGCCCCCTCCCGCACCGACCACGTGCGTGTCCGGACCGGGCCCGTCAGGACGTTGTCCGCGCGGTAGTGGAACGAGGGGCCCGAGATCGAGACGCGGGTCGCGCGGGCGACAGAGGGCAGTTCCGCGGAGTGCGTGTGGACGGTCACCTCCGCCTGACCGTCCACCGCGCACAGCGCCACCCGCGCCACCGGCTCGTCCAGATCCACCAGCAGCACGCCGTCCGCCTCCACCCGCAGCCGTGTGCAGGACGGCAGCTGGTGGCGGGCCGCCGGGCCGGTCAGCAGCGTCAGGGCCGAGCGGGCTGTGCGCGCCGCGGGCGACCACCATGACTGATGATCACCGACGCCGCCCTCCGAGGCGGTGACTTCAGTGACATCAGCCACGTCGGCTATGCCCGTTTCCGGTGACCCGTTCGGCTCAGCCGCCGCCGTCGCCTCCGGCGTCCGGTTCAGGCCACCCGGCCCCGGGATCCACAGCCCGCCCAGGACGACCCCGCCGGCGTCGTCGACCAGGGCGTCCAGCCGCCGCTCTGCGCCGTCCAGCACGGCCCGGGAGGCCGCGACCGTGCCCAGGGGCACCCCCAGCGCACGGGCCAGCGACACGGCGGGCAGCGCACCGACCGGGACCAGGGAGACCGGGACTTCCGGCAGGTCACGGCGCTGGTGCAGCAGATGGACGACGCGCAGCAGCGCCCGGTCGTCGCCGATGACGACGGGCCGTCTGCGGCCCCGGCGGGCCAGGGCGCGCTCGACGTCCTGCGGCCCCTCGGGGAAGCAGATTTTGGCCACCGCGCCGCCGCAGAGGACATCCCTCGCGATCCGTACGGACTCGCCGTCCACACGGCGGGCGACCGGGTCGATGACCACGAGCAGAGGCTGCTCGGTGGAGTCTGGAGCCGACACCTCGGTCCTTCCTCAGGTAATCTCTCGGTGCAAGAGCCCCTGTCGCTGTTGCGCCAGGGGCTTCGTCTATCCGGGGCACCGGTTCGACGGCTCTAGCGGTGGTGTACGCCCTGAGCAAGCGGGTGAACACCACCACGCACGTTGGACATGCCCCGCCCGGAAGGGGTGTACGCCTGTGCCCGCACTTGTGCTGCTCGGTGCTCAGTGGGGTGACGAGGGCAAGGGAAAGGCCACCGACCTCCTCGGTGGATCCGTGGACTATGTGGTGCGCTACCAAGGTGGCAACAACGCCGGCCACACGGTGGTCGTCGGCGACCAGAAATACGCGCTGCATCTCCTCCCTTCCGGAATCCTCTCGCCGGGGTGCACCCCGGTGATCGGCAACGGAGTCGTCGTCGACCCGGCGGTCCTGCTCTCCGAGCTGAGCGGACTCAACGAGCGCGGCGTCGACACGTCGAAGCTGCTGGTCAGCGGTAACGCGCACCTGATCACGCCGTACCACACCACGGTCGACAAGGTGACGGAACGCTTCCTCGGCTCGCGGAAGATCGGCACCACGGGCCGCGGCATCGGCCCGACCTACGCGGACAAGATCAACCGCGTGGGCATCCGCGTCCAGGACCTCTACGACGAGTCGATCCTGACGCAGAAGGTCGAGGCCGCTCTCGACTTCAAGAACCAGATCCTGGCGAAGCTCTACAACCGCCGGGCCATCGAGGCCGGCGCGATCGTCGAGGAGCTGCTCACCTACGCCGAGCAGATCAAGCCGTACGTGGCCGACACGACGCTGATCCTCAACAACGCCATCGACGAGGGCAAGGTCGTCCTCTTCGAGGGCGGCCAGGGCACGCTGCTCGACGTGGACCACGGCACGTACCCCTTCGTCACCTCGTCCAACCCGACCGCGGGCGGCGCCTGCACGGGGGCGGGCGTCGGCCCGACGAAGATCAGCCGCGTGATCGGCATCCTCAAGGCGTACACCACGCGCGTGGGCGCCGGTCCGTTCCCGACCGAGCTGTTCGACAAGGACGGCGAGGCGCTGCGCACCATCGGTGGCGAGCGCGGTGTGACCACCGGCCGTGACCGCCGCTGCGGCTGGTTCGACGCGGTCATCGCCCGCTACGCGACCCGCGTCAACGGTCTGACGGACTTCTTCCTCACCAAGCTCGACGTGCTCACGGGCTGGGAGCAGATCCCGGTCTGCGTCGCGTACGAGATCGACGGCAAGCGCGTCGAGGAGCTGCCCTACAGCCAGAGCGACTTCCACCACGCGAAGCCGATCTACGAGATGCTGCCGGGCTGGTCCGAGGACATCACCAAGGCCAAGACCTTCGCCGACCTGCCGAAGAACGCGCAGGCGTACGTGAAGGCCCTGGAGGAGATGTCCGGCGCGCCGATCTCCGCGATCGGCGTCGGCCCGGGCCGCACCGAGACGATCGAGATCAACTCCTTCCTCTCGTAGCAGGACCTTGGTTCTGTGGCCGGCGAGCGCTGTGCTCGTCGGCCACAGCACTTGGGCCGGGTGGGCACACGGCGGCGTGGCTAGGCTGTGCGCCATGAAGGAGACGGGATGCTGCTGAGATTCCGGGTGGCCAACGTACGGTCCCTGCGCGACGAGCAGGAGCTGTCGTTCGTCGTGCCCGAGGGGGACGAGGGCACGGGCGCCCGTCGGCTGCCGCTCTCCGACGGCAAGCAACTCGCCCTCTATCCCGTGCTCGGGATCTTCGGCGCGAACGCGTCGGGCAAGTCCAACGTCATCACCGCTCTGAAGAAGATGTCCCAGGCGGTCCTCAGCTCGTACGCGGAGTGGACCTCGTACGACGGCATCCCGCGCGACGAGTTCGCGCTCGATCCCGAGGCGGCGGCGGAGAAGACGTTCTACGAGGTGGATTTCGTCCTGGAGGACGGTGTCCGCTGGACGTACGGCTTCGAGCTGGGTGCGACGCGGGTGGAGTCGGAATGGCTCTTCGCCTATCCCAAGGGACGGCGCAACACCTGGTTCGACCGGGACGCCTCGCGCGAGAAGGTCTATGACTTCCCCGGCGCACGGTTGCAGGACCGGGCCCGGCTGGCGAGCACCACTCGCCGTAACTCCCTGTTGCTGACCCGTGCCGCCAACGACGGGCACCCGCAACTCACCCCCATCTACGACTGGTTCAAGCGGAACCTCTGGGACATCACCCCGGAGGCCGAGCGCTCGCAGCGCGAGGCTTACACCGCGCAGCGCCTGCTGGAGAGCGAGACGTCACGACGACGCGTCGAGGAACTGCTGCGCGTCGCCGATCTCGGGATCGCCGGGGCCGATGTGGAGCTTCAACCGGGCAAGCCGCCCGTGGTGCGGCTGCGGCACTCCGGCGCCGGCGAGGAGCCCGTGTCACTCGACTGGCAGGCGGAGTCCTTCGGCACCCGCTCCTGGTTCGCGCTGATCGGTCCGCTGCTGCTCGCCCTCGACACCGGCGCCGTACTCCTCGTCGACGAGCTGGATGCCAGCCTCCACTCCCGTTTTGCGGCCGAGGTCGTACGGCTCTTCCAGACTCCTTGGGTGAACCCCAAGGGGGCGCAACTGATCTTCACTGCCCACGATCCGTCGCTTTTCCGGACCCCCAGTGGCCGACGGCTGCTGGAGCCGGGGCAGCTGTGGCTCACGGAGAAGGACGAACGGGGCGCCACTGAGCTGTTCCCGATCTCCGACTGGGAGCCGACGGATGAGCAGGACCTGATGTCGTCCTATCTGGCGGGCTCCTTCGGGGGGGTGCCCAGGGTCTCGGAGGGGCAGGTCGGGCGGCGGCTGCTGGAGACGGATACGAGCGCGCAGATGGAGACGGAAGAGATCTGATGGCGAGGTCCAAGGGGAGGGACAGCGCGGCCCGGCAGAAGGGCTCGAAGAGAAGCCGGAAGAACCTTCCGCGGCAGGTCCACATCTTCACCGAGGGTGAGGTCACCGAGGTCCAGTACATCGACCTCATCATCGGGCGGGGCATGTGGGCCGATCCGGACCGCCGGGTCCAGCACCGCTTCGAGAATGCGACTGCCGAGAGCAAGTACCGCAAGCCCCTGCGTATGGTCCAAGAGGCCGTCCCCGTCCTCCGGAGGGCTGAGCGCGTGGCCAGGGAAGCCGGGCTGGAGGAGAAGGACTGGAACTGGCCGCAGGTGTGGGTCCTCTTCGACCGCGACGAACACCCCGGCATCCCCGAGGCCAGGAGTCTGGCCGAGCAGGCGGGAGTGAAGATCGCCTACTCCCACCCGTGCTTCGAGCTGTGGCGTCTTCTGCACTACCAGAACTACACCAGCACCTTCGGTGGCGTCTGCGGTGGTGCCAACAGCAAGCTGCGCCAGCAGCCCGGCTTCGCGCAGACCTACGGGAAAAACGTCAAGAACGTCTCCAAGGATCAGTCGAAGCACGTCAAGCCGGACCAGATTCTCGGCGCTGAGGGAAATAACCGGTACAGCGCCGCCAAGAATCACGCCAAGAAGATCAACAACGGGCACGGCGGGGCGAATCCGAACGCGTGGGATCCGTACACCGACGTGTGGTGTTTCGTGGAGAAAGGCCTGCTGCTCAGCGGCTACTAAGCTGCGCAGGTGCGCCCGCGCGGCGCACACCCCCAAGCGCTGGGTTGCCGCCGGGCACACCCAAGGACTCAGGACTCAAGGAGCCGTTACGTGGCCAAGCTCACGCTCGCCCAGCTGGAGCGCCACCTCTTCGCAGCCGCGGATATTCTGCGCGGCACGATGGACGCCGCGGAATACCGCGATTTCCTTTTGGTCCTGCTCTTCCTCAAGCGGGTCAACGACGAGTACGACGCCGCGCGGGAAGAGATCATCAAGGAGGCCTTGGCGGACGGGCAGTCCCGGGAAGAGGCCGATGAAGAGGCGGACACTCCGAAGAACTACCTGATCCGTAAGGTCATGTACGTTCCGGAGGGGGCCCGCTGGGCACGGTTGGCCGGGGCGGTCGACGATGTGGCCACCCAGTATCTGCAGCCGGCGCTCGATGCGCTCGAAGGGCAGAAGGGCAACGAACGACTTCATGGTCTCTTCCGCCACGTCAACTTCAACCGCATCGGTGGCGGCGGTGGCAGCGGCGCCGCGGCGGCCAAGCTCGCGGACAAGCGGCTTGCCGCGCTGGTCGAGCACTTCGGCAGTCTGCGGCTGCGTGGTGAGGACCTGGAATTCCCCGATGTGATCGGCGCCGCCTACGAGTACCTGCTCAAGGACTTCGCGGACTCGGCGGGCGCGAAGGGCGGCGAGTTCTATACGCCGCGTGCCGTCGTGCAGATGATGGTCGAACTGGCGAAGCCGGAGGCCGGGCAGCACATCTACGACCCTTGTGTCGGTTCGGGCGGCATGCTCATCCATGCCAAGGAGTACATCGAAGAACACGGTGGTGACTCCGACAACCTGAACCTTGCCGGTCAGGACGCCAACAGCGGTTCGTGGGTCATGGCCACCATGAACATGCTCTTCCACGGGGCCCGTCACTTCAGCCTGAAGACCGGCGACACCCTCAGTAATCCACAGCACCTGGACAAGTCCTACGACGTCGTGCTGAGCAACCCGCCGTTCTCGATGGACTACAAGGAATCCGAAGTCGCCGCGCTCGCGGACCGCATGCCGTACGGCCAGACCTCCGAGCGTGGCAAGGCCGACCTGATGTTCCTCCAGCACATGCTGTACATGGTCGGAGGGCGCGGCGGCTCCGTCTTCACGGTCATGCCGCACGGCGTGCTCTTCCGGGGCGGCGAGGAGCAGAAGATCCGGGCGAAGCTGATCGAGGCCGACCTCCTGGAGGCGGTCATCGGCCTGGCCCCCAACCTCTTCTACGGGACGGGCATCCCGGCGAGCGTGCTGGTGCTCCGGGCCCCGGGGCGAAAGGCGCCGGAGCGGCGGGGCAAGGTCCTCTTCATCAACGCCGACCGGGAATTCCACGCGGAGCGGGCACAGAACGTGCTGCTGCCCGAGCACGTGGAAAAGATCGTGTCCACCTTCCACGCCTTCGGTGAGGTCGAGCGCTTCTCGCGTTGCGTGAGCAAGAAGGAACTGGCGGACAACGAGTACAACCTCAACATCCGCCGGTACGTGGACAACACTCCGCCGCCGGAGCCGCAGGACGTACGCGCGCATCTCGTGGGCGGAGTACCGAGGGCGGAGATCGAGGCGAAGAAGCCGCTGCTCGACGCCTACGGGATCGGGATCGAGGACCTTTTCGAGCAGCGGGTCGGTGACGACGCAGACCCGGCATACGTGGACTTCCTGCCGGAGGACCGTCGTCCCGACGCCGAGCGGCTGACGCGGCTGGCCGAGGACCGGGAGCGGGTGCTCCGGGAAGCGTTCGAGAAGTGGTGGGCCGCCGAGACCGAACAGATCACGATGCTCGCCCCGTACGAGGGCGACGACCGTACGGCGTTCGAGCAGCGTAAGCAATTGGCCCGGCTGCGGGCCGACTTGATCGACTCCTTCCGGGGCCGCCTTCTCGGCGTCGGCCTCCTCGACGAGCACGCTCTGGCGGGCGCGGTCGCCGGCTGGTGGCAGGACGCGAGGAACGACTTCAAGGCCCTCCTGGCAAACGGCTTCGGCGGTGTCGTGGACGGCTGGGTCGACACGGTCGAGACGATGCTGGAACCCGAGCCGGACCCGCGCACGGGTGGTGTGCGCAAGCGCTCGGGGGCGGAGCGGCGGCAGGCGTACGACCACAAGGTCGTGGCCAGGATCGCGCCGGATTTCCTGAAGGAGCTGGCGGAGGCGGATCGCCGGAAGGCGGAGCTGGACGTCAAGGTCAAGGCCGCGGAGGAGGCGGAGGCCGCGCGGGCGGCGGCGGAGGCCGGGGTGACGGACGGAGCCGAGGAGGATGAGGCTCCGGGTGCGCTGGATCCGTCGGTAGCGGAGGCGCTGCTGAGCGAGGCGGATCTGAAGAAGCTGAAGCGGGAGCGGACGGCTGCGGGTAAGGCGGTGAAGGAGTTGGAGGACGACTTCTGGCCGCTGGACGGGGCGGGGCGGTCTTCGGCGAAGCCGAAGAAGCCGAAGGCGGTGGCTGTTGAGGCGACTGCGTCGGGGCAGACGGCGCTGGACGTTTCCGTTGCTGAGGGCGACGGGGCCGACGAGGAGAAGGCTCGCGATCCCCGCCTGCGCCGGGCTCGCCGGGCCCTGGACGAGATCCCTACGGGTCGGCGCGATGTCGTGCTGGGCATCCTCCACGACGACCTTGTCGCCAAGTTGGATGGGCATGTGGTGCGGAGGCGGCGTGAGTTGATCGGGGCGTATCGCCTCTGGGAGGACAAGTACGCGGTGTCGCTGCGCGATATCGAGGCGCGGCGAAAGGCTGCTGCGGAGCGGTTGGACGGGTTCCTGGAGGAGCTGGGCTATGTTGCGTCCTGATTTCCGTGACGGGGCTGGCCCGTGGCCACTGGCTACGGTAGGCGAACTCTACGAAGTTAAGTCGGGAATTGCACTGGGTCCATCGCGCAGGCCCGAGCGCAACCGGCGCGGATATCTCCGTGTAGCTAATGTGCGACGCGGAGGTATCGATCTTTCGGATATCTCGGAGATCGAGGAGATGCCGCAAGACGAGCAGCGCTTTGCTGTCCGAACTGGCGACCTCCTTGTGGTTGAAGGGCATGCAAACCCCCAGGAGATCGGCCGCTGCGCTATGGCAGGCCCGGAGGTGGACGGGTTGCTGCATCAGAATCACCTATTCCGTCTTTGTGGAAACCGCACTCTGCCTAAGCTTGCTGAATTGCTGATCAACTCCCCGCAGGCCAGGCGGCATTGGTTGGCAAGGTCAGCTACAAGTTCAGGCCTGTATACGATTAACCGAAAGGCGCTATCGGACCTGCCACTGCCAATAATTCCCGTCGATGTGCAGCGTCGCATTGTCGAATTCTTGGAAGCTGCCTCTGAGGTGGCGTGTGCAGCTGAGGTGAAGATTGCAAAGTTGCGCACCGTACGGCAAGGGGTACTGGAAGCAGCAATGCAGTCGGCTACGGCTGACTGGCATCAGCGGAAGCTCACGGATATCGTGCAGCTTCCAACGGGGCAAGTGGACCCCCGAGAAATGCCGTATCTCGACCAGGTCTTGCTAGCTCCTGACCATGTCGAGTCCCGGACGGGACGTGTGATCGGCCGGGAATCGGCGAGAGCCCAAGGGGCTATGAGTGGCAAGTACATTGTGCGCCCAGGGGATGTCGTTCTCAGCAAGATCCGGCCAGGACTTCGAAAAGTGGTAGTGGCCGATTTCGTTGGCACGTGTTCGGCGGATATGTATCCGCTCCGGCCGACCGGTGAGGTGCTTCCAGAGTTCCTCTGGGCCGAGTTGTTGAGTGAGACTTTTTCTAAGTTTGCCGAGAGCGTTTCAGGGCGTACGGGAATTCCAAAGCTCAACCGTAAGGACCTCTCTTCCTATGTAATGGTTCTGCCTCCTCTGGCAGATCAGAGGCGAATTATTGAGGTACTGAAAGGAATCATGGAAGAGGAGCGTGTAGCTGAGGTGTCAGTCGCTAAACTGCGCACCCTAAAGCAGGGCTTGGCGGACGATCTGCTCAGCGGAAGGGTGCGAGTCGGCGACGTGGCGTAGGCAGGACGTTTCCTGCTCGCGACAGGCTGACGTGGCCCGTGTCAACGCATGGTCCACACCGTGAGGCAAGGAGATAGGGGGAGCCGATGTCGGCCAGAAAGCCTCCGACCGAGCGGCAGCGTCGACTGGGCGCGGAGCTGCGCAAGATGCGCGAGCGCGTGGGCATGTCGATCAACGAGGCTGCCGTACTGCACCGCACGGACCGGACCACCGTCAGCAACACGGAATCGGCGCGGTCCGGTGTGAGTAGCGATCGGGTCCGTGTATGGGCAGCCAACTACTCGTGCCCTGAAGCCAAGTACATCGATGCCCTCGCTGAGATGGCCCGAGAGCGCGGTGCGTACTGGTGGGACGAGTACCGAGGCACGTTGCCCGCAGCGCTTCTGGACCTTGCGGAGATGGAACACCGCGCCGTTGCGCTCCGGTCTGCTCAGATCATGCATATGCCCGGACTTCTCCAACACAGAGACTACGCACGTGCCATCTTCCAGGAAGCGGTGCCGTCGCTGGCGCCTGAGGATCTTGAGCGAAAGCTTGAGTTTCGGGTCAGGCGCAGTGACGTGCTCGATCGTTCGCGGCCTCCGGAGTGCACGTTCCTCGTCCATGAGTCAGCGTTGCGCATGCGGTTCGGTGCTCGGGCCGTGCTTCAGACCCAGTTGGCCCACCTCCTGGAGCAGTCCGATCGGGAGAACGTGACGATCCGCGTTGTCCCGTTTGAGGCCGGCGGATTTGCGAACGCTGGGAGCTCAACTCACTATGCGTATGGGCCGGTTCCCGAGCTCGACATGGTGCAAATCGATGTTCCTACAGGAGTGGCATTCTTGTACGCCGACACTCACCTCGTGAACTACCGCGTGGTGCTGGACCGCATGGAACAGCGTTCACTTGGCCCAGGCCGCTCGCTGGACTTCATTCGCGAAGCAGCACAGCACCTATGAAAGCGTGAGAACAGTGGAGATAACGTGGCTCAAGTCCTCGTACTCGGCAGACACCGGCAACTGCCTGGAAATTGCGCGGCGAGGGGGCGACGTCTTTGTGCGCGAGAGTGATGACCCCGAGACGGTCCTCCGGATCTACCCGGAGAAGCTTCAAGCCTTCCTGATGGGAGTCAAAACCGGCAAGTACGAGAACTTTGCGTAGTTCGTTACAGGCAGACTGTTAGCCCTCACCTGCTTAGGTAGGGGCTTTTTCGTGTACGCATGTTCGCCTGCGGCATATGCCAATAACATCCGACGCGACGCAACATGTTGTCTGGATCTGCATGTGGCGCTACGGTGCGTGTGGGTCGCCCAACTCCTAGCGACTAGCGAGGGGTTGATGCGCCAAACCAAGACGCCCCGGCGGTGTTCGTGGCACCCCGGGGCCGGCCAACGCTTATCAGGAGCGTCAGCATGACCCACCGTATCTGGCTCACCCTCCAACGAACACTCGCCCACCTCCTCGCCGCCCTCATCCCGGCCACCGGCCGACGCCGCACCCCCAACCTCCGGCCGCAGAGCGGCAACTGCCTCGCACTCACCACCGCACACCGTCCCCGCACCGCGTCCGGCCTGCGCCTGCTCATCCGCGTCTTTGCCCCGCCCCAGTGCCCCGGAAAGCCGGGTTCGCAACCCGCAGCGTTCACCGACCCCTTCCCCCTCGTACGCCCCTACGTCCTCACCCACGAACCGCACCGGCGCCGCACTGACCTCGACGGCAACGACTTCGACGCCCTCGTCCCCGAGGCGGTGGCCGTCTAATGGAAACCACCAGCTCGCAGGGAATGAGCACTCCCCACGGACTGCGCATCAGCCGCGTCCCCAGCAAGCCCGTACGCCGTGAACCCGACGGCAGCCTCGCCATCCCCCTGTGGCTGCAACGGGAGGGCAGGTTCGACGCCGACATCGCCCTTCGGCTCTCCCCCGCCGAAGCGGAGTTGCTGCACGCGCAGCTCTGTCGTGCGCTCGACGGCGTACCCGTCATGACGCCCGCCGACCGTACGCCGGAGTGCCGCAAGGCCGTACATGACAGCAAGGGGAGGCCCCACCCGTAGGCCCGTCCGGCCATGACCCGCCGCACCCGTACGTATCCCGCCCGCACGAGCGCGGGATACGTACGGGCCGTACCTGACCCCCTCCGCGTCTCCTGACGCACAATGGACCGACGAGTAACACCAGGACGTCGGTACGTGGGAGGGGCGCGGCGCATGGCTGTCAGAGGGGCCAGGGGAACGGTCGAGCGGGATGAGGCGGAACGGCCGCTTCTCGCCCACCTCAAGGCGATGGGGTGGCAGCACGTCCACGGCCCCGACCTTCAGCGTGCGGAGGGGCGCGACTTCACCGACATCTTCCTGCGGCAGCGGATGGTCAGGGCCCTGCGTCGGATCAACAGGCTACCCGGTGCCATGACCGGCTGGATGTCCGAGGACGACGCCCTGCGCGCCGCCGACCGCTTGAAACAGGCCGCGCGCAATGTGGCCGGATCCACCCTGCAGACGGCCAACGAGCAGGCCACCACGCTGCTGGTGTACGGGGCGCTGGAGAAGACCCCGGACGAGCGTGACGCGAAGGTGTGGTTCGTCGACTGGGATCCCGAGGCGATGGAGGGCGGCCGGGAGGAGGTTCTGGCGCGGAACGACTTCCTTGTCGTCGACCAGCTCTGTGTCCGTAACGCGGACGGGAAGGACGCGATCCTCGATCTCGTCCTCTTCGTCAACGGCATTCCGGTCGTGGTCGTCGAGTGCAAGTCGCAGGACAAGCGCGATCCGCTCACGGATGCCATCCGCGACCTCCGGGCATATACAGGGCGCCCCTTGGAGGACGACACCCGTGAGCCCGGGACCGCCCCGCGTGGCATCCCGGAATTCTTCGCGCCCGTACAACTCCTGGTGGCGGCCGACGGGAAGGACGCCGCGCTCGGGACGATCTCCTCGGAGGAGGAGCACTACGCGCTGTGGCGGAGCGTGGAGCCGGACTACAGCTCCCCGGACGCGCTCCGCCGTGAGCTGCGCGAGTGGGGGCTGATCGGTGCGGACGAGCCGCTGACGCTTCAGCACCAGCTGACCGCGATGGTGTTGAAGCCGGGCAATCTGCTCAACATCATCCGGCATTACGTCTTCGAGATGCCGCTCAAGAGCCAGAAGAAGAAGGCCCCGGCAGCCGATAAGGCGGCGCAGGCGCCGAAGACGGCAAAGGTGGTCTGCCGCCATCAGCAGTACCGCGCCACCGAGAGGATCGTCCGCAAGCTCCGTAACGGACGCACTCGGCTGCACCCGGGCGCGGAACGGGACGAGCGCGGCGGGGTCATCTGGCACACGCAGGGCGCCGGGAAGAGCTTCACGATGAAGTTCCTTGCCCGTCGGCTGCACATGAGCCGGGATCCGGAGCTGAACCAGATCACTCTGGTGGCAGTCACCGACCGCAGGGATCTGCAACGGCAGTTGAAGGAGGCCGTGGCGCTGAGCGGCAGCACCGTGCACCAGGCGAAGTCGCAGGCGGACCTGGAGGGCATGCTGCGGCGGGCCGGGCGGCACGGCGGCCGGTCGGTGATCTTCGCGACGATCCAGAAGTTCCTCGGCGAGCTTCCGGGGCTGTCGAAGGACACCGACGGAGCGGAAGGAGCGGACACCGCCGACGGCGAGGACGGTGCGCTCACCGATGACTTCGAGCAGGCGCGGGCCCGCGTCGAGGCGGGGGAGGACCCGGAGGAGGTCGCGGACCCCTCGCCGGACGAGGAGACCTTGAAGGCCGCCGCCCGGGTGTTCCCGGAGTGCAGCGACTCGGTCAAGGTGCTGGTGATGGTGGACGAGGCGCACCGCTCGCACACCTCCGTGCTGCACGCCTGCCTGCGCAAGGCACTGCCGAACGCTGCCAGAGTGGGCTTCACCGGCACGCCGCTGATGCAAGGCAGGCTCACCGACACCGGACGGATCTTCGGGCTCGAGCCGAGCCGGGAACCGGGTGGCAGGCCGGCGTTCCTCGACACGTACCGCATGAACGAGGCCGAAGCGGACAAGGTGATCGTTCCGGTTCGCTACGAAGGGCGCGCCACGACCGCCGAGGTGCGGGAGAAGCGTGAGCTGAACAACTGCTTCGAGGACCTCATCGAGCCACTGGACGAGGCGGAACGGCGGCGTGTGCGCGAGCGCTACGGAACACCCTCGGGGCGGGAGGTCGCCGAGTCCGTGCCGCTGATCCGGGCGAAGGCGGCCAACATGCTCGCGCACTATGTGACGGGTCCGCTCACCGGAGGCTTCAAGGCGCAGGTGGCCGTGGTCAGTCGGCTCGCGGCGGTGTATTACCGGGACGCGTTCCGGGAGGCGCGGACCGAGCTGCTCGAACGCGTACGGGAATTCGACACGAGCGGGGCACGAGAGGCCCTGCGCCTGAGGAAGCCCGAAACATACAGCAATGACGAGCTGCTGCTCTTCTGGGCCTGGCGCTATCGGGAGGTGCTGCGGCGGATGGACTTCGTGCCGGTCATCTCCGCCGGCAAGGAGCAGAAAAGCGGAGTGTGGCGGGACTGGACCGACGAGGCACGGCAGCGCGAGCACATCGACCGGTTCCTGGAGCCCCTCCCCGAATACCCGCCGGACAAGCCATGGACGGCCACGGACAACCCCGTGGTCGCCGGTGGCGTCGGCGGGATGAATCCGTGGAGCGACCTGGCCCCGCACCAGGCGGTCGAGGAGGAGAAGGCGCCGGTCGCGTTCCTCATCGTGAAGTCCATGCTGCTCACCGGATTCGACGCGCCGATCGAGCAGGCGCTTTACCTGGACCGGCCGATCCGGGACGCCGAGCTGCTCCAGGCCATCGCCCGGGTCAACCGGCCCGCGCGGGAGAAGACGGAGGGCCTGGTCGTCGACTACTACGGCGTGCTGAACAACCTCGGAGCCACACTCGCCGCCTACCGCAACGAACCGCCGGCGCTCGACTCGCTGCGCAGCATGGACGACGAGATTCCGGTCATGAGGAAGGCGGCCGAGGAGTTCGAGGAATTCCTCGCCGGCGTCGGGATCGACGCCGACGATCTCGACACCCGGGACGGTCTCACCCGCGCCATGCATGCCCTGGACGACCTCAGGCTGCGGGCGGAGTTCGACAGGCTGCTCGGGGAGTTCCTCGGCGCGGTGGACCGGGTGCTGCCCCATGAGGGGGCGCTGGAGCGGATCCCCGACGTCCGCCGTTGGAGCCTGCTGCAGTTGCGGGTCCGGCGGCATTACCGGGACGCCCCGGGTGGCGGCTTCTCGATACGGGGCTACGGACGGAAGGTGCGGGAGCTGATCGCCGACCACCTGGCGGTTCAGGAGATCGAGCAGGCTATCCCGCCGGTGTCGATCCTCGCCCCGGACTTCGACGAGATCGTGGGCCGGCTGCCCGTACGGGAAGCCGCCGCGGAGCAGGTGCAGGCCCTCCGCTACCACCTGGAGGAACGGCTCGAGCGTGACGACCGGCCGGTCTACCGGCAGCTCTCCGAAGAGCTGGAGAGGGTCCTGGAGGAGTTCGCGGGGCGCTGGCAGGACATCAAGGAGCACATGGGGCCACTGGTCGAGCGGGCCCGGAGGGCCGAGGAAGCGGACCCGCGGCTCGCGGACATGTCGCCCATGGAGCAGCGGCTGTATGTCCTACTGGGGGAGAAGCTGGCGGAGGATCCGGACTTCGACACGCCGGATGCGGACTTTCTCCGGCGGCTTGTCGTCGAGGTGCGGGCGGAGATCGTCGATCACGTGACCCGGGCCTCGTTCGGGGCGGAGGACTCGTACGTCACCGAGCTGGAGGCGCACATCTGGGACCGCCTGCGCAAGGCCGGCCTCCGCCCGCGGGCCGGCGGCCGTGCGGCACTGGAACGGCTGGCCGGGGTGCTGGTCGGCCATGCCGTGCGGCACCTCGACGCTTTCCGGGCCGAGAGGCGGTGACAATAGGGGCATGTCCGCACAGTCCAGCCCGCACTTCCCCCGCCCCGGCGGAGCTGCGCTCGTCGAGGGCCAGACTCTCGTCGTGGACGGGCTGTCGCTGAACGTATGCGTCAGCCTCCGTCGTAAGCGGCTGGGGCTGACTGTCGAGCGGGACGGCTCACTCACCCTGCGTGCTCCGCAGGAGTGCGATCGCCTACGGGCCGAGGATTTCGTCCAGGGAAGCAGGCACTGGATCGACAGCAAGCTTCGGCTGAGCGAGGAGCGACGGCAGCTGCACCCCGTACGGTCGCTGCGCGATGGAGAGATCCACCGCTATCTCGGGCGTGACTACCGGCTGTTGGTCGTGGACGACTCCGGCGAACCGGCCCTTCCCGTGCGGCTGGTGGCGGGACGGATGCGGCTGAGCCGGTCCGTGGCCGCGGCTCCCCAGGAGGCCCGTAAGGCGCTCGCCGCCTGGTACAGCCGAGCCGGGCTGCGCTGGGTACGGGGGCGTCTGCAGCCGTGGGCGGCACGGATGGATGTGCTCGAGCCGGAGGTGGAAGTCCGGGATCTGGGCCACCGCTGGGGCACGTACCGCGCCGGTACGGATGACAGCGGACGAATGGCGCTGCACTGGGCTGCCTTCCAGCTGCCGATACATCTCGTCGACTACGTGATCGCCCATGAACTGGCTCATGTTCGTGTTGCGGGGCACGGACCCGACTACTGGCGGCTGTTGGGCAGGGCGCTGCCGGAGTGCCGAACGCTGAAGGCCGAGCTGGATGAGCTGGGGCGGCGCGTGTGGATGGGCGACGTGGAGGTCCGGCGGTAGAGCGCGGAGGCAGTACCCCTGACTCACCCCGCCTTGCGGTAGGTCAGCGGTGCCTTGGCGGTGCCGACGAAGCGGCGGCTGAGCGAGCCGTCCGGGAGGATCGTCAGCTCCGTGGGCTCGCCCGGTGAGCAGGCGTCCGACGGTTCGCCGAGCGTGACGGTCGAGGGGCCGAGGCGGAGTGGGGCGCCGGAGGTGCCGCCGCCGCTCAGGGGCGCGGTCCACGCGCAGCGGTAGACCGTGCCGTCGTCGGTGGTGCCGTTGCCGGCGATGTCGGCCACGGGGGAGCCGACGGAGCCCTGACTGATGACGATCCGGCGGGTGTTGGGACCGCCCTTGGTGGAGAAGTCGGACTGCCAGGTGCCCAGGAACGTCTGTGGCACGGGGCCGGGGTCCTTGCCGTCGCCCGGCGTCGTCGCCGGGAGCGTGCCGGAGGACGGGGTGGGCGCACCGGGCGTCGAGGGCGCCGGCGCGGGGCCGTGCGCGCTGTCGTCCCCGCCCCGCTTGAACAGATAGACCGCGCCGCCGCCCGCGAGCAGCCCGGCGGCCACCACCGCGGCCAGCACGGCGGGCGTCCGGGAGCGGCGCGGGGGAGGAGGCGGGGGCGCGTACCCGGCGTGGGTGGTGGTGCCGTACGGGCCCGCGTGCGGATGTCCGCAGGCGGGCGGCGGCAGGGGCTGCGAGACCGTACGGCCCGCGGTCACGGTCGGCGGCTCGGCGGCCGGGGGCGGGCCGGGCGGGGATATCAGCGTCGGGTCGGGCGCGGGCACGGCGGGCGGCAGGGGGTCCGCGGAGCGTACGGGCTCCTCGACGTCCAGCAGCCGTACGGCGTGCCGGCCCAGCCCGGCGACCAGGGGGCCCGGCAGCCAGGGGTCGGTGGACGCGAGGTCGGCGGGCAGCTCCTCGACGCCGGTGCGCTCCAGCACCTGCGCGGGTGCCGGGCGGTCGGCCGGGTCCTTGGCGAGGAACTCCAGGATCAGCGGCCGGAGGGAGCCGGGCACGCCGGTGAGGTCCGGCTCCTCCTCGGCGATGCGGTACATCAGCGCGTGCACCCCGCTGTCCGCCGTGCCGAAGGGCAGCCGCCCGGTGGCCGCGTAGGCCAGCACCGAGCCGAGGCAGAAGACGTCGCTGGCGGCGGTGACGCGGGCGCCCCGCACCTGCTCGGGCGACATGAAACCGGGGGAGCCCACGGCGGCGCCGGTCCGGGTGAGTCCGTCGCCGTCCGGCACGCTCTCCAGGGCGCGGGCGATGCCGAAGTCGATGACGCGGGGGCCGTCCAGGGTGATCAGGACGTTCGACGGCTTGAGGTCGCGGTGGACGACGCCCGCGGCGTGGATCGCCTGGAGGGCGCGGGCGAGCCCGGCGCCGAGGATGCGCACGGACCGCTCGGGCAGCGGTCCGAAGTCACGGCCCACGACCTGCCGAAGGGAGGGTCCCGCGATATAGCCGGTGGCGACCCAGGGGATCTCCGCGTCGTTGTCCGCGTCGAGGACGGGCGCGGTCCACTCCCCGCCGACCTGCCGCGCGGCCCGCACCTCCGCGCGGAAGCGGCGGCGGAACTCCTCCCGGCCGGCCAGCTCCCGGTGGACCAGCTTGACCGCCACCGTGCGGCCGCGGTCGGAGCGGGCCAGATAGACGCGCCCCATGCCGCCGGCGCCGAGCCGGCCTAGCAGCCGATATGCGCCGAGTGTCCGTGGATCCTCCGGCCGCAGGCTTTCCATGGCGCCCTCTCCTCCCCGATTTCCCCCGCTGTGTACCTCGCGGAGAATAGCGGGACGCCAAACGGCCGGAACCCCGCACCGTGAAAGTGCGGGAGTCCCGGCCGCTTCCCGGCCGAGGCCGGTTACGCGCGAGGCGTGTCAGGCGGGAACGATGTTCTCCGCCTGCGGGCCCTTCTGGCCCTGCGTGACGTCGAAGGAGACCTTCTGGCCCTCCTGGAGCTCACGGAAGCCCTGCGTCGCGATGTTCGAGTAGTGCGCGAAGACGTCGGCGCCGCCGCCGTCCTGCTCGATGAAGCCGAAGCCCTTTTCCGAGTTGAACCACTTAACGGTGCCGGTAGCCAAGACAGGTCTCCTACAAGACAGCGGTGTCGAAATTCCGTACTGCACGGAATAATGCAAGTGCGCCCGAAGGTCACAGACCGTCAGGCGCACAGGGGAAAACAGATCCAAAACCGCAACGGAAAATGACCGTAGCACGCGCGGCAGGTCCTCCGGCGAATTTCTCCGCGACAATTTTTTCCGTGCCGTGCCGGGCGCCCGCGGCCACCCGGCACTGTGTCGGCGGGCGTGGCGAGCGCCATACACAGTGCCGGTACCCGGGCCGTGCCCCGCTCCCTACGCTGACGGTTCCGTGACCGCCGCAGGTCACCGCGGTGCCCGTCACCGCTTGCCACCGCGAGCCGAACCGATCCGAGGTAACGACCGTGAGCACGCAGCCCGATCCGCGCCTGGGCGCCGCCGTCAAGGCCGCCGACCGCGCGCACGTCTTCCACTCCTGGTCCGCGCAGGGCCTCATCGAACCGCTGGCCGTGGCCGGGGCCGAGGGCTCGTACTTCTGGGACCACGACGGCAACCGCTACCTCGACTTCTCCTCCCAGCTGGTCAACACCAACATCGGCCACCAGCACCCCAAGGTCGTCGCCGCGATCCAGGAGCAGGCGGGCCGGCTGTGCACCATCGCGCCGGGCTTCGCGGTGGACGTACGGTCCGAGGCGGCACGGCTGATCGCCGAGCGGACGCCCGGCGACCTCGACAAGATCTTCTTCACCAATGGCGGCGCCGAGGCGGTCGAGAACGCCGTCCGCATGGCCCGGCTGCACACCGGCCGCCCCAAGGTGCTCAGCGCCTACCGCTCGTACCACGGGGCGACGGCCGCGGCCATCAACCTCACCGGCGACCCGCGCCGCTGGCCCTCCGACACCGCCTCGGCCGGCGTCGTGCACTTCTGGGCGCCCTTCCTCTACCGCTCGCCCTTCCACGCGGAGAGCGAGGAGCAGGAGTGCGAGCGCGCGCTGCGGCACCTGGAGGACACCATCGCCTTCGAGGGCCCGGGGACGATCGCCGCGATCGTCCTGGAGACCGTGCCCGGCACGGCCGGGATCATGGTCCCGCCGCCCGGCTACCTCCCGGGCGTCCGCGAGATCTGTGACCGCCACGGCATCGTCTTCGTCCTGGACGAGGTGATGGCGGGCTTCGGGCGTACGGGCCACTGGTTCGCCGCCGACCGCTTCGGCGTCACCCCCGACCTGCTGACCTTCGCCAAGGGCGTCAACTCCGGCTATGTGCCGCTCGGCGGCGTCGCCATCTCCGCCGAGATCGCCGCCACCTTCGACACCCGCCCCTACCCCGGCGGACTCACCTACTCCGGGCATCCGCTGGCCTGCGCCTCGGCCGTGGCGACGATCAACACGATGGCCGAGGAGGGCATCGTGGAGAACGCCGCGCACCTCGGCGAGAAGGTCCTCGGCCCCGGCCTGCGCGAGCTCGCCGAGCGCCACCGGAGCGTCGGCGAGGTCCGGGGCCTGGGCGCCTTCTGGGCGCTCGAACTGGTCAAGGACCGCGCGACCCGCGAGCCCCTGGTGCCCTACAACGCCTCCGGGGAGGCGAACGCCCCCATGGCCGCCTTCGCCGCGGCCTGCAAGAAGTCCGGCCTGTGGCCCTTCGTGAACATGAACCGCACCCACGTCGTCCCGCCGTGCACCCTCACCGAGGCGGAGGCCGAGGAGGGCCTCGCCCTCCTCGACGCGGCGCTCACGGTGGCCGACGCGCACACCGTCTGACGCGGGAAGGTAGCGTTCGTCCTTCCCGCGCGCACGCCCGTACGCACCGCGACGGCCCTCGCCTATCTTGGTCGGGGGCCGTTCGCATGCGGGCGCGCGGTCACGGAAGGAGAGACGGACGACGATGCCCGGCAGCGAGGCTGTCAAACGGACGACGCTGCGCTCGCAGATCGCCGACGCCCTGCGCGACGAGGTGATAGCGGCGCGGCTCCCGGCGGGCCGCCAGTTCACGGTCAAGGAGATCGCCGAGCAGTACGGCGTCTCGGCGACCCCGGTGCGCGAGGCGCTGCTCGACCTCTGCTCGCAGGGGCTGCTCGACGTGGAGCTGCACAAGGGCTACCGCGTGCGCGAGTTCACCTACGCCGACTTCCGGGACATGGTCGAGGCCCGGGCGCTGATCGTGGAGGGCATCTTCCGGCGCTCCGCCGTGCGCGCGCTGTGCCAGGCCACCCCGGCGGCCCTCGCGTCCGTGCGACGGCGGGCCGAGGAGGCGGGCCGGGCGGCGCAGGCCGGCGACCTGGACATCCTCATCGGCTACGACCTGCGCTTCTGGCGCGAGCTGGCCGGGCTGGTCGGCAACCCCTACATATCGGACTTCCTCGACCGGGTCCGGGTGCAGAGCTGGATCTTCACCGTGCCGCTGCTGCGCCGGATGCCCTCGCTGCGCGGCCGCCTGTGGCACGGGCACGGCGAGCTCGTCGAGGCCGTCGCGGCCCAGGACGCGGTGGCTGCGGAAAGCATCATTGCCGCATACAACGAACATTCCCTGGCATTGATCAGCGGGCTGACCGAATAGGGTCGAAGGCCAGGTCATGGTCATCGGCTGACGGGACGGAATCGGAATGAAGACAACCACGAACCCGCAACCGGCACGTGTTTGAGGACGTCCAAATCTCGTGATGCCGCCTTCCCAGCCGTCCTGTCCCCAGCAGGCCGATTCCACCGCCTCCCGGCCCGACACCTCCGCGGCGCCGGCCGTCGACCTGACGGTGATCGTCCCCGCGTACGACGAGGAGGACCGGCTCGGCCCCACCCTCGAGGCGATCCGCGCCCACCTCGCCGCCGATGAGGGCGCGACCGCCTGGGAGCTGATCGTCGTCGACGACGGCTCCACGGACGCCACCGCGGACATCGCCGAGGCCGCCGCCGCCACCGAGCCCCGCATCCGGCTGCTGCGCACCCCCGACAACCGCGGCAAGGGCCACGCCGTCCGCACCGGGGTGCTCGCCTCGCGCGGCCGCCGCGTCCTGGTCACCGACGCCGACCTGGCCACGCCCATCGAGGAGCTCGGCCTCCTCGCCCGCAGCCTGGACGCGGGCGCCACCGCCGCCGTCGGCTCCCGCGCGCTGCCCGGCTCCCGGATAGCCGTCCGCCAGCACGCCGTGCGCGAGCTCATGGGCCGGGCCGGCTCCCGGCTGATACGGGCCGCCGCGGTGCCGGGGATACGGGACACCCAGTGCGGCTTCAAGCTCTTCGACGGCGACAAGGTCCGTACCGCCTTCGCCCGGTCCCGGATGGACGGCTGGAGCTACGACGTCGAGCTGCTGCGCTTCTTCCACCAGCGGGGCTGGGAGGTCGACGAGGTGCCCGTCCGCTGGTCCCACCAGCCCGGTTCCAAGATCAGGCCGCTGGCCTACCCCACCGTGCTCGCCGACCTCGTGCGGCTGCGCTGGCACGCGGCCGACCCCGTACGCCTCGCGGTGCCCGCGCTCTTCCTCCTCGTCTCCTTCGTGCTCTACGGAGGGCTGTGGGGCGGACTCGGCCACAGCTACCTCGCCGACTCGGGCTCCGACCAGACGCAGTGGGAGTGGTTCTTCGCCGTCACCGCCGACAACGTCGCCCACCTGCACAACCCGCTCTTCACCGAGCTCCAGAACTTCCCGCTCGGCGTGAACCTCATGGCCAACACCGCCATGCTCGGGCTCTCCGTGCCGCTCGCGCCCGTGACGCTCGCCTTCGGCGCGCACGTCACCTGGGCCATCGTGCTGACCGGCGGCCTGGCCGTCACCGCCTGCTCCTGGTACTGGCTGATCGCCAAGCGCTTCGTCCGCTCCCGCTGGGCGGCCGCGCTGGGCGGCGGGTTCTGCGCCTTCGCGCCGCCGATGATCTCGCACGGCAACGCGCACCCCAACTTCCTCGTCCTGTTCATGATCCCGCTGATCGTCGACCGGATGCTGCGGCTGTGCGAGGGCACCCGGCCGACGCGCGACGCGGTGCTGCTCGGCCTGTTCCTCACCTACCAGATCTTCCTCGGCGAGGAGGCGCTGCTGCTGGCCGTGACCGGCCTCGTGCTCTTCGCCTTCGGCTACGCGGTCGCCGACCCCGACGCCGCCCGCGCCGTCTCCGGACGGCTGCTGCGCGGCCTCGGCATCGCCGCCCTCGTCGCGCTGCCACTGGTCGCCTACCCCCTGGGCTGGCAGTTCCTCGGCGCGCAGAGCTACCACAGCGTGCTGCACGGCGAGGTCGGCAACAACCCGATGGCGCTGCTGGAGTACGCCACCCGGTCGCTGGGCGGCGACGCGCGGACCGCCGCCTCGCTGTCCGTCAACAGGACCGAGGAGAACGCCTTCTTCGGCTGGCCCCTCGTCGCCCTGGCCGTCGCCCTCGTCGTCCGGATGTGGCACCAGCCGCGGGTCCGCGCCCTCGGCTTCACCGCGCTCGCCGCCGCCGTGCTCTCCCTCGGCCGCACCATCCCGCTGCTCGGCACGGACAGGACGCTGCCCGGCCCCTGGCGGCTCGTCGGCAAGCTGCCGTTCTTCGAGTCGGTCATCGAGTCCCGCGTGGCCATGATCTGCGTGCCCGCCCTGGGCATCCTCCTCGCCCTCGCCTGCGACCGGCTGGCCGCGCGCCGGATGCGCAGCGAACGCGAACGCTCGCACCGGCGGCTCGGCTGGGCGGCGCTCGCCGTGGCCCTCCTCCCGCTCGTCCCCACGCCGTACCGCACCGTCGAACGCGAGCCGGTGCCCGCGTTCATCGCGGACGGCACGTGGCGCGAGCACGTACGGCCCGGCCGCACGCTGGTGCCCGTGCCCGTGCCGAGCCCCTCCGACACCGAGGCGCTGCACTGGCAGGTCCGCGCCGACCTCGGCTTCGCCTTCCCCGGCGGCTACTTCAACGGCCCCTGGGGCCCCGACCGCATCGGCATCTACGGCCCGCAGCCGCGCCCCACGTCCGAACTCCTCCGCCAGATCCACGAAACCGGCAAGCTCCCGGCGATCGGCGACCAGCAGCGCCGCGAATTCCGCGAGGACCTGCGCTTCTGGAAGGCGGACGCGATCGTCCTGGCCCCCGAGACGAACGGCGCGGCTCTGCGCGAGGCGGTGACGTCACTGACGGGCACGGAACCGAGGAAGACGGGCGGAGTGTGGGTCTGGGACGTGGCGGACCCAAAATCCAGCCCGTCCGGCGTTTGAGGACGCTCCCGAAGGGAGCTCCCGCCGCAGGCGGCAACGGACCCGCACCCGGCAATGAACCCGCACTCAGCGGAAAGCGCACCCGGAAGCGAAACCCCGGCCCAGTATGACAACCGACCCATCCGCACTACTCTGGCTCGACCATTCGGCGCGCACGCCCCCAACGAGAGTGAGCTCACGTGGCCTGTGACCTCTGGCTTGTCCCCCTCGTCGATGTGCTGTGCCACAGCCCCGACAACCCCTTCGCCGACGAGATCGCCGTCTATGACAAGGCGCTCGACGAGGCGGGCCTGCCGCCCGTCCCCGTCTTCGGCTATATGCCGGGGCTCTCCGGGGACGTCGCCCCGGTCGCCGGCTTCGACTACGACGCGCTGCACTTCCTGCGCCGCGCCCACCTGCTGAACCTGTGCGGGCTGGCGGTGACCCCCGTCGACGAACTCGGGGGGGACTACGAGCAGTTGCTTGAGATGTTCGAGACGACGGCCCAGCAGTCGCACCTGGTGTGGCACTACGACCACGCCGGGGCCTATGTGCCGGTCGACTTCGCGCATCCGCTGACCAACGACGAACTCCTCGAAGGCGGCGGCCCCTTGGGTTCGAGCCAGGGCCTGCTGAGGGAACTCCACTCCGTGGCACCGGCCTTGGGCATCGACCCCGACAACCCGCCCGCCGCGCCCGCCGCACCGGAGCGGCCCACGGGGCTGGAGGAGCCCGCGGCGCCGGGCCCGTACGACGCCAGCCCGTTCGCGCGGGAGCGCCATGTCTGGCTGGGGCTGCACGCGGCGGCCACCCGCAGCCTGGGCCAGGGCTCGATGATCGTCTTCAGCTAGCGGGCGCGGCGCCCGCACGGAAAAGCCCCGCGGCAGCTGCCGCGGGGCTTTTCCGTACGAGGTCAGCGCGGTGATTCCGGCGGCCGCTGCCTCGGCATGTTCGGCCGGGTGCCGGGCGGCAGCGGGAAGCGCGGCAGCGGACCGCCGCCCTCCCCGCGCGGCCCCCACGACACCAGCGACTGCGTCACCAGCGGCGTCGGGCCCGCCCGGAACTCCACCATCCAGTCGGCCGTCTCGGCCCGTACGAGCTCCGAGACGTCCTCCGAGAAGCGCCGGAGGACCGTCAGGCAGCGCTCCGCCGCCTCGCTCGCCGTGCCCTCGGTCGGGCCGAGCACCTCGCGCACGCACTCGGAGGCCCAGTCGAACTGCAGCGCCTCCAGCCGCCGTTGCACGGCCTGCGCCGTCGCCACGGCCCGCATCCAGCCCGACGTCAGCCCGAAATACCGGTCACCGGCCACACAGGCCACCGCACCGAGCAGTGCCAGGAATCCCCAGGCGGCGCCGGTGCGGACCACGTTCGTCAACTGGAGCAGCGGCAGGGCCGCGCCCACCGTCGCGCAGACCGCGGCGCAGATGCGCAGCGCCCGTGCCCAGCGGCGCTTCCAGGCGCGGTCCGCGAGATACCAGTCGACGAGATACAGTGCGCCGTTCTCCACCCATCGGTACAGCTCATCGAGACGCTCCGCGGGCTCCCCCCAGTCACCGAGTGGGAAGGCGCGGCCACGCAGGTCGCCCCGCTGCCTCCCACCCTGCTCGCGGGGGAGCCCCTCGGGCTGCATCTCCGGCTGACTCACCCGTGCACTCCCTCTGCCGCTACGGATCGCGAGCCACCTTCCTACCGCCGAACGGACGGTCTTGGACACAAGATCCATGCTTTTCCGTCCGTAATTGCTGAGGAATCCGGTATAGGCGCCAAACACACTCACCCGAAAGAGTGGGCGGACGGGACCGGGCCGTCGTCCCTCAGCCGTCCCTCCGCCGTCCCGTGCCGGAGAAGTGACGTTTCTGTACGCCCGCGCACCGGCCCCGGGAGTCGATCAGTCGACGAGGCAATAGGGTGACCGGTGTGAAGGTCCTCGTCATCGGCGGCGGCGCCCGCGAACACGCCCTGTGCCGCTCACTCTCCCTCGATCCCGACGTCACCGCGCTGCACTGCGCCCCCGGCAACGCCGGGATCGCCGAGGTCGCCGAGGTGCACCCCGTCGACGCCCTCGACGGCACGGCCGTCGCCGACCTCGCCGCGTCCCTGGACGCGGAGCTCGTGGTCGTCGGCCCGGAGGCCCCGCTCGTCGCGGGCG
Organism: Streptomyces blastmyceticus; assembly: GCF_039521185.1. Lineage (NCBI taxonomy): Bacteria > Bacillati > Actinomycetota > Actinomycetes > Kitasatosporales > Streptomycetaceae > Streptomyces > Streptomyces blastmyceticus. The sequence continues at coordinate 81,773 of NZ_BAAABW010000016.1, read as the reverse complement.
TCGCCGACGCCGTCCGCGAGCGCGGCATCCCTGTTTTCGGGCCGTCGGCCGAAGCGGCGCAGCTGGAGGGGTCCAAGGCGTTCGCCAAGGACGTCATGGCCGCCGCGAACGTCCCGACCGCCCGCGCCTACGTCTGCACCACCCCCGCCGAGATCGACGCGGCCCTCGACGCCTTCGGCGCGCCCTATGTCGTCAAGGACGACGGGCTGGCCGCGGGCAAGGGCGTCGTCGTCACCTCCGACCTCGCCGCCGCCCGTGAGCACGCGCTCGCCTGCGGCCGCGTGGTCATCGAGGAGTTCCTCGACGGCCCGGAGGTCTCCCTCTTCGCCGTCACCGACGGTGAGACCGTCGTCCCGCTCCAGCCCGCCCAGGACTTCAAGCGCGCCCTCGACGGCGACGAGGGCCCGAACACGGGCGGCATGGGCGCGTACTCCCCGCTCCCGTGGGCCGACCCCAAGCTGGTCGACGAGGTCATGGAGTCCGTGCTCCAGCCCACCGTCGACGAGCTGCGCCGCCGCGGCACGGCCTTCTCGGGCCTGCTCTACGCGGGGCTGGCGATCACCTCGCGCGGCGTCCGCGTGATCGAGTTCAACGCGCGGTTCGGCGACCCCGAGACGCAGGTCGTCCTGGCCCGCCTCAAGACGCCGCTCGCCGTGCTGCTGCACGCCGCCGCGACGGGCACCCTCGCGACCCTCCCGCCGCTGCGCTGGAGCGAGGGCGCGGCCGTGACGGTCGTTATCGCTTCGCACAACTACCCCGGTACCCCGCGCACCGGCGATGTGATCGAGGGCCTGCCGGAGGTGGCGGTGCTGGACACGGCGTACGTCCTCCACGCCGGCACGACCCATGACGCGGACGGCGCGGTGGTCAGCGCGGGCGGCCGCGTCCTGTCCGTGACGGCGACGGGCCCGGACCTGACGACGGCGCGCACCCACGCGTACGAGGGCGTGGACCTCATCCGCCTGGCGGGCTCCCACCACCGCACGGACATCGCGGCGAAGGCGGCGGCCGAACAGTAGTCGCGGCGCCGGTGCCACCGGGCCGCACCCACGCCCTGCCAGACGCCACAACGCAAGGGCAACGCCTTTGACCAAAGCCATTCCATCGGGTGACCGATTGCCCAATGGGCTGACGCGCGCCGCACCCCCAACTAGGGTGCGGCGCAAGCCAAGTGCATCCGGCAACTGGCCCACCGGCATTGCGGTGTCAGTGGCCGGTGCCACAGTGGGGGGATAGGCAACGCACTCCGCGTTGCGTCCGCTGTCGCACTCCTCGGCGGAGCCCGGACAAGGCAACAGGGGGTGATCGGTCTCGTGGCAGGTCAGGAAGCAGGCGTGCTGGTCGCACGCGCCCAAGCCCTGGCGGTGCTGCGCATCCGCAGCACCGCGCTGGCCGTCGCCCTCCTGCCGGCCGCCGCGGCCGTCGTGCTGCTCGCGGGCATCGCCATGGGCCGCATCCCGGACGGCGGCGGCTGGAGCACGGCGCGCTGGGCGCTCGTCGGCGCTGCCGCCCTGGCCCTGGTGCTGGCGGCCGCCGTCGGCACGGTGGTCGTCCGGGCCAGGCCCGCGCTGAGCCCCACCGTCCCGATCCCCGAGGAGACGGCCCCCGATCTCTACCGGCTGGTCCGCGACCTCGCCGAGCGGCTGGACGTCCCGGCGCCCTCCGCCATGGCCCTCACCCCGGACTGCGACAGCTGGCTGGAGGACCGCACGCACCCCGCGCACGGGCCCCCGCTCGGCCTGCCGCGCGCGTCGCGGCGCACCGGCGCCGCCCCGGTGCTGGTGATCGGCTCGCCCTTCCTGTGGTGGATGCGCGTCGCCGAGCTGCGCGCCCTGCTGGCCCCGGTCGTCGCGGGCACGGGTCCGTCCGCGCACCCCGACATAGCCGCGGCCCGCCGTTTCGTCCGGGGCCTGGATGCCGCCGTGGCCGTCGCCGCGGGGCGCCCGGCCCTCGCTTTCATCGGGGGCGTCGCCCGGCTGCTGCTGCACTCCTGCCGGGACCACGCCGCGGAGATGGAGCGCGGGGTGGCGGCCGCCGCCTCGGAGCGCGCCCAGGCCGTCGACTACGGCCTGCGGATCGTCGCGCAGGAGCAGGTGGGCCTCGCCTACGCCGGCTGGGACCGGCTGCTGAACCGCGTGGCGCTGCCCGCCTGGCGGATGGGCCGCTGGCCCTCCCGGCTGGACGCCGGCGTCGTCTCCGCCCTCACCGAGCTGTCCCGCCGCGACCGGCTCGCCGAGGGCTTCGCCTCCCGGCTGGGCGAGCGCCCCGCCTGCGATCTGCTGGAGGAGCCCGGCGCGATGGACGAGGCGGCCTCCCTGCTGGCCGCCCGCCTCTTCCACGGCGGCCCCGCCATGGCGGGACCCGACTGGTCGCCGGTCGCCTGGAGCCAGTATCCGGAGGAGGTCGTGGACCGTAAGTGGCGGCTGGAGGCGGCCCGCCTGCACCGCGTCCTGGACGACATCCCCTGCCTGTATCCCGGCCCCGTGCCCGAGCCGGTCCCGGACGGGCTCCCGGGAAGCGCCCCCGCCGCCTGCACGGGCACCGCCGCCCCCACCGTGGCCCGGGTCCTGGAGCGCCTCACCGGCCCGGCGGGCGGCGGGGTCGCGGAGGAGCTGGAGGCGCGGCTGAGCGTCGAGGTGGCCCGGGAGGCCGCCCGGGAGGAGACCGCCGTGGACCGCGCCGCGTTCGGCTCGGCCGCCGAGCCCTGGCTCGACGGCCTCACCCCGCTCTTCCCGCTCCAGCCGCCCCGCAGCGGCCGGGAGCTGCTCACCGACCATGTGACGGCCATGGTGTGCTGCGCCGCCGTCGACACCGCCGGGGCCCGCCCCGGCCTGGACTGGCTGGACGGCCCGGCCCTGCTGGTCGGCGGCGCCCGCCGCGCCGACCTGGCCCGCACGGTCCTGAGCCTGATCGAGGACGGCGACGCCGAGCCGCTGCGCGCATGGCTCTGCGAGGTCGGCGTGCGACCCGAAAAACCGGTCCGCCTGGTGTGAGGGCCCGTGCCGTCCCGCGCCCGCCCACCGTGACCGGGCCCCCGGCCGTCCGGCCGCCCGCCGGAAAAAGTGCGACAGGCCGTGACGGTGCGGGTGCGCCATGTGATGTGCTGGGGGTCGCCGGGTGCGGCCGCCTCGCGGTACACCGGACCGGATGACGGAAATGCGTACGCGTCGGGGGCACAGGGGAGGGAGCGCGATGGGGACGGACCGGATCCGCCGCTGGGAGTCGGGGGCGCTCGCACACGCCGTCTCGGACCCCTTCGGGCAGGGCCCGCTGCCCTGGCTGCGCGACAGCGAGTCCTATGTCGACGAGTCGGGCCGGATGCTCGCCTGGTACGCCGAGAGCCACGTCCCCGACCGGCGGCGCGCGTCCCGCGTCCCCGTGCCGCGCACCGCCGACGACGTGCGTCGGCAGATCAAGGGCTTCGCGTCCAACAGCGCCGTCGCCCCCGGCGAGGCCATGGACTTCCGCATCACGGTGGACCCGCCGCAGCGCTTCAGCGTGGACGTCTACCGCGTCGGCCACTACGCGGGCGACGGCGCCGCGAAGATCACCACCAGCCCCCGGCTGTCCGGCATCGTCCAGCCCGCGCCGCTCACCGTCGACCGCACCGTCTCCTGCCACCACTGGTGGCTGTCCTGGCGGCTCCAGATCCCCGGCTACTGGAGCCTCGGCGCCTATGTGGCCGTCCTGACCACCGCCGACGGCCACCGCAGCCACATCCCCTTCCTCGTCCGCGACAGCCGCCCCGCCGACCTGCTGCTCGTCCTGCCCGACATCACCTGGCAGGCGTACAACCTCTACCCCGAGGACGGCCGCACGGGCGCGAGCCTCTACCACGCCTGGGACGAGGACGGACGGCTGCTGGGCGAGGACGAGGCGGCCACCACGGTCTCCTTCGACCGCCCCTTCGCGGGCGCGGGCCTGCCGCTCCACGTGGGCCACGCCTACGACTTCATCCGCTGGGCCGAGCGCTACGGCTACGACCTCGCCTACGCCGACACCCGCGATCTGCACGCGGGCCGCGTCGACCCGTCCCGCTACCGCGGCCTGGTCTTCCCCGGCCACGACGAGTACTGGTCGCCCGCCATGCGCCGCTCCGCCGAGCTGGCCCGCGACTCCGGCACGTCGCTGGTGTTCCTGTCCGCAAACACCATGTACTGGCAGTGCGACCTCGCCCCCTCGCCGGCCGGCCCCGACCGCCTGCTGACCTGCCGAAAACGCCGCGGGCCAGGCCGCTCCGCGCTCTGGCGCGACGCCTCGCCCGCCGAGCAGCAACTGCTGGGCATCCAGTACGCGGGCCGGGTGCCCGAGCCGTCCCCCATGGTCGTCCGCAACGCCGGCCACTGGCTGTGGGACGCCACCGGCGCGGGCGAGGGCGACGAGCTGCCGGGCCTGGTCGCGGGCGAGGCCGACCGCTACTTCCCCCGTACGGCCCTGCCGCAGCACACCCGTCGCATCCTGCTGGCCCACTCGCCGTACGAGGACGCAGAGGGCGTCGGGCGCCACCAGGAGACCTCGCTCTACCGCGCCCCCAGCGGCGCCCTGGTCTTCGCCTCGGGCACCTTCGCCTGGTCCCCCGCACTGGACCGGCCCGGCCATGTCGACGCCCGCGTCCAGCGGGCCACGGCCAACCTCCTCGATCGCATCTGCAAGCGCTGCTGACCCTCGTCGGACCGCGCGCACGGCCGTACGGCAGAATCGTGGTGCTTGGACAAACCACCAGGAGGACGCGTGTCCGGATTCGTAGAGAAGCCCGAACCTGTCGAGGTGCCCGGCCTTGTGCACCTGCACACCGGCAAGGTCCGCGACCTCTACCGCGACGAGGCGGGCCGGCTGGTGATGGTCGCCTCCGACCGGATGTCGGCCTACGACTGGGTGCTGCCCACCGAGATCCCGGACAAGGGCCGGGTGCTCACCCAGCTCTCCCTGTGGTGGTTCGACCGGCTGACCGACCTGCTCCCGAACCACGTCCTGTCCACCGAGCTGCCCGCCGGCGCCCCCGCCGACTGGGCGGGCCGCACGCTGATCTGCCGGTCCCTGGACATGGTCCCCGTCGAGTGCGTGGCCCGCGGCTATCTGACGGGCTCGGGCCTCGCGGAGTACCGGCAGACCCGCACCGTCTGCGGGCTCGCCCTCCCCGAGGGCCTCACCGACGGCTCCGAGCTGCCGTCCCCGATCTTCACGCCCGCCACGAAGGCCGCCGTCGGCGAGCACGACGAGAACGTCTCCTACGAGGAGGTGGCCCGGCAGGTCGGCGCGGAGACCGCCGCGCAGCTGCGCCAGGCGACGCTCGCCGTCTACGGCCGGGCCCGCGACATCGCCCGGGACCGCGGCATCGTCCTCGCCGACACGAAGTTCGAATTCGGCTTCGCGGACGGCGAGCTCGTGCTCGCGGACGAGGTGCTCACCCCGGACTCCTCCCGCTTCTGGCCCGCGGAGGAGTGGGAACCGGGCCATGCGCAGCCGTCCTTCGACAAGCAGTTCGTCCGCGACTGGCTCACATCCCCGGACTCCGCCTGGGACCGCCACGGCGAGCTGCCGCCGCCTCCGCTTCCTCCGGAAGTTGTGGAGCGGACGCGAGCGAAGTACGTCGAGGCGTACGAGCGCTTGACGGGCCTGAGCTGGTCGTAGGTCCGTTGCGCCTGCGGCGGGCTTGTTCCCCAGCCCCGCCCCTTCCCGAAACTGGGGGGGCAGGCCCCCAGACCCCCGGGGTGCGCAATTCAGCCCGTGGGGGCACCTCCCAGCGGTAGCTGGGGGAGTTTGAGGACAGCGCGCGGAGCGTGCTCCGGGGTCTGGGGCGGAGCCCCAGTTTCGGGAAGGGGCGGGGCTGGGGAACAAAGCACCACCGGCCCGCACCCGGGCACGGGTCCGGGGCGGAGCCCCGGCCTCGGCGGAGCCGAGCATCAGATGCTGCGGGAAGGGGCGGGGCTGGGGAAGAAAAACCCCGCCCCAGCCTCACACCTGGTATCGATCCGCCGCGAAGAGCCGCAGATTCGACCGCACCCAATCCGACGTCCGGGCCAGCCCTTCCTCCAGCTCGACCACCGGCTGCCACCCCGCCCAGGACCGCGCCCGAGAGTTGTCCGAGAGCAGCCGCTCCACCTCACTCCCCGCAGGCCGCAACCGCGTCTCGTCGACGACGACCCGGGCCGACCGCCCGGAAGCCCGGATCAGCGACTCCGCGAGATCGCCGATAGCGATCTCGCGGCCCGTGCCGAGATTGACCGCGTGCCCGATCGCCCGGTCGCACTCGGCCAGTGCGAGGAACCCCTCCGCCGTGTCGGTCACATACGTGAAGTCCCGCGTCGGCGTGGTCGATCCGAGCCGGATCTCCTCCGCACCGGAGTGCAGCTGCGCGAGGATCGTGGGGATCACGGCCCGCGCGGACTGCCGGGGCCCGTACGTGTTGAAGGGCCGGACGACGGTCACCGGCAGCTCGAAGGAGTGCGCGTAGGACAGCGCCAGCATGTCCGCGCCGATCTTCGACGCGGAGTACGGCGACTGCGGCTGCAGCGGATGGTCCTCACGGATCGGCACGGTGAGCGCCGTCCCGTACACCTCACTGGTGGACGTGTGCACCATGCGCCGCACGCCATGGCGGCGGCAGGCGGCGGCGACGTTCTCCGTACCGGCCACATTGGTCTGGACGTACGCCTCGGGCGATGCGTAGCTGTACGGAATGCCGATCAGCGCCGCCAGATGGAAGACGGTGTCGCACCCGGCGACGGCGTCCATGACGCGCCCCGCGTCGCGGACGTCACCGGCGAGCGTCTCCACGGGCGAGCCGGGCCCGAGGTAGCGGGCGAGGTGGCCGCGCTCGGCGTACGGCTTGTAGTGCACGAGCACCCGGACGTGTGCGCCGCGCTCCACCAGCAGGTCGACGAGCGTGGACCCGATGAACCCTTCGGCCCCGGTGACGAGGACGGTACGGCCGTGCCAGCTCTGTGTGTCGGTGGTCGTGGACATGAGAAGTTCCTTTCGGAGGCGGGAAGTCGTCACGCGGCGCGCAGGCCGGCGGCCGGCGGCGCCGCCGCCGCGTGTCCGGCGAGGCGCAGCACCCAGGCGGCCATCAGGTCGGCGGCGATCGCGTGCGTGCCCGGGTCGGCCGCCGCGCTCATGGCGGCCAGCCGCGCCGGGTCGGCGAGCAGCGGCCCGATCAGCTCGGCGAGCCGGTCGCCGTCCGTCTCGGCGTCGGGGAGCAGCAGCCCGGCCCCGGCGTCGGAGAGCACGCGCGCGTTGTGGGTCTGGTGGTCGTGGGGCGCGTGGGGGTACGGGACCAGCACCGCGGGCACCCGTACGGTCGCGAGCTCCGCGACCGTCGCCGAGCCCGCGCGGCAGATCACGAGGTCGGCGGCGGCGTAGGCGAGGTCCATGCGGTCCAGGTAGTCGACGGCGGTGGCGACGCGGTCGCCGCCCTCGGCGGCCAGCCGGGCCCGGGTCGCCGCCAGGGCCTGCGGACCGGTCTTGATCACCAGGTGGACGTCGGACCGCCCGCGCCACCGCCCGGCCAGCCGCACGGCGGCCTCGGTCAGCCGCGCGGCGCCCAGGCTGCCGCCGTTGAACAGCACCATCCGCGCCCCGTCGGGCACCCCGAAGGCCCGCCGGGCGGGCTCGCGCAGCGCCACCCGGTCCAGCCCGGCGACCGCGCCGACCAGGGGCATGCCCACCGTCTCGGCGCGGGCGCCCGCACGGGCCGCGAGGTGGCCGCGGGTCCGGTCGAAGGCGAGGGCCACATGCGGGGTGAGGGCGGTGGCGAACCGGTTCGCACGGCCCGGCACCGCGTTGGACTCGTGGACGAGCGCGGGCCGCCCCGCCATCCGCGCGCCCAGCACGGCGGGGGCGCTGGGATAGCCGCCCATGCCGACGACGACGTGCGCGCCCTGCTCCTCGATCACCCGCCGCGCCTGCATGCCGGAGCGCAGCAGATCGGCGGGCAGCAGGAAGCGGCGCGAGCCGAGCGAGCGGTCGAAGGGGATCATGTCGACCGTGTGCAGCCGGTATCCGGCCCGGGGGATCAGCCGGGTCTCCAGCCCGCGCTCGGTCCCGACAAAACTGACGACCGCGTCCGGCACGGCGTCTCGAATCGCGTCGGCGACGGCGAGCCCCGGATAAATGTGCCCACCGGTCCCGCCCGCGCCGATGACCACGGAAAGTGTGTCGCGTGCGTTTGCCATGTGGGGCAGCGTGCGGACGCGCTCTAAGAGCCTTTTAAATCCGGCACCCGGCCCACCCGGGTCGCGCTTGTCCTAAGAGCCCTCTCAGACACCCTCTGACAAGGTAGGTGACCGATACGCGCACCCCGCCGGAGGCGAAATGGCCGAGACGAGCGTCCTCGTCGTCGACGACGACCCCGAAGTACGAGCCGCGGTAGTGGACGGGCTCACCGTCGAGGGCTACGCGGTGCGCTCCGCCGCGGACGGCCTGGAGGCCCTCTCCTGCGTCGCCGCCGACCCGCCCGCCGCCATCGTCCTCGACCTCGCCATGCCCGTGCTCGACGGCCTTGCCGTGTGCCGCAGGCTGCGCGGGGTCGGCGACCGTACGCCCGTGCTCGTCCTCACCGCGCGCGACGCCGTCTCCGACCGGGTCGCGGGCCTGGACGCGGGGGCCGACGACTACCTCGTCAAACCCTTCGCCCTGGACGAGCTCCTCGCCCGCCTCCGCGCGCTGCTCCGCCGCGCGGCGCCCGTCGAACCCGCCGAGGAGAGCGGCGAATTGGCCTTCGCCGACCTCACCGTGGACCCGGAGACCCGCACCGGCAGGCGCGGCGACAACCCGCTGGAATTCACCCGCACCGAATTCGCCCTCCTCGACGTGCTGATGCGGCACCCGGGCCAGGTCCTGCCGCGCGAGGTCATCCAGGAAAGGGTCTGGGGCACCGATTTCGGCCCGGACTCCAATTCCCTTGCTGTCTACGTCGGTTATCTGCGGCGCAAACTGGAAGCGGGCGGCGCGCCCCGCCTCGTCCACACCGTGCACGGCATCGGCTACCGGCTGGCGGAGCGGTGAGAGTGCTGCGCGCCCGCCTCCTGGGCCGCAGGCCCCTGCGCGCCCGGCTGGCGCTCGTCACCTCCGCGGCCGTCGCGCTCGTCGCCCTCGGCGTGCTCGCCGCCGCGTACGTCGTGATCCGCTACGAACTCGTGCGCCAGCTCGACCTCCAGCTGAAGCAACAGGCCGGGATCATGGCCCAGCAGAGCCACGGCGGAACGACCGGGGTGCTCTACGGCGAGTGCAACTGGCTCGCCGCCCCCGCCTGCGCCCAGATCGTCCGCTCCGACCCCGCCGCGCCCGGCCAGGGCGGCCTCGTGCTGCCGGTCACGGGAGCCACGCGCCGCGTCGCGGCCGGGACGCTCGGCGAGTTCTACAGCAACATCACCCTCGGCGGCCGCGACATGCGGATGTACACCATGCACCTCAGGGACGACCGTGCCCTCCAGGTCGCGGCCCGCTCCGACACCGTCGACCAGGGCGTACGGCAGGCGGGACTGCTCCTCGCCGGGGTCGGCGGCGCCGGGGTGCTGCTCGCGGCGGCCCTCGGCTACTTCGCGTCCCGTACGTCCCTGCGGCCCGTGACCCGGCTCACGGCCACCGCCGAGCGCATCGCCGCCACCCGCGACCCCGCCCACCGCATCGAGCTGCCGCCCTACGAAGCACGCCGCCAGGACGAGATCACCCGCCTCGCGACCAGCTTCAACACCATGCTGGGCGAGCTGGAGGAGGCCGTCGCCGCCCAGCGCCGCCTCATCGCCGATGCCTCCCACGAACTGCGCACCCCGCTGACCGCGCTCCGCACCAACGCCGAGCTCCTCGCCCGCGCCGACCGGCTCTCGCCCGCCCAGCGGGACCGGGCCTCCGCCGCCCTCGGCCGCCAGCTCCGCGAGGTCACCGGCCTGGTCAACGACCTCATCGAGCTCGCCAGGGACGAGGAGCCGCAGCAGCTCGTCGAGCAGGTCCGGCTGGATCTGCTGGCCGAACGCTGTGTGGCCGCCGCGCGCGGGCACTGGCCGAACACCCCCTTCACCGCCGACCTGGACACCGTGGGCGCCGTGACCGTCCCCGGCGTCCCGGCCCGCCTCGCGCGGCTGCTGTCCAACCTGCTCGACAACGCGGCCAAGTTCAGCCCGCCCGGCGCGATGGTCGAGGTGCGGCTGGCGCGCACGGACCACGGTCTCGACCTCACGGTCCGCGACCACGGCCCCGGCATCTCCACCGAGGATCTGCCCTATGTCTTCGACCGCTTCTACCGCTCCCGGCAGGCCCGCGCCCTCCCCGGCTCCGGCCTCGGGCTCGCCATGGCCCGCCAGATCGCCCGCGCGCACGGCGCCGAGCTGACGGCGGAGCAGGCGGAGACGGGCGGCGCCCGCTTCCGCCTCAGCTTCCCCACCGGATCACCGGGCTGACATCACCGGGCTGACATCACCGGGCACAACACGACGAAGGCCCCGATCATCATGATCGGGGCCTTCGCTCACGGAGCGGACGACGAGACTCGAACTCGCGACATCCACCTTGGCAAGGTGGTGCTCTACCAACTGAGCTACGTCCGCATTGCGCCGCGCTGTCGTGCGGTGCGTGCACCACTATAGCCAACCCTGAGCACGCGCGATGCGCGCGGCCGCGTGACGGTTCTCGACGCCGAGCTTCGCGACGGCCGACGAGAGGTAGTTCCGGACCGTCCCCGGCGTCAGCGAGGCGCGCTCCGCGATCTCCGCGACGGGCGCCCCGTCCTCGGCCAGCTCCAGCAGTTCCGCCTCCCGCGCGGTCAGCGGGGAGTCGCCCGCGCTGATCGCGTCCGCCGCCAACTCCGGGTCCACATAGCGGCTTCCGCCGTGCACGGTCCTGATGATCTCGGCGAGCCGCCGCGCCGAAACGGTCTTGGGCACGAACCCGCGCACCCCCGCCTCCAGCGCCCGCTTCAGATGCCCGGGACGCCCGTGACCGGTCACGATCATGGTGCGGCAGCCGGGCAGTTCGGCCCGCAGGCGTGTGGCCACCATCACACCGTCCGCCCCTGGCATTTGGAGATCCAGTACCGCCACGTCCGGCCGGTGGGCCCGGGCCATGGCCAGCGCCTCCGGCCCCGAGGCGGCCTCCGCGACCACCTGGAGATCGTCCTCCAGCCCGAGCAGCGCGGCCAGCGCTCCCCGGATCAGATGCTCGTCGTCCGCCAGCATCACCCGTACGGGCGGGGGCCCGTCGTTGACGCCCGCGCCCGGTATGGGACCGCCCGCACTCGCCGTCGCGCCCGCACCCATGCCGTCAGCCATGTCGTCCATCACGCTGCCCCTCCGTGCCCCACACCCGTGGCCACTCTCGGTGGCACACCGCCTCCGTCGCCCACGCCCTCACCTGCCCCGCCCGGCGACGAGCCACCCCCTTCCGGGACGGAGCCGTCGCCCGCCGTGTCACGCCGGAGCGCCTCCCCGCCGGCCAGCGGGACCTCCGCCGTCACGCGGAACATCTTCGCCCCGCGGCGCTCCGCGGTGATCGTGCCGCCCAGCGCGTCCAGCCGCTCCCGCAGCCCCGCCAGCCCCGAACCGCTGCCGGTGCCCGCCCCCGGGCTCCGGTCCGCCACCCCGTCGTTCTCCATGACGAGCACCGCCGCGTCGTCGACGATCCGCATCCGCACCGCGCACCGCCCCGCGTCCGCGTGCCGCAGCACATTCGTCGTCGCCTCGCGGACCACCCAGGCCAGCGCCGACTGCACCGGCGCCGGCAGCTCACGGCCCGCCGCGTCGTCGATGCGGCACTCGATGCCCGCCGCGGACAGCACGCCCCGGGCGCCCACCAGTTCGGTGCGCAGATCCGCTTCGCGGTAGCCGCGGACCACTTCGCGGACCTCCCGCTGCGAATCCTGGGCCAGCCGCTGCACCTCCGCCATCTGCTCCAGCGCCGCCGGCGAACCCCGCTGCGCCAGCTGCACGGCGAGCTCGCTCTTGAGGGCGATCACCGCGAGATTGCGCCCCATGACGTCGTGCATGTCGCGCGAGAACCGCAGCCGCTCCTCCGCGACCGCCAGCCGCGCCTGCGCCGTACGGGCCGTCTCCAGCTCCCACAGCACGGAGAGTATCCACGCCGACGTACGCATCACCGTCAGGCTCCACACCCCGGTGAACACCATGAACGCGCCCACCACGAGCGCTCCCAGCAGCTGCCCGCCCATCAGGATGACCGAGCCGCTCACCAGCACGGCCGCCGCCGCGCAGACGGCGAGATACCGGGGGATGCGGACCAGAGTGCTGAACGAGCCGAACACGATCAGCCCGCCCGCCTGCAGCATCATGGCCGACGTGGTGATGTACGAAAGCCCCTCGGCCCAGACCTTGGCGACGAAGACGCACATGAACGCGAGGAACAGCACCGCGGAGACAACCAGCCCCCACCACGGGGCGGGCCGCTTCCACAGATAGTGGTCCAGACACCGCCGGGCCAGCGTGACGTGGTGCGCGCAGTGGACGACGCTGATCCCCAACAGCAGCCATCCCAGCGGCCGGGAGCCGTTCAGCAACTGCGCGCCATTGGTCAGCGGAAAGAGAAAGGGCACCGCGCAGACCGTCAGCCGCGTATAGAAATCGACCTGCGCGACCCTGCTCCAGCTCCGCCATTCCCGCACCCGCTTGCTCACGCGCGCCCCCCATCGCTCATCGATCACCCGCCGCCCGGCAGGCTCACTTCCGCGGCTCCCAGCGGAACCACCGCCGTACAGCAAACACGCCCAGCGCCACCCAGACCAACGCGGTCACCACATCCCGCAGGGCATCGACGCCGTCCACCCCGCCGAGCCAGCCACCACGCATCAGCTGCATCGCGGGAGTCAGCGGCAGCAGCCGGCATATCTGCGCGACGCTGTCCGGCATCACCTCCAGGGGCACGATCAGACCCGAGCCCGCCATCGAGACCAGGAACAGGGGAGTGGTCACGAACCCCGCCCCCTCGACCGACTTGGCCCAGGCCGCGGTGGCCGCGGCCAGCGTGATGCACAGGGCGATCCCCAACACCAGCCCCGCCAGGAGCAGTTCGGGCCGGTGCACCGCCCCCAGCTTCAGCCAGACGACACCCGCCACCACCAGCAGGGCGCACTGGGTGAGCGCGACGAGCACCGCCGGTATCGCCGTGCCGGCCAATATCTCCGCGTCACTCGCCTCGCCCGTGCGGAGCCGCTTGAGGACCAGCTCCTCCCGGCGCGTGACATATGCGGTGACCAGGTTCTGATAGACGGCCAGGACCAGCACGAAGCCGAAGCCCCCGGTGACCGACACGGCGGCGACCGACATCCCGGCCTTGTCGAGATCGGCCCCGGCGACCACGCTGTGCATCGCGTAGATCATCACGGCGGGCATCAGCAGCCCCATGTACAGCGCGGTCTTGCTCCGCCCGAGCAGGGTCAGCTCCGCCCGCCCCAGCGCCAGCACCCGCGATCCCGCCGTGGACATCATCGTGGTCGTCGCCATCACTCGCCCCTCCTCGCACCGGCGCCCGCGGCCGCCGTGGCCGCACCCGCACTCATACCCGCGCCCGCATCCGGGCCCGCGCCCGCTATGGCCAGGAACGCCTCCTCCAAGGAGGCCGTCCGCGCGTCCAGCCCTTCCAGCTCTATGCCCTGCTCCCGCGCCCAGACCAGCAGCCCGGTCAGGGTCCGCTGCAACTCCCGTGTCTGGAGCTCTATCCGCCCCCCGGTCTCCTCGTGGCGCACCACGCCCAGCTCGGCCAGGGGCGGCAGATCGCCGACGAACCAGCCCACCGGCATGGCGAAGCGGATCCGGGCCGGATAGGCGCCGATGACCTCACCCGGCGCCCCGGACGTCACGATCCGGCCCTCGCGCATGATCGCGACCCGGTCCGCGAGCGCCTCGGCCTCCTCCAGATAGTGGGTGGTCAGCAGCACGGTCGTGCCCTCCTCGCGCAGCCGGCGCACCAACTCCCAGGTGGTGTGCCGGGCCTCGGGGTCCAGGCCCGTCGTCGGCTCGTCGAGGAAGAGCACCTCGGGGCGGCCGAGCAGGGCCAGCGCGAGGTCGAGCCGCCGCCGCTCACCGCCGGACAGCTGCTTGATCCGCACGTCACCGCGCCCCACCAGCCCGACCAGGCCGAGCGCCTCCCCGACGGGCCGCGCACCGGTGGTACAGCCCGCCCACATCCGCACGGTCTCCGTGACGGTCAGGTCGGAGGGGAAGCCGCCTTCCTGGAGCATCACCCCGACCCGCGGCCGGACCGCGCTCCGCTCCTCGAACGGATCGTGGCCCAGCACCCGCACCCGCCCGCCGCTCGGCCGGGCCAGGCCCTCCAGCAGCTCGACCGTGGAGGTCTTGCCCGCGCCGTTGGTGCCCAGCAGAGCGAACAGCTCGCCGCGCGCCACGGTGAAGGAGACGCCCCGCACCGCCTCGAACCCCTTGTCACCCTCCGGGCCGTAGCGCCGCCGCAGCTCCGAGACCTCGATCACACTGTCCCCGATATCCATGTCTCAAGACTCCCCGCCGATCCGGCCCTGAGGCAGTGCGAGCTGTCATGACCTCGGATGACGGATGTCATGTGGCACGGCGAGGGGCACCACCCGCCGCGATGCACACCCGGGGATACGGCACCCGGGGCCACGGCGCCTGGAGATACGACGTCCAGGGATACGGCTTCCGGAGATACGACGAAGGCCCCGATCATGTTGATCGGGGCCTTCGTTCACTGAGCGGACGACGAGACTCGAACTCGCGACATCCACCTTGGCAAGGTGGTGCTCTACCAACTGAGCTACGTCCGCATGCTGCCGACCGGCTCTCACCGGGCGGTGCGAACACCACTGTACCGGAACCACAGGAGTGGTCGGTACGTGATGAGAGCGGGTGACAGGAATCGCACACTGCGCCTCCCCCTTGGAAAGGGGGCGCTCTACTACTGAGCTACACCCGCAAGCGTCGCACCGGACAGCCGGTCCACCGAAGTGGGACGACCGTCGGAACGATCAGAGCGGGTGACAGGAATCGCACACTGCGCCTCCCTCTTGGAAAGAGGGCGCTCTACTACTGAGCTACACCCGCAAGCGTCGCACCGGACAGCCGGTCCACAGATGTGGAACGACCGTCGGAACGATCAGAGCGGGTGACAGGAATCGCACACTGCGCCTCCCCCTTGGAAAGGGGGCGCTCTACTACTGAGCTACACCCGCGTGACCCCGAAGTCCCGGCGGTTTCCCGTCCGTTCCCCTCGGCGTGATCCAAACTCTAGCTGATCAACAGGGGTGCTTGGCAACTCCGTCAGTCGGCGGCGTTGAAGGCCTCGTAGACGCGCTTGGGGATGCGGCCGCGCGGCGGTACGTCCATGCCGTGCGAGCGGGCCCAGGCGCGCACCGCGGAGGGGTCGGGCGCCACGGGGGTGTGGCGGTAGACCTTCCCGGAGCGGGACTGCTTGCGGCCGGCCTCCACGAAGGGTGCGAGCGCGACGCGCAGTTTCTTCGCATTGGCAGTGTTGAGGTCGATCTCGTACGACTTGCCGTCGAGTCCGAAGGAGACCGTCTCCGCGGCTGCCCCGCCGTCGATGTCATCGGAGAGCGTGACCACTACGCGCTGTGCCACGAATATCGGTCCTTTCAGCGGGCGGCACCGCGGTCGATCTGCGGTGACGCGAGGGTTCCGGGTGTTCCGGATCAATGATTATTCATTTGTACAACGAAGGCCATTGCAAATGGAAGCCCACTTAATTCGGTCGGCGTGGCCCCCGGCAATCAGGACCGTACATTTTTTCCGCGATTTTCCCCGGATTCTTCCTGTGTCGATGCGTAAACGTGACAGGGCGGCCACGATATCTATGCGCGTAGATTTTTTGGGACTGTACTCTGGCCTCACCGCTTCAGCTCACGCACCACACCACCGGGAGTGCCAGTGGCACGCGTCGTAGTCGACGTCATGCTCAAGCCGGAGATCCTCGACCCGCAGGGGCAGGCGGTGCAGCGCGCGCTGCCACGCCTGGGTTTTGCGGGGATCGCCGACGTCCGTCAGGGCAAGCGCTTTGAACTCGAGGTGGAGGGTCCGGTCGACGACGCCGCCCTCGCCCGCATCCACGAGATGGCGGAAACGTTTCTCGCCAACACCGTGATCGAGGACTTCACCGTGAAGGTCGACGGAGAAGCACGATGACCGCTCGTGTAGGAGTCATCACCTTCCCCGGCACTCTGGACGACCGCGACACCCAGCGCGCCGTCCGTATCGCCGGACTCGAGCCCGTATCGCTGTGGCACCGCGACAAAGACCTCAAACAGGTCGATGCCGTGATCCTGCCCGGCGGCTTCTCCTACGGCGACTATCTGCGCGCGGGTGCCATTTCCCGCTTCTCGCCCGTCATGGAGAAGGTCGTCGAGGGCGCCCGGGAGGGCCTGCCGGTCCTCGGCATCTGCAACGGCTTCCAGGTGCTCACCGAGTCCCACCTGCTGCCCGGCGCGATG
Organism: Streptomyces blastmyceticus; assembly: GCF_039521185.1. Taxonomy (NCBI): domain Bacteria; kingdom Bacillati; phylum Actinomycetota; class Actinomycetes; order Kitasatosporales; family Streptomycetaceae; genus Streptomyces; species Streptomyces blastmyceticus. Next base: position 65,350 of record NZ_BAAABW010000016.1, on the reverse strand, counting down.
CTGCGCAACAACCACCTGCACTTCATCTGCCGCGACCAGAAGCTGCGGGTGGAGAACGCGGACACCGCCTGGACGTCCGACTACGAGGCGGGCCAGGAGATCTCCGTCCCGCTGAAGAACATCGACGGCCGCTATGTGGCCGACGAGCGGACCCTCGACGAGCTGGAGGCGGAGGGCCGCGTCGCGTTCCGCTATCTGGCCCGCGGCGAAGCCGCTGATGGATACGGAAACCCCAACGGCTCGCTCCGCGACATCGCCGGCATCACCAACGCCGCGGGCAACGTCGTCGGCCTCATGCCGCACCCGGAGCACGCCGTCGAGCCGCTGGTCGGTACGGGCCGTACCGACGGGCTCGGGTTCTTCACCTCGATCCTGAAGAAGCTGGTCAACGCATGAGCCTGGACACCGTCAAGCACGCGGGCGAGACCCCCGACACCGCGCAGCCGTGGGCCGAGCTGGGTCTGAAGCCGGACGAGTACGCCCGCATCCGCGAGATCCTCGGCCGCCGTCCCACCGGCGCCGAGCTGGCCATGTACAGCGTGATGTGGTCCGAGCACTGCTCCTACAAGAGCAGCAAGGTCCACCTGAGGCAGTTCGGCGACAAGGCGCCCGAGAGCGATGCCCTCCTCGTCGGCATCGGCGAGAACGCCGGTGTCGTCGACGTCGGCCAGGGCTACGCGGTCACCTTCAAGGTCGAGTCGCACAACCACCCCTCGTACATCGAGCCCTACCAGGGCGCGGCCACCGGCATCGGCGGCATCGTCCGCGACATCCTCGCCATGGGCGCCCGCCCGGTCGCCGTCATGGACCCGCTGCGCTTCGGCGCGGCCGACCACCCCGACACCAAGCGCGTCCTGCCGGGCGTCGTCGCGGGCATCGGCGGCTACGGCAACTGCCTGGGCCTGCCCAACATCGGCGGCGAGGTCGTCTTCGACGCCTGCTACCAGGGCAACCCGCTGGTCAACGCCCTCTGCGTGGGCGTGATGAAGCACGAGGACATCCACCTGGCCAAGGCCTCCGGCGCGGGCAACAAGGTCATCCTCTACGGCGCCCGCACGGGCGGCGACGGCATCGGCGGCGTCTCCGTGCTCGCCTCCGAGACCTTCGACTCCACCGGCCCGGCCAAGCGCCCCGCCGTCCAGGTCGGCGACCCCTTCCAGGAGAAGCTCCTCATCGAGTGCACCCTGGAGATCTTCCGCGAGGACCTGGTCGACGGCATCCAGGACCTCGGCGGCGCCGGTCTGTCCTGCGCCACCAGCGAGCTGGCCAGCGCCGGTTCGGGCGGTATGCGCGTCGAGCTGGACACCGTGCCGCTGCGCGACTCCTCCCTCTCGCCCGAGGAGATCCTCATGAGCGAGTCGCAGGAGCGCATGTGCGCCGTCGTCGAGCCCGGCAAGGTCGCCCGCTTCCTGGAGATCTGCGAGAAGTGGGACGTCATCGCCACCGTCATCGGTGAAGTGACCGACGGCGAGCGGCTGGAGATCTTCTGGCACGGCGAGCAGATCGTCGACGTGCCGCCGCGCACGGTCGCCCATGAGGGTCCGGTCTACGAGCGGCCGTATGCCCGGCCGCAGTGGCAGGACGCCCTCCAGGCCGACGACGCCGCGCGGCTGCCCCGCCCGGCGACCGCCGGCGAGCTGCGCGAGCAGGTCCTCAAGGTCGTCTCCTCCCCGAACCAGGCCTCGAAGTCCTGGATCACCGATCAGTACGACCGGTTCGTGCAGGGCAACACCGTGCTGGCGCAGCCCGAGGACTCGGGCATGGTCCGCATCGACGAGAACACCAACCTGGGTGTCGCGGTCGCGACCGACGGCAACGGCCGCTACACCAAGCTCGACCCGTACGCCGGCGCGCAGCTCGCGCTCGCCGAGTCGTACCGCAACGTGGCCGCCACCGGCGCCCGGCCGCTCGCCATCTCCAACTGCCTGAACTTCGGCTCGCCCGAGGACCCGGCCGTCATGTGGCAGTTCGCCGAGGCCACCCGCGGTCTGGCGGACGGCTGCCTGGAGCTGGGCACGCCCGTCACCGGCGGCAATGTCTCGCTCTACAACCAGACCGGCGAGACCGCCATCCACCCGACCCCCGTGGTCGCGGTGCTCGGCGTGATCGACGACGTCAACCGCCGTACGCCGATGGCCTTCTCGGAGGAGGGCCACCTGCTCTACCTCCTGGGCGATACCAAGGAGGAGCTGGGCGGTTCGGCCTGGTCGCAGGTCGTCCACGACCACCTCGGCGGGCTGCCGCCGGCCGTGGACCTGGAGCGCGAGAAGCTGCTCGCCGAGATCCTGATCGCCGCCTCCCGCGACGGCATGGTCGACGCGGCGCACGACCTCTCCGACGGCGGCCTGATCCAGGCCCTCGCCGAGTCGTGCCTGCGCGGCGGCAAGGGCGCGCGGATCGTCGTCCCCGACGGACTGGACCCCTTCGTGTTCCTGTTCTCGGAGTCGGCGGGCCGTGCGGTCGTCGCCGTCCCGCGCAGCGAGGAACTCCGCTTCAGCGACATGTGCGGCGCCCGCGGCCTGCCGGCGGCGCGCATCGGTGTGGTGGACGGCGAAGTGATCGACATCCAGGGCCACTTCGAGCTCCCGCTCGCGGAACTGCGCGCGGCGCACGAAGCGACGATTCCGGCCCTGCTGGCCTAGCGGACGATCGCCGTACGGGCCGGGCCTTTCCGGCCCGTACGGCGATCGAAAGCCGGAGCGCGGTTGCGGGCAGGGGCGAGTGGGGGAAAATCCCCTCATGCCTCCCGCCCAGCGCAAGCGTGCGCGAACGTACGACCTCGACAGGACCCGCGCGGCCGTCATCGCGCAGCTCGGCAACGTACGCACCGTCGTCGAAGCCCTCGACGAGGGCCGGTTCGCGCTGCCCACACGACTCGGCGACTGGACCGTCCGGGAGCTGGTCACGCATATCGCCCTGGGCGTCCGCTCCGTCACCCACGGGCTCGGACAACCCGCGCCCCCGGCACGCGAGATCACGCTCGCCGAGTGGCCGTTCGCCACGGCCGACTACGCGACGCAGGTGGCCACGTCCGTACGGGAAGCGGCCGCCGCGGAGGATCCCGTCGCGCTCCTCGCCCAGGTGGCCGAACGCTTCGCCGAACTGACCTCCGGCGTGCCCGCCGAGCGCCTGCTGACCGCCCGCCCCGGCGTGATGCGCCTGGACGACCTTCTCGTCACCAGATGCGTCGAACTCGTCGTGCACAGCGACGATCTGGCCGCCGCGCTCGGCGTGGACATCCCGTTCGACCGGCAGGCCCTGGCCGCCGTCACCCGCCTGCTGGCGGACTCGCTGGCCGTCAAGGCGCCCGGGGGATCAGTGGAGGTCCGCGTGCCGCCGTTCGCGGTCGTGCAGTGCGTGGCGGGCCCCAAGCACACCCGGGGCACCCCGCCCAACGTCGTCGAGACCGCCCCCCTCACGTGGGTGCGTCTGGCCACCGGCCGTACGGACTGGGCCACCGCCCTCGACGCGGCCGCGGTCTCCGCGAGCGGTGAACGCGCCGACATCTCCGAGCAACTGCCGTTGCTCACATGAGTGCTCATCCGAGCAACGCCAGGCGGTAACTCACCTGAGCGGAAAAGGTGATTCGCTGTGCGCGCCGAGTGGCTGTCCGTGGTGTGAGGCATCCCTGGTCATCCCCGGTTCGGATGAACCTCGCACCTGCCATAGACTCGAGGTGTGCCTCGTGGTGATGGACGACTCAACCACGACCTGCTCCCCGGCGAGAAGGGCCCCCAGGACGCTTGCGGCGTCTTCGGTGTCTGGGCTCCGGGTGAAGAGGTCGCCAAGCTCACCTATTTCGGGCTGTATGCCCTGCAGCACCGTGGACAGGAGTCCGCGGGCATCGCAGTGAGCAACGGCTCCCAGATCCTCGTCTTCAAGGACATGGGACTTGTCTCCCAGGTCTTCGACGAGACCTCCCTCGGCTCCCTCCAGGGCCATATCGCGGTCGGTCACGCCCGCTACTCCACCACCGGAGCGTCGGTGTGGGAGAACGCGCAGCCGACGTTCCGGGCGACCGCCAACGGCTCGATCGCGCTCGGCCACAACGGCAATCTGGTCAACACCGCCCAGCTCGCCGAGATGGTCGCCGCCCTCCCCAAGGAGAACGGCCGGGCCACCCAGGTCGCCGCGACCAACGACACCGACCTGGTCACGGCCCTGCTCGCGGGCCAGACCGACGCCGACGGCAAGCCGCTGACGATCGAGGAAGCGGCCACCAAGGTCCTCCCCGAGGTCCAGGGCGCCTTCTGCCTCGTCTTCATGGACGAGCACACCCTCTACGCCGCCCGCGACCCGCAGGGCATCCGCCCGCTGGTCCTCGGCCGGCTGGAGCGCGGCTGGGTGGTGGCCTCCGAGACCGCCGCCCTGGACATCTGCGGTGCGACCTTCGTCCGCGAGGTGGAGCCCGGCGAGCTGGTCGCCATCGACGAGAACGGCCTGCGGACCTCCCGCTTCGCGGAAGCGAAGCCCAAGGGCTGTGTCTTCGAGTACGTCTACCTCGCGCGCCCCGACACCGACATCGCGGGCCGCAACGTCTACCTCTCCCGGGTGGAGATGGGCCGCAGGCTCGCCGCCGAGGCCCCCGTCGAGGCCGACCTGGTGATACCGACCCCGGAGTCCGGCACGCCGGCCGCCGTCGGTTACGCCGAGGCCAGCGGCATCCCCTACGGCACCGGCCTGGTGAAGAACTCCTACGTCGGCCGGACCTTCATCCAGCCGAGCCAGACCATCCGCCAGCTCGGCATCCGGCTCAAGCTCAACCCCCTCAAGGAGGTCATCCGGGGCAAGCGCCTGGTGGTCGTCGACGACTCGATCGTCCGCGGCAACACCCAGCGCGCCCTGGTGCGGATGCTCCGCGAGGCGGGCGCGGCCGAGGTGCACGTGCGCATCTCCTCGCCGCCGGTGAAGTGGCCGTGCTTCTTCGGCATCGACTTCGCGACCCGCGCCGAGCTGATAGCCAATGGCATGACGGTCGAGGAGATCGGCAAGTCGCTGGGCGCGGACTCCCTCGCGTACATCTCCCTCGACGGCATGATCGAGGCGACCACCATCGCCAAGCCGGACCTCTGCCGCGCCTGCTTCGACGGCGAGTACCCGATGCCGCTGCCGGACCCCGAGCTCCTCGGCAAGCAGCTGCTGGAGACCGAGCTGGCCGGTGGCACGGACGCCGCCGACGCGCTCCGTCGCCCGTAACGCTCTCCGTAGTACCGAACGACACGAAAGTTCCCAGCTATGCCTGAGACCACTGGTGCCAGCTACGCAAGCGCGGGCGTCGACATCGAAGCCGGCGACCTCGCCGTCGAGCTCATGAAGAAGTGGGTGAAGAAGGCCACCCGCCCGGAGGTCGTCGGCGGCCTCGGCGGCTTCGCCGGGCTCTTCGACGCGAGCGCCCTCAAGCGGTACGAGCGTCCGCTGCTCGCCTCCGCGACCGACGGCGTCGGCACGAAGGTCGACATCGCCCGCCGGATGGGGGTCTACGACACCATCGGCCACGACCTGGTCGGCATGGTCGTGGACGACCTGGTCGTCTGCGGCGCCGAGCCGCTGTTCATGACGGACTACATCTGCGTCGGCAAGGTCTATCCGGAGCGGGTCGCGGCGATCGTCAAGGGCATCGCCGAGGGCTGTGTCCTCGCGGGCTGCGCGCTGGTCGGCGGCGAGACCGCCGAGCACCCCGGGCTGCTCGCCGCGGACGACTTCGACGTGGCCGGCGCGGGCACGGGCGTGGTCGAGGCCGACCGGGTGCTGGGCGCGGATCGCATCCGTACGGGTGACGCGGTCATCGCGATGGCCTCGTCCGGACTTCACTCGAACGGGTACTCGCTGGTCCGCCATGTGCTCTTCGACCGGGCGGGCTGGGAGCTGGACCGGGAGGTTCCGGAGTTCGGCCGCACCCTCGGCGAGGAGCTGCTGGAGCCCACCAAGATCTATTCGCTCGACTGCCTCGCGCTCACCCGCACGGCCGAGGTGCACGCCTTCTCGCACATCACCGGCGGCGGGCTCGCCAACAACCTGGCCCGGGTGATCCCGGCCGGGCTGCACGCCACCGTCGACCGCTCGACCTGGGCGCCGGGCGCCGTCTTCGACCTGGTCGGCCGGCTGGGCGGGGTCGAGCGGCCGGAGCTGGAGAAGACGCTCAACATGGGCGTCGGCATGATCGCGGTCGTGCCGCAGGAGTCCGTGGACGTGGCGCTGGCCACCTTCGCCGACCGGGGCGTGGAGTCCTGGGTGGCGGGCGAGATCACCGAGCGTGGCGACCACGCCGAGGCCGTGGCCCTGACCGGTGAGTACGGAAGCTGATAACCGCGGATCCGCTGGTCCCGGGGCCCAAGGGCGCTCCGGGGCCGGTGCTCCCGTGGCCGGGCGGGGCCTTGTGAACCCGCGCCGGGCAGCACAGAACCCGGTCCGAGGGCAGGCCCCGGACCGGGTCGGTGAGAGTTACGGCGTCAAGCGCGGCGACGGTATGTCGAGGAGTGGTCGGGCGATTGCTCGTCCTCGTCCTCGTGGTTGTAACGCTCCGCATACTGAGCGTACGGATCGTCGTCCAGCTCATCGTCCTTGTCGAGCGGCTCGCTGTTCGGCGGCTGCTTCGTCGTCGGCGATGCGCCCAGCTCATTGGCCAGACGTGAGAGATCGGTCCCGCCGCTGTTGTACTTCAGCTGGCGGGCGACCTTTGTCTGCTTGGCCTTGGCCCGGCCGCGCCCCATGGCTCGACCCCCTCAGTGACGGGGCTCGACGGCCCCAGAGTCTTGACACGCGTTCACGTTCATGAGTCAGAGCGGACCCTCGTCGAGGTGTCCGGCCTGTAGGGCTTCAACGGTACCTGCTTCCGCGGCCATACGGTACGTCGCCCGCATGACGTGCCACGTCGCACAACCCGTGGGGAGCCCCGTCCCCGCTGGTCAGCTGCGATTTTAACGTGTCTTGTGCGCCGACCCGCCGATGGGTGGTGAGGGATCTCTCCCTCACCACCTCCGACCGGCCGGCTGTCGTATTCCCTGCGACGGCCCTCCGACCGCTGTGCGGGCACCGAGCGTACGGCCGGGCCACGGGCCGTACCGTCCCGTGGCTACCGGCCGGTATTACAGGGCGCCGACGGGGACGGCGGCGGCGCGGGCCTCGGCCATGCGCTGTTCGGCGATCCGGTCGGCCGCGGCGGCCGGCGGGATGCCGTCCGACTTGGCGCGGTCGAATATGGCCAGGGTGGTGGCGAAGATCTCGTTCGCCTTGGCCTTCGCCCGGTCGAAGTCGAAGCCGTGCAGCTCGTCGGCCACCTGGATCACGCCACCGGCGTTCACCACGTAGTCCGGGGCGTAGAGGATGCCGCGGTCGGCGAGGTCCTTCTCGACGCCGGGGTGGGCGAGCTGGTTGTTGGCCGCGCCGCAGACCACGGTGGCGGTCAGGGCCGCCACCGTCTCGTCGTTCAGCGCGCCGCCGAGGGCGCAGGGGGCGTAGACGTCGAGGGGGCTGCGGACCAGGATGTCCGCGGTGGCCACGGAGGTGACCTGAGGGTGCCGCGCGATGATCCGCTCGACCGCCTCGGCCCGCACGTCGGTGATCACGACTTCGGCGCCGTCCTCGACCAGGTGCTCCACCAGGTGGTGGCCCACCTTGCCGACCCCGGCGATGCCGACCCGGCGGCCGCGCAGCGTCGACTCGCCCCACTGGGTCCGCGCGGCGGCGCGCATGCCCTGGAAGACGCCGAAGGCGGTGAGGACGGAGGAGTCGCCCGCGCCGCCGTTCTCGGGGGAGCGGCCGGTGGTCCAGCGGCACTCGCGGGCGACGACGTCCATGTCCTGCACGTACGTGCCGACATCGCACGCGGTGACATAGCGGCCGCCCAGGGACGCCACGAACCGACCGTAGGCGAGCAGCAATTGCTCGCTCTTCACCGTTTCGGGGTCACCTATGATCACGGCCTTCCCGCCGCCGTGGTCGAGCCCGGCGAGGGCGTTCTTGTACGACATGCCGCGGGCGAGGTTGAGCGCGTCCCGCACGGCCTCCTCCTCGGAGGCGTACGGGTAGAAGCGGGTGCCACCGAGGGCCGGGCCCAGGGCGGTGGAGTGGATGGCGATCACGGCCTTGAGGCCGCTCTCGCGGTCCTGGCAGAGCACGACCTGCTCGTGGCCGCCCTGGTCCGATCCGAACAGGGTGTGCAGCACGCCGTCAACGTCATTGGTGGGACGTACGTCAGTCACTGTGGTGACTCCATATGTCGCGGAGTTCGCCCTCCGGGGGTGGTGGAGGGCCGGTTGGGACGAGGGTAAGACCTGTCGGCCCGCAGGACGGGTCCGGTGCCGAGGATCACTCTCCCGGGGTGCGACGCCATGGGACGATCTGGACAGCAAGGGGGAGCGCTGGGCAACTCCCCGGAGGGTCCTCCGGTTTGAGGGAGCGGGTGTGGGGTTGGCGTCGTCGGTGACCGTCCCGTACGCGGCGTATCTGCGGGTCTACGAGCCTCTGGGCGCCTTCCCGGAACCGGAGCGCGGCCACTGGGCGCGTTACGCCCGCCGCGACGCGCTCCCGGGGGTCCAGGACGAGCTCCGCCGGTCGCTCGCGGACCTGCTGCCCACGCCCCCGGTGCCGGTCCCGGTGCACGAGAGCGGCGACGCGTTCGTCGCCTTCCAGGACGGCGTCCTGTGCGTCTGCCCCTGGCGCACCCGGCTGCGCGGCTGGCTGGCGCTGGAGGAGCTGGCCGAGAGCCTGCCCGCACCGGTCCTGGACGCGGCGCTGCCGCCCGTGGTGCGCCGTCAGGCGGAGGCGGACTACGAGCGCTGGCTGGAGCGCAACCCCGACGCCCGGCCCTGGATCCGCACGGCGACCTGGCAGGTGCCGCTGCGCTGGTTCGTCCTCTTCGCGGACGAGGAGCGGGAGTACGGCAAGGGCTGCGACCCCGGCCGCGACGGGCTGGTCCTCCGCTACCGCACGCCCATGGTCGAGGCCAGGCGCCGGGTGGCGCGGGGCCTGCGGACGCTCAAGGACGCGATCGACGAGGGCCCGCTGATCGACGGCCTGGTGGACGTGGGGCGCTGGCTGGAGGAGTTCCACCCGCGCTCGCTGGTGGAGCTGGACTACGGCGGGCTGGTGCACATGGTGCCCGAGGCCGATCTCGCGGAGGACCACTCGGCCGGCGACACCGCGGAGGGTCTCGCGGCGCTGCGCGAGGGGGACGGGGCCCGGGCGGGCGAGGCATACGAACGGCTGACGGAGCGTTGGAGCGCTGTGCGGAACCGTCAGTATGCGAACTGAAGTCCCATAGCGGGGTTCGAGGGACGCCCGGAGGCTCCTGGGACGGGTGCGGGGGACCTAGGTCCCGATCCGGGCCATTGCGGCAACCGTGACCTAACGCACTTACGTCAGGTCTTGCGCCCATCGCCCACCCTCGTGGCAAAATAGGACAAGGAGTCCGGGAAGGGCTCCTTCCGTCCAACTAAGGGCGGATAGATCGGTATTGCACTCCTTGGCGGGTCTGGTGACCCCTGATCCCGCTGTGACTGATCGTCACGGTGGCGTGACTGTCCGCTATGGCATGGTCCATCGGCTTCCGTCGAGGTTGAACACCTGAGAGGGCAATTCCATAGGTTTGGCCGACGTGGCTGGACAGATGGTGTAGTTGTAGTGCCGAGGACAAGCCGTTCGTCCTATAACCGACTCGGCCCGCGTCCGCCATTTCGGGCAACGTGGGTCAAGGTGCAGAATTTAGAGGAAAGAACCGACTCCAAGTCCGGTTCTCCCGAGGAGGCCGCTCATGACCGCTCGCACCCCTGATGCCGAGCCGCTGCTGACCCCGGCTGAGGTTGCCACGATGTTCCGCGTGGACCCGAAGACCGTGACCCGCTGGGCCAAGGCAGGCAAGCTCACGTCCATCCGCACGCTCGGAGGACACCGCCGCTACCGCGAAGCGGAGGTCCGCGCACTGCTGGCGGGCATCCCGCAGCAGCGCAGCGAGGCCTGAACAACCGTATAGCGCACTGCCGGGCGTTCTCCGGGGCCCCCAACCCGGTCCGACGCCCACAACGCAACACCTGGCTTCACACGACAGGGGGACCTGCCCCAACAGGTTCCTTGCCCACCGACTTGGGCGAGTCGTCGATCGCGCTGGACTCCGCCGGGTCCAGCGCGATCTTTTTGTGCTCGCGCCGGAGCGGTCCCCGCGCGGCCCCTCGCGTGGCACGGGACGGACTCCCGTTGCCCGCCGGACCCTTTCGGGTGGGGTGCAATTGCACATATTAAATTGACCCGTTGTAGGTGAGGGGTAAGTTCCGTCACTACGGAAAGTCTTTCGGTGACTCCCGTCACAGTGCGACGTGCTTGTCACTCACCGTGCTGCTGCGGTATGGGGACGAAGCCCCCGCTGCTGCCCCAAGCCTGGCATCCGACTGCCGCCGCGACAGCCGCCGTTGGTCACTCGCCGACGGGACTTACGTCCCGGCCGGCCCCGGACTCCCCCTTGGCCGCCCCGGCGGCCTCCTGGGCGAGCCGCAGGAGGCGGTGGCACACCGCGCAGTGTCGGGTCAGATGGCGGTAGCCCGAGGCGGCCGACAGATGGGCGCGCAGCAGCGCCCTCGTCTCATGCCGGATGCTCTCGGTCCGCTTCGGCTCGGTCCGGGTGGTCGTCGTCATGGAGCGCAGCACCTCCACTGCCTGGGTACCCCTGGCACGTGTCCCAGTCAAGGTCGGATGCGAAAAGGCCCGGATCCTGGAGGGGGTCCGGGCCTTCAATCGACAGGGGGGCGACGGGACTTGCCGTCGCGCGCGAGGCTGCCCGTACAGCAGCAGAGCCCGCATCCGATGCGGATGCGGGCTCTGACTCTACTGCGGTCCTGACGGGATTTGAACCCGCGGCCTCCACCTTGACAGGGTGGCGAGCACTCCAAACTGCTCCACAGGACCTTGTGCTTTCCCGCTCTCGCGGTGCTGCGAGACAGACTCTACAGCAGGTCAGGGGGTGTGGTCGAACCCGACCTCCACGAGGGGTCCGGTGCGGGGCCCAGGGGCCCCGCACGCCTCCTACGGCGCCAGTTGATCAATCGCCTTCACGATGCGCTTGTCCGACACCGGATACGCCGTGCCGAGCGCGTGGGCGAAGTAGCTGACCCGCAGCTCCTCGATCATCCAGCGCACGTCCCGCGCCTCCCGTGGCACCGGCCTCCCCTTGGGGAACTGCTCCAGCAGCCACGCGTACTCGTCCTGCATCTCCTTGACCTTCGCCAACCGCGTGCGGTCCCGCTCCGCGTTGGCCGGCATCTGCGTCAGCCGGCGGTCGACGGCCACCAGATAGCGCAGCAGGTCCGGCAGCCGGCGCACGCCGTGCTCGGTCACGAACCCCGGCTTGATCAGCGACGCCAGCTGCTCCTTGACGTCCGTGAGGGACGGCACGAGCACGAGCGACGTCGTCGCCTTCAGCCGCCGCTCGCACGCCTGCCAGGCGGCCAGCACCTCCTGCACCTTGCGGATGGTGTCCAGCGTCGCGTCGACGATGTCGGCCCGCACCGCGTCGAACAGCTTCCGGAAGGACTCCTCGTCCCAGGCCGGACCGCCGCGCAGCGCGATCAGCTTGTCCGCGGCACCGGCCACGCAGTCCTCGAAGAGGGCCTGGATGGAGCCGTGCGGATTCCGCGACAGGGCGAGCTTCTGCTGGTTGCTGAGCTTGTCCTGGGCGAATTTCGCGGGGTTGGAGGGGAGGTTGAGCAGGATGAGGCGGCGGGTGCCCCGCCACATGGCCTCCTGCTGCTCCGCCTCGGTGTCGAAGAGCCGCACCGCGACCGAGCTGCCCTCGTCCACCAGCGCGGGGTACGCCTTGACCGGCTGCCCGGCACGCCGCGTCTCGAAGGTGCGCTGGAGCGTCCCGACGGTCCACTGCGTGATCCCCGAGCGCTGCTCCGGGGCGCGCGCCGCACCGGCCTCGCCCGGGCTCTCCGCGGCCTGCTCGAAGGCCTTGGTGATCGCGGCCTGCGTCTTCGGCTTCAGCCTGATCCGCAGCGCCTCCAGGTCCTTGTCCTCCGCGATCTTCCGCTTGCGCTCGTCGACGATCCGGAAGGTGATCTTCAGGTGGTCCGGGACCTTGGCCGGGTCGAAGTCCTCCGGCTCCATCCGCACGCCCACCATCCGCTGGAGCTCACGCGTCAGCGTGGTCGTCAGCGGCTCCTGGAGGGGCACCGCCCGGTCCAGGAAGGCCTTGGCGTAGTTCGGCGCCGGTACGTAGTTGCGGCGGATCGGCTTGGGCAGCGACCGGATCAGCTCCGTGACCAGGTCCTCGCGCAGCCCCGGGATCTGCCAGTCGAAGCCCTCGGCCGAGACCTGGTTGAGCACCTGGAGCGGGACGTGCACGGTCACACCGTCGGCGTCCGCGCCCGGCTCGAACTGATAGGTCACCTTGAACTTCAGCCGGCCCTGCCGCCAGGAGTCCGGGTAGTCGTCCTTGGTGACCGCCTCGGCGTTCTCGTTGATGAGCATGGAGTGCTCGAAATTGAGCAACTCCGGTTCGTCCCGGCGCTTGTGCTTCCACCAGGAGTCGAAATGCGCACCCGAGACCACGTGTTCGGGCAGCCGCTGGTCGTAGAAGTCGAAGAGCGTCTCGTCGTCCACCAAGATGTCGCGGCGGCGGGCGCGATGCTCCAGCTCCTCGACCTCGCCGAGCAGCTTGCGGTTGTCGTGGAAGAACTGGTGGTGCGTCCGCCAGTCGCCCTCCACCAGGGCGTTGCGGATGAAGAGCTCACGGCTGGTCTCCGGGTCGATGCGCCCGTAATTGACCTTCCGCTGCGCCACGATCGGCACGCCGTACAGCGTGACCCGCTCGTACGCCATCACGGCCGCCTGCTTCTGCTCCCAGTGCGGCTCGCTGTAATTGCGCTTCACCAGGTGCTCGGCGAGCGGCTCGACCCACTCGGGCTCGACCTTGGCGTTGACCCGCGCCCACAGCCGCGAGGTCTCCACCAGCTCCGCGGACATGATCCAGCGCGGCTGCTTCTTGAACAGCGCCGAGCCCGGGAAGATCGCGAACTTGGCGCTGCGGGCGCCGAGGTACTCGTTCTTCTCGGTGTCCTTCAGGCCGATGTGCGAGAGCAGGCCGGCCAGCAGCGACTGGTGTACGCGGTCCTCCGGCGCGTCCTCCTCCGAGAGGTGGACGCCCATCTGCTTGGCGACCGTACGCAGCTGGGAGTAGATGTCCTGCCACTCGCGTATCCGGAGGTAGTTCAGGAACTCCGACTTGCACATGCGCCGGAAGGCCGAAGACGACAGCGCCTTCTGCTGCTCGCGCACATAGCGCCACAGATTGAGGAAGGCGAGGAAGTCGCTCGTCTCGTCCTTGAACCGCGCGTGCTGCTGGTCGGCCTGCTGCTGCTTCTCCGAGGGCCGCTCCCGCGGGTCCTGGATCGACAGCGCGGCCGCGATCACCATGACCTCGCGGACACAGCCGTTGCGGTCGGCCTCCAGCACCATCCGGGCCAGCCGCGGGTCCACCGGAAGCTGCGAGAGCTTGCGGCCGAGCGGGGTCAGCCGCTTCTTGTGGTCCTTCTCCTTCGGGTCGAGCGCCCCCAGCTCGTGGAGCAGGTCGACGCCGTCCTTGATGTTGCGCCGGTCCGGCGGGTCGATGAACGGGAACCGCTCGATGTCCCCGAGCCCGGCGGCGGTCATCTGGAGGATGACGGAGGCGAGGTTCGTACGGAGGATCTCGGCGTCCGTGAACTCCGGCCGGGAGAGGAAGTCGTCCTCCGAATACAGCCGGATGCAGATGCCGTCGCTCGTACGGCCGCAGCGGCCCTTGCGCTGATTGGCGCTGGCCTGCGAGACCGCCTCGATCGGTAGCCGCTGGACCTTGGTGCGGTGGCTGTAGCGGGAGATGCGGGCGAAGCCGGGGTCGATCACATAGCGGATGCCCGGCACGGTCAGCGAGGTCTCGGCGACGTTCGTCGCGAGGACGACACGGCGGCCCGTGTGGCGCTGGAAGACCCGGTGCTGCTCGGCGTGCGACAGCCGCGCGTACAGCGGAAGGATCTCGGTGAACCGTAGCTTCTTCTTCTCCAGCGCGTCCGCCGTGTCGCGGATCTCCCGTTCACCGGAGAGGAAGACGAGTATGTCCCCGTCGCCCTCCCGCTGGAGCTCGTCCACCGCGTCGCAGATCGCGGTGATCTGATCGCGGTCGGAGTCGGCGGAGTCCTCCTCCAGCAGCGGCCGGTACCGCACCTCCACCGGATACGTGCGCCCGCTGACCTCGATGATCGGGGCGTCGCCGAAATGCCGGGAGAAGCGCTCCGGGTCGATGGTCGCCGAGGTGATGACGACCTTGAGGTCGGGGCGGCGCGGCAGCAGCTGGGCGAGGTAGCCGAGGATGAAGTCGATGTTGAGGCTGCGCTCGTGCGCCTCGTCGATGATGATCGTGTCGTACTGGCGCAGCTCGCGGTCCGTCTGGATCTCGGCGAGCAGGATGCCGTCCGTCATCAGCTTGACGAGGGTGTCGCCGCCGACCTGGTCGGTGAAGCGGACCTTCCAGCCGACCGCCTCGCCCAGCGGCGTCCGCAGCTCCTCGGCGACCCGCTCCGCGACCGTGCGGGCGGCGATGCGGCGCGGCTGGGTGTGGCCGATGAGGCCCCGGACGCCGCGGCCGAGCTCGAGACAGATCTTGGGGATCTGGGTGGTCTTGCCGGAGCCGGTCTCGCCCGCGACGATCACGACCTGGTGGTCGCGGATCGCCGCGAGGATGTCGTCCTTCTTCTGGCTGACCGGCAGCTGATCGGGGTAGGTGACCGTGGGCACGGCGGCGCGCCGCTGCGCGACGCGCTGCTCGGCGGTGTCCGCCTCGGCCGCGATCTCGGCCAGCACGGCCGTACGGGCCTCGGGCTTGCGGATGCGGCGGGCCCCCTCGAGCCGACGGCCCAGCCGCTGCGCGTCGCGCAGCATCAGCTCGGACAGGCGGGCGCCGAGGTCGGCGAAGGTGGCGGAAGCAGGCTGCGTAGACATACGAAGTCCAGGATCGCACCAGCCGCGCGAAACGAGCGAACCCATTTCCCGGGGCGCGGGGGCGGACGCGGGTGCCCATGTGGCGGGAAGGCGCCCGGGCCGCAGGCCGGAGGGCGAGCCCGGAAAAAACACTGAGCCCCTCATCCGAGGATGAGGGGCTCACAGTGGCTGGGGCCGGGGTCGAACCGGCGACCTTCCGCTTTTCAGGCGGACGCTCGTACCAACTGAGCTACCCAGCCACGCGATCCACGAGGAATCGCAGCGGTCCTGACGGGATTTGAACCCGCGGCCTCCACCTTGACAGGGTGGCGAGCACTCCAAACTGCTCCACAGGACCTTGCTATGTGCGAGCACTAGTCTCGCACATGTTTAAGCGTGCCCCCAACGGGATTCGAACCCGTGCTACCGCCTTGAAAGGGCGGCGTCCTGGGCCACTAGACGATGAGGGCTGATGGCCCACCTGGGCGCTTCGCAGCGCCTCGGGGACGTGAGAAGCATATGGGATGGGAGGAGGGAACGCCAAAACGGTTTGCCGACCGTTCCGCGCGGCGCCTCCGGACCGGCGGCGGAGGGGCTCGCACGGCCCGCCCGGGCTACGGCGCGGAGCGCGCGTGTGGCGGACAATGGCGAGCGTGCTGGAGATGACGCGCGAGGAGTTCGAGGAACTGGTCGCCGAGGCCCTGGACCGGATCCCGCAGGAGCTGACGCGGCTGATGGACAACGTCGCGGTGTTCGTCGAGGACGAGCCGCCGGCGGACGACCCGGAGCTGCTCGGCCTCTACGAGGGGACGCCGTTGACCGAGCGCGGCGAGTGGTACGCGGGCGTCCTGCCGGACCGCATCACCGTCTACCGCGGGCCGACGCTCCGGATGTGCGTCACCCGGGAAGAGGCCGTGCACGAGACGGAGGTGACGGTGGTTCACGAGGTGGCCCACCACTTCGGGATCGACGACGCGCGGCTGCACGCGCTCGGTTACGGGTGAGCCCTGGGGGACCGGTGGTGTGCCCGGCGGTGCGCCCGGGACGGGAGTGGGCGGGTGGCGGCGCGCCGCGCGTGTCCTGCGCGGGGCGGGGCCAGTTGGGCAGGGCGCCTGTCCCACGCACTCCTAAGGCGGTCCCCTCCATGCGCCCCTCCTCCGCTCAGACAGCCGCCACCCGGATCGCGGCCGTGGCCGTCGCCGCCCTGGCCCTCGGGGGGTGCATGAGCGTGAGCGACCCGGAGAAGCCCGCCTCGTCGTCGGGCACGGGCAAGCAGCGCGACGCGCGGCCGGAGCCGGACGGCGGGGTGCGGATGCCGGGCAGCAGGCCCGGCCGTACGGACGCGAAGGCGGCGCGGGGCGCGAGTGGCAGTCCCGCCGCCAAGGGCGCGTCCGCAGGGGCGCCGTCCGCCTCGCCCTCCGAGGACCAGGCCGAGGAGGCGTCGCCGGGGGCCGCGAAGCCGGGCAAGCCGGGGACCAAGCCGAAACCGCCGGCCGGGCAGGGCTCCGGCACGGGGCCCACACAGGGCCGTACGACCCCGCCCACCCAGACGCCCCCGCAGCCGCCGAGCAGCACGCCGCCGCAGCCCCCGACGAGCCCGCCGCCCGTCTCCTCGCCCCCGCCCGCGCCCCAGCCGGGCCCGCAGGCCGGGCCTGTGGCCTAGGCCATTCGGGGGGCGGCTTGCGCTCCGGGGTGGTGGGTGCGTATGGTGGTAGATCGTTTGATCCCATTTGCCCGGCGCCTGACAGAAGCGCGCCGTGTGGCGCGTTCCTTACCTTGCCGTGGCTGACCGCATCGAGGCGGTCATTTGTGAAGCCGACACGGAGCTTGGGCGCGTGCCGAAACTCCGGAAGGTTTCGCATTTCGCATGTCTATTTCCACTGAGAACACCGTCATGCCCGAGGGCGACGAGATCGTCGTCACCGAGGCGCTCGAGACCGTCGACGCCGTCGAGACCGTGGTCGAGGAGGCCGCCGAGCCGGCCGAGCCGACGATCACCTTCGGCGACCTCGGCCTGGACGACGCGATCGTCCGCAAGCTCGCGCAGAACGGTGTGACCACCCCGTTCCCGATCCAGGCCGCGACCATCCCGGACGCCCTGGCCGGCAAGGACATCCTCGGCCGTGGCCGCACCGGCTCCGGCAAGACCCTCTCCTTCGGTCTGCCGCTGCTCTCCACGCTGGCCGGCGGCCACACGGAGAAGAAGCGCCCCCGCGGTCTGATCCTCACCCCGACCCGCGAGCTGGCGATGCAGGTCGCCGACGCCCTCCAGCCGTACGGTGACGTGCTCGGCCTCAAGATGAAGGTCGTCTGCGGCGGTACGTCGATGGGCAACCAGATCTACGCCCTGGAGCGCGGCGTCGACATCCTCGTCGCCACCCCGGGCCGTCTGCGCGACATCCTCAACCGCGGTGCCGCCCAGCTCGACAAGGTCCAGGTCGCCGTCCTCGACGAGGCCGACCAGATGGCCGACATGGGCTTCCTGCCCGAGGTCACCGAGATCCTCGACCAGGTGCCGGCCGGCGGCCAGCGCCTGCTGTTCTCCGCCACCCTGGAGAACGAGATCGACACCCTCGTCAAGCGCTACCTGGTCGACCCGGTCACGCACGAGGTCGACGCCGCACAGGGCGCGGTCACCACCATGACCCACCACGTCCTCGTCGTGAAGCCGAAGGACAAGGCGCCGGTCACGGCCGCCATCGCCGCCCGCAAGGGCCGCACGATCATCTTCGTCCGCACCCAGCTGGGCGCCGACCGCGTCGCCGAGCAGCTGCTCGACGCCGGTGTGAAGGCCGACGCGCTGCACGGCGGCATGACGCAGGGCGCGCGCACCCGGGTGCTGGAGGACTTCAAGGGCGGCTACGTCAACGTCCTCGTCGCCACCGACGTCGCCGCGCGCGGCATCCACGTCGACGGCATCGACCTGGTCCTGAACGTCGACCCGGCCGGTGACCACAAGGACTACCTGCACCGCTCCGGCCGTACGGCCCGCGCCGGCCAGTCCGGCACGGTCGTCTCCCTGGCCCTGCCGCACCAGCGCAAGCAGATCTTCCGTCTGATGGAGGACGCGGGCGTCGACGCCTCGCGCCACATCGTCGGCGGCTCCGGCGCCTTCGACGAGGAGGTCGCCAAGATCACCGGCGCCCGCTCCCTCACCGAGGTCCAGGCCGACTCCGCGGCCAACTCCGCCAAGCAGGCCGAGCGCGAGGTCCAGGAGCTCACCCGCCAGCTGGAGCGCGTCCAGCGCCGCGCCACCGAGTTCCGCGAGGAGGCCGACCGCCTCCTGGCGCGCGCCGCCCGCGAGCGCGGCGAGGACCCGGAGGCCGCCGTGGCCGCCGCTGCCGAGGCCGCCGCCTCGGAGGCCAAGGCCGAGGAGGCCGCCGAGGCCGCCGCCGTGCCCGCACAGGCCGCTCCGGCGCACGAGCGCCGTGACGACCGTGGCAACTTCGACCGCCGCGACGACCGTCGTGACGACCGCTCCGGTGGTTTCCGCCGCGACGACCGCCGCGACGACCGCTCCGGCGGCTTCCGCCGTGACGACCGTCCCTCCGGTGGTTTCCGCCGCGACGACCGTCGTGACGACCGTCCCTCCGGCGGCTTCCGTCGTGACGACCGCCCGTCCGGTGGCTTCCGCCGTGACGACCGCCGCGACGACCGTCCGTCCTCCGGTGGTGGCTTCCGCCGTGACGACCGTCCCTCCGGTGGCTTCCGTCGCGATGACCGCCCGTCCTCCGGTGGCGGCTTCCGTCGCGATGACCGTCCGTCCTCCGGTGGTGGCTTCCGTCGCGACGACCGTCCCTCCGGTGGTTTCCGCTCCGGTGGCGACCGTCGCGATGACCGTCCCTCCGGCGGCTTCCGTCGTGACGACCGTCCGTCCGGTGGCTTCCGTTCCGGTGGCGACCGTCGTGACGACCGCCCGTCCTCCGGTGGTGGCTTCCGCCGTGACGACCGCCCCGCGACCGGCGGCTACCGCTCCGGTGGCGGCGACCGTCCGTTCAACCGCGACCGCCGTGACGACCGCCCCTCGACCGGTGGTTACCGCTCCGGTGGCGACCGTCCCGCCGGCCGTCGTGACGACCACCGCGGTGGCGGCACCGGTTCCTCCTTCGGCCGCCGCGACGACAAGCCGCGCTGGAAGCGCAACGGCTGATCACAGCAGGTGAATTGGGGCCCGTACGGCACTTCGGTGCCGTACGGGCCCCACTGCGTATCCACCCCCGGCCGATGAGTCGGCCATAACGACTCGGGATAACGCGGTCGGCCGGGCTATGCTGCGGGTGCGGGCCGTTAGCTCAATTGGCAGAGCAGTGGACTTTTAATCCATTGGTTGTGGGTTCGAGTCCCACACGGCCTACCGGTTCCACTGGTATCGAAACCCCCGCCGACCTCGGTCGGCGGGGGTTTCGGCGTTCCACGACGGCCCGGCTGACGCGCTCTCAGAACCGACGGGCGTCATCGGACCGCCGGTGAGCATCACCCCGGCGCTGTTGACGAGCGCGCCCGTGGCCCGTACGCGCCCTCCGCCTCCCGGACGGCCGGGGCGAGGGCCGTACGGCCTGCCGCGTCCACTGCCCCGCTCGACGGCGAGCGCCCCCGGCTGTTCGAGCCGTCTGCCCAGGAACGGCGGCGGACGGCCGTCCTGTGCGAACAGCCGGGCACCGGCGGCGGCGAAGCCGGGAGGGGCCCCGGCGGTCACGGCGGGTGCGGAGGGGTGTCCATGCGCGGGATGCCAGGCGCGTAGGGCGCGGTGCGCCCGGTGCCGGGTCCGGACGGGTGACCCGACCAGTTCGTCCGAACCCGGCCCCGATGCCGTGTTCGCGCCGCTACGGTAAGTGCGCGGGGTGGGGTGTGGCCGAGGTCGGGAGGTCGAGCGGCATGGAGAACTCGCGAGCGGGTGAGAGCGGGAGCGGAAGCAGCGGGAAGGGCACGGAGCGCGAGGGCGTCAGGGGGCGCGAGGAGCACGGCCGGGGAGCGGGCGGCGGCGAGCTCACGCCCGCCGAGCACGTGGAGCGGCTGCTGGACCGGGCGCAGAACGGCTTCGAGATCGACGAGGCCGTCTTCACCCGCCTGCGGACCGCCCTGATGCACCAGGCCGAGCTCCGCTCGTACCGCCAGCGCAACGACGAGGCGCGGCCGCTGCGGTGCAACACCTACCGGCACATCTTCCTGCTCGCCGACGGCAGCAGCCTGCTGCTGTACGAGCTGGAGCACGACACCGGGCCCGACGAGCGGTTCCTCTACGAGCTCTACGCCCACGAGGACGCCCTCGACCAGGCCGAGCGCCGGGTGCACGAGCGGATCGGCGGCGGCATCGGCCCCGGCAACGAGGCCGAGGAGCTGCCGGCCTGGCTGGCGGAGGAGCTGCTGCTCGCCATGGGCCCGACCCAGCCCCGCCGGGAGTACGTCTCCGACGCCTCGCCCGACCACGCCCGGCGGCTGCTGCGCCGCGCGGAGAACGAGGACGGGCCCGGCGAGGTCGTGCGCGAGCTCCTCCAGGAGGCGCTCGGCCACCACATCGCGCTGATCACCAAGCCGCGCCGCCGGGGCACCGGCCGGGACGCGACCTGGTGCCGCTTCTACGAGCACGCGTTCCTGCTGGAGGGCGGCGGCGAGCTGAGCCTGTGGGAGCTGGAGCACAACATGACGGCGGACGGCAGGCTCGTCTGCGAGGTCTACCTCGACGAGGCGGAGGCCGAGGTGGCCGCGGACCGGCACGCCCGCGCCCAGGGCGTGGAGCTGTAGCCGGGGCGGCCGGGCCGCCGGGGTCGGGCCGGCAGACGGCGGGCGGGAAAGACGGGGGTTACGGGGGCCGCCCTCCGTGTGCTATGGTCTTTTGAAGTTGCAGTTGTGGTACCCATGAACTCGTGTGCGCCTGACGGTTATGTAGCCGAAGGCGCATTTTTGTTTTTGCCGGTCTATTCCGGTGTGGGGCCCATCCCATTCACAAGGAGATAGACATGGCTACTGGCACCGTGAAGTGGTTCAACTCGGAAAAGGGCTTCGGCTTCATCGAGCAGGACGGCGGCGGCCCGGACGTCTTCGCCCACTACTCGAACATCGCCTCCTCCGGCTTCCGTGAGCTGCTCGAGGGCCAGAAGGTTTCCTTCGACGTCACGCAGGGCCAGAAGGGCCTGCAGGCCGAGAACATCGTCGGCGCCTGACGATCACATGCCCCGCCCGGTCCGGGTGACGGGACTTCCGGCCCTAGCGCCGTGAGTCCGACGTCCTCGCCGGGCACCGCATGAAGCATCACGTAATGGGGCCCGCACCACTGGGTGCGGGCCCCATTGCTGCCCCCGCACAAGCGCGCCCAGGCTTTTTCCGCCACCCGTCCGTCCGGACGGTCCCGCGAAGCGAAGTCTCCCTTCCGGGCGTGCCACCCCATTGAGGGAAGGTCCCCGTATGACTCGCTCCGCCCGCTCTTTCTCGTCCTCCTCCGACGGCGGCTCCTCCGCCCGTCCCCCGCGCCAGCGCGGTGGCGGCGGCGGTCAGTCCGCCCGCGGTGGCCAGGCGCCCCGCCGCCGTCCCGCGGCTCCCCTCCAGGGGGAGTTCGAGACGCCGGTCGCCACCACTCCGGCCCTGCCGCCGGTGGCCTCCTTCGCCGACCTGGACATGCCGAACGGCCTGCTCGCCACCCTGACCCGCGAAGGCGTCACCGAGCCGTTCCCGATCCAGGCCGCGACCCTCCCCAACTCGCTCAGCGGCCGTGACGTCCTCGGCCGCGGCCGTACGGGCTCCGGCAAGACGCTGGCCTTCGGGCTCGCGCTGCTCGCCCGCACGGCGGGCCGGCGCGCCGAGGCGGGCCGCCCGCTCGCCCTCGTGCTCGTCCCCACCCGCGAGCTGGCGCAGCAGGTCACCGACTCGCTCAGCCCGTACGCCACCGCGGTCAACCTGCGGATCGCCACGGTCGTCGGCGGCATGTCCATCGGCCGGCAGGCGCAGAGCCTCGCGCGCGGCGCCGAGGTGCTCGTCGCGACCCCCGGCCGGCTCGCCGACCTCATCCAGCGCGGCGACTGCAAGCTCGGCGACGTGCGGATCACGGTCCTGGACGAGGCCGACCAGATGGCCGACATGGGCTTCCTGCCGCAGGTCACCAAGCTGCTCGACCAGGTCGACCCGGACGGCCAGCGCATGCTGTTCTCCGCGACCCTCGACCGCAACGTCGACCGCCTCGTGCGCCGCTTCCTCTCCGACCCGGTGACGCACTCCGTCGATGCCTCGGTCGGCGCGGTCTCCACGATGGAGCACCACCTGCTCTTCGTGACCGACGCGGACAAGAAGGAGGCGGTCACCCGGATCGCCGCCCGTGAGGGCCGCGTGATCATGTTCGTCGACACCAAGCGCGGCGCCGACCGCCTGGTGAAGAAGCTGCTCTCCGAGGGCGTGCGCGCAGGCGCGCTGCACGGCGGCAAGAGCCAGCCGCAGCGCAACCGCACGCTGGAGCTGTTCCGTACGGACCAGGTCACCGCGCTGATCGCCACGAACGTCGCCGCCCGCGGCATCCACATCGACGGCCTCGACCTCGTCGTGAACATCGACCCGCCGATGGACCACAAGGACTACCTGCACCGCGGCGGCCGCACGGCGCGCGCGGGCGAGTCCGGCACGGTCGTCACCCTCGTCCTGCCCGAGCAGCGGCGCGAGATGACCCGCATGATGGTCACGGCGAAGATCACCCCCAACGTCATCAAGACGCACCCCCGCGACCCCGAGCTGGAGCGGATCACCGGTGCGCGCGAGCCCAGCGGCGTCGCGGTGGTCATAGCGCCCCCGGCCGCCGCTCAGCAGCCGCAGCAGGGCACGAAGAAGCCGTCGCGCTCGCGCGGCTCGGGCGCCGGCGGCCGTGGCCGTACGCGTACGGAGCCCAGCGCCGGCAACGGTGGCGGCGGCTACCGCGGCTTCGGCAGCGGCACCGGCCAGGGCCAGGGCGGCAGCTCCCGCCGCTCCACCGGCACCCGCCCGGGCAACGCGGTTCGCCGGGGCGGCGGTGGCGGCGGCACGCGCCGCGCGCCGAAGGTCTGACCCGAAAGTCCCTGACGGGCTGGATTTGCTGGCTACGGCCGGCG
Organism: Streptomyces blastmyceticus; assembly: GCF_039521185.1. Taxonomy (NCBI): domain Bacteria; kingdom Bacillati; phylum Actinomycetota; class Actinomycetes; order Kitasatosporales; family Streptomycetaceae; genus Streptomyces; species Streptomyces blastmyceticus. Next base: position 42,341 of record NZ_BAAABW010000016.1, on the reverse strand, counting down.
AATCCAGCCCGTGGGGGCACCTCCCAGCGGTAGCTGGGGGAGTTTGAGGACCGGGTCCGGGCGGAGCCCGGTTTCGGGAAGGGGCGGGTAGGGGAAAAACCCCCGCCCCCCACTTGGCCCACCCCCGTTCGACGCCACGCGCCCACGCGGCAACGCTGGACACAACGCGAACGGCCGGTCAGGAGAACGCCGTGGGTCAGCGAGACGGGCCGGAACCCGAGGCGAAACCCCTGGCGTGGCGAGCCGCCCGCACCCTCCCCTACGCCCTCGTCATCGGCGGCGTCCTCTTCGACATCGGCACACCCCCCGCCTACACCTGCGCCCCCTTCGTCAACGCCGCCCCCCTCGTCGCGGCGCCCCTCCACTCCCTGCGCGGGACCGCCGCCATCGCCCTGGCCGCCGTCGCCGCCTCGATGAGCCTCACGCTCTACGAGCGGGCCGACGACGCCGGGCAGGCCATGAGCGAGATCGTCACCGTCGTCGTGGTCTCCCTCCTCGCCCTCGGCATCAACCGCATCGCCCGCCGCAGCGATCAGCGGCTCGCCTCCGCCCGGGACATCGCGGAGACTGCCCAGCGGGCCGTCCTCCCGAGCCCGGCCGCCCGCATCGGCGGCCTGCGGGTCGCGGCGCGCTATGTGGCGGCGGAGGCGGACGCCCGGATCGGCGGCGACCTCTACGCGGTCCAGGACACCCCGTACGGCGTGCGCGTCATCGTCGGTGACGTGCGCGGCAAGGGCCTGGAGGCGGTGGAGGCGGTCGCGGTGGTCATCGGCGCGTTCCGGGAGGCGGCCGAGCAGGAGCGCACGCTGGACGCGCTCGCCGCACGGCTGGAGCGCGCGTTGCGCAGGGAGGGCGCGCGGCGCGCGAACCTGGATCAGTTCGAGGGCTTCACCACCGCCGTACTCGCGGAGATGCCGGTGGCCGCGCCCGTACTGCGCCTGGTGAACCGCGGCCACCCCGCGCCCCTCCTGCTCCACCCCGACGGCCGCACGAGCGAGGCGGAGCCCGCCGTTCCCGCGCTGCCGCTGGGGATGGGCGACCTGGGGGAGTGGCCGGACAGCGTCGAGGAGGTGGAGTTCCCTCCGGGTTCGACCCTGCTCCTTTTCACTGACGGGGTGACAGAGGCGAGGGACGCGCGCGGGGTGTTCTACGACCCGAGGGCGCGCCTGACGGGCCGGCAGTTCAAGAGTCCCGACGTGCTGTTGGACACGCTGGTCGCCGACGTCACCCGGCACTCGGGCGGCCGGACCACGGACGACATGGCCCTGCTCGCGATCCGGCGCGGCGACGGCCGGCCCCACCGCGGCGGGGCGTCCGGCACGGTCACGGCGGCAGGGACGGCTGTCCGTACGGCCGTTGACCGGCGCTTAGAGAGTCGCGCGGCACCGAAATGCTGCCCGCGCACGCAGTAGTGGATCTTGATCGTTCCGCATTCCGTCGGAATAAAGACCGCATTAAGAGGTCGGGCGTCTTGCCAAGTCCTGACCAAGGAGCCGGTCGATTCAGCCTTTCGGCTTGGAAACTGCACGGTCTGTCTATTAACGTTCGATAACGACGTGCGGTCCTCATCACCGCCGCAAGAGGCGGCGCCGTGCGCCTTCGCCGAATCCCGCGGGCACAGCAAGACCTGATACACCAGCAGCATCTGGGAACCGGGGAACCACCCATCCTGGGGTGAATCGGGCCGCACCCGGCTCGTAGGAGACCTTCCTGCTCCGAACCCGTCAGCTAACCCGGTAGGCGAGAAGGAAGGAAAGGAGTGCGCCCCCGTGGCGTCCAACGAGCCTGCCCTCGACCCCACTCTGCATGGGTCGTACGAGCCCCACGCACCCGAACTTCCGATCGTGCCCGCGTATATGACCGCGCATATGCCGATGACCGCGGCCGAGGCCGACGCGGGGCCGGCGGCCATGCGGATGAATAAGTCTTCGATTGCCCCCGCCCCGGGCTTTGCGGCCGAGCCGCACCCGGTGCCGCACTGGGCAGTGCCCGAGCCCGTCGCCGAGGAGCCCTCGCCCCACTCCGCCGCCCCGGCCCGTGGCAGCGGCGGCCGCCACCGCGTCGCCAAGCAGCGCGGCGGCACGATGGCCCGCAGCGGCGCCGTCCTCGGTGTCGGCGTCATCGCGGCGGTCGGCGCGGGCGGCATGGCGAGCGCCCAGGACCGCCCGGCCGCGCCGATATCGGTGCCCGACCTGGCGGGAGTGGGTTCCCTCCTCGGTGGCGGCCAAGGGCAGGAGGAGAACGCCGTGGCCGCCGCCCCCGGTGCCGATCAGCCGCTGACCCAGGCGGGCCTGAGCACCGAGGAAGCCGCCCAGGGCACCGCGAACGCGGGCGAGGCCCTGCGCGCCCGCATACTGCAGCAGGCCGAGCACCAGCAGAACGCCGCCGACGACGAGGCGCGCGAGTCCGCGCAGCGCGAGGCGGCACAGGCGGCGGCGAAGAAGGCGGCGGAGGCGGCCGAGGCGGAAAAGGCGGCGAAGGCCGCCGAAGCCGAGAAGGCCAGGGCGGCGAAGGCCGAGGCCCGCCCCGCGGCCGAGGAGGACGCCTCCGCGAACCCCGCCGACACCGGCCCCCGCACGCCCGCCGCGCACAGCCCGGGCGCGTACACCCTGCCCGTCGGCTCCTACACCCTGACCGCCGGCTTCGGCCAAGCGGGCAACATGTGGTCCGCGAACCACACCGGCGAGGACTTCGCGGCCCCGACCGGCACGCCCGTCAAGGCGATCGGCAACGGCACGATCACCCATGCCGGGTGGGCGGGCGCGTACGGCTACCGCATCGTGCTGAAGCTGGACGACGGCACGGAGGTGTGGTTCTGCCACCTGTCGTCGATGGTGGTCACCTCGGGCAAGGTGTCCGCGGGCGACGTGATCGGCCGCGTCGGCGCGACCGGCAACGTCACGGGCCCCCACCTCCACCTGGAGATCCGCCCGGACGGCGGAGCCCCGATCGACCCCCTCCCGTGGCTGAGAGAACGGGGCCTGCAGCCGTAACCTTCGGGGTACGTAAATCCAGCCCGTCCGGCGTTTGAGGACCGGGGTCCGGGGCGGAGCCCCGGGACGGCAACCAAACGAATCACCGTACACATACCTGCCACAAACATACGCATATCCGCCACAAACAAGGGCACTCGGAATGCCGTGACCTCCGCGATCACCACCTCCGTACCGGCCCGCCTGGACCGCCTCCCCTGGTCCCGCTGGCACTGGATGGTGGTGATCGGTCTCGGCACCGTCTGGATCCTGGACGGCCTGGAGGTCACCGTCGTCGGCAATATCGCCGGCCGCCTCTCCGAGCGGGGCAGCGGCCTGTCGGTCACCTCGGGCGAGGTCACAGGACTGGCCGCGGCCCTCTACGTGGTGGGGGCGTGTTCCGGAGCGCTCTTCTTCGGCCGCCTCACCGACCTTTTCGGCCGCAAGAAGCTGTTCATCGTCACCCTCGCCGTCTATCTGACGGCGACGGCACTGACCGCGCTGTCGTTCTCCTCCTGGTGGTTCTTCGCCTTCCGCTTTCTGACGGGATTCGGCATCGGAGGGGAGTACGCGGCGATCAATTCCGCCATCGACGAGCTGATCCCTGCGGCCTACCGGGGCCGGGTCGACCTCATCATCAACGGCAGTTTCTGGATCGGTGCGGTCGGCGGTTCCCTGTTGTCGATCCTGATGCTCGACACGAGCATCTTCCCGATCGACGTGGGGTGGCGGCTGACCTTCGCCCTGGGGGTGGTCCTGGGCCTGGTCATCCTGCTCGTACGGCGGCACGTGCCGGAGAGCCCGCGCTGGCTTTTCATCCACGGCAGGGGAGCCGAGGCCGAAGAGCTGGTGACCTCGATCGAGGAACGCGTCGCGGCGGAAAAGGGGCGCGAGCTGCCGCCCGCCGAGGGCGAGATGGCCATTCACCAGCGGTCCGCCATCACGTTCCGGGAAATCGCGCGCACGGTGTTCGGCGAGTACCGCCGGCGCGCCGTGCTCGGCCTCGCCCTCTTCATCGGCCAGGCGTTTCTCTACAACGCGATCACCTTCGGCTTCGGCGCCATTCTCACCAGGTTCTTCGGCGTCTCCACGTCCCGTACCGGCTATTTCTTCGCGGTCATCGCGGCGGGCAACTTCTTCGGCCCGCTCCTGCTCGGCCGGTTCTTCGACACCGTCGGCCGGCGCGTCATGATCTCCTCGACCTATCTGCTGTCCGGCCTGCTCCTCTTCGGCACGGCCTGGCTCTTCGGCGCCGGGCGGTTGACCGCCGACACCCTCACCGCCTGCTGGGCCGTCGTCCTCTTCTTCGCCTCGGCGGGCGCGAGCAGCGCGTACCTCACCGTGTCCGAGGTGTTTCCAATGGAAACGCGCGCCATGGCCATCGCCTTCTTCTACGCGCTGGGCACGGCGGCCGGCGGCATCACCGGACCGCTGGTCTTCTCCGACCTGACGAGCAGCGGCGTCGTCGGGGACACGGTCCTCGCCTTTCAGATCGGCGCGTCACTGATGTGCGCCGCCGGACTGGTCGCGGCCTTCCTGGCCGTACCGGCAGAGGGCCGCTCCCTCGAATCGATCGCGGCCCCGCTGTCCACCCGGCGACCCGAACCGCTCCCGGCGACGGCGAAATAGTGGAATACCATGCCCCATAAGGACGTTGGAGAGATCCATGGCTGACATCCGCAAGAAGATCGGCAACCTTTCCGTCCACCCGCTCGCCCTCGGCGGCAATGTGTTCGGCTGGACGGCCGACGAGGCGCAATCCTTCGCCGTACTCGACGCCTACGCGGCGGCCGGCGGCAATTTCGTCGACACCGCCGACGTCTACTCCGTCTGGGCGCCCGGCAACAAGGGCGGCGAATCGGAGACGGTGATCGGCAATTGGTTCGCCTCCCGCGGCAACCGCGCCGACGTCGTCCTGGCCACCAAGGTCGGCGGGGGCGTCCCCGAGCCGCGCGGCCTGTCCGCGGCCGTCATCAAGTCCGGCGTCGAGGATTCCCTGCGCCGCCTGCGCACCGATTACATCGACCTCTACTACACGCACTACGACGACCCGTCCGTGCCGGTGGAGGAATTCATCACCGCGCTCGACGCACTGGTGAAGGAGGGCAAGGTCCGCGAGATCGCGGCCTCCAACATCACGGCCGAGCGGCTAGAGGAGGCCCTGGCCTTCTCCGATTCCTCGGGCCTCGCGAAGTACGCCGCGATCCAGCCGCACTACAACCTGGTCTCCCGCGACACGTACGAGGGCCCGCTCGCGGACGCGGCGGCGCGGCACGGCCTGGCCGCCGTCCCGTACTGGGCCCTGGCCTCCGGCTTCCTCACCGGGAAGTACCGTCCGGGAGCCACGGTGGACAGCGCCCGCGCCGGGTCCGCCGGCAAGTACCTGGAGTCCGAGCGCGGCCCCCGCGTCCTCGCCGCTCTCGACGAGGTCGCCGCGGCCCACGACGCCGAGCTCGCCACGGTCGCCCTGGCCTGGCTCGCCTCCCGCCCCACGGTCGTCGCCCCGCTGGCGAGCGCCCGCACGGTCGAGCAGCTCCCGGCGCTGCTGGCGGTGGCCGACCTGAAGCTCACGGACGCGGAGCTGACGAAACTGACGGAGGCGTCGGAGTAGAAGAGGACGGGGTGGGCTTCGATCGCCCACCCCCCCCGCTCTCAGGCCCGGCTCTCCACGACCCAGGAGGCCAGCGCGACCCCACCCGCCACGGCGAACACGGACGGCCACGCGCCGATCTTCTTCGCCAGCGGGTGCGACCCGGCGAACGCGGCGACGTACAGCCCCGTCAACGCGGCGGCCTTCCCGGCCCCCGCCTTCCCCGCCCACTGCCGCGCCGCAACGGTCCCGGCGGCGGCGAGCGCCACCCCACCGAGCGGCCGCTTCTTCGTCCACCGCGCCACGCCGTACCCGCCGACGAGCCCACCAGCAGCCACGACGGATGTCGGAATCCCAGCCATCAGCACAACCCTCCGCATCAACAGACCCTTGCCTTCCGAGGCTACGCCGGGCCGTACGGGGGCTTCCGCCGGGCTGCACGTACTTACGGCTTCGGGCCCGTGTCCGCGAGCGGCTCGAACCACACGCACTTCCCGACGACGTTCAACTCGTCCCACACGAGCGTCACCCCGGACGCCACGGACAGCGATCTGACCAGCGCCAGCCCCCGCCCGTCCTCCTGCCCGGCCCGAGCGGCCCGCCGCCGCGGCCGCCGCGCGTGATCCCCGTCGAGCACGGAAACGACAACATGCCCTCCGCGCACGGCGACCTCCACGGACAGAGTGCGCACCCGGGCGTGCTGCACGACGTTGGTGACCAGGTCGGACACACAGACGAGCGCGTTCTCGACCAGACCCGGCCGACCGCTGGCCTCAAGCGCGGCGGCAACGAACTCCCGCGCGACGCGAGCGGTGCTGGGGGCGGCGGGCGCGGTGAGGTGGTACGTGCCGGTGAGCTCGCCGTCGTCCTCGTCGGCGCTGGTGGAGTGCGGGCTGCTGAGCATGAGCATGGCGGTACGCATGACGTGGTCTCCCGGTGGGGTCGTGGACCTCCGCGCGCTTGCACCTGCCGTCCGTGGCTCGGCCGCTTGTCCGTCAGTCATCAACCATCAACTGGCATGAAAACAGCTGCACTTCGGGTCTTCCCGGCGGTGCGGCGCGGTGTTGATGAGGACGTTAGGGCACATGCATGTGCCTCGCCAAGCGTGGGCCAAAGCCTGTGCGCTCGGCTGTGGACCCGTGAGACTTGGCGCGGGAGAATTGATGTGCCAGTCACGAGAGGGAAGTTGATGCCACCCCGGAGCAGTCCAACGGCGAGACAGGCGCGGCTCGGTACGGAACTGCGCAAGCTACGCGAAGCCTCTGGCCTGCCCGCTCGCGCTGCCGGAGAGTTGCTCGGCGGAAACCAAGCACAGATCAGCCACATCGAATCCGGACGCTGGGGCGTCAGCGCCGAGCGAGTCCGCCGCCTCGCCACCTTCTACTCCGCGACCGACACGAAATTGGTGGATGCCCTCTGCGCCATGGCTGAGGAGCGCGGTAAGGGGTGGTGGGAAACCTATCGGGGAGTCCTGCCGGCCGGGTTTCTGAATATCGCGGAACTTGAGCACCATGCGAGGTACCTCCGCGCCTTCCAGACGTTGACCGTCCCTGGAATCTTCCAGACCGAGGAGTACGCGCGGACCATCTTCGGCAGCAGCATCCCCGCACTACCCGCCGGTGAGCTCGACGCCAGGATCGAGCATCGGCTCAGGCGCAAGGTGATCTTCGAACGCCCAGCTCCGCCGCACTTCGAGGCGATCATCCACGAAGCCGCGCTCCACGTTCTCTACGGAGGCCGGAGGGTGGCCCGTGATCAACTGCGGTACTTGCTCGAAGTCTCGGAGTGGCCCACGGTTGTGGTGCGAGTGATCGCCTTCGCCAGCGAGGAGTTCATCGGCTCTGCCCAGACCATGCTCTACGCGGGCGGGGTTGTACCGCAGCTCGACACCGTTCAACTGGACTCCGTCTACGGCTCCGTGTTCCTGGACACGGATGCTCAACTTGCCGATTACCGGGCCACGTATGACGCGCTCGAGCGAGTAACGCTAGAGGTCGGCGAATCTCGAGATGTCATCAACCGAATCGCGAAGGAATTGTGAGCGACCCCCGATGAGCACATTCATAGCCTGGCAGAAGTCCTCGTTCTCTGAATCGCAGGGAAGCTGTGTGGAGATTGCCCGACACGAGGGCGGCATCGTCGTGCGTGAGAGCGACGATCCCGATGTCGTCATGAGGATCACCCACGTCAGACTTCGGGCGCTGATCGCGAGCGTCAAGTCGGGTGGGCTCATCACCTGACCTGATGAATGTCTCGACGTGTCGCCCCTCACTTCCCCAGGTGAGGGGCTTTTTGGCATATGCCGTCTCATGGATGGGCCGGTCCATGCTTGTGCCCTCTATGGGCGGGCGCTACCTTCGCTGTGCGTCGCCAGCTACCGAAGCCCGGGGTGTAGGTGCCTACCTGTCGACGGGGTAGATGATCCTGGCCATGTGATCAGGGTGTTCGCCCTGGACGCTCCCACCTTCGCAAGTGGATGAGACGAGGACATACCCCCGTTTCTGCACCCGCGTATCCACTCTGCGTGACTCCATGGCCATGGACACAAACGGCGTCGGGAAATAGGAGACTGGGATCATGCGTGCTGCATCCCCCTCCAGCCCTGACGTCTCGGCCCGGATGAGCCGGCAGACCAACCGGGACACCGGCGCCGAACGAGCGGTGCGGCAGCTTCTCCACGCCTCCGGATACCGCTACCGGATCCACTATCCGGTGCCGGGCATGCGCCGACGGAAGATCGACATCGCGTTCACGCGCGCCAGGTTGGCCGTTCTCATCGATGGCTGCTTCTGGCACGGCTGCCCGGAGCACGCCACTAGCCCCAAGGCGAACGCAGAATGGTGGCGACAGAAGCTCGATCGCAACATCGAGCGGGACCAGGAGACGAACGCACAACTGCTGTCCGAGGGCTGGACGGTCCTGCGCTTCTGGGAACACGAGTCACCGGACGCCGTCATGCGTCAGGTGGTCGCGGCTGTCGAGCGGGAGAAGGCGAGCAGGCGGAAACGACTTACGAAGGGCGGGGGCAGATGAGCGAACTACGATTCGTCGACGTGTGTGCGGGGGCGGGGGGACTGGCCTTGGGACTGGAACACGCTGGCTTCGACCCCGTACTGCTCCTGGACAAGAAGCCTGTGGCTTGTGACACACTGCGCACGAACCGTCCGGCGTGGCAGGTTCTGGAAGCGGATCTGCTGGAATTCGCCCCTTCGCGGCACCGAGAGATCTACGACGTCGATCTGCTGTCGGCCGGGCTACCTCGCGTGAAGTCCAGTGCGACCGTCGCGCGGACCGAGACCGAGGCCGAGCTGCGCCTGCTGGAGGCGACCGTCTACCTGGCGCATGCCGTCCAGCCCCGGGCTCTGATCATCGAGAACGTCCCGGAGCTGGTGGGCGCGCCGGACTTCGAGCCGATACGCGCCCTCATACGGAAGGAGCTGGATCACCTCGGCTACCGGTTCCGGTGGTTCGTCCTGAACGCAGCCGACTTCGGCGTGCCACAGGATCGGAAGCAAGGGGTACTCGTCGCGCTCAGGAAGCAGTACTTCGACGCGTTCCGTCCGCCGGAGCCGACGGTGCGCGAGCATCGGTCCGTCGGTCGGGCTCTGCGCCGGTCCATGGCCATGGGTGGTTGGCGGGACGCCGACCGGTGGGCAGCCCAGGCGCTCAGCGTGGCCCCGACCCTGGTGGGTGGGTCGGACAGGCGGGGAGGCGCGGATCTCGGGCCGACGGGGACGAAGAAGGCCTGGGCCCGGATGGGAGTCGATGGGGGAACTGTGGCCGACGACGTTCCCGGCCCGGACTTCGCCTGGGCCCCTGAGACGGGACGTCACGGGATGGTCAAGATCACGACGGACCAGGCCGCGCTCCTGCAGGGCTTCCCGTCCGATTGGAGATTCGCCGGGAAGAAGACAGCCCGCTATCGCCAGATCGGGCACGCCTCACCGCCGCCGGTGGGCAGAGCGCTCGGGCTGGCGATCCGAGCCGCACTCGAGGCGCCCAAGTCCACACCCTCCGTCGCCGGCTACACTTCAACCCCATGAACAGCCCAGAAACACAAGATCGCCATCTCGACGGTGTCCGCATCTTGGACCTCTTCGCGGGTCCTGGTGGACTCGACGTGGCAGCGCATTTCCTGGGCTTCAAGAGCATCGGGATCGAGTTGGACCGGAACGCGTGCGAGACGCGCTATGCGGCGGGACTGCCGACGATTCACGCAGACGTGAGCGTCATGCGCGAGACCCGCTTCGACGAGATCCCGAAATCGGTCGACGTGCTCGCCGGAGGGCCACCCTGCCAGTCCTTCTCTGTCGCGGGAAGCGGCGCGGGACGGCGGGCGCTGGACACGGTGAAGGGGTTCATCCACCGTCTTGTGGAAGGGGAGGACGAAACCAAGATCGACAATGATCTGCACGCTCAGGGTGTGGACCCACGCACCGCTTTGGTTCTGGAGCCCCTCCGCTGGCTCCTCAAGGCGATCGAGACGGAGGGCCGCGACCCGTACCAGGTGATCGTTTTGGAGCAGGTGCCTGCGGTCCTGGACCTCTGGGAGGTCTATGCCAAGCTTCTGCGCGGTGGCGAAGGACGACTCAATGGCGTCAAGTACGAAGCGGAATGCTGGGAGTTGAAGACCGAGCAGTTCGGGGTTCCGCAGACGCGCACACGTGCCGTACTCGTCGCCCGGCGTCCGGGACACGGGGCCATTAAACCGCTCGAAGCGACTCATATGCCCTTCGACCTGCATCGGGGGAAACGCAATGCCGTTCAGGCGGATATGCTCCCGACCGATTCCGCGACTCCCGGGGCCAAGCAGCGTTGGCTCTCCATGGCAGAGGCCCTGGACGCGGCCAGCGAGCTGAAGGACTCTCGCGTGGACGTGGCCCGGTTCCGGACTGAGGGCAGGACGAAGTTCTTCGTCGTCTCGAACTACGGCTCCGGGGGCAACCCGAAGAACCGAGGGCAGCGCCTGTCGTCCGAGCCCGCCTTCACTGTCACCGGAAAGGTGTCCCGGAACAAGGTTTACAAGAGCATCGCGGACTACGAAGCCGAGAAGTACGACCGATTCAAGATCTGTGAGTCCGGGGTGCTCCAGACCTTTCCGCACAACTTCCCCTGGTCGGGAAACGACCAGGCGCAGCAAGTGGGCAACGCGGTACCACCCCGGCTCGGCATGCACGTACTCAGCACGGCACTGCGCGGGAACACCCCCTCGGACGATGAGTTGACGGCTGCGACCACTTGGCCGACTATCCCCGAGATCACCACAGACGAACTGCGCGTCATCGGCTGCGGGGATCAGAGCCAGTGCCCTAAGGACTCACATAAAGTCACTCGTTCTCGTCGGAAGTCCGCCCCCTGACCGACGCGTCCACGAACAGCTCCTCGAAGTGGGCGATCAGTCTTCGAACTGCCTCCTCCGGGACACGCTCCTGCTCCGGGCCCTCGGGAAGGTTGTTCCTGAGGGACGGGAGGGCTGATTCGGCCCCCGCGACCCATTCACGCAGAGGCTCCCCGTCACGCTCCACGTCCGGGGCGATGTCGTCGTACATCAGCGTTGCTGCAGCCGCGTTGACCGCGGAGGCCAGCGCATTGACCTCGCGACCGGTGCGCACAGTCCCTCTCTCCATGAGTCCGACGAGGGCTTGAGCGGTTGGGCGATGGTCGACTATGTCCAGCCGCAGGGCGGAGTTGAGCATGTCCTGGTTCCCGCAGGCCACGACGACGGGTTGGTAATCCGAGCCGTCGCGGAACAGCTCGGCCGCCCACCAGAGTCGGGCGAACGTTTGCTTGTAGTGCGCGCCGACGAACTTGTCCCGGGCCACGCGTCTGCGCGAACCGTCCGCTTTCGGCTCGGACAGGTGTCGCCAGACGACGTAGTCCGGTGCCACACCGAGGGCCATATATGTCCAGAGCTGCTTCTCGGCCGCTTCCCTGCGCGTCAACCGAAGGGTTTCGTGCAGACGCGGCGCCAACCACGCGTCCGCTGCCGTGGGGCGCTCGTCCCGGAATTTGGTCATGGCGTCGTCGATCAGATCTCGCACTCGGTGCAGTCGCAGCCGGGCATCGTCGCCGGGCAGCGCCTCGGCAACCTTGTTCAGCGCGATGGAAGGGACGTCCTCGCGTCCCTCGAGCAGGCCTGTGGAGATGTACTCGGCAGCCTGCACGTCGGAGATCAGAGCAAGCCGTTCCGGCAGGTGCTCGGGGCGGGAAGTCACGCGTGGGTCTCCTGATTGAGTCGTTCGATGTCGCGGACAGTGCCGGCCAACGCTTTGGGTACCTCGGCGCGACGGGCGGCTGCGTACTGGATGCGCGGTTGAAGATCCATCCAGCTCCCTTCGCCGGTGCGTCGGATGTGCACCTCGCGGAGAGCGTCCTCCACCGACCGTCCGGGAACGATGTCCGGGAGCATCTCGCGGAGCACCGCACCTCGCCAGTCGGGCGGGAAGAGCGGAGTCCCGTCATCCTCGATCTCGAGGTCGCCGATAGCGCTGTGGAAGACCGCGGTCCACACATCGGCACACATCTGGGCCAGCAGCATCTCGCCCACCACGCTCTCCACCTTCGAGCCATGGCCCTCCACAAGCTCGACGAGACCCTCGAAATCCGAGTTCAGGCGGACGGTGGGCATCCGCCCCGCGGTGTCCACGATCCAGGGTGCGTCCCGAAAACTCCGGAGCCACTCCGTGCCGCGGGCGAAACTGACCGTGCTGACGTCGAGCTGGCGCTCTCTGAGCGGGGCCTCGGCCGTCATGTCGATCAACCATTCCTGGTCGGTGGAGGCGATGATCCGACCCGCTATCCCCCCGACTGTGGCCACCACGTGCACAGCGAGGGAGGCGCGGTCCAGGTGGTCGTCCCGGTCGAATTCGATCTCCCCGATCCAATCCCTGCCGCCCTCCACGCCAGGTTCCAATCGGGCTACAGTGCGTGCGTTGGTGGCCCCCTCCGTCAGAACGGCGACAACCGCGACGTCGGACCAGTGGCCCTTCGTTTCGATCTCACGAGTCGGCAGCGTCGCCGTCAGGGCGAGCCGTGCAGTCTGCCAATCGTCGCGCTCGGCCCTACCCAGTGCCACGACCTGCTCGACAACCGAGTATCCCTTGGTGTCCAGCTGCTCACGGGTGCCACCGGGCCCGCGCAGCCGCACGGCCGTGACTCGCGCCGTCACCGCGCCGGTCAGTCGAGGGTACGGGTAGGCCCTCATGCGACACCTCCCTTGCTTTCCTGGAGTTCGACGACAAGACCCGTCAATGCGGCCCGCACCGGATGCGTGGACACATCGGTGACGCCTCGAAATACGGCACGGCGGGTCCCCGGCGTGAAACGCAGCACGCCGTCAGTCAGTTCACAGTTGCTGACAGCGACGAGCTCGGCCCACTTGACCACTGGCCGAGGGCCGGAACGAACCTCCAGCTTGGCGACGGGGCTCATGCGCCAGGGCTCTCCAGCAGGCGGCACCTTGACCTCGGCGGTGATCTGCCAAGCACCGGTTGAGTCGATCACGGCCTCGAGATCGTCCAGTTTCGGAGGCCCCACCGTTCCTCTGACCTTCGCGGCAGACTTGCCCGAGATCTTGAGACGGTTGCTCACCTTGCTCGTGCCGCTGGGCTTCTTCTCCTTGGGGATCGCCACAAGCTTGTGCACGGCCTTGTTCGTCTCCGACGTCAACGCCGCAATCCGCCGATGGGCCGACGGCGAATAGCGCATTCTCAACTCCTCGGTCTGACCCCACTTGTTGTGCTCCGGAGGCTCGGAGGATCGTAGAAACTCCTCGGCCTCAGCCGCGAACGGCGCGCCGTCGCCCGCTGCCCGGCCCACGAGCAGGACCGCTTGGAACGGGTTGGTCCCCACAGGGAGTCCGGGCACCCAGCTGGTCTTGACCGTCATACGATTGCCGCGCATCGCGGTCACCTGGTTGATCCTGCCATCGGCGTCCGTGGCCTCGGTGACGAGGAGAACCGCCTGGTGTTCGCCTGCTGTTCCGTCGAGACCGTCCCTCTCGGGAACCTTCAACGGCACAGTGCTGATCGCTACTTGGCCTGCCTCGGTGATCCGGTCCACCGTGGTGCCGCTCAAGAAGGCCTGAAGGGCACGTGAGCGCGCAGGCTGGTGCACTTGTGGCTCGACCCGCTCCTCCCCAAGGTGCTCCACGCCATTGCGCAACGTCCGCACCGATGCCTCCAGCAGGGGCTCGCGGCCGCCGCCCACGGTCATCGCGGCCCAGAAGTTGCGACCGAGGGCACGGACCAACCTCTGGTGCATGCGCTCCAGACTGTCCTCATCGTCGCCCAGGTCCCCTTCTTCCCCCTGCCCGGCCTCGGCGAGGCTGGCAACATCGTGTGCTCCGACGATCAGGAAGGAAGTGCCGGGATCATCGCCCTCGCGGGTGAGATACAGGCTCTCGACCGTCTCCTCGTCAGCCCACCAGGAGCGTGCGACCTCTGCATTGTCCGCCTCGGTATCCGGTCGGCCCAGCCAAGCGGGGCCGGCGAATCTCCTGCCGTCGACCTCCCGCCAGGGAAGATCGAGCCGTCCGATCAGCCGTCGCCGGGTGCGCCCCTCGTGCGGTTCGGAGAGGGTGGAGTTCATGAGGACGAGCCCCAGACGGCTGGTCGCCCAAAGCGTGGCCTTTCCGAGGCCGTATGAACCGCCGGCCGCCACATCCGACTTGCGACTTTCGAGTTGGCGCCGCACCACTGCAGCGAATCGACCGTCCTCGTAGTCGTCGCCGGTCAGCCCGTTGGCGTTGTAGTCGTCGACGCGAAGAAGGACCAGCCGATCCCGCTCGAGCATCTCTCGCAGACCGGCACTGATGACGCGTCCGACCTTCTGGTCCTGCGCGGCGGCCGCCTGGTAGTGCGGGTGGAGGTCATGCCAACGGATCGCCGTACGGAACCGGGCCAGCGCGTCGCCGGTCAGTTCGTGCAGGGTATAGCGAACCCTGACTGGGCGGTCGTTGTTTTTGTTGCGCTCGTCCAGACTGTTCTGGGTCGCCTCACGGGCCAGGACCTCCAAGTCGGCCTGGAAGGCGAAGGCCGCCGCGTTGCCGAACTCCCGACCACCATCGTCGTGTCCGGGGCGGTGGTACCACACGACTGACGTCTCCACGGGTTCGACCTGTCGTGCCGGACCAACCACGGAGACCTGCCCGGTTTCTTCCTCGACTCCAAGGACCTCCTGCACCCTGACCAAAAGGTCCGGGTGAGGCGCCGAACGGCCGTCGAGCCAGGCATCGACGAGCGCTCGCGTCGCTCCCAGGCTGTGTGCCAGCTCGACTGCATCCACCCCGTTTTCCTGCAACCGCTCGGCCAACCACCGACCGAACTCGGTCTCCCTTGAGGCCACCGTTCCCTCTTTCTCTTCGGAACTGCTCTCTGTCTCCGGTGTGCCGACGCTGTCGTTCGACAGAGACAGGCCGGCCTCCGTTTCCTCTCGCCCCTCCGGGCCTCTGCGAAGCGCAGTCCCCTGAGCGGCCTGCTGAGCGATCTTTCGAGCGGCCTTCGTACGACGGCGTTCCGCTTCAGGGTCGTCAGGATCCAGTCCCATTTGGATTCTCAGATCCTTGAGTGCTCGCTTCTCGATCTGCCGAACGCGTTCACGCGTCACTCCGATCCGCTTGCCGATTTCTTCCAGTGTCCAGGATGTGTCATCGATGAACCCGAATCGCAGCAGAAGAATATCCCGAATCCTCTCCGAGAATACACACTCATCGAACAGCTGGAATATTTCCTCGCGCTCAAATTCGGACCACAACACCTGTTCCGGGCCCGGCACCGGACGAAATGCATCGACAACCACTTCCCCGAGAGTAGCGTTCTCGCCGATGGGTTGCTCGAGCGACAGGACCGCCCGACGGCCCAGTCGTAGACACTCCATCACCTTGGCGGGGCTTAGCCCACACGCCAGGGAAAGATCGTCGACATTCGGCCTTTTGCCCTGATCGAGAAAGGCTCGCTCCCTCTTCCGCACCTTCTCCACATCGGTCCAGACGTGAACCGGGAGCCGAATGGATGCCCCTTCGTTGATCACAGCTCGAGTAATGCGTTGCCGAATCCACCAGGTGGCATAGGTGGAAAATTTGCACCCCAAGGAAACGTCGAACTTCTCCACGGCGCGGATTAGCCCGATCATGCCGTGCTGCGCGAGATCCTCGTGCATGGGATTGCCCGATCGGTTCCCTGAGGCGTGCAGGATCTTGTGCACGAGTCGCTGATTATGGATAACCATTGCAGAAAAGGCCCGGTACGCCTCGCTGTCTAGAGGAAGCGTCGCCAGGTAACCATCGGGCAACAACTCCGATGGGTGTCTGGCTCCTCGGAACAAGAGGCAGAGCCCCACTTCCTCCTCGGCGCTCAGCAGTCGCTCGTGCGGGTTCGCTCGCCTTCGATCGGCCTCGAGCAGGTCCCGAGCAGTACGACGAGCCGCTTCCAGGTCGTCGACACGCACCGTCCCTCGAAGCGACTCGAGGTCCGGTCCTTCCTCTTCCTCATCGGGAGAGTCCAAGTCGTCGAGAACCTCGTCGGAACTGGCCCCGTCGTAGGGAGTCGCACTGTGCGTGACGTCCGGTTCCTCTTCGACGTCTCCTTCTTCCGCCTCCGCCGCTGCCACGGCTTCGTACAGGGCCTGGACCCCCTCGGCGTCGAGGCGCGCTGCCCTCGTCACCTGCCTCAGAGCCGTCTGGTGTGCGAGTCCTTCGGCTGTGAATCGACGTATGAGACCGACGAGCACATCCCGTTCGGCTTCATTCATCCGCCTGCTGGGCGCACCGCCCCGCTCCGTGATCATCACGCCCCCGCGCTCGCGCTCCGCCCCTGTTCCCCTGTAGTCCATCATTCATAGGGCCGTCGCTGCCAGCGCCGGCTCGTCAGGGCCCATGCTCCTGAGGATCCATCACTCGGTATTTTGAAGACGTGTTGGCGTGACCATGGGGAGAGTTGATGCGCATCATTCCGAGCGAGATCTCGAGCAGCACCAGGAGCCGGGCCGAGCGCAGCGTGTTCGCGGCGCTCAAGGCGATTCCTGATGACCAGAGCGTCGCTCTGCACACGGTTCATCTCCCTCAGCACCACAAGAAGCGTGTCGGCGAGATCGACTTCGTTGTCATCATGCCCGACATCCTGCTCTTCATCGAGGTCAAGGGGGGGCGGGTCCACCAACGCGACGGGAAGTGGTACTACGGTCCGCCCGGTCGCGAGGAGGGCCCGAAGGAGAGCCCCTTCGCGCAGGCCAGTGGGGGTATGCATGAGTTCGAGCGGGAGATCGGGGCCCTGGTCGGCG
Organism: Streptomyces blastmyceticus; assembly: GCF_039521185.1. Classification (NCBI taxonomy): domain Bacteria; kingdom Bacillati; phylum Actinomycetota; class Actinomycetes; order Kitasatosporales; family Streptomycetaceae; genus Streptomyces; species Streptomyces blastmyceticus. The sequence continues at coordinate 25,502 of NZ_BAAABW010000016.1, read as the reverse complement.
ACTTGAGGAACCAGGGCATCCCCAGCGGATACCTCGTCATCACCACGGACGTCGACATCCCACGCACGACCGAGTTCGAGCCGCAACAGTACCTCGGCGCGACCGCGTACGACGGTGGACGTGGTCTGGCACAGGGAATCGAACGAGCCATTCGCTTCTGGCTGGCGCGGAACTGGTGGGCCCGAACCCCCGTGTCAGCCACCCTGCGGGGGAAGATGCTCGGGGCCATCCGCCCCGATTTCGACCTCGTACCCAATCTGCAATCCCGGCTGACTCACCTCGATGTCGCTTTCGAACGGCTCACGAACGAGCAGCTCGACAGACTCGACGAGCTGGAGTCCAACTCACGTCTCATCTGGACCGGTGGGGCAGGCACGGGTAAGACGTTCCTCGCCGCCGAGGCGGCTCGCCGCAAGTCTGCTACTGGCAGCGTTCTGTTCACCTGTGCGAGCACCACGCTGGCTGCCCACATGGACCGGGTCCTCACCAGCGACGCGATCACCGTCCTGCCGTTCGACCGGTTGGACGAGGTTCAGAACCGAACCTTCGACCAACTGATCGTGGACGAGGCCCAGGATCTGATGACCATCGAGAGTCTCGACACCCTGGAGAAGCTGGTCTCGGGTGGCCTCGGCGATGGCCGATGGATCTTCATGCTCGATCAGAACAACCAGGTACTGGCTCCGGAGGCCTATGATCCTGACGCCTGGGAATATCTGCGCCCTCTGGGCTTGGTGTGCGGACCTATGAGGCGCAATTGCCGTAATACCGTGCAAATCGTGGACGAGGTCCGCCTCTACACGGGCGCCGACCTGGGCGTCGCCTCCGCGGGTGAGGGTGAGCAGGTCCGTTTCGCCGACGTGCACGACGCATCTGAGGAGGCCTCCACCCTCGACGCCTACGTGAACGAACTCGTGCAGGAAGGTGTCTCGCTGCGGGACGTCACGTTGCTGTCCGCCTCCGGCGACTGGGAATCGAGCTCGGCCCGTTTGTCCCAGCGAGCCACGAAGATCGAGCGATTCGCCGACGTGGTCGGGACTGATCGCACGAAGCACCGTCTCACCTGGTCGTCCGTCCTCGACTTCAAGGGCCACGAGAACCACGTCGTCTGTCTGATCGACCTCGAACCCGAACACCTCGAGGGCCGCCTCGACGCGCTCTACGTCGCCTGGACCAGGGCTCGCGCCCAGCTCTGGGTGGCCTGTCGCCCCGGCACCCGTCGGATATTGAAAGACTTGGGAGTGGCCGGGCTGATTCGAGAGGGACGTCTCAAGTGAACGACTCTGCATCACGGCTCGCCGATCACCGAGGCGACTTCGTGAAGTACCTTCGTAAGCAGTTGGTGGGCCCGGCCGTCGCCGCCGACGAGACTCTCGTCGACCCTCCTGACCGGCGCTACCTGATGGGCACGTTGTATCCGCGTGGCGCCTCCTTGTTGGAGCACTCGCAGGAAGACGGCGAGCAGGATTTCAACGAGACGGCGGCCGGGAGCGGAGAAGAGGACAGCTTCGCCGACGATCCGGTGGCCGAGGCGAATGCATGGCTTCCGTCCTCTCTCGGCTTCTCCTTTTTCACCAACGCCCGTTGCATCGAGGTGACATGTGGGGCCTCCCGCTACGTGACGTATCGCGACGGCGGGCGGCGCAGCTGGCGAAGGCAACCGCGACTCTCCACAAAAAAGACCGTTGCTGTGGAACAGACGACCCCGATCTCTGTTCTGGACGGACACGGTCGTCTGCATGTCCGGTGGCGCCCCTTCGGCACCGGACATCTCGTCACGTGCGTGTTGGCCAACGCGCATGACGAAGAGGAGAGCACGTACAAGGACCGCGATCTGATGCTCTTCCAGGTCGAACTGGAGGCGAAGACACTCGGCGGAACGATCCTCGAGTATCCGAGCACCCGTCTCAACAGCCGAGACGAGGAGGAGCAGGAACTCCGCGTCCAGTACCGGCATATCGTGACCAGGGCCGTGGGACACGGGTGTGCCGTCGAGTGGGACGACGAAACCGACCAGGTCACCACTGTGACAGCGGAGGTCATGCCTCAGCAGGTGGTCGAGCACATCAAACCCGACGGGCCCAAGGACCTACCGGTGCTCAACCTCGCTCATCTTTCCCAGACCGGGCTCACCACGGACGACCTCCGGGCCGAGCTGCACTCTTTCGTCCTCGGCTATCGCAAGTGGTGCGACACTCAGCAGGCGGAGGCCGAGTCCCTGCGGCAATGGGCCGCCGCACCCGCCGAACGCATCCTCGAGCGCATCAGGGGCGCGCTCGACCGCATGGTGTCAGGGGTGGAGGCACTCACCGCGTCGACGCCGTCGGGAGCCAAGGCACGCGAGGCGTTCCGCCTGGCCAATCGGGCCATGGCGCTCCAAATGCTTCACAGCCGTCCGGAACTGGCCGGCAGCCGTCGCCGCAGGGACAGCGAAGTACTCGAACTGACCGAGCCCAGTGGCGACCATGCGTGGCACCCGTTCCAGCTCGCGTACTTCCTGCTCGTGGTCGAGGGTCTGATGAACCCTGAGCACGAGGACCGCAAGACGGTTGACCTCATCTGGTTCCCCACGGGCGGAGGCAAGACGGAGGCGTACCTCCTCACCGCCTGCTTCGAGATTCTCTGGCGCCGGCTGCGGTTCGGCGCAGTCGGGGGCGGCACGGCCGTGCTGAGCCGATACACACTGAGTCTGCTCACCACGCAACAGTTTCAGCGTACGGCGACGGCCATCTGTGCCCTGGAATACATCAGGAAGGGCCACGACGGGCCGTTGCCCCACGACCTCGGGCAGGAGCCCATCTCCATCGGACTCTGGGTGGGCAGGGACACGACGCCGAACAGGATCTCCGCTGCGCAGGACGAGCTCGGGGCCCTGAAACAGATGAACGCACCGGATGATCGCTTTCTACTGGAACGCTGCCCCTGGTGCGGCACCGAGATTGTCCCGGAACGACAGGGACGGGAGCGGGACTTCGGCATTCGGGCGGACGGAGTCACCACCTCGTTCTTCTGTCCGCGCGACACCTGCGTCTTCCACGAGCAGCTTCCGGTGTCCGTCGTGGACGAGCAGATCTACAAAGAGCCTCCGACGTTTGTACTCGGCACCGTGGACAAGTTCGCGCGACTGGCGTGGGAACCGGAGGCCGGAAACCTCTTCGGCAGAGACGGCAGGCGCGCCCCCTCGCTGGTCATCCAGGACGAGCTGCACCTGCTGGCCGGCCCACTGGGGACGACGGTCGGTCTGTACGAGTCGGCCATCCTCGAGCTCTGCGCCCGAGGCGGTATCGTGCCGAAGGTCATCGCGTCGACAGCGACGATCCGACGCTCGGAGGATCAGATCCGCAGCCTCTACGGTCGTCCCGCGCAGCTCTTCCCCCCGGCGGGGATCAAGGCCGGTCACTCCTACTTCGCCTCGCCCGACAAGGACAAGCCTGGACGTCTGTACGTAGGTGTCATGGCACAGGGACACACCGCCTCGACATCGACCGTTCACGTAGGGGCCGCCGCGTTGCAGGCCCCGAACGAGATCTGTGACGACGACACCCTCCGCGACGCGTACTGGACTGCGGTCGCCTATCACAACAGCCTGCGGGAACTCGGACGAACCGTCACGATCGCAAGGGACGACATCCCTGCACGTCTCGAGCACCTGACGAAAGACGACAATCGGCGGCGCAAGCTGAACGACGACTCGGTGGTCGAGCTCACCAGCAACATTCCGCGCGCTGCTCAACCACGACTCCTCGAGCGTCTGGGCAAGAGCTTCAAGGAACGCGACAGCGTCTCGTTCCTCGCTACGACCAACATGCTCTCCGTGGGCGTCGACGTTCCGCGTCTCGGCCTCATGCTCATGAACGGACAGCCCAAGACGACATCCGAATACATCCAGGCCACCAGCCGCGTCGGCCGGCGCCATGTACCGGGACTGATCGTCACGCTCTTCCGCTCGACCAAACCACGTGACCGGTCCCACTACGAGTCGTTCGGTGTCTACCACCGCTCGCTCTACCGGCACGTCGAACCGACCAGCGTCACACCGTGGTCCATGCCCTCTCGTAACCGAGCCTTGCACGCGGCGCTCACCATCCTCGTGCGACATGGAATCGGCCTGTCCGCGGAGAACAAGGCCGGGGACATCCTCAATCACACGGACGAAGTCGCACGGATCCGTGACCTCGTGGTGGACCACGCGCGGCGAGCCGATCCTGACGAGGCCGGTGCCGCAGCCGAACAGCTGGACTCTCTGATCGAAACCTGGAAGCAAGAGGCCGAGATCGCTCGTGGCGAGGGCCGCCGTCTTTACTACCAGCCTCAGGGGCGAGGGCACACATCGCTCCTCACCGACTTCGGCAAGCAAGGTGGCCTGTGGGAGACAGCGCAGTCGATGCGCAACGTCGACCGGGAGTGCCTCATCGCCGTGAGAGGAGCATGAAGGCGATGAAAGACATTCGTCGTAAAGTCCGCAGGGCGCAGACCATTGTTCCCTTCGGTGTCGGCGGGATCATCGACATCCGAGGTGAGTCGTTCGTAGCCGCCGATATTCGGAGTTGGGCAAAGAATGCCGAACAGGTGGAGTCGCCTCGACTTGCAAAGAAATTGAGGGTTGAGGGCTTCCGCTCGGCCCCCGTCATCCCTTCCGGGAAGGCTGCCTACGCTACCCGCACCGGGCCCTCGTACGTACGGTTCCCCAAGTGGTTGTTCTGCCCTCAGTGCAGGGAAATGCAGCTCTGGCGCCCAGACCTCGAGGTGCGGGACAAGCAGCCGACCTGCGGGCGGTGTACGGGAAAACCGCAGCTGGCCCCAATGCGTTTCATCCAGGTGTGCAGGGCAGGCCATATGGCCGACATCGACTGGCGTAGATGGGCTCACTCCAAGAGTGCAGGGCATGATCAGCGCCAATGCCAGGTTCGCCGTCTTCGGTTCGTCGCCACTCCTGATTCGTCTGGGCTGGAAGCCCTGCTCGTCTACTGTGCCGTCTGCCGGGCCGGTCGCACTCTGGCAGGCATCAGCCAGAAGAACATCCTCAAGCAAACGGGCTTGCAGTGCCCCGGAACCCACCCTTGGCAACCCGAAACCGATGAGGCGGATCCCTGCGAGGAAACGCCCCAGGCGGTACAGCGCGGCGCTTCCAATGTGTACTTCCCGATCACGCACTCTGCGCTCGACATCCCCGCACCTGCGGGCCTGTCCGAGGAAGACGAATTGGCGCAGAGAGTCGTCAATCACCGTCTGTGGCCGGACTTCAATGCTTCGGGGAGTAGTCCGATATCTGATGCCTTCGGGCAATTTATTGCCAACGAGTGCGAGGTTTCAGAGGAATTCGTGGAAACATTGCGACGGCATCATGTCGACGAGACTTCGTCGACTCCGTTGCCGGCCGGTTCGGATGATGATCTCAGTATCGCCGAATGGGCGGCTTTTTCTGCCCCGGAATCCGTCGCCAACTCGAAGACATTCTCCGTGCGTCGCACCCACCTCGGGATCGGCCACGACGATCCTGAGTCCATGCAGGAGCTGGCTGTAGGCATCTCCGCCGTCGTCGTCGCTGACCGGGTGCGCGAGGTGCGTGCGCTCCAAGGATTCTCACGGTACGAACCCAGCTCCGACGACGGCGAAGGAGACGAGGGCGGACGCGTCGTTTCGGTCAACACGCAGACCCGGGCCCAATGGTTGCCTGCCGTGGAGACCTACGGTGAAGGAATCTTCATCGCTGTCGACGAGGAACGCGTGAGCACCTGGGAGAAGCTCCCGTCGGTGCGCGACTGGACGCGACGGATCGAGCGCAACCTGGATGCCTCTTTCAAGGTCGACCGTCTGAGAGGGAAATCAGGTCCGGAGCTTCTCCCTCGATTCGTGATGCTGCACACTCTGGCCCATCACTTCATTCGCCAACTGTCATATGACAGCGGGTACAACGCAGCCTCGCTACGGGAACGTGTCTACGCCCGGAGCCACGACCCTGGCAGCGAACTTCCGCCTCAAGCCGGCGTGTTCATCTACACAGCCGCCGGGGATGCAGAAGGGACGCTGGGCGGGCTCGTCCGACAGGGGCAACCGCCGAATCTCGTTGAGACTTTGATCCGGTTGCTCGAATCGGCGCAGTGGTGCTCGCAGGACCCTCTGTGCGCGGACTCGACGGGTAGGTCTCTGGCCAATCTCAACCGTGCTGCCTGCCATGCGTGCACGCTTCTTCCCGAGACATGCTGCGAGATCGACAACTCCCTTCTGGACAGAACACTGTTGATCGGTGACGGTGAGGTCCCGGGATTCTTTCGGGGAGTCGTCCAGGCCGCGCTCGAGGAATCGGCCGGAGCTGTCGATCTGACATGAAGATCCCCTCCCTCCTGGACCTCGAGATCGAGCAGCAGGCCGTCATCGATCTTCCGTTCCACGGACGACACGTCATCACCGGGACACCTGGTGCCGGAAAGACCGTGATGGCCGTCTACCGTGCCTGGGCTCTGGCGACCGTCGGTCGTGACGTCGCCCTCTTCACGCGCTCCAACCTGCTGCATCAGTACCTCGCTCAAATGGCGCCGGACCTCACGGAAGCTCTCAACGTCACCACTTACCACCGGTGGATCAGGGATTTCTGGCGCCGGCGCTTCCGGACCGATCCGCCACAGACCGACGAGGACGGTTGGCTCTACGACTGGATCGAGATGCAGCGGGACTGCATCCTGCAGGGGGTCAGGTCGACCGCGCATCTGGTGATCGACGAGGGGCAGAACCTGCCTGTCGCCTTCTACCGGTTGTGTCGAACCCTTGGCGTCGACGTCACCGTGTGCGCAGACGAGAACCAGCGGATCGGCGACGATCAGAGCACCGTGTCCGAGATATGCCGGGCCCTCGCCACGCGGGCCGATCCACTCGTGCTGCGCGAGAACCGTCGGAACAGTCGGGAGATCGCGATGCTGGCGTCCGAGTTCCGCGAGGAGGCCGGGGATGAGATTGCCTTGCCGACACGCGTCGGTCGTACACCCACTGTCCTGAAGGTTCCCTCGATGGAGTATCTCCTCACGGGTGTTTCCCAGTACTTCAACGCGCATCCGGAGCGAAGTATCGGAATCATTTGCAGGTCGACCCATTTGCTGCGGGACATCCAGAGCAGACTCACGCACCTCGGGCTTGCCAAGTACACCCAGGCCTATGCACACGATGATCAGTACCGGAACGCCATCGACTTCTCGGTGCGCCCCATCCGAATCGTGAGCGCGGCCAGCATGAAGGGCCTGGAGTTCGACAGCGTCTTCGTGCCGGACCTGGACGCGTACACAGAGGACCCGACCAGTGTGGACGCGCGTCTTCGCTTCTTCGTGCTGTGCACTCGCGCCCGCGAGGATCTCCACTTCGCTCACCGCGGACCCCAAGAGCCCGCCATCTTGTCGAGCATCCCGAAATCCCTGTTGGTCCGACACGCCGGTTGATCTTGTAGCGCGATCCTGCCGCCCCTGGACATCCTGGAGAAACAGACGAGGCGCGGTGCTCTGGGAGCGGCTAGCCTCCTCCGCTAGTTAGTGCCCCCAGGCCCCCACCCCTGCCCCGGCGCCCACCCACGAACCGGTACCGGAACAAACGGCCGCGGTACCGCCGCCGACGCCTGGGCCAGCGCCGGCTGAGCCACATGCTTTCGCTGCCACAAGTGGTGGAGAAGCTCCTGCTCGCGCGCCGGGAAGTCGGCGTCCGCCGTGCCGTTGTTGGCGCGCTGGCGGAGGAAGGCCAGGGAGGTCGCGAAGGAGATGTACTCCGCGACCGTGCGGGCCGCTGTGGGGCCGCCGGTGCGGCGGGCCAGGTCGCGGGCTATGCCTCGGGCGCGCATGGAGGAGAGGGCCAGCGGCTCGGGCGGAGTGAGCCAGCCGGCGGCCTGGTACGCGGGGAGGTGGGTGCGGATCGTGCGGAGTTCGTTCTGGCGGGACCAGATCGTCAGCCAGGTTAGGACGCCGAAGACCGGCACCATGAAGAGCGCGTAGACGGCGAAGAAGCCGAGGGGCGACAGGGACGCCGAGCCGTTCCAGCAGCCGTGCAGGACCATCGCGGTCAGCAGGGCGGCGAGCGGTACGAGGACGCGGGCCACGCGGCGGCGCGGGGCGAAGGTCGCCGCGATGCCGAAGCCGAGGCCGGTCATCGACGTGAAGAGCGGGTGCGCGAACGGCGACATCAGCACGCGGACGAAGAACGTCGCGGCCGTCGTCGAGGGCACCCCCGAGTAGCCGAAGCTCTGGTCGGAGGCGAAGGCGTTGCCCAGGTAGAGGATGTTCTCGGTGAAGGCGAAGCCGGTGGCCGTGATGCCGGCGAACACCACGCCGTCGACGATGCCGTTGAAGTCGCGGCGGCGGAAGAGGAACAGTAGCAGCACCGCGGCCGCCTTGGCGCTCTCCTCCACCACCGGCGCGACGAACGTGGCACCCCACTTGTCGGCGTCGGCCCGCTGAGTGACGTCGACGGTGGTCAGCAGCCACTTCGTGGCGTAGCCGTTGGCCATGATCGCCACCAGGGTGGCCGCGCAGGCACCCCAGGCGAAGGCGAAGACGAGGTTCCGCCACGGCTTCGGCTCGACCCGGTCCATCCACCGGAACGCCGCGACGAGCAGCGGCACGGGCAGTACCGCGAGGCCGAGGCCCACCAGGAAGCCCTCGGTGCCGGTCTGCTCGCGGACGAGCGCGAGGATGACCAGACCGCTGAGGGCGAGCAGCAGGATCAGCGCACCCGCGCGTACCGCCTTGTTGTCCCACAGGGCGCGCCGCGGCTTGTACCGCCAGCCCTCCGGCGAAGGCATCGCGGTGAAGCTCGGCTGCTGGCCGTGGGCGGGCGCCGGCCCGGCGATCGGCTGCTGGTGGGGCGGGGAGTCATGCACCCGATGACCCTAACCAAGGGCCGGTGCGGGTAACCGACGGTTCCGACCACGGCCTCGGCCCTCGGCCATGAAACACGTCACCGTCGGGATGCCTTCCGGCGGGCGTCGTCCTTCGGAGGATGACGCCCGCCCGAGGATCAGGCCGCGCGCCGCCGGAACATCAGGTCGTGCACCACGTGCCCCTTGTCGAGCCCCTGGCCCTCGAACCGCGTCAGCGGACGGAACTCGGGGCGCGGTGCGTAGCCGCCGTCGGGCTGGGTGTTCTCGAAGTCCGGGGCGGCGGAGAGCACCTCCAGCATCTGCTCCGCGTACGGCTCCCAGTCCGTCGCGCAGTGCAGCACCGCACCGGGCGCGAGCCGGGTGGCCGCCAGCGCCAGGAACTCCGGCTGGATCAGCCGGCGCTTGTGGTGGCGCTTCTTGGGCCACGGGTCCGGGAAATAGACGCGCAGGCCCGCGAGGGAGTCGGGGGCGAGCATCTCGCGGAGCAGGATGATCGCGTCGCCGTTGGCCACGCGGACGTTCGTCAGGCCGTTCCGCTCGGCGAGACCGAGCAGATTGCCCTGGCCCGGGGTGTGCACGTCACAGGCCAGGATGCCGGTGCCGGGGTCGGCGGCCGCCATCTGCGCCGTGGCCTCGCCCATGCCGAAGCCGATCTCCAGGACGACGGGCAGCTCCGGGTCGCCGAACAGCTCGCCCAGGTCGAGGCGGCTCAGGCCGTCGATGTCCAGGCCCCACTTCGGCCACAGGCGGCGCAGCGACTCGCCCTGGCCGGTGGTGACGCGGCTGCGGCGCGGCTGGAAGGAGCGGATGCGGCGCTCGTGGTGGGAGCCGGCCGGGTCCGCGGCGGGTCCGGCCGGGAACTTCGGCTCGCGCGAGGTCCGCTCCGCGGCGGTTGCTGGGGTGGGGGAGAGGTTCTCAGACACAGTTCTTCCATAGTACGGGCGGGGCACGGGGTGGTCCCGGGCCCCGAATTACGGGCCTGGGGGTACGGGTACGCGGTGGCGGTGGCGGTGGCACGTATGGGGCGTGCGCCTGCGGCGGGCCTTTTCCCCCACCCCGCCCCTTCCCGAAACTGGGGCGCGTGCCCCAGACCCCCGGCTGTCCCGCCGTTGCCGCCTGCGGCGGGAGCTCCCTGCGGGAGCGTCCTCAAACGCCGGACGGGCTGAATTCGCGCACCCCGAAAGATCAACCCAACCCCCTCAACACCCTCCGTGCCACCTCCCTCCCGATCGGGAGGGACGCCGTCGCCGCCGGGGACGGTGCGTTCAGGACGTGGACCATTCCGGGCGACTCCGCGAAGAGGAAGTCGTCCACCAGCGTGCCGTCGCGCAGGATCGCCTGGGCCCGTACGCCCGCGGGGGCCGGTATCAGGTCGTCCGGGGTCACGTCCGGCAGGAGGCGGCGCACGGCGTCGGTGAAGGCGCGCTTGGAGAGGGAGCGCCGGACCTCGCCCGCGCCGTAGCGCCAGTGGCGGCGGGCCAGGTGCCAGGAGCCGGGGTACGCGACCGTGCCGGCGAGCTCGCCGGGACGTACGGCCCGGCGGTCGTAGCCCTCGCGCGCGAGGGCGGGAACGGCGTTGGGGCCGAGGTGGACGGTGCCGTCGATGCCCCGGGTGAGGTGGACGCCGAGGAAGGGGAACGCCGGGTCCGGCACCGGATAGACGAGGCCGCGCACCAGCTCCGCGCGGGCCGGGGCCAGCTCCCAGTACTCCCCGCGGAAGGGGATGATCCGCATGCCCGGGTCGTCGCCCGCCAGCCGGGCGACCGCGTCGCTGTGCAGCCCGGCGCAGTTGACCAGGGCGCGGGCGCGCAGGACCTCGCCCAGCGCCGTACGGACCGCGATCGCGGGGCCGCGCCGCCCGATGACCTCGACCCGGGCGCCGTACCGCACGGACGCGCCGGCGTCCTCCGCGAGACCGGCCAGGTGGCGGGCCACCGCGCCGTAGTCGCAGATGCCCGTCGTGCCGACGTGGATGGCGCCGAGGCCCCGTACGTGCGGCTCGTGCTCCGTGATCTGGGCGGGGCCCAGCTCCCGCACCGGGATGCCGTTCTCCCGGCCGCGCTGGGCCAGGGAGTGCAGTCGGGGCAGCTCCGCGTGCTCCGTGGCGACGATCAGCTTGCCCGTGACCTCGCACGGCAGGTCGTACTCCGCGCAGAACTTCACCATCTCCGCCGCGCCCTGCACCGCGAACCGCGCCTTGAGCGAGCCCGGGCGGTAGTAGATCCCGCTGTGGATCACACCGCTGTTGTGCCCGGTCTGATGGAGCGCGGGCCCCGGCTCCTTCTCCAGCACGATGACGCGCGTGCCCGGTGCGGCGCGCGTGATCGCATACGCCGTCGACAGGCCCACGATCCCGCCCCCGACCACCAGCACATCGCAGTCGTACGCCCTCACCAACGTCACCTCCCCGCGCCGACCGGACACCCGCGACCGAGCACCCGGCGACCTCGGCGCCTCACCCACACCCCCCATCATGACCTGCGCCACTGACAACGGATCGAAACCCAGGTCAACCGGGGGACCGGGCCGAGATGATCACGGGCGGGGAAAACCGGCCGAGTTGGGCGGAAAGGGAGGAAGCCGCCGCACCGCCTCAGCCGTACGCCGCAGCATCACCTCAGCCGTACGCCGCCGGGCCGGACCTCGGCCGTACGCCACCGGAGCCGCCCGCGGCCGCGCGCACCCCGCCGGACCTCACCCGTGCGCCACCAATAACGGCCGGGCCCGCTCCCGGAGCTCGACCACCCGCGGCTCGTCCCCGTACGGCTCCAGGCGGTGCAGCAGATCCCGTACGTACTCCGTGGTGCGCGCCGAGGAGATCCGGCCCGCGACCTCCACCGCGCGCGTACCGGCCGCGCACGCCGCGTCCAGATTGCCCGACTCCAGCTCGGCGACCGCCGACACCACCAGCCGCAGCCCGTGCGACCGTACGAACTCCTCCGTCGGGCGCGACAGCGCCTGCTCCGTGAAGCGCTGCACCTGCCGCGGCATGCGCAGGTCGCGGTAGCACTCGGCGGCGTCGGCCGCGAACCGCTCCTGGGTGTAGAAGTCCAGCCAGGAGGGGTCGGGATCGCCCGTGCGCGCCCGCTCCAGCCATCCCTCGGCGGCCTTGAGCGCCGCGCCGCAGGCCGGTGCGTCGCCCGCCTTCGCCTGCGCCCGCGCCTCGACGAGCCGGAAGAAGCTCATCGTGCGGGCGGTGGCCAGCCCGCGGTTGCGCTCCAGCGCGGCCTGCGCGAGGTCCACGCCCTCGTCGGCGAAGCCGCGGTAGGTCGCCTGGAGGCTCATCGAGGCCAGCACATAGCCGCCCAGCGGCACGTCGGCGGCCGCGCGGGCCAGCCGCAGCGCCTGGATGTAGTAGCGCTGCGCGGCCTCCTGCTGACCGGTGTCGAAGGCCATCCACCCGGCGAGCCGGGTCAGTTCGGCCGTGGCGCCGAACAGCGAGCGGCCCACCTCGTCGGTGTACGAACCGAGCAGCAGCGGCGCCGCGTCGACCCGCAGGCACTCGGGCACCATCGACGAACGCCAGTCGCCCCCGCCGTATTTGGAGTCCCAGCGCCGGGCGTCGTCCGCCGCCTCCCGCAGCTTGGTCACGTCGCTGTGGCCGACCCGCTGCACCGGGCCGCCCTCGGGGCCGCCGTTCTCGCTCTCCCGGGCGGCCTGGTGGGCCTCGCGGGCGACCGAGCCGTCGGCGGGGGTTATCAGCCATCGTGACGCGGGCGTGGCATAGGCGCTGACGGAGAAGGATCCGGCCAGGCTCTGCCAGATGCCGCCGCCCCCGCGGCGACCGGCGAGATCCAGCCGGTACAACTCCGTCGCGGAGCGCACCGCCTGGCCGACATCGCGCGGAAAGGAGAGCCCCACCTCGGGCGCGGGGTCGGCGTCCGCGAGGCCGATCTCGTGCAGCGGCACCGGCCGGCCGAGCTTCCCGGCGATCGCCGCGGCGATCAGATGGGGGGCCGCACCCTGCGGGACCATGCCCTTGGAGACCCAGCGGGCCACGGAGGTCTTGTCGTAGCGAAGCGTCAATCCGCGCTGCGCACCGAGGTCGTTGACCCGGCGCGCGAGACCGGCGTTGCTGATTCCGGCGAGGACGAGGACAGTGCCGAGCTTCTCGTTCGGCCCGCGTGGCTCCCTGGACATGCGCACCCCTCGGCAACAGCGACGCCCGCCCCGGCATAGGCACGAGGCATTCGTAAACCCAGCGTAGTTCCCCGCATCCCGACCGTTAAGAGGTGCTGTCCCGGATGGCGGGATTCTGGTCCGTGCGCGCGTGCACCGAGGGGCACGTGCTCCGGTTGTGTGGGGCTGTGCGCCCGCCGTGCGCTCTGTCCACGCCATCCCAAGAGCGCTTCCATGGAAGGCGCGTGGGTTGGCCCGCTGCACTGGATCCAGTGGGCTGGGGGAGCCGCCGCCTCATTCCCCGCGGGCGGCGGAGCGGTCCGGGGGGCGGTCAGCCGCCTCCCGGACATGCACATGTCCAGCCGGGACGCCCATGGACGCCTGCCGGACGACCGGCACTTGCGACTCGAAGCACTGCGCGAGTGCGCCCCGCCGCGTGGCCGCCCCGGAGATTGGCCGGTTCTCGCCGCCCGGCGCCCCGGGACGCGGAGCCGTCATCTCCCCGCAACGCGCCACGCGCGTACACGTCGGGTTCCTCCGCCCCCAGTCGTGACAGCATGGCCCCTGCAATGGGCATGACGGTCCGACACCTCGCGCTGCCGCAAGCCGAGTTGAGGCCCGAGGGCGTGACCGGTGTGTCGCGTTCTTCGTTGTCGTCACCGTCGGTCCGCTGTGCACGATGACGGAATCCGTTGGTTGTCCACAGCCTGTGGAGGCGCGATGCGCTGGTTGGTGGGGTGGAGCAGCACCGCCTCAGGGACCGGTCCACGCGCCGCGCCGCGCCACGACGACAGCGGCCCCGAGCGCCTCGACGGCCCCACCGTCCACCCGGTCGGCGCCCAGCTCCTGTGGGGCGACCCCGCGCCCCTGTGGGCCGTCGGCGACTGGCGCCCGGACGAGGTCCGCGTCGTCCAGGCCGACGCGGTCACCCGGCTCGCCGTGTTCGGTCGCTGCGGCGCCACCGACGGCGAGCTGGGGGCCGGGCTGGTCGCGGCCCGCGGCGGCGCCCTGCGCCACCTCACGGCCTGGCCCGGCAGCTATACGGCCGTCGCCCAGGTGGGACGCCGCCTCACCGTCGCGGGCGACCTGGCCGGCGCCCGGCCCGTCTTCCACACGGCCTGGGCCGGGGGCACCGCCTACGCCACCGCCGCGCTGCCGCTGGCCGACCTCATCGAGGCCCAGCTCGACGTCGGCCACCTCGCCGCCCTGCTCGCCTGCCCCGACTCCCCGGAGGCACTCGGCGACGGCACGCCCTACATGGGCGTACGGCGCGTGCCGCCCGGCCACGCGCTCGTACTGCGCGACGGCGCGCGCGAGATCGCGGGCTACGAACCGACCGCCTCGCTCGCCGTCGCCGCGCCCCAACTCGCCCCGGAGGAGGCCGTCGAGGGCATAAGGGACGCCCTGGTCGACGCCGTACGGGCCCGCCTCGCGGCCCCCCGCCATGCGCCGGAGGGCGGCCACCTCGACCCCGGCCCCGTACCCGGCATGGGGCCCGCGCAGCGCCGCGCCGCACGCGGCGGACCGGCGCCCGGCATCGGCGCCGACCTCTCCGGAGGCAGCGCCTCCGCCACCCTCGCGCTCCTCGCCGCAGGGCTCCCCGGAGTGGCCGGCATGCACGCCGGGAGCGGCAACGGCGCGGGCGAACGGCTCCTCGCCGTCACCTTCAACGACCTCGCCGCGGACGGCAGCCGGACCCGCGAGGCCGAACTCGACCGGGCCCGCGCCATCGCCGCCGACCCCCGGCTGCGCCACGTGGTCGTCGCCGCGGGCGAGGAGGCCCTCCCGTACGCCGACCTGGCCGGCGGCCCGCTCACCGACGAACCCGGGCCCTCCCTCGTCACCGCCGAACGGCACCGCCGCCGGCTGTCCGCGGGCAGCGCCGACCACCTCGTCGGACACGGCGCCCGGCAGGTCCTGGACGCCCATCCCGCCCGGCTCGCCGACCTGTTGATGGACCGTCGGCGCCGCCACCTGCTGCGCCCCGTATCGGCGCTCGCGCGCGCCGACGGACCGACCACGCAGTCCCTGTTCGTCCCCTTCACGGTCTACCGCGCGGCGCGCCGCCTGGCCCGTACGTCCTACCGGGAGGGCCTGGAGGCCGCCGCCGGACAGCTCCTGGCGCTCGACTTCCCGGTCCTGGACGACCCTGTGGACGCGGCCGGGCCGCCCGGTCCCGGCGGGGCCGTGGACGCCTCGCTCGCCGCCCTCACCTGGTGCAGACCCGGCCCCGCCGCGCGCTGGCTCACTGGCGAGGCGCTCGCCGAAGTATCGGTTCGCCTCCAGGCCGCGGCCGTCCGCCCCCGGGGCCTCCTCCAGCGGCCCGGGGAACGGCGCGCCGCCGCGGCACTCGCCCGCCACGCGGCGGACCACCGCATCTTCGAACAGGCCGCCGAGGTCCGCAGCCAGCGCCTCCACGCCCCCTTTCTCGACAACCAGGTCGTACGAGCCTGCCGCGCGCTCCCCGAAGCGCTCCGTGTGCAACCGGGGGCGCGCGCATCCGTGCTGCGCGCCGTCCTGGCGGGCTCCGGTGTCCGCGAACTCCCCCCGGGCTGGGGCGCCACCTCGCACGCCTCGCACGCGGCAGCCGTACGCGCCGGCCTCCGCGCGTCCGTGGGACAGCTGCTGGAACTCTTCGACGCGCCCCTGCTGGCGGACGCGGGCCTGGTCGAGGCCAGGGTCGTACGGTCCGCCCTCCACGCGGCGGCGGACGGCCGGGCCCTGCCGCTCGACGGCCTCGCGGAACTCGTCTCCACCGAGGTCTGGCTCCGCCGCCTCCTCGCCCGCCGCGGCACATGCTGGACGGGCGCCTCACCACCCCGCCAACGCGCGGTTGCGGGAGGAATGGAACCGAGGGGGAGCTTGTGAGGGGCGGGCAGTTCAGCCCGTGGGGGCACCTCCCAGCGGTAGCTGGGGGAGGTTGAGGACGCGCCCGGAGGGCGCTCCGCCGCAGGCGCAACGGACCCGCGGCCGGGGGTCTGGGGCACGCGCCCCAGTTGCGGGAAGGGGCGGGTAGGGGAAAACCCCCACCACCTAGCCGCAGCTGATCCGCGCCCGGGCCCAGTCCGCCACCGTCATCGAATCCATGACGCTCACCGGCGAGACGACCAGCCGAACCGTCCGATATCCGGACAGCGGCACATGCACAGGCACCGCCCCCTCACCCGCCCGCACCACATCCGACTCCCACAGCCGCG
Source organism: Streptomyces blastmyceticus (assembly GCF_039521185.1). Classification (NCBI taxonomy): domain Bacteria; kingdom Bacillati; phylum Actinomycetota; class Actinomycetes; order Kitasatosporales; family Streptomycetaceae; genus Streptomyces; species Streptomyces blastmyceticus. The sequence goes on along the minus strand of NZ_BAAABW010000016.1, from coordinate 9,332 downwards.
TGCCGTCCCCGTAGACGGAGAACCGCGCCGCTCCGAAGCCGAACGTCAGGTCGTCGACCCCCACCACCGCGTCGTACGCCGTGCAGGACCGGTTCAGCTCGACGGTCACCGACGACGCCGCGCGCATGCTCACACCGTCGCCGTACGCCTCACCACCGATCCGCAGCCCGTACCGCTGCCACAGCCAGTTGCTCTCGTACAGCCGCACCTCCGGCTTCGTGCCGTCCCCCACACCGCCGTACGTCAGCTCGTTGAGCTGATAGACGGTCACGGGCGGGGCCGACACCGGGGGCGTGGGCTCCGGGGGCGGCGCGGGCGGCCGCGGCACCGAGGGCGTCGGACGGGGCGCGGGAGGCGGGGTCGGCCGGGGCGACGGGGGAGTGGCCACCGCCTCCGGCGCAGGCTGCAAGGTCGTCTGCTGCGGCGGAGCCACGGGGACCGGGGCGGCGGGCGCCGCCTTCCGTACGGGCTCCGGCGACGGCGTCGGCCCGTTCGCCGGAGCGGTCGCCACCGGCCCGGCCGGAGCCTTGGCCCGCGGCGCGTGGTGACGCGCGGGGGAGCCGCCCATCAGGGCGTACGCGGTGACGGCACCGGCCGCGACCACCGCGCCCGCCGCGATCCCGATCTTCGCCGGCGCCCCCAGCCCCTCACTCGCCGCGGCGCCGCCCGCGCCCCCGCCCGCACCGGAGCCGGCCGTGCCCCCGCTCGCGGCCGCCGCCACCCCCGCGCCCGCCGCCGTACCGGCACCGGCCGCCCCCGCGGCCAGGCCCGCGGCCACCTTGACCGAGAACCCGGCGGCCAGCCACCCGATCACCGCCACCGGAAGCAGCGCCCGCAGCCGGGTGTTGACGTCGGCGACCTCCAGCGCCGCCGTACGGCACCGGGCGCAGTCCTCCAGATGCTTGCGCAGCCCCCGCTCGGCCCGCATCCGCAGCCCGCCCCGCGCGTACGCGCCGAGTCGGTCGGCATAGCGCGCACACGCCCCACCGGACGTGAGCGACGTACTCACATGGGCCTGCAGATACGCCTGCTTCAGCCCCTCGCGCGCCCGGTGCGCCAGCACCGCCGTGGCGTTGGCCGTCAGACCCAGCAGCGGCGCGACCTCGCTGGGCGTCTCGTCCTCGATCGTGGTGTGCCACAGCACCGTCTGCCATCGCTCCGGCAGGCTGCGGAACGCCTGCACGGCCAGCGACTGCTCGGCCTCCCGCATCGCCAGCACGTCCGCGCCCAGGTCGAGCGTGTCGTCGTCCGAGGCCAAGGACGCGCGCGCCGCCGACGCGGCGAAGACCGCGAAGTCCTCGATCAGCTGCTCCCGGCGCGTGGTCTTCGCCCACGCCGCCGCGACCCGCCGCACTGTCGTCAGCAGATACGCCCGCACCGCCGCGTTGGGCCCCGCGCCGCCCCGCACTGCCTGCAGGGCGTTCGCGAAGACCTCATTGGTGAGATCCTCCGCGGTGTGGTCGTCCCGGCAGCAACTGCGCGCGTACCGCCGCACCGCGGCCGCGTGCCGGCGGTACAACTCCTCGTACGCCACGCTCTCACCGGACCGCATCCGGGCGACGAGCTCGATGTCGGACGGTGGTACGTCGACGATCGGCTCGTCGAGAGGCGCGTCGGAGACGGGTACGTCGGCAGGCCGCATGCCTGAGGCCGCACCGTCGCCCGACGGTGTGCCGGACGAGCGCGCACGCGACGACCGCCGCGCGTGCGAGGGGCGCGCACGGCCGGGCCGCGCGCCGGACCGCGAATCCTGCGGCGTCGAGTCGGCCGACCGTGAACCGACGGGCCGCGTTTCACCCGACGTTTCACTCAGCGTTTCACTCGACCGGTGATCCACCGACGAGGAATCCGCCGACGAGGAATCCGCCGACCGCGTCCCGATCGGCCAGGGATCGCTCCGACTGAGCTCGCCGGACCGCGCGGGAAGCTCACCCGACGGCCCGTCACCGAGCTGTGGGTTGTCCGACTGCCGGTCGGCCGGCCATGCGCCGGCCGGCCACGCCTCGGCTCCCGCGCCCTTACGGGTGGCCCGGTCCCCCTCCCGCTGCTGAGGCACGCTCGGACCGTCGGGGGAGCCGCGCCCGGACATCCGGCGAGAGGGCGGTGAGCCTGCTTCCTCACTCCCGCGTCGTTCATCCCGGCCGTCAACGCCCATAGCGGCGGCCCCTGTACACGCCAGCGCACCCGAACACCGTAGAAGCGTGGCACAGTGTCGGCCGTCACCACCCCGGCATGCGCATCAACCACTCGTCCGGGGCGTCCCAGGGCATGCGGAGCACTGGCGGCCACCCGAACGGGGAAGGATTTCCCGAACGCGCCCAAGGCGACTTGGGCGCGCCCGTCACAGAAACGCTCGCCCGAAGGCTTCGCGGGTGACTACTCCGACGGCCGGGACCGCAGCCCCTCGAGGAGGATGTCCAGCAGCCGCGAGGAGGCGGCCGCCTGCTGCACCGCGTCCGGCAGCGAGGGCGCGGCCGTCGCTATCACCAGCAGCACATCGGCGACCGTCACATCGGCGCGCAGCTGACCCGCCGCCCGTGCGCGGTCCACCAGCCGCCCGACGACCTCCAGCAGTGCCGCTGCGCCGGAGTCCTCGCGCTCGGCGACCGGAGCCGACCGCTGCTCGACCAGCCGCAGTTCATGCAGCTGGCCCCCGGTGACCCCCGGCTGCCGCTGCTGCGGCACCCGGGCCTCGATCTGCTCCTCGGCCTCCACGTCGACGCCGACGCGCAGCACCTGCGGCGGCAGCAGCCGCCCCGCGCCCGAGGCCACCGACGTGCGCAGGAACCGGGAGAGAGCCGACCACGGCTCGTCCTCCTGGCCCAGCGCCGTACGCGCCTGCTCGGTCAGCCGAGCCGTCTCCTCCTCGGCTATCCGCCGCACCAGTACGTCCTTGCTCGGGAAGCGGCGGTACACCGTCCCGACACCCACCCGGGCCCGGCGCGCCACGTCCTCCATCGGCGCCCCGTACCCCAGCTCGCCGAAGACCTCGCGAGCCGCCCGCAGGACATGTTCGAGGTTGCGCTGAGCGTCCACGCGCAACGGAGTGCTCCGGCCGCCGTTGGCGTCGGCGGACGCGACAGCGGTCGACCAATGAGAGCCCTGAATGTGCATATGTGATCCCCCGGTTATGACGTCTCCCCCCGGAGACTCCCCGCCCTGACTGTCGGAGCACGTCTCTGACACCCCGACGAAGTACGAACATAGTTGAGCCCAGGTCAAGAAAGAAGGGGTAGTTCCGCACAGGCCGTCCCCGATTGGAGTACGAGCCTCACCCGCCCCGTTTCCGCACCACCCCACAACCCCATGACATCGGGGCTGACCTGCTCATTTGTTCCTCGAACCCAGGCCCAGGCCATGGAGGGATCAGCTCCGCGGCCGGTCATACATTTCGCAGGGCCTGTGGACAAACGCCCGTCGGCGGTGCGTCATGGGAAGAAGCTGTGCCCGGCCGGGCGACCCGGCACCCCGGCCGCGGACCCCCTCGGGCCGGGCGACATCGCGAGGAGGGGCCCTGGTGAAGGAACCGGCGCGCATTCTGATCGTCGGCGGCGGCTACGTCGGGATGTACACCGCTCTCCGGCTCCAGCGAAAGCTCAAGCGGGGCGAGGCCCACGTCATCGTGATCGACCCCGAGCCGTACATGACCTACCAGCCCTTCCTCCCCGAGGCCGCGGCCGGCTCCATCTCGCCCCGCCACGTCGTCGTCCCGCTGCGCCGCACGCTGCCCAAGTGCCAGGTCGTCATCGGCGAGGCCACCTCCATCGACCACGCCAAGCGGACCGCGACCATCAGCACCCTCGCCACCCGCGAGGACGGCACCGGCGCCATCGAGGTGCACTACGACGAGCTGATCCTCGCGCCCGGCTCCATCTCCCGCACCTTGCCGGTGCCGGGCCTGGCCGAGCACGGCATCGGCTTCAAGACGGTCGAGGAGGCCATCGGCCTGCGCAACCACGTGCTCGAACAGATGGACATCGCCTCCTCCACCCGTGACCCCGACGTCCGCGACGCCGCCCTCACCTTCGTCTTCGTCGGCGGCGGCTACGCGGGCGTCGAAGCGCTCGCCGAGCTGGAGGACATGGCCCGCTACGCCGCCCGCTACTACCACAACGTGCGGCCCGACGACCTGAAGTTCGTCCTCGTCGAGGCGTCCGGCCGCATCCTCCCCGAGGTCGGCGAGGAGATGGGCCGCTACGCGCTCCGCGAGCTGCGCGGCCGCAACATCGACGTACGGCTCGACACCCGTCTGGACTCCTGCGCGGACCGGATCGCCGTCCTCAGCGACGGCTCCCGCTTCCCCACCCGCACGCTCGTGTGGACCGCCGGCGTCAAGCCGCACCCGATCCTCGCCGCCACCGACCTCCCGATCGACGAACGCGGCCGTCTCAAGTGCACCGCGGCCCTCACCGTGGCGGGCGTCGAACACGCGTGGGCCGCGGGCGACGCGGCGGCCGTCCCGGACGTCACGGCCGAGGAGCCCGGCAAGGAGTGCGCCCCCAACGCCCAGCACGCCGTCCGCCAGTCCAAGGTCCTCGCCCGGAACGTCCTCGCCTCACTGCGCGGCGAACCGCTCAAGGACTACGCCCACAAGTACGTCGGCTCCGTCGCCTCGCTCGGCCTGCACAAGGGCGTCGCACAGGTCTACGGAAAGAAGCTCAAGGGCTACCCCGCCTGGTTCATGCACCGCGCCTACCACCTCAGCCGGATCCCCACTTTCAACAGAAAGGCGCGCGTCCTCGCCGAATGGACCCTCACAGGGCTGTTCAAACGTGAGATCGTCTCGCTCGGCTCGCTGGAGAACCCGCGCGCCGAGTTCGAACTCGCCGCGGACACCGGCCGCCACCCCGAAGCGAGTTGAGGCAGGTCCCGGCCCCGTGGCGGAGCCGGGAACTCCCCGACAGGGGGCCGACGTCTGACGAATGTCAGTCCCGTCGGCCACACTGGTCGTGTGACCATGGGTGGGCTCGTATCTGCGAAGAGTAACGACGACGAGGATCCGGACGTTTGCAGCATTCCCCCGGGGACAGGCCCCCGTACCGCCAACCGCGGCCCCGCGCCGGGCGCGCGGCTCAGCCAGGACACGTCGCCGAGCTGGCCCGGAACGACTCCGCGAGGTAACCCTCTGTGAACTTCACCCGCTGGAGCGCCCGACTCCCAGGAACGCAGCGCCGAGCCGCCGCACGCGCCGAACGCATGGAGCGCGCCGACCGGGCCGCCGCACCCCAGCCCACGCCCGCGACCGCCGGCTCCGTGCCCGCCGCCCGCGCCGAGACCACGCCGTCCGCCCCGCCCGGCCCCGACGATCCCGTCCCCAGCCTCGCGGGCCTCTCCGTCCACGACATCCTCGGCCAGGTGCCGGCACTCGCCGTCGTCGTCTACGGCCCCGACCACCGCGTCGCCTACGTCAACGACGCCTACGCCGCCCTCTTCGGCCCGCGCACCCCCGGCGCTCCCGCCCGCGAGGCCCTCCCGGAGCTCACCGAGCTCGGCCTGCTCCCCCTCATGGACCAGGTCCTGCGCAGCGGCAGGCCCCGCACGGTCAAGTCCCGCCGCGTCACGGCCGACGCGCGGACCACCGGCCCCGACACGCCGACGGGCGCCGAGACCGACACCCGCCACGGGTACTACACCTTCACCTGCTCCCCGATCGAGGTCGGCCCCCACGACGCCACCCAGCCGGGCGTGCTCGTCTTCGCCGCCGACGTCACCGACCAGGTCGAGGCCGCCGAGCGGCTGCGCGCGAGCGAGCGCCGCCAGCGCGAAGCCGCGGTAACACTCCAGCGGAGCCTCCTCCCGCAGGAGCTCGAACAGCCCGACGACCTGCGCGTCGCCGCGACGTATCAGCCCGGCGGCAAGGACACCGCCGTCGGCGGCGACTGGTACGACGTCATCACCCTCGGCGCCGGCCGTACGGCACTCGTCATCGGCGACGTCATGGGCCGCGGAGTGCGCGCCGCGGCCGTCATGGGCCAGCTCCGCACGGCCGTCCGGGCCTATGCCCGTCTCGACCTGCCGCCGCACGAGGTTCTCCAGCTCCTCGACGGCCTCGCCACCGAGATCGACGCGACACAGATCGCCACCTGCGTCTACGCCGTCCACGACCCCAACGAGGGCCGCCTCGTCTACGCCTCGGCGGGCCACCTGCCCATCCTCGTGCGCGACCCCGACGGCACGGTCCGCCGCGCGGCCGAGCCCACCGGCCCACCGCTCGGCACCGGCGGCTGGGTGCACACCTCCGGCACCATGCCCCTCGGCCCCGGCTCCAGCGCCGTCCTCTATACGGACGGCCTCGTCGAGCGGCGCAACGAGGACATCTACGAGGGCGTCGAGGCCCTGGAGCGCGCCTTCTCCGGAGCCACCGGCTCGCCCCAGGTCATGTGCGACCGGCTGATGCGCGCCCTCGGCGTGACCGACGAGCACGACGACGACGTCGCCATGCTCGTCCTCCAGCACCCCGCCCGCACCGGCCACGACGCCGAGCTGTTCCACAACGCCGCCCTCGAACTGCTCGGCGGCATCGAAGCGGCGCCACGCGCGCGTGCCTTCGCCTCGGGCGTCCTGGTCAGCTGGCGCTTCCCGACCGAGCTGCGCGACCTGGGCGTCCTGGCCGCCAGCGAGCTCGTGGCCAATTCCCTCCAGCACGGCACACCGCCCATGCGGCTGCGGCTGCGCCGCACGGACCGCCGGCTGATCATCGAGGTCACCGACGGGGACGACCACCTGCCCCGCCGCCGTCGCGCCGAGCCCGCCGACGAGGCGGGGCGCGGCATCTCGATCATCGCGACCATCGCCTCGTCCTGGGGCTCACGGCGCACACCGGGCGGCGGCAAGGCCGTCTGGTGCGAATTCGCCCTCCCCGCGGGTCACACATGACGAGAGCGGCTGTGGCCCGGAAACGTTTCCGGGCCACAGCCGCTCTCTCGTATATATGTGCAGCGAATTTATGCAGTGAGACCGTGTGCCTGGGGGAGGCATCACACAGAGACGGGCATCCGATCGGTCTCCTCGACAACCACGGCCTTCTCCGCAGTCCCGGTACGCGCAGCGGACGCTCGCAGCGGGGTCTCCTGCTCCGGGGTCAACCGGCGGCCCATCCGCAGCGCCAGCGCGCTGATGCCGAGCGAGCAGACGATCAGCATCGCGATGTACGCGACGTACATCCCGCCACCGGCCATCAGACCGCCCACCGCGGGGCCCACCGCCAGCGCCAGCTGCTTCACCAGGGCGAAGGCCGAGTTGTACTGACCGACCAGCCGCGCCGGAGCCAGGTCCGCCACCAGCGGGGCCATCGTCGGCGACAGCATCGACTCACCGATACCGAAGAGCGCGTACGTCGAGATCAACAGCGCGGTCGCCACACCATGCGCACCCGGCACGAGCCCCGAGACGCCCGCCGCGATCCATGCCACGGTCCAGATCAGCCCGACCAGCGCGATCACCCGGCTGCGCCGCCGCCGCTCGACCAGCTTCAGCACCACGAACTGCGCCAGCACTATGGCAGCCGTGTTCGCTGCGAGGGCGATGCCGAGCGTCGCGGGCGAGATCCGGGTCACCTCGACGGCGAACGCCGCGAGCCCCGACTCGAACTGCCCGTAGCAGGCGAAGAACATCACGAAGCCCAGGACGCACAGCTGCACCATGGCCCGGTCCGCGAACAGGGACCGCCACCCGCCCTTGGCCGACTCGTCGGTCGGCACGGCGTCCTCGACCTTGGGCACCTTCGGCAGGCGTACGGTCGCGATCGCCGCACCCAGCACCAGGAACATCGCGGACTCGATCGCGAAGAGCCGCACGAAGCTCGACGGGTCCGACGTGTCCACGAGCTGCCCGCCCAGCAGCCCGCCGACGCCGAGGCCGAGGTTGTTCAGGAAGAACTGCATCGCGAAGGCGCGCGAGCGCGTGGTCGGCGTCGAGCACCACACGATCATCGTGGCCAGCGAGGGCTGGATCACCGCGATACCTGCACCGAGCGCGGCGGCCGCGGCGACGACGAGCGACTGGCTGTCGGCCAGGCCCAGGCCCATGGAACCGATGGCGGCGGAGACCGTACCGGCGATGGCGACGGGCAGCGGGCCCCGCCGGTCGATGACCCGACCGGTGAGGGGCAGCACGACGAGCGCGGCCACGGCGAAGGTCGCGAGCACGATGCCGGCCGTACTCGCGCCGAGGTTCCGCACCTGAGACACATAAATGAACAGGAACGGGACCGTGAAGCCGTTGCCGAACGCGCTCAGCGCGTTGCCCAGCTGGATCCGGCGCAGTGCTGCGCCCATCGCGGTGGTCACACTCACCTACCTAGGTCGAGAGAAGAGGATGGGACGGAGGCGGACAGTCCAAGCCTGAAGACTTCAACTGTAAACTTCGAAGCTAAACAGTACACATCAAAGGGCTTTAGCACCAATCAGTCGTGTCATACTGCGGCTCATGGCTGACACCCCCGGCACCCGCGAGCCGAGCCTCGACGAGCAGATCGCCGCCTACCAGCGCGAGTTCCAGGACCTTGATCCCCAGGTGGAGAAGGTCGTCTCCGCCCTCAGCCGCCTCAACCGGCGCATGAACGTCGCGTACGGGCGGCAGACGGCGGAGCTCGGACTGAGCAACGCGGAATTCGAGGTCCTCAAGGCGCTCGTCCTCGCCGGCGACCCCTACCGCATGGGCCCCGGCGACCTCGCCAAGCGACTCGGCCTCACCCCGGCCGCGATGACCCACCGCATCGACCGCATGGTCGCGGAGGGCCTCGTCACCCGAGAGCGCGACGAGAACAACCGCGTGCGTGTCATCGTCGGCATCACCGAGGACGGCCGCGCCAAGTGGCTCGAGGCGATGCGGATGGCCTCGGTCTTCGAGGAGGAGCTGCTCCAGGACCTCACCGGAGAGGAGAGGGGCAGGCTGGGCGAGATGCTGACCCGCCTGCTGCGCCGCGTGGAGAAGGCCCAGCCGGACGCCGGCGGTCGGCTCAGCGACCTGGACTGAGGCCGTACGGGCCCCGGCACCTGGGCTGTTGACACGGGTGGGGGTCATGGGTAATGTTCTCCGGGTTGCCACACGGACCGCACGGTTCTGAGGCAGCCACTCACGCCGCATCGGTGGCAATCTCTACTTGTTTGACCCCTGAACGGGATGGATTTCGGCGTGCCGAATTCCGGACCGGGTTCCGATTAGGAGCCGCCGGGGAAATACGCTAAAGTAGTGATCACGCCGGAAGGCGCGAGAAACCCCGCTCCAACAGGGGGCCGGAAACGGAATTCGGACCGGAAACGGGCCGGAAAACGGATCTGGTAAGGTTGGAAACACGAAATACCGAAGGGAAGCGCCCGGAGGAAAGCCCG
>NZ_BAAABW010000015.1:156578-278963 GCF_039521185.1 Streptomyces blastmyceticus | reverse complement strand
TGGCGTTGGTGACGGCGTTGGGGCCGTTGTGTTTTTGGTGGGTGGGCCGCCTGCGAGGTGATGGTGAAGTGCCGGTGGTGACATCGGAAGGTGATGCGGAGTCGGCGGGTGTGGAGGGCCGGGTGGGTGAGCGCAGCCCGGCGTGAGTTTTCGCGGGCTTTGCCCGGTGTTTTTGGGTGTGTTGGCGGGTGGCGGTGTTGTTCCGCTGTCCGTCGTTTCTGTTTCCGGGGGCTCTGCCATGGGCCACGCCGGCGCGTGGTGTCCATGAATTGCCGGACGGGCTTGGAGTTTCCGCACGTTGACGATCGTGTGCGGAAACTCCAAGCCCGTCCGGCGTCCGAGGCCAGGTCGGATTCCGTTCCAGTGGGTGCCCCTCAGTGCCCCGTAGGCGTCGCGCCTGCGAGCCGGAGCGCGTAATCCGCCCACCAATGCCCTGCCGGCGGAGCCCCCCTGCACGCGCCGTCCGACTCCCCGGGCCGTTTGATCCACAGGAAGGCGTCGATGAGGGGGCTGCCGGTCGCCGTCGTGGGAGGAGTGCCCAGTGCGCGACCGGGAGGGTTGCACCACGGCTCGTCCCCGGAGGCGCCCGCCGCGCGTCCGACGACGCTTCGGACCCAGCCGTCGGCCATCCCGTCCCCGTCGTCGTCCTCCGCCTCGGCACCGTTCCTGACCGCCCCGGCCGGAGGCGGGGGCGGCACGTTGGGCGGGGGTACGGGCGCGGGCGTCGGCGGCGTGGGGTCAGGGGCGTGCTCCTTGTACGCGGGCAGGGGGCCGTTGCCGTTGCGGCTGGTGTCCACGACGTAGTGAGCGCCGTCGAGCAGCGCGGACAGCCGGTCGCCGTAGGCACGAGTGACCGGTGTGGTGTGGAAGTTGGAGACGTTCAGCGCGAAGCCGTCGGCGCGGGCGACCCCGGCCCGCTTGAGCGCGTCGGCCAGGTGCTTCTCGTCCGCGATCCAGCCGGGGTTGCCGGCGTCGAGGTAGACCGAGGTGCCGGGCTGGGCCTTGAAGATCTGCACGGCCTCGGCCAGCAGCGTCAGCCGCTCTGCGGCGGCCGGCCCCGGTACGCAGCCGGAGGCCCATTGGGCGAGGGCGTCGGGTTCGAGGACGACCCACGCCTGCCGGGTGCCGATCCCCTCCGCCGCCCGGGCCGCCCACGCCCGGTAGTGGGCCGCGTCGGCGGCGCCGCCGGAGGAGTACTGGCCGCAGTCCCGGTGCGGGATGTTGTACGCGACCAGCACCGGGATGCGACCCGCGCGTTCCGCCTGCCGGGTGACCTGCTCGGCCTGGGACTTGGGGTCCTGGTCGGTCAGCCATACGGCCGTCGGCCGTTCCGCGATGCGCTCCAGGAGCGCGGCGTCCTCGTCCCGGCCTCGCTCCCGCCACACCCGGACCTGTTGGGCGGCCGGCCCCGAGGGCTCCACCCAGAACGGCGACGTGGCCTTGCCGCCTTCGTCGCCGACGCCGTCGGCGAGGGCCCACCCGCCCGTCGGGAACAGCCACACCATGCCCGTGCACACCAGCAGGGCGGCCCCGCACCGCACCAGGCCGTGCGGGGTCCGGGTGGCCGGACGCCGTGGCCGGACGTCGCGTCTTCGGGCGGCCCTGTTCCGGTGGGCGCCGTGGCCGGCGCCCGCTCGGTGCTGTGGACCGCTGCTCTGCCGCTGCCCGTCGAGGAAGCGGGCGGTGTGTCTCCCGGGTCGGTTACCCACGCGTCCCCCTGGCTGAGTTCCAGGCCGATATGTCTCTTCTGTCCCGTCCAGGCTGACATGTGTCGCACCGTCAGACCTCGTCGGACTGCGCCGAACGGGACGCGTGGGTTCGCGCCGTACAGTCACCGCTCCGCCCGCACCACCTCCTCGGCACTCTCGGAACCCCGGTCGTTCTGGAGTTCCCAGAGCTCGCGGAAGAGCCCGGGGCAGCGTGTGAGCTCGCCGAACGTGCCCTCCTGGATGATCCGTCCGTGGTCGAGGACGACGATGCGGTCGGCGACGGCCACATTCGCCAGCCGGTGCGTGACCAGGACGACGGCCCGGTCCTCGGCGACCTTCCGCAGCCCGGTGAAGATGCGGTGTTCCGCCCGCGCGTCGAGGGCGCTGGTGGGCTCGTCCATGACGAGCAGTCCGGCCCGCCGGTAGAAGGCGCGGGCGATGGCGATGCGCTGCCACTGCCCGCCGGACAGGTCCACCCCGCCGTACCACTCCCGGGCCAGGAGGGTGTCGAGGCCACTGCGCAGCCCGTCGACGACCTCGTCCGCCCCCGCGTGTCCGGCGGCCCGGAGCACGGCCTCGTCGTCGCCGTACGGCTGACCCAGCGTGATGTTCTCCCGTGCGGACATGGGCCAGTGCGCGAAGTCCTGCGGGACGACGGCGGTCTGCCGCCACATCGCCTGCGGATCGAGCTCCGAGGTCTCCCTGTCGTCCCACGTCACACTGCCGTCGGTGGGGAGGTAAAGCCCCGTCAGGAGCTTGCTGAGCGTGGTCTTCCCGGAGCCGTTCTCGCCCACCAGGGCCAGGACCTCGCCGCGGCGCACCTCCAGGCAGACCTTCTCCAGCGCGGGCCGGTCCGAGCCCGGATAGCGGTACGTGAGCGCCTCGGCCCTGACGCACAGCGGTGCCTCCGGGACCAGGGAGCCGCGCCGCATCCGGTGCCCGCCCGCCTCCTCGATGAACTCCGCCCAGTCGTCCAGATACAGCCCGGTCCGGAAGAGCCGGGTGCCGTAGCCGACCATGCCCCGCAGCGACGAGCCGACCGTACGCAGGGCGAAGACCGCCGTGCCTGCCGAGGCGACGGACATGTGCCCGGATCCCAGCAGCAGGGCCAGCGCGGCCCACACCATCCCGGAAGCGATCCCTCCGGCGATGGCGCCCAACAGGGCGTACCGCGCGCCCTGGTGCACCGCATGGTCGGTCGCGCTGTCGATGCGGTTGCCGATGGCCCGGTAGCGGTCGAGGAGGAAGGGGGCCATGGTGCAGGAGCGGAGCTGGTCGGCGTGGTCCCGGTCGGTGACGTTCCAGCGCATCAGGCCCAGGACCCGGCGGTCGCCGCTCAGGGCGCGGGAGGTCAGGTAGTGGACGCGCGCCCCCTTCACGCTGGCGATCCCCTGCGGGAGCGTGGCCAGGACGAGCAGCGGCAGCAGCACCGGATGCAGCAGCGTCACCACACCGGCGGCGGCGACCAGCGACGCGAGGCAGGCGATGAGGTCCTGCGACTCGGTGAGCAGGTCCTGCGCGACCTCCGCGCCCCGGTCCGCCGCCTCGCGCCGGTCGTTGAACCCGGGGCTGTCGTACGCCACGAGCTCCGCGTTGATCGCCGCGTCGAGCATCTGCATCTCCGCCTCGCGGGCGATGCGCGGGGAGAGACGGCTGGAGATGTTGCTGACGGCGATGCCGAGGAGCGCGCGCAGCCCCGCCGCGCTCGCGAGCGCGACGAGGGACGGCAGCGCGTCCATCAGCCGTCCGGTGATATGGCCCGAGGCGATGAGCGCGGTGATCGTCTTCGTGGTGGCCAGCAGCCCGAAGGCCTCCGACACCCCGGACATGACCTGGCAGGCCAGCAGCGCGATCACGGCACGCCGGTCCACCCGCCAGGCCAGGGACAGGGCCTTGCGCACCAGCTGGGGCAGGCGCCTGCGCATCGCCTGGGCGGTGAGGGGGCGCCTCTCCAGGACGGCCAGGGTGCGGGAGCGGAACCTTAATTGTTCGTTGGGTCTTTCGGTGGTCTCGGTGGTCATGGGTCTCCCAGAGCGTTCGAGTCGTGGCGGTGATCCACCGCACGATGCCGTACGTCCTGGGTTAATTACTGACAAATGACTGAGAATCCACTCGAAGGTGGAGGGTCATTCCGAGAGGAACGCGACCGAGAAGCCGTCGAGCTCGGGTCCGGACAGCTCGCTCACCTCGTTCTGCTGCCGACCCATGCTGCTGGCCCACAAGTTGATCGAGCCGAACGCCCCGGGAGCCGATCCGTTGAGCCTGGCCTTGGTGAAGTCGATCCGGCTGAACTTCGGGAACATCCGGTGGTTGGACTCCACGATCACCTCCGCGCTGCTGTTGGCCGCGCTCCAGCCGTCGAGCTTCTTCTCCCTCTTCCACCCCTGGGTCTCGTCGGTCAGGGACAGCTCATAGGTGGTTCCGGAGATGTGGCGCGCCACCGCGTGGATGACGTCACCCGGCCGCACCCGGTCGTGGAAGTACACCGGGGGCTCGGGATAGAACTCGTACCAGTTGTCGAAGGTCGGGGCGCCGGTCTCGCAGGTCTCCTGGATGCCGATCTGCTCGACCGTGTCATTGCTCCAGCCGTCCAGGCCGACCCACTCCGCGACGGAGTCCCCCTCCGACGAGCAGGAGATGTTCGGCACGGTCCAGGTGGCCGAGGACGTCGTGAATGCCTGCCCGCCCGCGACATAACCGCTCCAGTTGTAACCGTTCTGTGCGCGCCGTTTTCCCGCCCGCCCGCGGACGTGGCCGTGATACGGATCGAACCGGGCGGACGCGCCGGGCGCGGGGGAGGCCGCCGCGACGTCCTCGGTGGCGGGCGGCGATGGGGATGTCGGCGCGGTGACGGCGAGCCCGCAGGCCAGCGCGACCGCGACGAGCACGGTCCACAGAGCCGCTCCGCGCAGGATCGGGCGTCTGCGCCGCCGCTCGGTCGACTCGGTCACCGGCCTCTCCTGTCGTCCGCGTCGTCAACGGGTGGCCAGGGAAGGTCGCCCGGCAGGACGGTGACCCCGACTGCTTACAGTGTGAAGTATCTCCGATACGCACAGTGATGAACATCCCTCATGCGGGGGACGCGGCGGCGTTGCGCGGCAGCGGCCCGGGAGCTTTCCCCTCCACGTCACTACACGTGTGGGTGGTCGTCCTTCGGAGATCGCGCCTCTCCCGCGCCCGGCCCCTCAGGCTTGGACAGCCGACGCGGAAGAGGCGCCCGGTGGCGGGAACCCCGGACGCGTCGCGCCACGTCCCCGATTACGCCGGGCGTTCCGTCGCGTCCGGCGTGGAAGGAAGCAACATGAGCAGCCCGCATCTCCTCCTCGCCGGAGAACGGCTCGCCCTCGTCATCCCCCGTCAGGAGACGCTGACCGAATACCACATCTGGGAGAACGACCCGGCGACCATCCTCGGCCGCGGCAACCGCTTCCCGCAGTCGTGGGAGGTGCGCGCGGAAGCCTGGGAGCGTCAGCTCGACGACCAGGACCACGCCACGTTCGAGGTCGTCCGCCTGAAGGACAAACAGCCCGTCGGGGTGACCGCGTTGCGCATCGAACCACGGCTGCGGGCGGCCGAGTTCACGATCGTCCTCGCCCCCGCCCAGCGCGGCAAACGCTATGCCGAGGAGGCCACCCGGCTGACCCTGGACTGGGGTTTCCACCTGGGCGCGCTGAGCACGGCGTGGCTGAGGGTCCTGGAGCCGAACCGGGCGGGGATCGCGGCCTTCGCGAAGGCAGGCTTCCGCTTCGCCGGACGCCTGCGGAGGACCGGGCACTGGCTCGGCCAGAGCGTCGACGTCCTGCTGATGGACGCCCTGCCTGAGGACTTCCCGGGCCCGTCCGCGATGTGCGTCGCCCTCGGCAGCTGACGCCTGGGTGGCCGCGCTCAAGGGCGCCGGGCGGGGCCGGGTCTTCCGGCGCGTCCGGCGCTCTTGTCGGCAGGGTGCCGACAAATGTCCGAGCCCGCGCGGTGGCCGACACCCGGCCCTCAATTTGATGCGCCCCTGACAATTCACGGCTTCCGTGGGACCCTCCCTCACGCACCTCGTATCCGCACCGCTCGTCTGCCCGGACCGCACCCACGCGGTCCGGCCCCCCACCGCCCGCGCGATCCCTCGCGCGGCCAGGGCAGAAGGAGTACGCGTGAGACGTCCCCGCCGTACCGCCGCCGGAATCCTGCTGGCCGCCGGCGCCCTGCTCACCGCAGGGCTCTCGACCACCACGGCCCACGCCGCACCGGCCACCGACCACACCGCCGCGACCACCGCCACCGCGCAGCAGAAGGCCCGCGCCTTCTGGACCCCGGAGAGGATGCGCAACGCCACCCCGCTCGACCTGCCGGGTATCACCCCCGGTTCCCTCGTGCGGCCGAAGTCCCACGGCGGACCCGCCGCCGTCGCACCGACCGCACCCACTGCCCCCGCCGCCGACGTCAAGGACTTCCCGCAGGCGGGCGGGGCGTGGACCGGCAGCGGCGCCGTCCTGAAGACCACCGGCCGGGTGTTCTTCACCTTCCAGGGCCGTACCGCCTCCTGCTCCGGTGACGCCGTCACCAGCCAGAACGGCAGCACCGTCCTCACCGCCGGACACTGCGTCAAGTACCAGGGCGCCTGGCACACCAACTGGGTGTTCGCCCCCGGCTACCACGACGGGCAGTCGCCCTACGGGACGTGGACCGCGTCCAAGACGATGTCCACACCCCAATGGGTCGCCAGCGAGGACATGAACTACGACGTCGGCGCCGCCGTCGTCGCCCCGCTGAACGGCCAGACCCTCACCCGGACCGTCGGCGCCCAGGGCCTCCAGTTCAACGGCGCCTACAACCAGTCCCTGTACGCCTTCGGCTTCCCCGCGGCCTCCCCGTACGACGGGACCAAGCTCATCTTCTGCAGCGGGACGTCGTCCAAGGACTTCCTCCTCACCCACGACCACGGGCTGTCCTGCAACATGACCGGTGGCTCCAGCGGCGGACCGTGGTTCGCGAGCTTCGACGAGGCCACCGGCTCCGGGCTCCAGGCCTCGGTGAACAGCTTCGGCTACGTATTCCTGCCGAACACGATGTTCGGCCCCTACTTCGGCGACGACATCAAGACCCTCTACGAACAGGCGCAGACGACCTGACCGTCGCGGAGAGCGGCAGGGCGGACAGGTCGCGGGCGGCCGTGTCGTGCCGGTGCCCGGCGCGTTGGGCCGGGCATGCGACTCGCTTCCCTGGCCTCGAGGTCCCTGACCGTCCTGACCGCTCTCACCGCCCTGGCCCTCCTCGCGGGCGGGCAGCAATCACCCGTCACGGCCGCGGCCACGAGCACGGTGGCGCGCCCGCGGCCGGAGGCCCGTACGGAACCCGGCCCGCCGGAGCGCCTCTTCGGTTCCACGAACCGGAGGATGCGCACCACGGACCGGGTGGTCGCCCTGACGTTCAACGCGGCCTGGGACGACGCGGGGGTGGACACGGTCCTCAAGGTGCTGCGCGAACGGCACGTGCCGGCCACGTTCTTCCTGACGGGGGAGTTCGCCGAGCGACAGCCCGCAGCAGCGCGGGCGATGGCGGCGGAGCACGGCATCGGCAGCCACTCCTACGACCACCCCTACTTCGACGACCTCACGCCCGCGCAGGTCGGCGACCAGGTGTTCCGGGCGGACCGAGCGATCCGGGAGGCGACCGGGAAGGCGCCCCTGCCGTTCTTCCGCTTCCCCTACAGCGCCACGACCCCGCAGGGCATCGCGGAGGTCAACGCGCTCGGCTTCGCCGACGTCGAATTCACCGTGGACACCTGGGGATACAAGGGCGACGCCGGCGGAATGACGGTCCAGCGCGCCGTCGACCGGGTCGTGGCACGCCTGGTTCCGGGGGAGATCGTGCAGATGCACGTCGGCGCCGACGTGGCCGAAGGGCAGCACTCGTCGCTGGACGCCGAGGCGCTGCCGCGGATCATCGACGCCGTCCGCGCCCACGGCTACCGGATCGCCGACCTCCGCACGTCTTTGCTGCCGCACGCCCGTTGAGACCCGCGCGCTACCGCCATCATGACGATCGCGGCAAGGCCGCCCAGCACCATGACCGTCGACGTGGAAGTGGAGTCCACCACCGCTCCGCCCGCCAGGGCGCCGACCGAGATGGTCGCCTGGAACGACGACGTGAAGAGTACGGACGCCGCCTCCGGCGCGTGGGGCGCCGACAGCAGGAACCAGGTCTGCGAGCAGACCGGGACCGCGCCGTACGCGAGACCCCAGACGGCCAACAGCACCATCGCGCCGGGCTTTTCCGTACCGAGGACGGGAAGCAGCAGGGTCGCGGCCGCGAGCAGTCCTGCGGCCGTGGTGAACGTGGCGGGCAGTGCGCGTCTCACCAGTGCGCCCGCGATGAAGTTGCCGACGATGCCCGCGGCGCCGAAGGTCAGCAGGCAAGAGGTGATGAGCCCCGGGCCGGCGTGTGTCACGTTCTCCAGGAAGGGGGTGACGTAGGTGTAAGTGCCGAAGTGGGCCAGCACGATGAGGAAGGTGACGGCCAGCCCGACCCGGACTTGGGTGGTACCGAGCATGGTGCGGAGCACGGTGAGCCGGGTGACGCTCTGCGGCGGCAATGGGGGTGCCGACACGACGAGCGCGATGAATACGAGCAGCGTCAGGATTCCCAGCGCGACGAATGCCGCCCGCCATCCCGCGAGATTCCCGACGAAGGTTCCGGCGGGCACGCCGAGCACGGAACCGAGCGGGACGGCCGAGAAGATGACCGCTGTCGCCCTGCCGGCCTGCTCCTCGAGCACCAGGCGAGGGGCGAGTCCCACGCCGATCGACCAGAAGGCTCCGATGACGAGTCCGACGAGGACTCTGGAGATCATCATGACCCAGTAGGCGGGCGCGACCACGGCCAGGAGATCCGCCAGCGCGAGCACCAGCATCAGGACGCAGAGCATGAAGCGCCGGTCGATCCGTCTGGTGGCGACGGTCACGGTCGGGGCGGCGACGGCGGCGAGAAGCCCGGGCACGGTCATCATCAGCCCGGCCGTGCCGTCCGAGATGTCGAAGGTGTCGCCGATCGGGGTCAACAGGCCGATCGGCAGGATCTCGGTGGTGACGATGCAGAAGATCCCCATCATCACGGAGATGACGGCGAGCCAGCCGATCACCGGTGAACGAGGGGGCGCGGCGCTGCCGTTCATGGCAGTGGCGGTGGTGACTGCGGACATGGTTCCCGTCCTGTCGTGGATGACCCTGGTGGCGGATCCTCCGAGTTCAGCAGCCGCCCCGGGGCGCGAGCTGGCGTGATTGCGACATCGACGTCGTACGACAGGACGGCGTGGCCTTCGACCTCGCACATGGCGTACGTTTCTGCATGATCAACATTTCAGGAGCAAGCAATGTCTCTCTTCATCCCCGACTTCGACGAGACCGTCGTCGTACGCGCTGCCGACGCCGAAATGATCGGCGCGGGCGGCCCGGTGACCAACCAGCTGCTCGTCGACAGCCCCGCTACGGGCGGCGCTCTCTCCAGCATGCGCGTCACCCTCGGCAAGGGCGCGAATGGAGCCCGTCCGCACCACCACGGCAAGTCCGCCGAGATGTTCTATGTCCTCGACGGCACCGCCCAGCTGCTGTCCGGCGATCAGGTGGTCACCGCGGAGCGCGGGGACGTGGTCGTCGTACCGCCGGGCACACAGCACGCCTTCGCCGCCGCGCCGGGCGAGATCGCGGACATGCTCGTCATCATCACGCCCGGGGTGGAGCGATTCGAGTACTTCCGCCACCTCGAGCGCATCCGCTACGGCAAGGTGCCGCCGGAGAGCCTTCTCGAAGTCCAGGAACTGTACGACTCCTACTTCGGGACCAGTGCGGCCTGGGACGCCGCACGCGGATAGCCATCGCGTTTCTCCGCGCGGCTGGACCAGCCATGTTCGAACCCCGGTCCACGGCTCGCCTGGAATCACTAGCGAGGCCGGAAGCGAATGGCGGCGATGGTCACGACGCTGTGGAAAAAACGGCCGCTCTACGCCGCAGTGTCGTACCGCGCCCGCACAGCCTCGACCCACCGCGTGCGCAACTCCTCGTACTCCGCCCGCTCTTCACTCGACAGGGCGCGCCCCCGGCGTGCGACGAGGAACGCGCGGATCTCGGCGTTCAGCGCGTCGGCGTCCCGGTGCGCGGGGCCGGGAGAAGGTGTGGTGGGCATGCGGACAAGCCTAGGGTGGGGCACTGACAATCGGGTGCCCCTATGGATTGACGGAACCCGTAGGGGCACCCTGCGCAGCCGCTATCGCATCGGCTTCGACGCGACGACCAGCGCGTAGCCGATGCCACGCGTCGCGGCGAACTGCTCCACGACGGACCGCGTCTGCCCGAGTGCCTCGCTCGCCGCGGCGGTCCGGGCGACCTCGGGGATCACGGCGTCGACGAGTCCGGCGCCGACGCATTCAAGGGTCTGGCGGACGCTGTGGTCGGAGACGTCGACGAGTTCGTCCAGGACGAGGCCGCTGTTGGTGATCAGGTTGGGGTAGTCGTCCAGCGGGGCGAGCGAGGCGATGCCGGTCATGCGGAGGTACCCCGCGAGGCCCGTCTCCTCGGCTTCCGTGAGGGCGGTCCGCTGTACCAGGTTCGCGATGGCGAGACGGCCGCCCGGCCGCAGGACCGTGGCGATCTGCTTCAGTACGTGCTGCGGATCGGGCATGTGCAGCAGTGATTCGAACAGCCAGGCCGCGTCGAAGGAGTCGGGAGCGAAGGCCAGGTCGGACGCGTCGCCGTGCTGGAACGTCACCTGCCCGTGCAGCCCGTCCGTCTCGGCGGCCAGGTTCGCCAGCCGGACCTGTTCGCGGCTGATGGTGACGCCGACGACCTCCGCGCCCGTGGTCCGGGCGAGCTGGAGGGCCGGACGGCCGGTGCCGCAGCCGACGTCGAGCACGCGCAGGCCCCGCCGCACCGCGAGCTTGCCGATCATGAGATCGGTCATCCGCCCGGACGCCTCGGCCATGGAGCCGGTGTCGGCGGGGTCCTCCCAGTACCCGTAGTGCAGGCTGCCGCCCATGAGGGCACTCAGTAACTCGGTTCCCTGGTCGTAGAGTTCCCCGACCACTTCGGGCGCGACGCCCTGGTCTTCGACCTGGTTCTCGACAGTCATGGTCCAAGCCTTCCGTGCGGTGGATCACTGGTGCGTCAGTGCACGATCACTGTGGGCACGGGGGCGCCGCAAGTGCTCATAGGGGCGCACGGGGAGCAAGGGGGCGCGCGGCCGGAGCGAGGACGTCGGGTGTGACGGGCCGGCGGTCCGGTCGGTCAGCCCGCCCGTACCCGGTCCAGGATCCTGATGCCCAGGTCGAGAGCCTCGGCCGGATCGTTCACCGACTGCTGGAGGTCGAAGAAGCAGCCGTCCGCCCCGGTGGCGCGGATCGCGGACAGGGCCGTCGCGATGCTCTCCGGCGTGGCCTCCGGCTCCGGGAAGTAACGGATCTCCTGGCGGAGCGCGGCCGGGTCGCGCCCTGCCTCGTCCGCGGCCCGCCGCGCGATGTCCCACAGCGCCGCGTGCCGGTCGGGCGGCAGGGTCACGCCGGCCCAGCCGTCGGCCCGGCGCCCGATCCGGCGCATCGCGGCGGGCGAGAAACCGCCCAGCAGCACCGGCGGGCGGGGCCGCTGCACCGGCCGCAGGTCGAAGTGGGCTCGGGGGATGCGCCAGTTGGGGCCCTCGTGCCCGAAGGGGTTCTCGGTCCAGATGCCGTGCAGGATGTCGAGGATCTCGTCGAGGTGCGCGCCCCGCTTGTCGAAGTCCGTGTTGACCGCCGTCGCCTCGTCGCGCATCCACCCCAGCCCCAGCCCCACGTCGACGCGACCCTCGCTGAGACGGTCGAGCGAGGTGAGGCTGCGGGCGAGCAACAGGGGCGGATACCAGGTCGCGTTGAGCGTGCTGGTGCCGAGCCGCGCCCGCGTCGTCGCGGTCGCGGCGATGGTCAGCACGGTCAGCGGGTCGAGGAAGGTGGTGTACGCGCGCGGGTAGGGGTTTTCCGGGGTGTAGCCCGTCACCGGGTATACATCGCTGGGCTCGACGGGCGTCAGCGACCGGTCGCTGACCCAGAACGAGTCGAAGCCGGCCGCTTCGGCGTCCCGCGCGAACGACGCGACGCGTCCGGCCTGCGCGTGGGTGCCGTACTGAGGAAGCGCTATGCCTATCTGCATAAAACCATCGTGCGCCCCGGGGTGGGTGCCCCGCCAAGAGCGCCTGAAGTGACGCATGTCACCCGGAGGGAGGTGGGGTCCGATGTGTGACAACCCGTCAGGACGGCTCTTCCGTGCCCTCGTTGACGATCGCAAACGCGCGGGGCCGTCACCCCGTCACCCCGTCGCCGGGTCGAGGCGATAGAGC
Organism: Streptomyces blastmyceticus; assembly: GCF_039521185.1. NCBI lineage: Bacteria > Bacillati > Actinomycetota > Actinomycetes > Kitasatosporales > Streptomycetaceae > Streptomyces > Streptomyces blastmyceticus. The sequence continues at coordinate 266,907 of NZ_BAAABW010000015.1, read as the reverse complement.
CGCTGGGCGGTCCCGGCCGAGATCATCTCGGTGACGCGCCGGGCGTCACCGGCCGTCCAGGCGCCCTCGCGCACCCAGCCGTCGAGGAGGCGGGTCAGGGCGTGGGTGTAGAGACGGGTGGCGGTGACATAGAGCTCGGGGAGACCGTACGCGTCGGTGGAGAACATCAGCTTGCCGAACGGGGCGAGTTCGAGCGTCTCCGCCAGGACGGCCCCGGCGCGAGCCCCGACGTGGGTGAGGGTGAGACCGACGTCGGTGTAGACGTGGGGGAAGGCGTGGGCGAGGTACGCGGCGCCGCGGTGGTACGGATAGGTGTGCAGCAGCACCAGCGGGCAGCCGGTGGGGGCGACGGCGCGGACGAAGTCGGTGAGCAGCAGCGGGTCGCTGCGGTGCAGGCGCAGGTCGGGGTCGCCGAAGCCGGTGTGGAGCTGGAGCGGGAGCGCGGTGTCGGCGGCGGTCCACAGCAGGTGGCGCAGGAGCACGGGATCGTGCAGCCGGTCCCCGGGCTTCCGGGTGGCCAGCCAGCCGTCGGCGGCCCGGCGGACCTCTTCCGGGGCGGGCCGGGCGGGGTCGAAGTCCAGTCCGTGGCGGTAGGCGACGACCGATTTGAACCCGACGGCCGTACGGGCGGCCTCCCGTACCGCGCCGGGCAGTTCGCGCAGGAAGGCCCGGCAGGTGCCCGCGGTGTCGGCGGTGCGCTCGGCGAGGGTCTCCAGGCGGGCGATCTCGTGGGCCCGTCCTCCCGCCGCGGCCGCCGTCTCCTCCGGGGTGGTCAGGCCGTCGGACAGGCCGGTGTCCACGAGGAAGTCGGTGATGCCGGTCGCGCCCAGCAGCAGCCGGAGGGTTTCGGCGGTGCCGAGTTCGGCGCGGCGGGCGAGGTAGTCGGCGGGCGGGCAGTGCGCGGGCAGGCCGAGCAGCGGCGGGCACCAGCGGCGCAGCGCGAAGCCGAGCTGGGTGTCGAAGAAGGTGGTGCCGGGCGCCGCGGGGGAGTCGGACTCCGTGAGGTACGCCGTGAACTGCCGGGTGGTGAGCGGGGACCGGGCCACTCCGTGGCAGTGCTGGTCCACCAGGGCGAACGGTGCGGTCGGCGGCTCCTCGCGCGTGGTCATCGGCATCTCCCCGGCGGTCGGCGGTCGGCGGTCGGCAGGCGGTCAGTAGCGGTTGTGGAGTGCGTCGGCGAGTGCTTGTGGGGACCGGTCGCGGGCCAGGTCCGTCTCGCCCTGCCGGACGGCGAGGAGTGAGGCGAAGAGGGGTTCGCCCAGCTCCGCGCGGAGGAGGGACGAGCGGGCGAAGTGTTCGAGCGCGGCGGGGAGTGAGTCGGGCAGCCGGGTGGCGTTGGTGTCCGCGGGGTTGCCGGTGACGGGGGCGGGGAGGGTGCGGCCGCGGTCGAGGCCCTGGAGCCCGGCGGCGATCACGGCGCCGGTGAGGAGGTAGGGGTTGGCGGCGGCGTCGAAGCATTTGAGCTCGGCGTTGGCGGCGTCCGGGCTCAGCGGTGGACCGGGGACGAAGCGGAGCGCCGCCTCACGGTTCTCCACTCCCCAGCACTGGTACGGGCCCGCCCACTGGTTGGGCCGCAGGCGCAGATAGCTGGCGGGCAGGGGCGCGCCGATGGCCAGCAGGGCGGGGAGTTCGTCGAGGGCCCCGGCGAGGAACGCCTCGCAGGTGCGGCTCATGCCGTGCGGGCCGTCGCCGCCGCGGCAGAGGTTCTTGCCGTCCCGCCACAGGCTGAAGTGCAGGTGGGCGCCGTTGCCGACGCTGCCCGCCGCGGTGACGGGTGCGAAGGAGGCGGTCAGGCCGTGGTGGAGCGAGACCGCGCGGACGGTCTCGCGGACCAGGACCGTGAGGTCCGCCGCGTGCACCGGCTCGGCGGGGGCGACGGAGACCTCGAACTGGCCGGTGGTGTACTCCGGATGGATCTGGAGCACGTCGACGTCCTGCGCGGCGAGGGCTTCGAGGACGTCGCGCAGATAGCCGGACATCCCGACCAGGCGCGTCATGCCGTACGCCGGGCCCTCGGCGGAGTCCGGCACCCGCGGCCCGGGCCCGTCGGCGGACCGGGTGGTGACGGTCCATTCGGTCTCGAAGCCCATGAGGAGCCGGATGTCCTGTGCGGCCGCGCGGGCGGTCATCCGGCGGGCGAACTGCCGCTGGCAGGCGGCGTAGGGAGTGCCGTCCTGCTCGTGGCGGTCGGCCGGGGCCCAGGCCCACCCCGGCTGCGCGGCCAGGACGGTGAGGCGGTCGAGGTCGGGGATCAGGCGGAGGTCGCCGACGGGGCCGCCGATGTGGGTGCTGGTGACGCTGGAGTCGTCGGAGAGGAAGACGTCGAAGACGGGGGACATGCCCACGCCCCATTGGGCGGCGTGGGCGAGGTGGGTGGTGGGCACGGCCTTGACGCGGGTCATGCCCGCGTTGTCGACCCAGGTCAGGGCGACGCCGTGGATGTCCTTCGCGGTCAGGCGGGCGGCGTGCTGCCGGGCCTGCGATCCCGCGCGTTCGCGTTCGGTGCTGTCCATGAGCTGGCTCCTCGTGGCCCGGCGGCTCCGGACGACGCCACCCCCGGCCGGAGCCGCCGGGCCCTCCGGGGGTGGGACGTCGCCTTGTGGTCGCTATTAGATCTCACGCCCGCCGCCGTCGGCGGGCGTGGACGCCGGGCGGGTCAGGCGGCGGGTCCGGGCAGGGGGTGGTGAGCGGGGGTGGAGCACTCGGGGCACCAGTAGCCGTCGCCGTGGACGTAGGCCCAGCCGAGTTCCTTGATGTGGGGGGTGGCGGTATGGGCGTGGTGGAGGAGGTATCCCCACAGGTCGTCGTCGCGCGACGGGCCGGGGTCGGAGATGACGAGATCGAAGGTGGTGCGGGCGTCACAGCCGCGGTGGTCGCACGCCAGATAGAACCGGACGGGTCCGGGGGTCTTGCCTGCGGTCGTCAAACTCATGCGTTCCACTGTCGGGGAGCCGTCCGCGGGCGAGGGGGGTGATCGCGGGATGTCTCCCCCGCATCGGTGACGCTACGTGTAAGTGTGAGCGGTGCGGGGTAACGATGCGTGTTGGCCCGCTGGGCCCTGTGGGGCTCAATTTTGACATTTCGTCACAAATGCAGGGCCTCTGCTCCGGACTCCACGGTCCACCACGTCCGCCTGCCCGGCCAGGAGTTGTCGGCCGGGCAGACGGTCACGCCCCGACCCCCGTGCGGGGCGCGACAGAGATGCGGTCGGGTCGGGATGCGTACCGGACAACCCCGAGGCTAGCCACGGCTGTTGAAATCCCCATGACAGGCGATGGCTGTGCCGGCGGCGCGGCCGGGAAGCCCGGCCGGAGCTTCCGGTCACCCCCGGCGCCGGCCGCTCGCGGCGCGCAGCCGGAGCGCGCCGCCGTACTCCCGGGCGAGCACGCCCAGCGCCCCCGGCAGGGACGGGCGCGCGCTGCGGTGGAGCACGCCGCAGCCGCTCGCCCGCGCCGCGTCCGCCGTGAGCGACTCCAGTGCCGTCATGGCCCGTACGAGCGGACGCGCGTCCGCGACGGCCAGGGACGCAAGGCTCCGGCTCTCCGCCAGGGACCGGCGGGCCCGCGTCAGCTGCTCGTCCAGCATGGCGCGCGTGCCGGGTGTGCCTTGGCCCGCCTCCAGCCCCACGCGTGTCACCCCGTGCTGCCGCAGGGTCTGCTGAGGGATCGTCAGGCGTCCGTCGCGCAGGTCCTCGGCGAGGTCGTTGACGAAGTCGAGCCGCTGGCTGCCGTCGATGTAGAGGCGGCAGGCCGCGCGGTAGGCCGCGGTGTCCGCGCCGTCGGGGGCGAGGAGGCCCGCGATGAGCATGAACGCGGGCAGCGAGTAGGAGTCGACGTATTCCTGGTAGTCGGCTTCGGTGGCGAAGCCCGTGTAGTGCAGGTCCGCCGGCGCGGCCGCGAGGAAGTCCTCGATGTGGCCGTGCAGGGCGGGGTGGGCGGTCATGGTGTGCAGCACGGGCCGGAGCACCGGATGGTGGCTGTGTCCGGCGGCCAGTGCCGACCGTACGTCCTCTTCCCACCGCTTCCACGCCTCGTCCCGCCCGGCCACCGGGCCGGTGTCCAGGAGGGTGTCGGTGTGGTGCATGAACGCCGTGAGGGCGATGACCGGCGCGACCAGGCGCGCGGGCAGCAGCAGTCGTACGGCCAGGTAGGCGTGGGGCCGGTAGCGGGCGACCGTGCCGCGCCGGTGGGTGAAGTCCGCGCGCAGCCGCTCGTCGTGTACGTCCGCGGCGTCCAGGACGGTCGCCCAAGTGTGCACCGGTAGTCCTCTTTCTCGCGTGCCGGGGAGCGTCGAGCCTACCCGTGCCCGCACCCCGGCCCGGGGCGGCTACTGGCGGACGGTCCAGTGGTCGTTCGCGCCCGCCGGCAGGAAGCGCAGGGCGGGGCAGAGGAAGTCGCGGCCCTGCGGTGCGGTGTCGGTCCACGGTGAGTCCGCGGGGCGGGCGGGCCGCCAGGCGCCGCCGCCGCGCAGCTGGACGGCGCTGCTGTCGAAGACGGTGGAGCGGGCCTCGGTGCAGTAGTAGCCCGTGCCGGTCGAGGGGTTGGTGCTCGCGTAGATCTCGAACATGTCCCAGCCGTGGTCGAGCCCGCTCTGGTCGCGGCCGGACTGCCGGTAGAGCAGGTCCCAGCCGGAGGTGCGGTAGTTGTAGAGGTACGCGGACCACTGGTTGGCCGACGGGCTGTCCTGGACCATCTGCACGGTGTACGCGGGGCGCCCGGTCGCCGTGGTGGTGTACGTCGCGAGGAAGGCGGCGTCGATGGTGAGCGTCTTGGCGGGGCCGCCGGGGCTGGAGCACCAGTCCCAGGCCCAGATCTCGTCGCCGGTGTTCCAGTAGGCGGTGACCATCTCCATGCAGGAGTTCTGCGCCTTGGTCGTGGGCGCGTAGGTGAAGTTCTCGGCGTCCGACACGTGATAGGCGGGGTCGACGCTGTGGGTGGCCATGATGCCGTCGTGGGTGCCCGGCTGCGGGAAGACGCCCCACCAGTTGTGGGTGAGGTCGGCGTCCTTCGCCTGCCGGCCCGTTATTCGGGACTGCCGTGCGGCCTGTTGGCGGCGGCCCTCGGCGAAGGCGCGCACGGCCCGGTCCCGGCCCGGTGCGGGGGAGTCGGCGGGGCGGTGCGCGAGAGTGACGGTCCCGCGGTGCGGCGCGTCGGGCGACGGTGTGCGGGTCGCCGCGCGGGAGGCGGCCGGGGCGGCGGGGTCGGCGGTGGCGGAGACGGTGGTGCCCAGTGCGGCGCACGCGGTGAGCAGGGCCGCGGCCAGAGCGGTGCGGTATCTCTTCATGGGGCTCCTCCGGAACCGGGCGAAGCGGGTACGGCGGGGGGTGGGAGCGCGAGGCCGGGTCCCGGTGGTGGACCGGTCCGGACCAATCGGTGAGAATGTCCATGACAACCCCTGAAGTGTCAAGAGCCTCCGCCGCCCCGCGCACCCCGGGGCGCGGAGCAGGCCCGCCCGACGGCATGGCCGGAATGCGCCCGGCGAGGCGGTGCCCGCCGCGGCCGTCCTCCGCCGCCCCGCACGTCGCCCCGCGCGCCTCCCGCGCGCCCGAAAGGCGACGTCACACCCCCGGCGGCGCCCTCCCGTTCACCCGGAAGGGGTCCCGGGCACCCGCGCGCCACCTGCGGTTGCCGCCCTATCCTGGATGACTGTCGAGTCCTTCCCGTGGCACCAACCTCTGGGGGTCACCGATGACAGCAGAGACGGACCTCACGACGGCGAGTCCGGACTGGGGCAAGGCCGATTTCGGCGACATCTACGACTGCCCCGACCCCAGCACCTACTTCACCACCCTGCGCCCCCTCGGCTATCAGATCCCCCACCACGGCCAGGCCGTATTCCGGACACTGGCGGAGACGCTGCGCACCGCCCGCTGTGACCACGAACCACCCGCCGTGGTGGACGTGTGCTGCTCGTACGGCATCAACGCCGCCCTGCTCAACCACCAGGTCACCCTCGACGACCTCTACGCCCGCTACACCGAGCGCCCCGCCGAGGCCCCCGTCCCGCACCTCGTGGCCGAGGACCGGGCCTTCTTCGCCACCCGGCGCCGCCCCGAGCCCGTGACCGTGACCGGCATCGACGCGGCGCCCCGGGCCGTCGCGTACGCCCGGGCCACCGGCCTCCTCGACCACGCCTTCGCCGAGAACCTCGAGACCACCGACCCCAGCCCCGCCCTGCGCGAGGCCCTGACGGGTACCGATCTCGTCACCGTCACCGGTGGCATCGGCTATGTCTTCACCCGGACCTTCGCCAGGCTCCTCGCCTGCATGTCCCGCCCCCCGTGGGTCGCCGCCTTCGTGCTGCGCACGGTGCCGTACGAGCCGATCGCCGAACTGCTCGCCCGGTCGGGCCTGGTCACGGAGAAGCTGCCCGCGCGCACGTTCCGGCAGCGCCGCTTCGCCGACCCCGCCGAGCGGCACGCCGCGTTCGACGCCCTGGCCGCGCACGGCCTCGGCACGGCGGACAAGGAGGCCGACGGCTATTACCACGCCGACCTCTACGTCTCCCGGCCTCCCGCCGACATCGCCGCGCTGCCCCTCACCGACCTGCTGTGACGCTCTCCTCGGCACCGGCCTCCACCAGCGGCTCCTTCCGGACGAAGGCCCGCCGCCTGGCGTGGTACGGCGCGCCGCGGTCGTAGAAGACGGCGCGCATCCGGGCGAGTTCCTCCTCCCGGTGGGCGGCCAGCGGCCGTTGGGCCTCGTCCCGCTCCCGCACGCTGTCCTTCGCCGCGATCCGGGGCCGGACGCCGGGTGAGGAGGCCAGGTCGACGGCCAGGTCGGTGACCCGCGCGCCGAACTCGGCGGGCGCGGCGTCGACCAGCCGGTCCACCAGCCCGAGGCGCTGCCCGGCGGCCGCGCTGACCGGTGCGGCGTCCTCCATCAGCCGCTCGGTCATCTCGGCGCCGACGCGGCGGGGCAGGGAGTACGTCCAGTACTCGGAGCCGTAGAGCCCCATCAGCCGGTAGTGCGGGTTGAGCACGACGCCGGTCCTGCACCACACCTCGTCGGCGGCGAGCGCCAGCATCGCCCCGCCCGCGGAGGCGTTGCCGCCCAGCGCCGAGACCACCAGCCGGTCGGTGGTCGTCAGAACGGCCTGGACCAGGTCGTCGAGCGCGTTGACGTTCGCCCAGGACTCCGCGGCCGGGTCGGCGGCGGCCTCGATCACATTGAGGTGGATCCCGTGCGAGAAGAAGCCCCGGCCCCCGCACAGGACCAGCACGGACATCGGCCGGGAGCGGGCGTAGCGGTAGGCGGCGAGCAGCCGCCGGCAGTGGGTCGTGCTCATCGCGCCACCGGGGAAGGAGAACCACAGGAAACCCGCCCGCCCCTCCTCGCTGTAACGGATGTCGGTCCAGGTGCTCCGGTGCCCGCCCACGTCGAGCGGGACCTTCGCCTCCGGCAGGCGCGGCAGCAGATCGCCCAGCGCCAGCGTGGCGGGCAGCTTGACCGCCGCCGGTTCCCCCGGTCCGCCGCGCCGGCGCAGCTGCGGGATCCACACCGCGCCGTCGGCGGTCGCCCGGCAGACGGCGCCCGCCCGGGTGGCCAGCAGCTCGCCCGCAGTGCCCGTCAGCCGGTCCTCGAAGTGGCCGCCGTGCAGATACCAGTCGCGGCCGAGCAGGGTGTCCAGCACACCGGGCCGGGAGTCCGCGGCGCGCAGCTTGCGCAGGACGGTCTCGGTGGAGTCCGCCTCCCAGTCGATGCGGCGCAGCTCCTGACGGAAGTACGGGCGGGCGCGCACCGGCACGTCCTCCGCCCCGTCGATCCCGCTCTGCCGGACGGGGAGATAGGTGCCCGAGGTGAAGCGCCGCACCGCCAGCAGCACCGCGGTGAGCGCCGCGTCGGCGATCTCGTTGCGGTACAGATCGCTCTTGGCCACCGCCGGTACGGCACACGGGACCGAGGCCCACACGTCCCCGGCGTCCAGCTCGGCATCGGCCTGGAAGACCGTGACGCCCCACTTGCGTACGCCCTCGTGCACCGCCCAGTCCAGCGCGGACGGCCCCCGGTCGCCCACCGGGCCCGGGCGGACGACCAGGCAGGGGTACGCGGACCACACCTCGCGCGGGATGACCGCCGTGAGCATCGGCGCGAGGATCAGGTCGGGGGAGTGGCGGTCCACGATCGCTGTGGGATCGCCCCGCCGCGGCACCCGCTCCACCGCCACCGTGTGCCCGTGGTCGCCCAGCTCGGCATAGACGCGCTGGGTGAGGCTGTTGAACGCGTCGGCGAGCAGCAGGATGTTCATGGGCGACCTCCGGGCAGATCTCGCGTCGGGCCGAAATTCGAGGCGTGCGGCCCGGGAGCGGGCTGGCGACGGGCCGGAGCGGGGACGAAGCCGTGTGGCGGCTGGGCCTGTCGAGGCGGATGGGGACGGCAGGATGAGAGTTTGATGCGTACGCGTCCCGCCGCGCCCGAGGCGCGTCCGGGATGTCACCCGGACGACGGCGCACCGGGGCGGATGCCACCCGGAAAAACATTCGAGCGCCGGGTGCCGACTGTCGTACGGTGCTCGCATGCACATGGGAATCCTGTACCTCTGACGCGCTCCTCGGGAGCCGCTCGCCCGCGGTGAGAACCTTCGACGTTCCACCGCCGCGCCGCCCCGCCGTCCGCGATGTCTTCGCACGGCCCGGGCCCGCGCTCCCGTATCGGTGACCTCCTTCGCAACCGCACCGAGAATCGAGCCGTCAGCATGACTGCCCTGCCTTCCCACGATCCTTTCGCCGGCTGGCTCCATGAGCACGCCATCCCCCTCACCGGCCTCGACCCCGACGCGCCGCTGGACGACCTGGAGCCGGTGCGCGAGGTGCTCGGCTCCGCCCGGGTCGTCGCCATCGGCGAGAACTCCCACTTCATCGAGGAGTTCGGGCTCGCCCGCCGGCGCCTCCTGCGCTTCCTCGCCGAGCGCTGCGGATTCACCGTCCTCGCCTTCGAGTACGGATTCAGCGAGGGCTTCGCGCTCGACGCCTGGGTCCAGGGCGCGGGCACGGACGACGGCCTCGCGCGGCACCTCGACGCGGCGCTCCCCATGGGGCTCGCCGAGCCGCTGCGCTGGCTGCGCCGGCACAACCGCACCGCACCCCGGCCCGTACGGTTCGCCGGTGTCGACATCCCCGAGGCGGGCGGCTCGCTGCTGCCCGCGCTGGAGCCGCTCACCGGCTATCTCCGGGACACCGACCCCGACCTCCTGCCGCTCGTCGAGGCCGCGACCGGGATCGCCGGGCGCTTCGCCGCGACCTCCGGCGCGCTGGCCGCGCCCGCCTGGGCCCGGCTGGACACCACCGAGCAGGACGCCCTGACCGCGGCCCTGATGCGCCTGCTCACCCGCTTCCGCTCCCTGCGGCCGCTCTACGTCGACCGGAGCGGGCAGTACGCCTACGACGTCGCCCTGTGGCGGGTGGAAGCGGCCTGTCACGCGGACTACACCTTCCGCGCCATGTCCGACCTCTTCGCCGGACGCGGCCTGCCCGGCGACACCTCGGCCCGCGATGTGTACATGGCCGGATCCGTCCTCTGGCACCTGGAGCACTCCGCGCCCGGCACCCGCATGGTCCTCGCCGCGCACAACGCCCACATCCAGAAGACGCCGGTCTCCTTCGACGGCCGCCTCACGGGTCTGCCCATGGGCCACCACCTCCAACGCGCCCTCGGCGACGACTACTTCGCCCTCGGCGTGACCAGCACCGCGGGCCACACCGCGGAGATGCACCTCGACGAGGCCGCCCGGTTCGGCTTCACCGTCGAGAACCTGCCCCTGGATCCCCCGGAGCCGGGCAGCGTCGAAGCCGCCTTCGACGCCGCCGGGACGGGGCTGAGCGTCGCCGGTCTCCGCCCGGTGCCCAGGCCCCCGTCAGGCGGCCCCGACCGGATCCGCCTGCAGGGGGCCTACCTCCACACCCCCGTGCTCGACGCCTTCGACGGGATGCTCCACGTCCCGTCGTCCACGGTGATCGAGGACGCGGACCTCTGACGCGGGCCCCGGGTCAGGGCGTCCGGTACCAGGGGCCGTCCGGGTCGTCGTAGGCGTCCGCGTACGAGGAGTTGGCCAGCGGAAGGCCCGCCAGGAACGCCTCGGGCAGGTCGAACGCCTCCACCAGCGCCGCCATGTGCGGCGCCAGGGAAGCGGTGAGGTTGTCCACGGCGTCCGGCAGCTCCCAGGCCTGATCCGCGGTCAGATGACCCTCCACCAGAAGCGCGCCCGTGTGCTGTCCGACCTGGCCGAGCAGGAAGAGCCGGCACAGGTCGGACAGCAGGGCGCGGGCCATGGGGTTCTCCACGCGCTCGACGGCCGCGAGGAACGCGTCGGCCGCTTGGAGCGCCGCGTGGACGCCGACCGCCTCCAGGGCCGGGTTGACCGCGGCGTTCCACCGGCTGAGCGAGTCCGGGTGCGAGCCACGGCGCAGCCGCGTACGGGCCCGCCGGTGCCAGGCGGTCTCCACCGCCGCAAGCAGGTCCCGCAGATGGGCCGGGTTCTCCAGCGAGGGCACCCCGGTCGCCCGGGGCCCGGCCGCCTGATGATCGAAGATCATTTCGGCGGCGGCCTTGACCCAGACGGCGAGGTTGTCCCCCTCGGCCGTGATCGCTCCCTCGACGTTCAGCGGGAAGTCAGCGATGCCGTTCACCGGGAACAGCCCCTGGGCACCGCAGCGTTCACGGCACTCGACGGTGATGTCCCGGGCCTGCCAGGTCACCCACGCCTTGGTGATCGCGACGAGCCGCTCGGCCCGCTCGCGCTCGGACTCCTCGTGCGTCACCCACCTGTGCACGGTCTCGCGGTGCAGGAACGTCATCGCGTAAGCCGTGGAGAGCCCCTTCAACAGCGGTGCGTGGTGGCTGCGGTGGGCGGCCAGGGGCACCCGCTCGCCGCCGCGGGGTCCCGATATGTACCGGTGGTGGGCGTATCGCACGGCCACCGCCAGCGCCGCCCGGGTGACGCCCACGGCGCCCGCCGACATGCACAGCTTGCCCTGTGTCACCCGGCCGATCGCGTGCAGGAAGCGCTTGCGCCTGCTTCCCGGCCTGCCGGTGAGAAGACCCTCGGGCGTCAGGCCCTCGTGTTCACCCGCGAGCAGGGCCTCCCACGGCAGCCGCACCCGGTCGAAGGAGGTCAGACAGTGGTCGACCGGGCTGCCCGTACGCTCCGGCAGCGCGCGGATGCGGATGCCCGGCAGGGCCCCGTTCTCATCGGTCAGCGGTGTGAGGAAGAGGAACACCCCGTGGTCGTGGCCGTCGACCACGAGCCGGGCCGCCACGACCGCGCTCTTCGGACCGCCCGCGACGCTGGTGTTCGGCATGAACTTCTGCGCACCGACGGCAGGCGTGTGCAGCACGAACCCGCCTCCGGCCCGGTCGAACGTGGCCGTCGTCCGCAGCGCGGCCGCGTCGTTGCCGTGCTCCAACTCCGTACACATGAAGGTTCCGATGCGCCGCAGCGCCGTGAAGTCACCCGTGTCGCACCGCCCCACGGCCCCGTGGTCGAGGAGACTGCCCAGGAAGAGGTTGTAATGAATGCCCGCCACGGTGGAGAGGGAACCGTCGGCGATCACCGTCCACTCGTGCATGCTCGCCAGCCCGTACGGATCGGCGGCCAGGGCGAAGGGGTCGTCCACCGTCGCGTTGAGCAGGGCCAGCCGCTCGTACGCCAGCCCCACGCGCTGCGCGGGTGACAGACCCGGACGATAGCGGAAGGCGTCGTCCGCGACGAGACGCCGCCAGGGCTCGTGCACCCCTGCGGCATCACCTTCGAAGAGAGCCTGGGAAAGGGCGCCCACCATGCTGAGCGGGCCGGTCGGGCATAAGTCGGTAGTGATCACATGGTCACCACTATCAGAACGAAGATCACCGCGTCTCCCGGCCCCCGCTCGTCGGCCCAAAACGGCCATGCGGCGGATGAGTTGAACGAGGGCCGGACCGGGGCAAGGGGTGTGAAAACGGCGGGTGCCGTGGTCTGGCGCGGGAGTCAGTTGGTGAATCGGTTGTCGGGGACGTCGCAGATCAGGTACGGGATGCGGGCCTCGCAGGCGTCGCAGGAGTGGGCGGTCCAGGAGTTGGTGGCGCCCTCGCCGTGCCACTTTCGCATGCGGGGGCTGGTCGCGGCGGAGCCGACATACACCATCTCGCTCATGTGCAGCTTGGCCGTTCCCCAATCAGGGTGCGCGTTGCCCAGTGCGAGCAGGAGTTTGATGGCGGAGCACTTCTTCCCCACGTCCGGTATTCCGGCGTCCAGACCCACCTTGGCGCCACGAACGGTCAGCCACCCCGTGCTGCCGTTGGGGACGGTCGGGTTCACCATCGTCCACTTCCCCCGATGGTAGGAGATGCCCTTCAGGTGCTCGCTCTGGATCCACGACTCCTGCGTCCACTCGGTATCGCTGTCCTTGTAGTTCCCGCTGGAGGCGACGAAGTAGTACCGAGTCTCTTTTATCTCCGCCTCGAGAACGCCCATCATGAAGCTCGCGTGAGGGTTGCCTGTCAGATCTTTGTCGGCCTTGAGGTTGTCCCCGATCGTGCGGAGGACATTGCGCAGATCGGCATTGTCGGTGACTTCTGGAATTCCGTGGAGCAACTTCCCGTTGTTCTCCTCGCGGTTCCTCCCGAAGTGGCATCGGGGGCAGGTTTGGGAGTTCTTTCCGCCATATCGGAGATTTGGCTTCACATTCGGCGGCTGGGGCTTCTTCTTCGGCATTTCGAACCTTCCCGCGATGGTCAATGACGCGGGCGAAAATAGCACGGCGCCCCAGCGCCCCCCACCTGCACCGCAAGCGTGAGAGATCGTTTTTGGACGTCGTCCGGTGACGTTCCGTCGCGGCCGGGTCACCCTGTGAAGGTCATCTTTCGGCCTGCTCCGGCCCGGTCCTGCCGCAGGTCATGGCCGGTTTTCGGGGAGCGAAACCGGCGCACCGCCGTACGTGCCGACAAAACGGCCGACAGCGGGACTTCGTGAGGGAAACCGGCGAATGCCCCCGGGGTGCCCGCCCTGCGCATGGCTTGATCATCTCCGGCGCCGTTTCCGGCGCTGATAGCGTTCGCCCGAATTTCGAACTCCATTACTTACGGCGGCCTGTGCCCAGCGCGGCCAAATCGGTCGGGAGGGAATGCGTTGTGGTAATGACCGTCGGCAAGCTCAAGGAATGGCTCAAAGGCCTGAGCGACGAAAAGGAGTTGCCGCTCCCCGGTGGGCTTCCGGATGAGCTGGGAGACCTCAAGAACGCGGTGAACGTCGACGCGCTCGCGGACTGGTTCACCGTGGGGGCCGGTCTCACCATGCCGTACCCGGACGCGGGAAATCTGTGTGTCACCGGAATCATCGCCACGGAAACGCCGAACGTCTCCCTGTGGTTCTTCACGGACGACGAGTCCGACCCCGCGCCCGACGGTGCCGAAATCACCGGCGTCCAGATCGCGTTGTCGCTGAAGAACCACCCCGTGCTGTCGGTCCTCGGCGGCATCGGACTCCAGGATCTCCAGCTGGTCTACGAGATCCGCATGCTGGACGGCGCTGCCGTCCGGAAGCTCTCCGCCCAGGCGGAAGTCCCCGTCCAGGACGGGGAGTCGATCGTCATCGCCTGCGCGCTCGACTTCGAAGCGGGGCAGAAGAGTTTCGAGTTCACCGTGGAGCCGGAGTCCGGGAAGGAGTGGCACGTCGCCGAGGCGTTCTTCGGGCTGTTCGGCGCCGCCCCGCCGCCCGTCCTGAAGGGCATCACCCTGCAGCGCCTCATGCTGGCGTACGACCAGGGCGGCACATTCCAGGTTGAGGTCGACGCCGGCTTCCCGCTGGGCGACATCACCGCCGACCTCGACGTCAATGTGACGCTGACCAAGCGGTCCGACGGCCAGGGGTACGACGGGGACTACGCGGGCCGTCTGCTCCTGGACGTTCCTGAACAGGGCGGCGACGTCCGCACGTTGACCTTCGCCGTCCACGACGCCCAGCACGCCGAGTTCTCGGCGAGCTGCGAGGACTCCAAGGGCGTGACCCTCGCGGACCTCGCCGGGCTGCTGGGGGTGACGGACGCCTCCGCCGCCGAGGTGCTGGCCAAGCTGGGGACGGTCACCGGCCTCACGGTCGGGTACTCCGCCGCCCGCAGATCCGTCGTGTTCGCCGCGAAGGATAAGAGCGGCGGCTCGCTGGTCGTCGTGTCGGACGAGCCGCGCGAGGGGACCCGTGCGTGGGCCGTACGGGTCGGCGTGGGTCTGGACGCCAGGCTGTCGCAAGTGCCGCTGCTGCAAGGGCAGATACCTGAGGACCAAGATGTCGGCGTGCGCGGGCTGGGTGTGCTGATCGCCTCCCAGGACCTGCCCGCCGACCGCGTCACCGAGCTCAACAACGCGCTGGCCGCGAGCGACGGGACGTTGCCCCTGCTGCCCGCCGACGGCTTGGGCAAGGGCATGGCCTTCACGGTCGACGTCACCCTGCCGGGCCGGTCCGGGACGACCCCGCTCGTCGTCCGGGGCGGCGGTCGGAGCGAGAAGACCCCGGCACCCGCGCGGCCGCGGGCCATCACCCAGGACGGCGATCCTGTCGGCGAAGTGAGCACCGGGCTCCCCCTGGTCGCCTGGGTCAGTGTGCAGCGCTCGGTCGGCCCGCTGAGCCTGCGCCGCGTCGGCGCGGGCTTCGCCGACGGCACCGTGTGGGTGCTGTTCGACGCCTCCCTGGGCATGGCCGGACTCACCGTCGGCGTCGACGGGCTGGGGCTGGGCATCCAGCTGTCCGACCCGGTGCCCCCACAGTTCCGGCTGGACGGGCTGAGCGTCGGCTACTCCCGGCCACCGCTGACGATCAAGGGCGCGCTGGTGAACCGGCCCGCCGACGACACGTACAAGACGCTGATCGAGGGCGTACTGGCCGTCACGGCCGAGGAGTTCGGGCTGACGGCCCTCGGCGCCTACGCGCAGACCAGGGCGAACCCCGACCAGCCGTCGCTGTTCCTGTTCGGCAGGGCGAGCGGCAAGTTCGGCGGGCCGCCGCCCGTCGAGATCACCGGCATCATGGCCGGATTCGGGCTGAACACCGACCTGCGGCTGCCCGAGGGCGACCAGGTGCTGGAGTTCCCCTTCCTCAAGGACATGACCTCCACCGGTCCGGACGCCGACCCGCTGGAGGTCCTGAACGGGCTGATGGGCGGCGAGGACGCCTGGGTGCGGCCGAGAGCCGGGCAGTTGTGGTTCGCGGCGGGGCTGGCCTTCAACATCTTCGAGTTCCTCGACGGCCAGGCACTGCTGGTGCTCGAGGTCGGCGACGACTTCGCCGTCGCGGTGCTGGGCACGGCGGAGGCGAGGTTCCCCAAGGAGGGGCCGACGCAGTACGCGCGGGTGCGGCTGGGGCTGTCCGCGAAGTACCGCGCCAGCGAACAGATCCTCAAGCTGACCGCGCAGCTCGCGCCGGGCTCGTTCCTCATCGACGAGGCGTGCGTGCTGACCGGCGGGTTCGCGCTGTACACCTGGTTCGACGACGCGCACGCCGGTGACTTCGTGCTGACGCTGGGCGGCTACTATCCCGGTTACCCGGTGCCCACGCGCTATCCGCAGGTGCCGAGGCTGGGCTTCAACTGGCCGGTCACCTCGGAGCTGACCATCAGCGGTGGCTCGTACTTCGCCCTCACCCCCGGCGCGATCATGGCCGGTGGCGCGCTGGACGTGAACTTCCGCTCCGGCGACCTGCACGCCTGGCTGACCGCGCACGCCAACATGCTGATCGAGTGGGCGCCCTTCCACTTCGAGGCCGAGGTGGACATCAGCATCGGGGTGAGCTTCGTGCTCGACCTGTGGCTGGTCCGCGAGACGATCCGGGTCGAGGTCGGCGCGTCGCTGCGGCTGTGGGGACCGCCGACGGCCGGTGAGGTCACCGTCCACCTGTGGTTCATCTCGTTCACCATCGGCTTCGGGGACCGCAGTGCCCGCGACGTACCGGCGGCCACATGGGCGGACGTGGTCAAGCAGCTGCCCGCGAAGGAGAACGCCGTCCGGCTCGTTCCCATGGACGGGCTGACGCCCGTACGGGCCAAGGACGAGCAGGGGAACGAGCTGTGGGTCGTCGGCCCCGGCGCCTTCTCCTTCGCCGTCCGCACCGCCGTGCCGGTCACCACGCTGTTCTTCGGCGACGACAAGAGCCACAAGGTCGACGGCCAGAAGGTCGACATCCGTCCCCTCCAGGGCGACGGCAAGGACCTGGACTCGACTCTCACGGTCACGCTCGCCAAGAAGGGCGAGAAGGAGCAAGACCTGAGTGCCTGGTACGCGGGCGGCTCGGCGCGGAACCTGGCTCGCCTGCCCGCCGCGCTGTGGAGCGAGTACGACGGCAAGTTGAAGCCCGACAGCGCACAGCGGGTGGACAACCAGCTCATGGGCGTCGATCTGCGGCTGCCGCCGCCCACGCAAGGCGGCACGCCCGGTCCGGTCAAGGCGGGTTCGATCGCGCACGACGACCGCAAGCCGGACGGGGCGCTGCCGCTGAAGAAGCCGACCGCCGTCGCGCAGGCCGAGATCGCAGGACCCGTCACCTTGGAGCTGGCAGCCGAGGCCGGACCGCTGCGGGAGAGCCGCGCGAACGTCGCCGGCATCACGGGCGGCATGACCGGCACCCTGGTCGACCAGTCCCGTGACCGGCTCTTCGCCGCGATGGAATACCTTGGCGTCAGCCCCGTCACCAACGAACGCCTGACGGCCGACGACGCGCTCGTGGCGGGTGACATCACCGCGCAGCCCGCGGACACGGTCCCGGGCACGCCGACGGCCAGCGAGCGGCTGTACGTGCTGGGCGCGGGGAAGACCGTGACACCGGTCGACGCGCAGAGCCTGACCGCGTACGAGCCCTTCACGCTGCGCTACCAGGATCCGTCCCACTTCGCCGTCAGCCCGGACGGCACCCGGCTGTGCGCGGCCAACCCCGACACCCAGCACGTCGATTCCTTCGACATATCCGCCAACCCGCCAGGGGCTGCAACCGACCTGACCGCGGACCCGCCGGTCTGGCTGGCGAAGAACGCGCGGGGAGTCGCCTTCTCGCCGGACAGCAAGCAGGCGTACGCCACCTTCGCGCAGCCGGACCAGCTGGCCGTCCTCGACCTCTGGGACGGTCCGCCGAAGCGTCTCCAGGAATTCGGCGTACAGACGGCGAGCGGCACGGAGTCGGCGCCCGGCCAGGTGGTCCCCGCCGCTCCGTGGGACGCGGGTCACCAGACGCTGTACATCGCGCTGCCCGACGACGGCACCGTCCTCAAGCTGGACCTCCTCAGGATCAACGACCCCACGGCGCGGATCTACCTCCCCGCCGGGCCCGCTCCCAACCGCCTGGCCGTGGACCCCAGGGGCCGCTGGCTGTACGTCCTCAACGCGGGGAGGTCCACGGTGACCGTCGTCGACGTCTCCGCCGGGACGGTGGCCACCACCCTGCGCACCGGCACCGGCCCGAGCGCCCTGGCCGCCTCCGCCGACGGCAACCGCCTGTACGTGGCGAACGCGACGACCGGCACGGTGTCGGTGTTCGACACGTCCGGCGCGATGCCGCAAGAGGCGGACGAACCGGTGTGGGTCGGCCCGCAGCCGATCGCGCTCGCGGTCTCGTCCACCGGCGACCGCCTCTACGTCGTCCGGTCGAAGACCCGGGAGGTCCAGGTCGTGGACGTCGCGTCCACGCCGCCCGCCCTGCTGCCCGGCACCGTTCTCCTGACCGATGACCCGGTGGCGCTCGCCGTCACCGTGCCGCCGCCGGCCACGGCAGCCCCGGCAGCTCCCCGCGACACACGAATCACCGAAGGCGGTGCGGCATGAGCCACCCCGAATACGCCCCGGACCCGGACCCGTCGCTGAACGTGCAGTTCGTCGACTCACTGGTGCCGCAGATCACCGCGGGGCGGTACACGCTCACGGCGCAGCAGTCCCTCACCCGGGGCAAGGACCGGGTCGACGAGGACGGTTACCTGGACACCCCGGTCACCCAGCAGGTGGAGGTCCGCGCGCCGCGCTTCACCGTGGAGCCGGAGTGGATCCACGGCGCGTACCCGACGCCGGGCGCCACCGGCCTCTACGACGACGTGCTGCCGCACCTCACGCTCAACCGGCCCACGCTCCCGTGGGAGCGGGAGGAGGCGAAGGACGGGAACGGTACGCGGCTGCCGTGGCTGGCCGTACTCGTCTTCGGCGAGGGCGAGTTGCCCGGAGACCCGCACTGCCTCGGGCAGACCGACGCGACGACAGTGGGCGACCTCTGCGGCACGGAGAAGGGCGTCGTCCTGCCCGCCTTCGACCAGACCGAGGATCCGATCACCGACGAGGACAAGAAGCAGGTCTGCCGCACCGTCCTCGTGCCCGGGGCCGTCTTCCACTCCGTCGCCCCCACCGAGGGCGAACTGCCCCTGCTGACCCACGTCCGCCGGGTCAACGAGCAGCACCAGGGCCTGACCCTGACCGACGACCTGATCCAGGTCGGCGACTACGCGGTCGTCGTCGGCAACCGGCTGCCCCGCGCGACCGGCGGCCGCTACGTCGCACACCTCGTCTCCCTGGAGGGCTGGCAGTCGCATCTGCCCGACGGGAAGAAGGAGACGTACGAAGGCCCCGACGAGAAGCTGCGGCTGATATCGCTGTGGTCGTGGTCGTTCGAGACGATCCCCGACCACGCGCCCGGATTCGCCGCCCTCACCGAGCACTTCGTCGAGACGGAGGGCGACAAGGGGGCCGCGCTGCTGCTGCGTGTGCCGCCGGCCGACCGTCCGCTGTCCGCGCCCGATCAGCGGGAGGTCGCGAACCGGCTCCACGCCGGATACCTGCCGATCTCGTGCCGCACCGAGTCCGGGCGCGCCACCTACGGCTGGTACCGGGGCCCGCTCATCCCCGAACCGGCCGCACCGCTGACCCCGCGCGAACGCCGCCGCTGCGCCGCCGAGGCGCTGATCCACCTGGAGCAGTACGGCGTCTTCGACGTCAGCCTCGCGACCGCCTTCACCGCGGGCCGGGGCGTGGCCCTCGCCGACCGCCAGTTCTGCGCGGCGCTGCTCCGGCTGCGCGGCAAGGTGCAGCAGGCGGCACAGAAGAAGGCCCGGCCGGGGCCGGTATCGGCCGCCACGCGGATCGAGCACCTCGTGACGAACGGGCTCGCCGACCACCTCGGCGAGCTCCTGACCGCACCGGCCCACGGCGAGTCGGCCGCCGCCGTGGCCGTACGGCCGCCCGGCGTCACACCGGCACCGGCCGCGACCGAACTGCCGCCCACCGCCGGTCTCACCGTCCGGCAACTGCGCGCGGACACGGAGCTGCACGCCCGGCTGGTCGCGGACGGCGAGCCGCTCATCCCCTCGAAGGACGAGGATCTCGCCCTCGTCCGGGACCGGCTGATCGGGCTGCGGAACCTCACGGGGGTGCCGTTCGCGCACCTCGTCCCCGACACCCGGATGCTGCCCGCGGAGAGCGTGCGCTTCTTCCACGTGGACTCCGACTGGACCACCACCCTGCTCGAAGGCGCACTCAGCGTCGGACTCGCCCACACCTTCGACCTCACCTCCGACGAGTTGATGTTCGGCCCCGACGGCCAGGCCCCGCTGCCCGCGCCCGCCGCACCGGTCACCGGTCTGCTGCTGCGCTCCCAACTGGTCACCGGCTGGCCCGCGCTGGAGATCCGCCCGTACGCGGACGCCAAGGCCACCGACGGTGAGCAGGCACTGCGGGTCATGCGTCGCGAGGCGCTCGCCGAAGACGTCCTGCTCGTCCTCGTCGAGGGCGTGCCGGGCCGGGTCGAGATCGCCGAGCCACAGCAGGGCGTCCACTTCGGCATCGACGAGCCGGACGACGGCCGCAGCACGGACCCGCTGGACGACGGCATCATCCGGCTGCGGGCACTCACGGGCGAGGACATCGGCAAGGAGATTCCCGGCAAGGCGTTCCCGGCCACTCCCGGCCTCCGCTCCTGCCTGCGCGCCCCGGGAACGGGCAACCCCGACACCGTACTGAGCGTCACACGCCTCGCCGACGGGCTGAAGGGCGCGCTGGGCCTGGACCGGCCGCTGACCCCGAGCGAGTTCGCCATCCAGATGATCAACGCCGCGCAGCGCCGCACCTTCACCACCGAACCCGCACAGCACACCCTCATCACGACAGGAGACCACCCCAATGGCTGACCGCGACGACACGCTCATCGTCCCGGTGACCGTGGACGCCCTGGTGGTCAACCGGAGCGTGCGCCAGGACATCGACGGAGGCTTCCGGCGCTGGCAGCCCAACTTCAACCTGCTGCGCCACAACCGCACCCCCGAGCCGGACCCCTTCACCAACGAGGAGAAGTGGCGGGCCACCGAGAAGGGCGAGAGCGACGACGCGTACAAGCAGCACGACGGCGTGTACGTGCGCTGGGAGCTGCCCGACGCGCTGCGGCAGGGCGGTGCCCGCGAAGTCGGCGGGCGTACGGAATTCCCGCTCGTACCCAACCGCTGGCTCGTCGTCCGGCATGTGCAGGGCGATGCGAAACTGACCACCGGCTGGGTGGTGGAGAGCGACTTCCTGGACGCCGACAAGGGAACGTCGCGCTTCATGCACCCCGTCAAGCCGGGCGTCCAGGATCCGACGGTGACCCCGTACCGCTCGACGATCGTGACGACGAAGATCGGCAGGAAGCTGGGCATCGGCGGCGACGGAGCCGCGTGGAGCGAGCCGGCCGACGAGTCCCGCAGGGAGCTGTTCCTCACGGCCATCGGTCCCGGTCTTATGACCTTCCACGTCTACCAGCCGTACCACGAGGACGTCTTCTCGCTGCACGACCCGCTGACCGACATCCCCGATGGCACATCCCTCAACTATCAGGTCGTGGGCTGGTATTCGGACCCGGGGCAGGAGGAGCTGCGCCGCAGGCTGGATGTGCCGGGCGCGGCGGTGGACTCCGTGCTGGCCGGGCTCGGGTGGACGGTCGCCGATGCGAAGCAGGGATGGCGCCCGGACAGTACGACCTACTGCGGCCGCGCCGTCGGCGTCCAGTGGAACCCCGATGCCGTCCCCGACTCGGACCGTCCGGGGAAGGAGCAGGTCAAGGACAAGATCGCGGTCGGCAGCAGCGCGGACGAGGCCCACGCCGCGCTGATCGCCAAGGCCCGCGCCGCCCTCCCCGCCGGCTCCGGCAACATCATCGGCGATGCCGACCCCGCTCACCTGCACCTGCTCGCGAGCGGCTTGCAGCACACCTACGACGGACCCGACGGCGCCGTCGCCGCCGCCCAGGCCCTGCACACGGGCTGGTTCCAGCAGCTCCCCGGCGGCTATGTGTGGCGACTCGCCGACACCTCCGACCAGGGCAACGCCTCGGGCGACCCGAAGTCGGTCACCTGGTCGGGCACGGCCCCCGAGCACGAGGAGTGGCTGGCGCGCCTCAACCGCGACCAGGACGCGTACGACAGGGCGGCACGTGAACTCGCCGCACTCCAGAAGCGGTTGTACGCGCTGTGGTGGATGCACGGCCTGCCCCTCATTCCTCCGCAGTACACCCGCGAGCGGCTCCGCGCCGAGATCGACCCGTCGAACCCGGCCGGTCTCGCCGCCGAGGTCACCAAGCGGCTGGGCGACCTCCGGGACCTTCGGGCGAAGATCCCGCACGGCGCGGACGGGCCCGAGCTGAAGCTGTCGATCGCCGCGTACCGGAAGGCGCACCCGCTGCCCGGCACCTACGAGGTCCGCCGGGAAACACTGCCGCCCTTCTACGAGGTGACCGATCCGACGGTGGTGCTCGCCGGGGCGAAGAGCCACACGGCGCACACCGCGCTGAAGGGCGGCGAGGCGCTCGTCTGCCGACTGCCTTCGCAGATCCAGGGCAAGGTCGCCCCGGGCAGCGCGTTCCCGGACGCCTTCGCCTCCTTGAAGGCGGGCGGGCTGCCGCCGATCGTGTCGGCGCTGCTGGGCGAGCTCATCTACGTCCTCGACCCGGACAACAAGGCCGCCCCGGAGCCGTGGCGGCAGCCCTGGAAGCCGCTGCTGTTCCAGTGGCGGGTCAAGCACTGGCAGGTTCCCTACGGCGATCCGGCCGCGCCGAACTGGACGTTCGACGGCAGCCGCTACGAGTGGCGGAACGGCTCCGCCACCTCCCCGGTCGAGGTGACCGGGCGCCGGTTCCTCGTACCGCTGCCGCAGCACACCCTGAGCGGCGGGCTCGAACGGCACGCCGCCGACCACCCCACGGCCTCCGAGGCGCTCACCGCGGCCGCGGACCAGATCAAGGACCTGGACCTGCTGTCCCAGAGCCTGGACGGGCTCACCGACGCGTTCGCCCTCCGGGACCCCGCGCCGAACCTCCGCCCGCCGGGCGCGGTCGGCGACCTCGTCGGCGACGCCTTCAGCCACCTGCCCGACGCGGGCCCGCTGCCCGAGCCGTTCAAGGGCTGGCAGGACTCCGGATTCACCCAGATCAGGGCCGGACAGTTCGCCCTGAGCACCCTGAGCATCGTCGACGAGTTCGGCCGGACCCTGGACGTCCTGCTCCCCGGCGACGCGGACTATCTGATCCCCAAGGTCGCGGACAGCCTCCACACCAACGGCAAGTACGCCGAGGACGACCTGAGTGACCGCTTCGTCCAACTGCCGCCGCGGCTGCTCCAGCCCGCCCGGCTGCGGTTCGACTTCGTCGACGAACGCGACGACAGCCACCTCGTCGAGCTCACCGCGAAGACCACACCGGTGTGCGCGTGGGTCATCCCCAACTACGTCGACCGCTCCCTGCTCTGCTACGCCCCGACCGGAGCGCCGCTGGGCGAGTTGCGCCTCGAACTCCGGGCCGGGGAGGGGGACGCCGTGACGACCGTGGTCGGCTGGGGCCCCCTCCCCGACTCGCAGGTCCGCACGATCGACGACCTCCGCGACGCACGGCCGCAGCTGTACGCGTTCGCGCGGGAACTGGCCGCCAAGGGCCCGGACGCCTTCGCGGACCTGCTGTCCACCGTCGATCTCGCCCTCGCGGGCATCGACCCGGGCAACCCGTACGGCGACGAGGTGCTCGGCGCACTCCTCGGGCGCCCCCTCGCCCTGGTCCGCGCCCGGCTCGGCTTCGAACTCGACGGCCCGCCGGTCACCGACCCGGGATGGCAGTACGCGCTGGACTGGCAGGCCCTGACCGACTGGAAGAAGAGGACGGCCGTGCGCCCCGCGCCCCCGGAGATGGCCCACCTGGACTACCGGTGGCCGGTCAGGCTCGGCAACGCCGGACAGCGGGGCGACGGGCTGATCGGCTACTTCTCCGAGGCCGACTACACGAAGTTCTACGCGGTTACCGCACCGGACGCATCCGACTACGTGGCGAAGATCGACGAGGCCAACTGGCCCACGCTGGCCGCGGATTCCACCCAGCAGACACACATCACGCTGCTGCTCGACCCCCAGGCAGCCGTCCACGCGACCACGGACGTGCTCCCGGTCACGGATCTTCAGCTGCCGTCCCGCTTCACGCGGACGGCGATGGCGGCGATGCGGGTGGCGCTGCGGCTCAGCCCCGTGCTGACCACGACGCGCAAGGTCCCCGCCAAGGACGTGGGCGACGGACCGGGGGACGGGCCGACGGGCTTCGTCAACGCCCTCGCCCTGCCGCACCCCACCTCACCGCAGGGCACATGGGACTGGGCCGAACTGGTCGTCCCGGACGCGCCCGCCGGTACCGACCCCTCACCCCAGTGGGTCCATGAGCCGATCGTGCAGATCGACCAGAACGCCCGGCTGGACGAGGACGGCCCGGTCGTACGCACCGGCTTCCTGCGCCTGTCCGGCGGATTCAGCGACAAGTGACCCAGACCCCGAAAGGATTGCCTTCCGTGAACGAGCCGGCCATCGGCCAATGCCTGCTGGACTACGCCATCATCAGCGAGCCGTTCCCGCTGTACGCGGCGACCGATGACGACACCCCCACCACCCTCCACATCGTGGTCTCCAACGGGCGCGGGGACACCGTCCATTGCAGGGAGATCGTGTTCTCCCTGCCGGAAGGCGACCTCGCCCAGAGCCTGGTCGACACGGGCGACGGTGACGGGAGCGCCCCGGGGTGGACCGTGGCGCAGATCCAGAAGGGCGCCGACATCGCCCTGCCGGAGGGCGACTACGCCAACTTCGTCGCCAAGCCGACCCAGGGCGACGCGCCCGTGGACGTCTCCGGCATCACCATCACGCTGACGAACCTGCACATCGGCAAGAACCCCGGAACCGCCCGGGTGGAGATCCGCGAGACCGCCACCACGGACCCGGGCAACTGGCCGACGAGCCCGGGATTCACCACCCTCCCGGTCACGAAGTTCCCGGCCCCGCGGATTCCGGTCCAGGCGGTCACCGACTTCCATGCCGAGCCGTTCGACGTGGAATCCGGCGACGCCGTACGGCTCACCTGGAGGGGCCCGAAGTCCCTCGCGTACAGCGTCGTGCACGGCTCCGGCGCCACGCCGGGCAGCGGGCAGGGGGAGAAGGACATCACCGATTTCCAGTGGAACGGGAAGGTGGTCCGGGACACGACGTTCCACCTGTCGTACACGACCCCCGACGAGGCCACCCATGTCCTGACGACGACGGTCACGGTCAAGAACCCGCGGCTCACGGGGCTGGACGTAGAAGGTGACGCCAACGTCACCGGGGCTCTGGAGGCCACCGACGACATCACGACGTCCGCGCAGTTCCTCGATCCCAAGGGCACGCCTCTGCGGGGGAAGCGGCAGTGAACTCCCGGGTCACGATAGGCGGCCGCCTCACGGTCACGGGCAACATCACCGCTGGCAGCAATCTCATCATCCGCAACCCGCAGGGCAATCGGTCCTTCGCACACACCGAAGGCGACGAGGACCAGCACTTCGACGTCCCGGACAAGGTCACGATCCTCGACCTCCACCTGCAGGGTGCGGCGGGCGCCGGTTCGAACGGCGGCAAGGGCGCCGACATCCAAGCGCTCTTGTATGTGCAGCCTGGCGACCGGCTCACCGTTCGGATCGCGCGCCAGGGCGCTTCGGGGGCGTCGGCGAAGGTGCTGCAGAACGGTGATCTTGTCGCGGGCGCGGGCAGTGGAGGGGATGCGGGTGGAGGCGGCAGCCGCGGTGGTGACGGGGGTTCCGGAGGCGACGGCGGGGCCGGGTGGTCGTCGGGCGTGGGCCATGGAGGGTCAGGCGGCACTGGAGGCAGCGGAGGTAGCGGTGGTGCCGGTGGCGACGCCGGACTGGTAGCACCCTCCGGCGGGAAGGCCGTCGGCTCCATGGGACAGAACGGCTCCGAAGGCACCGCCGGGAGTGGCGGCAGTCAGGGAGGAGGAGGCTGGGGCTACGCTGCCGAGGTCGGGGGTACCGGAGGCGATGGCGGTGGAAGAGGGACTCTTTCCGGTGCCGGCTCCGGGGGCAGTGCTCATGGCGACGGAACCCACCCCGGCGGGAACGGCGCCAGGCCGCAGGGTGGTTCGGGCGGGTCACCCAAGACCTCGGACGACAGCAACCGTGGCGGTTGGGGCGGCTCGGGCGGTGACGGAGGTGCCGGCGGCTCGGGTGGTCCGGGCGGTGCGAACGGCAGTGACGGAGCTCGAGGAGACACCGGCAGCGCTGGCTCGGCCAGTTACGGCGCCGGAGGCGGTGGTGGAGGCGGCTCGGGCACGGGCACCAGCGTCTTCGGCTACGCCGGAGGCGGCGGAGGCGGTGGTGGAGGCGGCGGCGCCGGTGGGCAGGGTGGGCAGGGCGGTCGAGGTGGCGACAGCTACTTCGACGCCGCCAAGGCCACACTGATGTCCGCCAGTGCCGACCACACCGGCTCCGCGCAGGTCACTGTCTCCTGGGGGAACCACACCTTCCCCGCGTGAGCCGAAGAAGCGGGCGGCCCCTGTCGTGCGCACACGACAGGGGCCGCCCTTGTGCTCCGGGGTTCTCGTCGGTCAGGACCCGTTCGCGCCGTTGAACGGAGGCTTCATGCCGTCGAGCCCGGCGCGGATCTGCTGGGAGAGCACACCGGTCGACGGGTCGTCACCGTCGAGGGAGTAGGCCATGACCCCGCCCAGCTTGATCTTCTTCGCGTAGGCGGCCTTGTGGTAGGCGAGAGTCGGGTCGTCGTAGGTCCAGAAGACGCGGTCCGTCTTGCTGTACCGCCAGGCGGAGCTCTCCTCGCCCGTGCTGCTCTTCTCGCGGAACACGGGGTAGCTCGTGGTGTCGAGCTTGGCGATCTCGCGGTAGTCGTTCACCCCGGGTTCGTACTTGCCGTCCGCCGGACCGCTCGCGGAGTTGTGCAGACCGTTGTCGTGTTCCGTTCCCACTCCCTTCCAGCCTCGGCTGTAGTACGGGATGCCGAAGGTCAGCTTCGACCGGACGCCCTCTCCCGCCGCCTTGATCCAGGCGTTGACCGCGCTCTCCACGGAGAGCCCCTGCGCCGGTGGGTGCAGCGCGGACTGCTGGTCGGTGGTCTTGTCCCACGACCCGTGGAAGTCGTACCCCTGGATGTTGCCGAAGTCGAGGCACTTCATCACTTCCGGCGCGTCCCAGCCGGCCTTCATGATCTCCGGATCGGCGGGGAGGAAGGCGGTCAGCAGATACTTCCCGCCTCGCGGCGGGTAGTTCTTGACCAGCTCCGGATCGTCCAGCTGCTTGCGGAACTCCTTCAGGAGCTCCACGAAGTTCGCCTTGTCGTGCTGCGGGTCGTACTTGTTCCCGGGAAGCCCCTTGTCGCATCCGGGCCATTCCCAGTCGATGTCGACCCCGTCGAAGATCCCGGCCGCCGCCTTGGCGCCGCCGAACACGTCCTGCTCGGCGAGCTTGTGCGTCTGCCAGTTGCGCACCCAGATCCTCTTGGGCAGATTCCCCTTGATGAAGAGGTCGATGCACGAGGAGACCAGCTCCTCCCGCCCCTTCTGGGTCGCCACGGCGAGCGACCAGTTGCGGCTGTAGGTCCAACCGCCCAGCGAGACCAGGACCTTGAGCTTCTTGTGCTTCTCCCTGAGCTGCCTGAGCTGGTTGAAGTTCCCCATGAGGGCCTGCGCGCTCCAGCCCGGGTCGTTCGCGCCGATGGGTTCCTTGCCCGACCCCTTGACGAACGGGGTGAGGTAGTCCGCTCCGGCGTCCCCGGAGTTGATGCCCGCGTCGGCACCCGGCTTCGTGTTGTCGAGGGGCCTGACCTCCTCGAAACAGCGATATCCGGTGTATCCCTCGGGATACGCCTCGGATTTCTTCACGTCGCCCGATGTGAGGTTCTCGAACGCGTAGTTGAGGATCGTCAGCCGCTCCGCCGTGCCGTTGTCGTGGAGGGTCTTGAGGAACTGCTTCCGGTCGTAGATCGCCCACTGCGGGAAATAGCCGATGAACTCCATGCGGACCTCCTTGAGGGCTCTCCTGATGGTGGGTGTGCCGACCGAGCCTGCGGGGAATTCCGTCCCGGACCCGGGTACGGCCATTTCCCACGCCTTTGCCGGAATGGCCGTACGCCGTGCGATTTCGGCGGCCACCAGCATCCTGCGCGGCATCGTTTCTCCAGAAGGACGGCCCTGTGTCCGAGACGAGGGAAGGGCTGTTCTCCGCCGCCTGTTCAGCTGTCGACCCCGGACCCGGTCACCGCATTCGCCCCACGGATACCAGGTCGTCCGGCACTCCCTCTTCTCGCGCCCGGCCGTTCACATCAGGCTCTTCCGCCAGGGAGTTCCGCTCGTCATGGGGGGCTCACATTGGCCGAGCCCGGGGTCACCCACTCGATTACCGGCGTACGCCCGGGGCGACCGCTCACTCACACGCGCGCCGGCCCCCGACGCAGGTAGACCCACCCCACGGTGAGCGCGCACACCCCGTAGAAGCACAGGAAGGCGATGTACGCGCCGTCCCCTCGACCCGTCGCCAGGAACGACTGGCGGAAGGCGACGTTGACCAGGACCCCGCCGAGGGCGCCGATCGCGCCCGCGAGCCCGATCAGGGCCGTGGCGCGGCGGTGCGCGGTGGCCCGCGTGGCCGGTGCGTCCGCCCCGCCTGCGATCGCGGCCCGTGCCCGCGCGTCGTGGACGGCCGGGATCATGCGGTACGTGGAGCCGTTGCCGACGCCGCTGAGGACGAACAGCGCGACGAAACCGGCGAAGAACCCGGCGAGCCAGTGGTGTTGCGATGCCACCAGGATGAGCGCGGCGCACCCGCCCATGGCCACGAACGTCACCAGTGTGACCCGCGCACCGCCGAAGCGGTCCGCCCAGGCCCCGCCCAGCGGGCGCGACAGCGACCCGAGCAGCGGCCCGATGAACGTCAGGTACGCGACCTTCACCGGGGTGTCGAACTGGGCGTGGAACTGCACCTGCAGGACCTGCCCGAAGGCGAAGCCGAAGCCGATGAACGACCCGAACGTCCCGATGTAGAGCAACGACAGCGCCCACGTGTGGCCGTCGCGCGCGATCTCCCGGAGGACGGGCCGGTCGTCGCGTCCGGCCGGGAGGTTGTCCATGCGCAGCGCCGCGAGGAGGGCGGTGCCGAGAATCAGCGGCAGATAGATCAATGGCAGCAGCCGGGGGTGGCCCGCGCCCGCCGTGGCCAGCACGAGCAGCCCGACCAACTGCACTGCGGGCACGCCGAGGTTGCCGCCTCCCGCGTTGATGCCCAGCACCCGCCCCTTGAGCCGCTGCGGGTAGAAGGCGTTGATGTTGGCCATCGACGAGGCGAAGTTGCCGCCGCCGACCCCGGCCACACAGGCGGTGAGCAGCAGCGTGGTGTAGGAGACGCCCGGTTCGAGGACGAAGAGGATCAGCAGGGTCGGGACCAGCAGGAGCAGGGCGCTCGCAAGCGTCCAGTTCCGGCCGCCGAAGCGGGTGACGGCCCAGGCGTACGGCAGGCGCAGCAGCGCCCCGAGGGCCGTGGGGAGGGCGGTGAGCGTGAACTTGCCGGCCGGGTCGATGCCGTACCCCGGGCCGAGGAAGAGCACGAGCACCGACCACATGCTCCACACCGAGAACCCGATGTGTTCCGTGACGACGGACAGCACCAGGTTCCGCCGCGCGACACGGGCGCCGGTGCGCTCCCAGAAGCCGGGGTCCTCCGGGCGCCACTCGGCCAGGGTGCGGGCGCGCGGCCGCGTACCGGCGGGGCGGTCCTCGACCGTACGGACCTGCCAGGTGCGCAGCACGGCCGGTGCCCCGTCGACGGTGTCCCCCTCGTCGAGGCAGGCGCCGGTGCGCAGGTCGAAGGTCTGCTTGTACATCGGCGAGGTCACCACGGGCACCCCGTCCCGGCTTCCGGTGATGCCGCGCGAGATGACGTACGCGCCGCTGAACGGGTCGTGGTTGGCGAGGGCGAACAGGGCGCCGGATTCGTCGCGGAAGAGTGCCACCTGCTCGTCGCCTACCAGGGCGGTGCGCCCCCGGCCGGGGGTGAGCTCGTCGTAGCGGCACACGGGCGTCCAGGTGGTGCCGTCGCCGATCTCCACGATCGGCGGGGGAGCGGTGACGGGCGGCTGTGGTGTGCGGGGGAGCGCGGCGTCGTTCATGGTGCGGATGCCTTCCCTGCGAGTGCGGTGTCGATGAGGGAGGGGAGGACGTGGCCGTCCTCGTCCGGGCGTGCGGGGCGGATCTGGGCGCGTTCGGGCACGAAGCGCACGGTGGGGTCGGGGGTGCCGGGGGCGTTGACGAAGGAGGAGAAGCGGCGCAGGCGTTCGGGGTCGGCGAGGGTCGCGGCCCACTCGTCCTCGTAGCACTGGATGTGATGGGACATCAGGGAGTCGAGTTCGGCGCAGATGCCCAGGGTGTCGTCGACGATCACGGCGCGCAGGTGGTCGAGCCCTCCCTCCAGCCGCTCGATCCAGGGGGCGGTGCGTTCGAGGCGGTCGGCGGTGCGGATGTAGAACATCAGGAAGCGGTCGATCGTCCGGACGAGGGTTGCGCGGTCGACGTCCTCGAGCAGCAGGTCGGCATGGCGGGGCGAGGTGCCGCCGTTGCCTCCCACATAGAGGTTCCAGCCCGCGGCGGTGGCGATCACCCCGAAGTCCTTGCCGCGGGCCTCGGCGCACTCGCGGGCGCACCCGGACACGGCCGACTTGAGCTTGTGCGGCGCGCGCAGTCCGCGGTAGCGCAGCTCCAGCTCGATGGCGAGCGCGACGGAGTCCTGCACGCCGTACCGGCACCAGGTCTGCCCCACGCAGGACTTCACGGTGCGCAGGGCCTTGCCGTAGGCGTGCCCGGACTCGAACCCGGCGTCGACCAGGCGGCGCCAGATGGCGGGCAGCTGGTCGACGGTGGCGCCGAGCATGTCGATCCGCTGCCCTCCGGTGATCTTCGTGTAGAGGCCGAAGTCGCGGGCGATGGCGCCGATGGTGATCAGGCCGTCGGGGGTGATCTCCCCGCCGGGGATGCGCGGCACCACGGAGTAGGAGCCGTTGCGCTGGATGTTGGCGAGGAAGTGGTCGTTGGTGTCCTGGAGTGCGGCCTGTTCGCCGTCCAGGATGTACGGCGTGTCGCCCAGCCCCGCCAGGACGGAGGCCACGACCGGCTTGCAGACCGCGCACCCCCGCCCGCTGCCGTGCTCGGCGACGAGCCGGGCGAAGGTGGTGATGCCCTTGACGCGGACGATCTCGTACAGCTCGGCGCGCGTGTGGGTGAAGTGCTCGCACAGGCCGCGCGCGGGAGCGCCGTCCGCCGTGCCGAGCTCCTCGGTGACGATCTCGCCGAGGAGCTTCTCGCAACTGCCGCAGCCCGTACCGGCCTTGGTGCACTTCTTGACCGCGGCCACGGAGCCGCAGCCCTGCTCCCCGACGGCCGACCTGATCGCGGCCTTGCTGACGTGGTGGCAGGAGCAGACGACGGCCTCGTCGGGCAGTGCCGCCGCACCGGCCGCCTGCCGGCCGGGCGCGGCGGGCAGCACCAGCTGCTCGGGTGGCACGGGCAGCGGCTCGCCGGTCCCGGCGAGCGGGCGCAGCGAGGCGTAGGAGTCGGTGTCGCCGATGAGGATGCCGCCGAGCAGGGCGCCGTCCGCGTCGACGACGAGTTTTTTGTAGACCCCGGCCCGGCTGTTGGCGTACAGCACCTCCAGGGCGCCGTCGGTGCGGCCGTGCGCGTCCCCGAAGCTCGCCACGTCCACCCCGAGCAGCTTGAGCTTCGTCGAGGTGTCGCCGCCGGCGAAGCGGGCGTCCTGGCCGTCGAGTTCGCGGGCCGCGGTCTCGGCCATGGCGTAGCCGGGGGCCACCAGGCCGTAGACGTGGCCGTCGGCGGCCAGCGCGCACTCGCCGATCGCCCGGATGCGCGGGTCGGCCGTCCGGCAGCGGGCGTCGACGACGATGCCCCCGCGCTCGCCGACGGGCAGGCCGCACTCCCTGGCCAGCCGGTCCCGGGGCCGGACCCCCGCGGCGAAGACGACGAGGTCCACCGCCAGCCGGGTGCCGTCCGAGAGCGTCATCGCGCGGACCCGCCCGTCCGGGCCGGTCTCGATGCCCTGCGCGCCGACACCGGTGTGCACGGACACCCCCAGCGCCTCGACCTTGCGCCGCAGCAACGCGCCCCCGCCCGCGTCGATCTGCACGGCCATCAGGCGGGGCGCGAACTCCACCACGTGCGTGACAAGACCCAGGTCCCGCAGCGCCCCCGCGGCCTCCAGCCCCAGCAGCCCGCCCCCGACGACGGCGCCCGTCCGGGCCCCCGCCGCGCGGTCGCGGATGGCGGCCACGTCCTCCAGCGTGCGGTAGACGTGGCAGCCCTCGGCGTCGCGTCCGGGCACGGGTGGCACGAAGGGGTACGAGCCGGTGGCCAGCACCAGTTCGTCGTAGCCCACCCGGTGGCCGGACGCGGTGTGCACGATCCGCTCCCGCCGGTCCACCCCGGTGACGGCGTCCCCCAGGCGCAGCTCGATGCCGTGTTCTGCGAGGAAGCCGGGCGGGCACAGCGAAAGCTCCTCCGCGGTGGTTCCGGAGAACGCCGAGGTGAGCCGCACCCGGTCGTACGCGGGGCGGGGCTCCTCCGCGAGCACGGTCACCTGCCGGCGCGTCTGTGCCCCTTCCTGCTCGAAGAGGGCTTCCAGGAACCGCTGGCCGACCATGCCGTGGCCCACGAGGACCAGACGGCGGCGGCCGGCGGCGGGGAGCGGGGACGTCACGGGTGGGCTCCTTCGGTCATGACGGGGTCCTGATGAGGTCCAGGGGGTCGGCGGTCAGCGGCTCGCCGCGCCGCCATACACGGATCAGGCCGCCCACGGCGGTGAGATCGCCGACAAGGATGGCGCCCACCAGACGGTCGCCGCGCAGCACGAGCTTCTTGTACGTGCCGCGGGTGGCGTCGGCGACGCGGAGCACGTCCACGGAGTCCGCGTCACCGTCGTCGGGGGCGCCGAAGACGGCGAGCTGCAAGGGCCCGGCGGTCAGCCGGGTCAGGGGGCGGCTGCCGGGGCAGCGGGCGGCCGGGTCGGCGCCGGACAGCCGGGCCGCCAGTACGTCCGCCTGTGCCCAGGCCGGGCCGGACCGGCCGTGGACCGTGCCGCGGTGCTCGGCGCAGTCCCCGAGCGCGTGGATCCCGGGGGCGGAGGTGGCCAGGCCGTCGTCGACGACGATGCCCTCGCGCACCGCCAGCCCGGCCGCGCGCGCCAGGCGGGTGCGCGGCCGGACCCCGCACGCGAACACCACGAGAGCGGTCGCCAGTGCCGGCCCGTCATCGAGCTCCACGGCGGTGACCCGGTCCGTGCCGCGCAGGGCGCGCACGTGCGCGGCGGTGCGCACCGTCACACCCAGCGCCGTGAGCCCGGCGGCCAGTATTCCCGCGGCCCCGCCGTCCAGTTGACGGTTCATCAGATGTGGGCCCCGGTGGACGAGCGTGACCGGGAGGCCGCGGGCGGCCAGCGCCCGGGCCACCCCCACCCCGAGCACCCCGCCGCCCACCACGACGGCGCCGCCCGCCCGCCCCGCGTCCTCGGTCAGCCGACGGCAGTCGGCCAGCGTACGGAACGTGTGCACCCCGCCGAGCAGGCCGCCGTCCGGCCCGTACAGCCCCGGCACCGCGGGCAGTGCCGGCTCGGCGCCCGTCGCCAGCACCAGCACGTCGTACGCGGCGGCCGAACCGTCCGCGAGGGCGATCGTCCCCGCGGCGGGGTCCACGGCGGTGACCTCGGCGCCCGTACGGACCACGGCGTCCGGCCCGCACGCCAGGCCGATGACGTCACCACCGCCGTAGCGCCCGGCGAGCACCTCGGCCAGCACGGTGCGGTTGTACGGGCCGTCCGCCTCGGCCCCGTACAGCGTCAGTTCCACGGCGCCCGGAGGCGTACGGGCCAGCAGTTGCTGCGCGAAGCGGGCACCGGCCATGCCCGCGCCGGCCACCGCGATCCGCCGGGCCGTCATGACGGGGCCTCCTCGGTGGCCCGCTCCACCCGCACCGCGCACACCTTGAACTCCGGCATCCTCGACTCCGGGTCCAGCGCGGGATTGGTCAGCGTGTTGGCCCGGCCGGGACCGGGCCAGTGGAAGGGCATGAAGACCGTGTCGGGCCGGATGGCGTCGGTGATCCTGGCGGGCGCCGTGGCCCGGCCCCGCCTGCTTGTCACCGCCACCAACTGCCCCTCGCCCACCCCGAGCCGGTCCGCGAGCCACGGGTGGAGCTCGACGAAGGGACCGGGCGCGGCCGCGTTCAGCGCGGGGACGCGCCGGGTCTGCGCGCCGCTCTGGTACTGCGACCCCACCCGGCCCGTCGTGAGGTACAGCGGGAAGCGGGCGTCGGTCTCCTCGGCGGGCGGACGGTGGACGACGCCGGCGAACCGCGCCCGGCCGTCAGGCGTCCCGAACCGCTCCAGGAACAGCCGCGGCGTGCCCGGGTGCGCCGCGTCGGGACACGGCCAGAACACCCCGTCCTCGGCCCCGATCCGGGCGTAGCTGATACCGGCGTAATCCGCGACGCCGCCCGCCGAGGCCCGCCGCAGCTCCTCGAAGACCTCCTCCGGCTCGTCGGGGAACCCCCGGCCGACGCCCAGCCGCGCGGCCAGCTCCTTGAGGACGTACAGATCGCTGCGCACCCCCTCGGGAGGCGCGACCGCGGCCCGGCGCAGGATCACCCGCCCCTCCAGGCTGGTCATCGTGCCCGTCTCCTCCGCCCACTGGGCCGACGGCAGCACCACGTCCGCCAGCGCCGCGGTCTCCGACAGCACGACATCGCTGACGACCAGGAGGTCCAACGACCGCAGCCGGTCCGTCACATGAGAGGCGTGCGGGGCGGACACCACCGGATTGGAGCCCATGACCAGCAGCGCCCGCACGCCGCCCGCGGTGCCCGCCCGGTCCAGCAGCTCATAACCCGACACCCCGGGCCCGGGCAGGTCGTCGGGGTCCACCCCCCAGACACCGGCCACGTGCGCGCGGGCCCGCGGATCCGTCAAGGAGCGGTAACCGGGCAGCTGGTCGGACTTCTGGCCGTGCTCACGGCCGCCCTGGCCGTTGCCCTGGCCCGTCAGACAGCCGAAGCCGCTGCCGGGACGGCCCGCCTTGCCCGTCGCCAGACAGAGGTTGATCCAGGCCCGGACGGTGTCGGTGCCCTTGCTGTGCTGCTCGGAGCCCCGGGCGGTGAGCACCATCCCCGTCTCCGCCCCCGCGAACAGGTGCGCCGCCTCCCGCAACTGCGGCACCGGCACCCCCGTGAGCTCCTCGACCCGCTCGGGCCAGTGCGCCATGGCCGCCGCCCGCGCCTCCTCGAAGCCCGTCGTACGGTCCGCGATGAACTCCCGGTCCAGCAGCCCGTCCGCGATGACCACGTGCAACAGCCCCGACGCCAGCGCCAGATCCGTACCCGGAGCCGGGGAGAGATGGAGATCGGCGTGCCGGGCCGTGCGCGTACGGCGGGGGTCGACGACGATCAGCCGGCCGCCGTTCTCCCGCATCCCGGTGAAGTAGCGCAGCGCGGGCGGCATCGTCTCCGCGGGGTTGCCGCCCGCCAGGATGACGCAGCCCGCCGTGGCGATGTCCTCCAGCGGGAACGGCAGCCCGCGGTCCACACCGAAGGCCGCACGGCTCGCGGCCGCGGCCGACGACATGCAGAACCGGCCGTTGTAGTCGATGTACGGGGTACGCAGCACCACCCGCGCGAACTTGCCCAGCAGATACGCCTTCTCGTTGGTCAGCCCACCCCCGCCGAAGACCCCAACGGCCTCCCGGCCGTGCCGTGCCGCGACGTCGCCCAGCCCGGCCGCCACCCGGTCCAGAGCCCGCTCCCAGGACACCTCCTCCAGCGTGCCCGTGCGCGGATCCCGCAGCAGCGGGGCCGACAGTCGTGCGGCACCCGCCAGCACGGCTGCCGCGTTCTGCCCCTTGCCGCACAGCGCCCCGCGGTTGACGGGGAAGCCGGGGCGCTCCACGACCTCCACCGCAGGCGCGCCGGGCGTGTCCCCGGGAGCCACGGTGCGCAGGCCCATGCCGCACTGCAAGGCGCAGTACGGGCAGTGGGTGTCGGTCGTCGTCATGCAAGGGAGTGTTCCCTCCACCCGTTGCGCCCCCACATCACCGGTGTTGCGGCCACGGTACGAAGCCCTCACCATTGCACGACGGAGCGGTGATGCCCACGGCGCACGCATGTAACAAGGCGGCCCCGTACGGCTCATCGGCATGACAGCGCGGCAACCCACCCGAAACACCTCGGAGGGAACCTGCCCCCATGGGCACAACCAGCACCGCGACGGGGCCGCTCACGGGCTTCACCATCGGCGTGACCGCGGCGCGCCGCCGCGAGGAACTCACCGCACTGCTGCTCCGGCGGGGCGCCCGCGTCGTCGAGGCCCCCACCCTGAGCATCGTGCCCCTGAGTGACGACACCGCCCTGCGCGACGCCACCGAACGCTGCCTCGCCGCACCCCTGGACTACGTCGTCGCCACCACGGGCGTCGGCTGGCGCGGCTGGATGAGCGCCGCCGAGGGCTGGGGGCAGGGCGCCGCGCTCGTCCGCGCCTGCCGGGCGGCCACGGTGGTCAGCCGCGGGCCCAAGGCCATCGGGGCCGTCCGGGCCAGCGGTCTCGACGAGGCGTTCTCCCCGCCGACCGAGGCCAACCGCGAGCTGCTCGCCTGGCTGCTCTCCCACGACCTGCGCGGGCGGCGCGTCGCGGTCCAGGAACACGGCGCGCC
This sequence comes from Streptomyces blastmyceticus, assembly GCF_039521185.1. Classification (NCBI taxonomy): domain Bacteria; kingdom Bacillati; phylum Actinomycetota; class Actinomycetes; order Kitasatosporales; family Streptomycetaceae; genus Streptomyces; species Streptomyces blastmyceticus. Next base: position 230,902 of record NZ_BAAABW010000015.1, on the reverse strand, counting down.
CCTGGACGGGTTCACCGCCGCCCTGCGCGAACGCGGCGCCGACGTCATAGAAGTGCCGGTCTACCGCTGGGGGCCGCCCGAGGACCCCGAGGCCGTACGCCGCCTCGTGGACGCCGCGGCCCGCCGCGACCTCCACGCCCTGACCTTCACCAGCGCACCGGCCGCCGTCGCCCTCCTGGAGGTCGCGGCCGCCGCGGGCCGCCGCCAGGAACTGCTCACGGCGCTCCGCACGGACGTCGCCGCCGTCTGCGTCGGCGAGCTCTGCGCCCACCCGCTGCGCATGGCCGGAGCCCCGGCCCACTGGCCGGAGCGCGGGCGGCTCGGCGCCCTCGTACGCACCCTCACCGACCTCCTGCAACAGCGCGGACGCCACCACATCACCGTCCCGTCCGGCCTGCTCGTGCTCCAGGGCAACGCCCTGCTCGGCGCCGGTGACCCCCTCTGGCTGCCGCCCCTCCCGGCCGCCGTGCTGCGCGCGCTCGCCGAACGCCCCGGCCACGTCCTCAGCCGCGGCGAACTCCTGCGCCGCGCATGGCCCGGCGGCCGCGCCGACGAACACGCGGTGGAGATGTCCGTGGCCCGCCTCCGCAAGGCGCTGGGCCCGCACGCGCATTTGGTGCGTACAGTTCCGAAACGGGGATATCGCTTGGCGGACCGGTGACCTTTCGAGGACCGTGGTCCGCACAACTCAGCCCGTCCGGCGATTGAGGACACGCGGCGCAGCCGTGTTCGGGGTCCGGGGCGGAGCCCCTCACGCGGCGGAGCCGCATATCGGACGCGGCGGGAAGGGGCGGGGTGGGGAAGGCCCGCCGCCAGGCGCTAGCTTGTGGATCAGGCCCCGCCCGGGGCCCCACGAGGGAGGGACATCACGTGCGCAGAGCAGCGCAGTACGCGGGGGTGGCGCTGGTCGCCACTGTGCTGATATCCGGCTGCGGGAGCAGCGACGACGGCAAGAAGTCCGACGACAAGCCGTCCACGAGCGCCGCGCCCGCAGCGCCGAGCGCCGCGCCGGCGGCCAAGGGCGGGCGCCTCGACGGCGTCTACGGAGCCCGTTCCGCGGACGGCGTGATCGGCATGTACGTCTCCCAGGGCAAGGCCGTCGTCTACGCCAACGGCGGCAAGCGCGCCTGCACCGGCACCGTCGACGAGAAGGCCGATCCGGTGAAGATCGCGCTGAAGTGCGCGGACGGCAACACCGAGCGCACCGCGGGCACCGTGGAGCGCGCGGACGGCAAGACCCTCGTCGTCTCCTGGGGCGCGGGGAAGGCGGACACCTTCACCAGGACCGGCGACCCGGCCGAGCTCCCGTCGCCGATAAAACTCGGCGGCTGACGAGGCACGGGAGCACGAGCGGGGCCGCCGAGGGCGGACACGCGAACCGAACACCGGTACTCTTCACCGGAATTGGGGGAAGGCGCACGCGGCAGGTGCGCCTTCCGGACCCGCTTCCGGGCTCGACGACCGTCGACAAGGAGTGTGTTCGTGTCTCGTACGAGAAAGATCCTCTTCGCAGTGTTCGCCCTCCTGCTCGCCACCGTCACCGTGACGGCGAGCGCCACCGCGGACTCCCGCGAGGCCGCAGCCCCGCAGAGGCACACCGCGGGCATCACCGGCACCTGGTACAACCAGCTGGGCTCGACCTTGATCGTCACCGCGACCGATGACGGCGGGCTCACCGGCACCTACGAATCGGCCGTGGGCAACGCCCAGAACCGCTATGTGCTCACCGGCCGTTACGACACCGCCCCCACCGATGGCAGCGGCACCGCCCTCGGCTGGACGGTCGGCTGGCGCAACGAATACCGCGACGCGCACTCGGCCACGACCTGGAGCGGTCAGTTCTTCGGCGGCGACAAGGCGCGGATCACCACGCAGTGGCTGCTGACCTCCGGCACCACCGAGGCCAACGAGTGGCAGTCCACCATGGTCGGCCACGACCTGTTCGGCCGCGCCAAGCCCTCGGCCACCGAGATCGACCGGGCGAGGAAGCTGGGCGGCGGCTCCGCCGACCCCTTCGCCCTCGCGCGCGACCGGTCCGGCAACTGAGTCCGCACGACAAGGCGCCCCGAGCCGTCCCCGGCGGGCACCGCCCGCCGGGGACGGCCCCTTCGCGCGCAGATGCCTACAGCGGCGGATGCATGGCGACGTACGCGGCGATGCTCTCCTCGGCGGGGCCGTCCGCGACCACCCGGCCCCCGTCGAACACGATCACCCGCTCGAACCCCGCCAGCAGCTCCAGGTCGTGCGAGACCACCACGACCTTCTGCTCCAGCTCCCGCACGAGCTTGCCGACCCTGCGCTTGTTCCGCAGGTCCAGCAGCGTGGTCGGCTCGTCGAACACCACGTACCGCGGGCCCGTCACCAGCACCGCGGCGATCGCCAGCAGCTGCTTCTGACCACCGCTCAGCAGATGCGCCGGATGGTCACGGAACTCGCTCAGCCCGTACTCCGCCAGCACCTCGCCCACCCGCCCGGCGATCTCCGCCTTGCTCAGCCCGTGGCGCTTGAGCCCGAACGCGAGATCCTCGGCGACCGTGGGCATCACGATCTGGATGTCCGGGTCCTGGAAGACGAAGCCGACCCGCCGCCGGACCTCCTTGCCCTTGCGGCCCGTGTCCAGCCCGTCCACGGCGACCCGGCCCTTCGAGGGCACCAGCAGACCGTTCAGCAGCCGCACGAACGTGCTCTTGCCCGAGCCGTTGGACCCGATGACGCCGATCCGGTCCTCGGTGAGCGTCAGCTCGACGTCCCGCAGCACCTGCCGCTCGCCGAACCACTGGCTCACACCCTCGATCTCGATCACGCGCGCTCGTCCCCGGCGGAGCGCGGCGTCCCGGGCGTGATCATCGGGTAGGCCCTGCGCACGGTGACCGCCGCCAGCGAGCCGATCACCACCTTGAGCAGATCACCGGGGAGGAACACCACCGAGCCCGTGACCGCCTTCTCCATCGACAGGTGCGCGGCGACGGCCATCCACGGGATGCCGATGGCGTAGAGCACCAGCGCCCCGCCGACGAAGTTGCACAGCATGGCGGTCCACTGGTTGTACCGCTTCCACAGCCGCTCGGTCAGCAGACCCGTGACGTACGCACCGACCGGGTAGGCCAGGACGAAACCGCCCGTCGGCCCCAGGATGACGCCCAGACCGCCGCGGCCGCCCGGCAGCACCGGCAGACCGATCACCACGAGCACCACGAACAGCAGGATCGCCAGGCCGCCGCGGCGCGCGCCGATGATCGAGCCGGCCAGGATCACCCCGAGCGTCTGGGACGTCAACGGCGCCGGGACGAGCGGCAGCTCGATCAGCGGGAAGAACCCCAGCACCACCATGATCGCGGCGAACAGCGCGATCTGCGCCATGTCCTTCGTACGCAAACCCGACCCCCGGCCCCGAGCGCCCTTCGCTCCAGCCGATCATCATAGGGGGCGGGTCCCCCCGGTCCGCCGGGGGCCGTCGACGCCCCTGGCGTCGAGCGCCTCGCCCAGCCCGTCCGCCAGCCGCAACGTCTTGACCAGCAGCGGAGCCAGGAACGCCGTGCTCCGTTCCACCCCGCGCGCCCGCTGCGCCGCGCGCACCTGATCGGCCTGCTCCTTGATCACCGGGATGAACCGGATCGTCATGGCCACCACCAGACCGACCCGTTCCGGCCTGATCCCCAGCGGCTTCAACGGCCGCAGCGCCGTCTCGATCGCCGCGATCATCGCGGACGTCCTGGTGGTCAGCGTGACCAGATTGGCGAGCATCACCAGCACCACGATGCGCTGCCCCACCAGCACGGCGGTCTCCCAGCCGGAGAACAGCCACTGCACGGCCAGGATCGAGACGGCGAAGGGCAGCACCGTGAGCAGCTGCCGGCCCGCCGCCCGCCAGGGGATCCGGGCCAGCGCGTAACAGAGCCCGACCCCCACCACGGCCGCACCGAGCACGGCCATCGACGTGACGAAGAACAGGGACGTGCCCACCGCGAAGAGCACCAGCAGCTTCACCCCGGCGGGCAGGGCGTGGACCGGCGTACGCGCGTCGTGGTGCAGGCTCAGCATGGGGTGGGTACCTCGTGGTCCGGGACAGGAGAGTGGAACGCTCACGCTATCTCTCGTACGTCCGGCGCTCCCTCCAGGAGCGCACCGCGGATCCGCACGCGGTCGACCTTCCCGCTCGACGTGTGCGGCAGCCCGGCCACTTCGAAGACGCGCCGCGGACACTTCTGCCGGGACACATGCGCCGCCGTACGGTCACGTATCCCCGCCAGGTCCAGCCGGGCGCCGTCACGCCACCGGACCACGGCGCACACCACCTCGCCCCAGTGCTCGTCGGGCACACCCACCACGGCCGCCTCGGCGACCTCCTCCAGCCGCAGCAGGGCCGCCTCGACCTCCTCCGGGTACACATTGAGGCCACCGCTGATCAGCATTCCCCCGTCCCGGCCGACGAGATGCAGATAGCCCCGATCGTCCAGCCGGCCCATGTCGCCGACGCTGAACCACCCGTCCCGGTCCGGGGCCCCGGCGTCGGAGCGCGAGAGGTACCCGGTGAAGAGCATGTCGCTGCGCACGTACACCCGGCCGACCTCGTTCACCCCGACCTCCGCGCCCGACGGCCCGCGCAGCGACAGCTCGACGCCCGCCACCGGCCTGCCCACCGACTCCCGCGGGCCGTCGCCGTCGCCGTGCAGGAGCGAGACCAGACTGAGCTCCGTCGCCCCGTAGAACTCCACGGTGTCCGCGTGCGGGAACAGCTCCCCGGCCCGCGCGCGGCGGTCGGGCGACCACTTCGCCCCGACCGACAGCAGCGAACGCACCCCGGGGAACGAAAGGCCCGGCCGCCGCCGCGCCGCCGCGAGCAGCGCCTCGACGATCGTGGGCACCACATAGAGCCGGGTGACGGCGTGACGGTCGAGGAGTCCGAGAGCCGGCTCCGCGTCGAACTCCGGCATCAGGTGCACCGTCGCGCCCACGTGCAGAGCGTTCACCGCCCCGTACAGGAAGTGCGAGTGCGCCAGCGAGCCCGGCAGCAGCACGCGGTCGGTGCCGTCGATGCCGAACTCCACGGCGGTGCGGTCGAAGGAGCGCAGCCAGGACCGGTGGGAGCGCACCACGCCCTTGGGGCGGCCGGTGCTCCCCGAGGTGAACGGCACATAGAACGGCGTGCTGTCCGGCACGTCGGCGAACGCCGCGACCTCGTCGGCCGCCGCCCTGCCGCCGTACCGGCCCAGCCAGTCCTCGTACGCGGACGACTCGACCACGGACCCGTCCGGTACGCACCGGCGGACCGCCTCGGTCGCGGTCCCGCAGAACAGCCGCACCGGCGGCGCGTCCCGCAGCACCGACGACAGCTCGGCGGGGCTCCAGGCCGGATCGAGCACCATCACCGGTATGCCGGCCAGCGCCGCGCCGTGGAAGATCTCCAGGAACTCCCCGCCGCTCCCCAGCAGCACGGCGATCCGCACCTCCGGCGGCGGCGCCACCCCGAACTCGGCCCGCAGCGCGTGCCCGACGGCGACCGTGCCACGGCGCAGCTCCTCGTACCCCCACCGCCGTTCGGGATCCCCGCTGAGGACGAGGGCGTCACGGCGGGGCGATGCCACTGCGTGCGAGAGGAATCCGGCGGCGATGGTCACGGTCATCACACTCCTGTTTCCTGGTCATTGGAAGGACGGCCAGAATCCCACTCGCGCGGCGTCATGGCGCCGTTGTTCAACTACCCGGACGATCAAGCTCCTTGACGCACCCCGGATGGCCGGTCGGCAAGGGCCGTGGAATGATCCCGCCCATGTCCCCTTCCGGAAGGATCCCGACGCTCGCGGCAGGTGCCTTCGCCGTCGGCACCAGCGGGTACATCGTCACCGGCGTGCTGCCCGAGCTGAGCTCCGAGCTGTCCGTCCCGGTGTCCACGGCCGGGCTGCTGACCACGTCGTTCGCCGTGGCGTACGCCGTCGGCTCGCCGCTGCTGGCCGTGGCCACCAGCGGCTGGGGGCGGCGGACCCTGATCGTCGCCGCGCTGCTGGTGGCCACGCTCGGCAACGCGTTCGCGGCGCTCGCGCCGGACTTCGCGTCGCTGCTGGCCGCCAGGATCGTCACCGCCGCTGGCGCCGCCGTCTTCACCCCGGCGGCGACGGCCGTGGCCGCCGAACTCAGCGGTCCGGAGCGCAGGGCGCGGGCCGTGGCCTGGGTGTTCGGCGGGATGACCGTCGCGACGATCGTCGGGGTGCCCGCGGGCACCCTGCTCGTCGGACCGCTGGGCTACCGCGGGGTGTTCGGGCTCGTCGCCGCGTTCTGCGCACTGGCGGCGGTGGCCGCTGCCGTCCTTCTGCCGCCGGTCGCCGCGCCCCCGAAGGTGAGCCTGCGCCGCCGCTTCGCGGTCCTGGGGGACCGCCGCGTGGTCGCCGTCCTGGGCATCACCCTGGCGGCCAGCCTCGGGGTGTTCACGGCCTATACGTATGTGGCGCCCGTACTGGAGTCGACCGCCGGGGTCAGGGGCGGGGCGCTGAGCCTGCTGTTGTTCGGCTACGGCATCGGCGGCGCGATCGGCAACGCCGCCGGTGGCATCGCCGCCGACCGCTTCGGCTACCGGGTGCCGTTGCTGGTGGCGGTCTCGGGGAGCGTACTGGCCCTCGCGGTGCTGCCCGCGGCCGGTCATGTCGTGGCCGCCGCGGTCGTGTTGTTCCTGTGGGGCCTGTCGACCTGGGCGTTCAACCCGCCCGTGCAGCGCCGGCTGATCGAGCTGTCGCCCGGCGAGAGCGGCCTGCTGCTCGCGCTCAACGCCTCGGCGCTGTACCTCGGCATCGGCCTTTCCGGGGTCGCCGGGGGAGCGGTGATCGACCACGTCGGGGTCGGCACCGTGCCGCTGACCGGGGCCGGGCTGTGCCTGGTCGCCGTGGTCATTCACCTGACGTCGAGCCGACGGCCCGCGGAGCTACAATGTGGCTGAATTTTCGCAGCAGGGGGTGGGTCCGTGCTGGAACCGAGAGGTGCTGTCGGAATTCTCACCGGGGCGTCCCGTGGCGTCGGCCCGTATATCGCCGAGCATTTGGCGCGTGCGGGCGTCCGTCTGGCACTGGTGGCGCGCACCGAGGACGGCCTGCGGGAAACAGCGCGGCGCATCCGGCACCACGGCCATGAACCGCTCGTCGTCCCCGCCGACATCTCCGACGAGGACGACCAACGGCGCGTCGTGGACACCGTCTCCAGCACCCTCGGGCCGCCCTCGCTCCTGGTCAACAACGCCGCGGTGGAACACATTTCCCGCTTTCAGGACGCCACGGTCGAGGACATCAAAAGGGTCATTCTTGTCAACTTGTTCGGCACGGAGGCGCTGACCCGGCTGGTGCTGCCGCATCTGCTGAGCGCGGGCCGCGGGCACATCGTCACCATCGGCTCCGTCGCCGGGCGTACCGCTTATCCGTACGGCACCGTCAACTCCTCCACCAAACATGGCGTGGTGGGCTTCACCTGGTCACTGCGCGAGGAATTGCGCGGTACGGGCGTCGGGGTCTCGGCCGTCTATCCGACGCTGATCTCCGACGTCGGGATCTCCGCGCGCTGGCAGGCGGGGCGCCGCCCGCCGCTGCTGGGCCGGGTGGGGCCGGACGAGGTGGCCCGCGCGGTGCTGAAGTGCATCCGCAAGAACAAGGTCGAGATCACCGTCTCGCCGCCCATGGAAAAGATCGCGGATGTCATGGGCGCGGTGTCACCGCGGCTGACCTCCTGGGTGGCGCGCCGCGGTGGTGTCCATTCCTATCTGCGCAAGGTCGCCGAAACGCAGGAGCGTTCGCGATAGCCCGTCGGAACAGCGCGGCCGGACGGCCGTATTGGGGGGTTCGACATGTCATTGCGCTCTGGTCCACATGTTGCCGAAACCGGTGAGCTGCTCGGCCGGCTGGGCGAACTGCTCGCCGCGATCAATGACGCATACGAACGGATACCGGAGCCGGACGACCCGCTTTTCCTGGAATCGCTGGACGCCACCGCATTCAAGTCCACGATCGACGCCACCTTCGGTACGGATGTTCCGCTGGCCCTGTTCCTCGACTCCTGCACCCTGCGTACGGTCGGTGCGGCGATAGGCGCACACGGCGTGGAAAGCGGCCGTACCGGCACGGTGGGCGGGCCCGTGGGGAGCGGTGAGAACAGGTACGACCCGTTTCCCCTCTCCGATGTCCAGCAGGCCTACTGGCTGGGCGCCAAGGGATTCGACCTCGGCGGTCGTTCGGCGCATTTCTACGCCGAGATCGACCTGCTGGCCGCGGAGAACGAGCGGGCCGAGGAGATGTTCAACCACCTCGTCGCCCGCCACGACATGCTGCGGGCCACCGTCCTGCCCGACGGCCGCCAGCAGGTGGCGCGGGAGGTGCCCTACTACCGCTTTCGCCACCGCGACCTGCGGGGGCTGCCCGACCCCGAGACCCGATGTCGCCTCGGCGAGACCCGCGAGGAACTGGCGGGCCAGATCTTCGACGCGCACACCTGGCCCCTCTACGAGATCCGCACCCACAGCCTGGACGGCGGCCGGCTGCGGCTGCACGTCAGCATCGACCTGCTGTTCGTCGACGCGGGCAGCCTCCGGCTGCTGCTGTCGGAGTGGATCCGGCTGGTGCTCGACCCCCGGTCGCTCGGCCCCGCGCCGCGACTGACCTTCCGCGACCACCTCGAAGCCGTCGCCGGACAGTGGCGGACACCCGCCTACGACCGGGCGCGCGCGTACTGGCTGGAGCGCGTCGACACCCTGCCCCCGGCACCCGAACTGCCCGTCCGTGCCCTCGCCCACACCGGTGCCCCGGCGTTCGTCCGCAGGGAGAAGCAGCTGCCCGCACCTGTCTGGCGGCGGGTCAGGGAACGCGCGCACGCCCTCGTCGTCACCCCCTCGGTGCTGCTGTGCGCCGCCTACGCCGAGGTGCTCCGCACCTGGAGCGCCGCGCCCCGCTTCACCGTCAACCTCACGCTCGCCGACCGGCCGAGGTGGCACCCGGACGTCCCCCGGCTGATCGGCGACTTCACCACGACCGTCCTCCTGGAGTGCGACCTCACCGGCTCCCCGGACCCGGCCGCGACGGCGGCCCGGCTCCAGGCCCGGCTGAGGTCGGACCTGGAGCACGCCCTGTTCGGCGGCGTCGAGGTGCAGCGCGAGCTGGCCCGCCGCGGGGACGGCGCCCGCGCGCGGATGCCCGTGGTGTTCACCAGCCTGCTCCAGGAGCCGGACCGCCTCGACGCCCTGGAGGGCGTGGTCTTCGAGACCGGCCACACGGCCTCCCAGACGCCCCAGGTGCACCTGGACAACCAGGTCCTGGTGCGGGGCGGCGGCCTGGTCATCTGCTGGGACGCCGTGGACGAGGTGTTCCCCGACGGCGTGCTCGACGACATGTTCACCGCCTACACCGACCTCGTCGCGCGCCTCGCCGAGGACGGCACCCCCGCCCCCGTCACCCCGCCGCGGCGCCAGCTCGCCGTGCGGGAGGCGGCCAACGACACCGCCGGTGAGCTCCCGGACGAGCTCATCCACGCCGCGCTCGACCGCCAGGCCGCCGCCCGCCCGGACGCCCCGGCCGTGATCACCGCCGACCGGACGCTGACCTTCCGTGAACTGGGCCTCGGCGCCGACCGGGTGGCCCGGAGGCTGCGCGGCCTCGGCGCGGGACCGGGCACCCTCGTCGCCGTCCTGATGCACAAGGGCTGGGAGCAGGCCGTCGCCGCGCTCGGCGTGGTCCGCGCCGGGGCCGCCTATCTCCCGGTGGACGCGGGCCTGCCCGAGGCGCGCGTCGCGCAGCTCCTCGCCGTCGGCCGGTCCCGCATCGCCGTCACCCAGCCCGGCGTGACCCCGCCGCCCGCACTCACCACGGTGGTGGTGACGCCCCCGCCGTGGGCGGACCCGCCGGACGGGGCCGTCGAGCCATCCGCCGCGACCCCGGCCGACCTCGCGTACGTCATCTTCACCTCGGGTTCCACCGGCGTCCCCAAGGGCGTGATGATCAGTCACCGCAGCGCGGTGAACACGCTCCACGACATCAACACCCGCTTCGCGACCGGCCCGCGGGACCGGGTACTCGGGCTGTCGTCGCTGAGCTTCGACCTGTCGGTGTACGACTTCTTCGGGGTGCTCGGCGCGGGCGGCGCCCTCGTCCTGCCCGCACCCGACGAGCACCGCGACCCCGGCCGCTGGGCCCAACTGGCCGAAGAGCACCGGGTGACGCTGTGGAACACCGTACCGGCGCTGCTCGAACTGCTCGTGGAACACTGCGCCCGGCAGGGCACCCGCCTCCCCGGGGCGATCCGGACCGTCCTCCTCAGCGGCGACTGGATACCCGTCTCCCTGCCCGGCCGCGTCCGCTCCCTGAGCACCGGCACACCGCGGCTGATCAGCCTGGGCGGCGCCACCGAAGCGGCGATCTGGTCGATCTGCCACCCGATCGAACGGGTCGACCCGGCCCGGCGCAGCATCCCGTACGGCACACCCCTGCGGAACCAGACCGTCCAGGTGCTGGACGGCGACCTCGCCCCCAGGCCGGACCACGTACCCGGCGAGCTGTACATCGGAGGTGCCGGGCTGGCCGTCGGATACCTCTCGGACCCCGGCCACACCGGGGAGCGCTTCCTCACCCACCCGCGCACCGGCGAACGCCTCTACCGCACCGGCGACCTCGGCGCCCATCTCCCCGACGGCACGATCGAGTTCCTCGGCCGGAACGACTTCCAGGTCAAGATCAACGGACACCGCATCGAACTCGGCGAGATAGAGACCGTCCTCGCCGCCCACCCCGAGGTCCGCTCCGCGGTCGTCGTCGCCCCCGACGCCAGACGGCTGGTCGCCCACGTCGTCCCCGAGCACGGCGGCGGGGCCCGCCCCGACGACCTGCGCGCCCACCTCGCCGCCAGGCTGCCCGCGTACATGGTGCCCTCGGCGTTCGTCACCCTCGACAGCCTTCCGCTGGGACCCAACGGAAAGGTCGACCGGTCCGCCCTCCCGGACCCGGCGGGAACCGGTCGGCGGCACGAGGCGCCCGCGACCCCCGTCGAGAAGGCACTCGCGCAAGCCTGGGCGGCCGTCCTGCCGACGCAGGACATCGGCCGCCACGACAACTTCTTCCGGGCGGGCGGAGACTCCCTGCTCGGCGTGCGCGCCGTCGCCAAGGCCGCCGAACACGGGCTCCACCTGACCCTCAAGGAGTTCTACGCCGACCCCACCATCGCCGGACAGGCGGCCGTGGCCAGGAGGCTGCCGGCGGCGACGGCTCCCCAGACGGCGGTCACCGGCCGCGTTGCCCTCTCGCCCGGCCAGCACTGGTTCTTCGAACAGGACTTCACCGAGCCCGGCCACTGGAACGGCATGTGGCCCCTCTTCGACCTGGCCCGCCCGCTCGACCCCGAACTGCTCGGCCGGGCACTCGCCGACGTCCTCACCCACCACGACGGGCTCCGCGCCCGCTTCCGCCGGGACGAGCACGGACCGTACGCCGAACTCCCCGGCCCGGAGGCCGTGGACGCCTCCCCGGTCGACGTCGTGGACCTCCGCGCGGTCCCCGACGCCGCACTCGACGCGGCCCTCGACCACCACGTCGCCCTCCGGCACGGCGCCCTCGACCTCGCCACCGGCCGCACCGTCGGGCTGACCTGCCTCGACCTCGGCCCGGACCGCGGCACCAGGCTGCTCGTCAGCGCCCACTGGCTGGTGATGGACTACTACGCCTCCCGCGTCTTCCACGAGGACCTGCGCACCGCCTACACCGCCAGGGAAGAGGGCCGGCCCGTCACCCTGCCGGCCAAGACGGCCTCCCTGCCCCAGTGCGCGGAAGCGCTCACCGCCTACGCCACGAGCGAGGAACTCGCGGCCGAACTGCCCTACTGGGAACGGCTCGCGGACCTCGCGCCCGCACCCCTGCCCGTCGACCACCGGCTCGGCCCCAACACACAGTCCTCCGCCGTACGCCACATCGCGGACATCACCGGCGCCACCGTGATCGCCCTCACCACCGGGCTGCCGAGGCGGCACGGCGTCGAGATCCGCGAGATCCTGCTGACCGCACTCGCCCGAGCGGTCACCGACTGGACCGGACAGCCCGACCTCGTCGTCGAACTCGAAGGACACGGCAGGAACGAGGCGTTCGGCAGCCTGGACGTCTCCCGCACCGTCGCCCGCTTCTCCACCCTGTCACCCCTGGCGCTGCGCCCCGGCGACCTCACGGCGGTGCGCGACCGGATCCGCGCCGTCCCCCACCGGGGCACCGGCTACGGAGTCCTGCGCCACCTGCACCCCGACCCCGGGATCCGGGCGAGGCTCGCCGCCGTGCCGGCACCGGAGATCGGCTTCAACTTCTGGGGCGACGTGAGCGAATACTTCACCGGCGACGCACACCCCGTCACGGCCGCCTTCGGCCACCACCGCAGCGGCCGCGGCCACCGCCCCAGGGTGCTCGACGTGATGGCGTTCACCACCGGCGACGAGCTGCGGACAGTGTGGACCTACAGCGCCAACCTGCACACCGCCTCCACTGTCCGGGCCCTCGCCGACCGGTTCACCCGGGAGCTGCGCGCACTGGCCGAGGACGCCCGGTGAACGGGGGAGAGCACACCGTGGACCACCCGCTGCCCGAGGACATGTTCGGCGCGACGACCGTCCCGCAGGCCCTGGAGCGCGCCGCGGCCGCCCCGGCCGGGATCACCGTCGTCGACCGCCACCTGGCGGAGACACCGCTGCCGTACGCGCTGCTCGCCTCCTCGGCGCGCCGGGCGGCAACAGCCCTGGCCAGGGCGGGCGTCGGCCCCGGCGACCGGGTCGCGCTCGTGTCCTCCACCTCACCGGGGTTCCTGCTCGCCCTCTTCGGCGCCTGGCGGGCCGGTGCCGTCCCCGTGATCCTGCCGCTGCCGCACCGCGTCTCCACCCTCGCGGAGACCGTCGACGGGATCCGGCAGCGGCTCGACCACGTGGACGCCCGCTGCGCCGTCGTCGCCGACGCCTTCGCGGACCTCGTGGCCGACGGCCTCGGCGCGGACCGGCCGGTGCTGACCTGCGGGCAGCTCGCGGCCGAACGGGAAGCGACCACCGATCCGGCGCCCGCCGACGCCGACGGCCTCGCGTACCTCCAGTTCACCTCCGGCACCACCGGCCCGCCGCGGGCCGTGACGCTCACCCACCGTCAGATGCTGACCAACGCCGCCGTGTGCTGCGAACGGTTCCGGCTGGAGCGCGACCGCAGCGTCCATGTGAGCTGGCTGCCGCTCCACCACGACATGGGCCTGATCTCCGCGCTCGCCGCCATGGCCTACCGCATCCCCCTGGTACTGATGCCACCGGAGGAGTTCCTCTTCCGGCCCGACTCCTGGGTGGACGCGCTGTCCCGCCACCGCGCCACCAGCACCGTCGCCCCGAACTTCGCGTACGGCCTGGCCGCCCGCGGCATGCGCCTGCGGCCCCGCGCCCTGGACCTGTCCGCGCTCCAGGTGTGCGGCGACGGCGCCGAGCCGATCCGGCCCACCGCCGTCGAACAGTTCCTGGAGGCCGGCGCCGCCCACGGCCTCAGACCGGAAGCCGTCACCCCCATGTACGGGCTCGCCGAGGCCACCCTCGCCGTCACCATGGGCGAGGTGCCCCGACGCATCGTCTGGGACCACGTGTCCCGCGAAGGGCTGGAAGTCGGCGGAACCGCCCGGCCGGTGCCGCCCGACGCCCCCGACGCCAGGACCCTCGCGGTGTGCGGCCACCCGGTGCCCGGCGTCCGCGTCGAAATCAGAGGCCCGGACGGAAAGCCGCTCGCCGACCGCGAGGTCGGGGAGATCCGGGTCCACAGCCCCGCCCTGATGCACGGCTACTGGTCGGACCCCGAGGCCACGGCCGAAGCCGTGCACGACAATTGGCTGCATACGGGAGACCTGGGCTACCGCACCCCGGACGGCCTCGTCGTCTGCGGCCGGGTCAAGGACATGATCATCGTGGCCGGGCGCAACCTCTACCCGGAGGACTACGAACACGTGGCGGCCAAGGTCGAGGGTGTACGGCCCGCGTGTGCGGCCTTCGCGGTACCGGGCACGGAACGGATGGCCGTCGCGGTGGAACCGGCGAAGGGAGTGACCGACCACGCGGATCTCGCCGGGCGGGTCATGACACGGCTGAAGGAACAGCTCGGCCACGCGCCCGACAAGGTCCTCGTCCTGGAGAAGGGGACGATCCCCCGCACGTCGTCGGGCAAGGTCCAGCGTGGCCGTTGCCGCGATCTGTGCCTGTCGGGCGAGGCCGTTGTTCTGGCCGCCCGTGCCCGCTGAGCCTGGGGGCCCGGCGGCGGTCAGACCCGCCGCGTCACCACCACCCGCGCCCCGCGTCCCGGGACCAGCGTCACATGGTGGGCCCGCTGGGCCTCAGGCTCCGGCCGCTCCGGACGGACGTCGTACCGCACGAGCGTCTCCCGCAGCGCCACCGTCGCCTCCAGCAGCGCGAACCCCGCCCCCAGACACCGCCGCGCGCCCCCGCCGAACGGGATCCAGGTGTTCGCCGGCGGCTGCTCGTCCAGGAAGCGCTCCGGGCGGAAGGAGTCCGGATCCTCGTGGTGCGCCGGATCCGACTGCACCAGACCGATCGCGGGCATGACGGTGGCGCCCGCGGGCAGCCGGTACCCCCCGACCGTCAACGGCTCGGTGAGCTGCCGGGCCACCTCGTGCACCACCGGCTTCAGGCGCAGCGCCTCCTTCGCGACCGCCGTGAGATGGGCGTCGTCGCCCTCGTCCGCGGCCCGCTGGGCCTTGCGCAACTGTTCGGGCCGCCGGGCCAGTTCGTGCAGGGCCCAGGCCAGGGCGGTCGCCGTCGTCTCGTGCCCCGCGAGCAGCAGCGTGATGAGCTGGTCGCGCAGCTCCGGGTCGGTGAACCCGCCGCCCGGCTCGTTCTGCGCGGCCTGCAGCAGCCGCGAGAGCACATCGGTGCGGCTGTGCAGGTCCGCGGCCCGTCGCCGGTCGGCGATCTCGGCGTACAGCAGCCGGTCCACGCGCCGTTGGCAGGAGACGTACCGGCGCCACGGCCCGACGCGCCGGAGCGCGGGATACGGCAGGCCCAGCAGGGTGACCGGCCCGATGTCCGCGAGGCCCCGCACGAGCGGGCGCAGGGCGGCCAGCCGCGCCCGGTCGGTCACCCCGAACACCACCTGGAGGATCACCTCGAGCGTCAGGGCCCGCATCCTGCGGTGGGCGGCGAACGCCTGCCCCTCCGGCCACCGTTCGACCTCGGCCCTGGTCAGCTCGACGACCATGTCCTGATAGCCGCGCAGTGCCGTGCCGGTGAAGGCGGGCGTCAACAGCCGTCGTGCCCTGCGGTGTTCGTGCTCGTCGGTGAGCAGCACGGAGTGGTCGCCCAGCGCCGGGCCCATGATCGCGTTGCCCTCGCCCGCGTGCAGCACCTCCACCGGGCCGGCGAACACCGTCCTGATGTCCTCCTGCCCGGCCAGGATGACCAGATGCCGGGTCGGCGCGGTCAGCCTGAGCGTGAACACATCCCCGTACCTGCGGCGGAGCAGGGGGAACAGCCGGTGCCGGTAGCGGGCGAACAACAGCGTCTGCACCACGGCGGGCAGCCGCACCCCCGGTGGTCTCCGCGCCGGTCCGGCCCCGGAGGTCTGCGCGACGGCCGGCCGGCCGTCGGTGTCGCTGGACATGGCGGCCCCCCGGCATCCGGATCTTCCTGCCTGCGGCTCAGGGGACACGGCCCCGTTCGTCACGGTAGCAGCGGATCATGCCGCACGGCTGTCCGTACGGCATCGGCTCTCGTCCGCCTCCGCCCGAGCGGTGCGAACGCCCGTCACCTCGCGGCCCGTGGCGCGTCGCCGTCCAGCAGCGCCCTGCCGAGCGCCGTGGGGGAGTGGTGCACGGTGTTGCCCGAGCGGCGGGTGACGATCAGTCCCGCGTGCCGCAGCACCGTCGCGTGCTGGCTGG
Source organism: Streptomyces blastmyceticus (assembly GCF_039521185.1). NCBI lineage: Bacteria > Bacillati > Actinomycetota > Actinomycetes > Kitasatosporales > Streptomycetaceae > Streptomyces > Streptomyces blastmyceticus. Next base: position 215,002 of record NZ_BAAABW010000015.1, on the reverse strand, counting down.
CCGACGCGTTGGAGATGCCCACGCGCTGTGCCAGCTCGCCTGTGCCGCAGCCGTGTATCACCTCGTAGAGCACCTGCGCACGGGTGCGGCCGACCAGCGTCACCAGGCCTGCCGGGACCGTGCGGCCGAGGAGGTGGCCGTCCATCCAGCCGGTCCGGCGGGCGATGGGGTGGACGAGGACGGGGACGGCCCCCGGCTCTCTCAACGTGATGGGCGCGCCCCAGCAGAAGAACGAGGGCACGAGCGTCACGCCCCGCCCGTCGAGGAAGAGATCCTGGGACAGCGGATAGGCCAGCGAGAGCACCGGCGGCTCCCACCGCGCGGCCGGGTGCAGCCCGAGCAGCAGCCGCTCCGTGCCCCCTTCCGCCAGTGCCGCCATGCGCTCCGCGCGGTCGGCCGCGATCTGCCGCGTCACGTGCTGCCAGTACGGGGCGAGCGCCAGCCGGTGGTACGCGCGCAGCGTCTGCCCCAGCGCGCCGAGCGCCTCCGTGTCGCCCTCGGCGAGCCGGGCGAGCCGGCTGTCCACCGGCCCCCGCGCGACGGCGAGCCGGCCGATATCGCGGCCGAGCCGGTGCCGCGGTGTGGCGAGGACGGCGTCGACGGCGGAATCGATGTCGGCCGACCCGGCCGTGGGGGTGAGGAAGTCCGCGGAATATCCGATCGGTGGCGCCAACTTCCCCAGCAGCACGGCCCGGTGCGGTATTTCCGCGGTGAGCCGAGGGCGGACCGCGGCCCGCCAGCGCAGGAAATCCGCGGCGGCCGGTCCGGTCGCGACCGACTGCGCCATATGCATGCTCAGCAGCATCTCCCACAGCACATCCGGTTCCGTGGCGATCCGGGTCCTGGCCAGGTCCTCGCTGGTGAAGTGGATACGCAGCACCGCTTGCCCCCTCTTCCCCTCTTGCGCCCTCGGGGAACGGCTGACTTCCCTGAGCACACGGACGCCGCGGTCCGCTCCAAGGGTTGCCCACTGAACGGCTATTGCCGTTTTTTGGCCCAGATTGAAAATGTTGATCCGAACCCGAGCGGAATAAGAGGCTGCTGTTCACGGAAAACGGGGGCCCGCCACAGGCGGTGGGCCGTACAGAAAGAAGAGGCTTCCCATGAACGCCATCGTGCGACGCGTCGTCACCACGGCCGCCGGTCTCACCGCCCTCGGCGCCCTGGCCGCGGCACCCGCGAACGCGGCACCTGCCAAGGTCGACGGCAACTGCGGCACCTACGTCTGTGTGATGACCGCCCACCAGAACAAGTTCGTCCAGGACATCACCGTCTACACCAAGGACGGCGTCCCCGGCACCCTGCGCGCCTACTGGGGCGAGTTCCGCAGCGGCCGCGTGAATGCCTCCTCCTACAAGTGGAACGTGGGCTACGAGCAGAACAACTCGCTCGTCTGCGGTGGCCTGGAGCGGGACGGCCGGGCCATCGAGGACGTCTGCGTCACCATCTGACCGATTAGCGTCACCTTCCGACCGGCACGGGCACGGCCCACCGGCGGGGACGCCGCCGACGCGTACGGGGGCGGCGGCGCCCCCACCGGGGTCCGCCCGGTGCCACCGCGACCGTGGTGTCCGGGGCCGTTCCGCCCCCTTCAATACCTCTCATACAGAGGTAGGCTGGAAGGGTGAGCGCAGACGGCCTCTCCGACGATCTCGCCGGAGTCCTGACGGGTATCCATCGACTGGTCCGGCGCAGACTGTGGGCCGGGCTGACGAAGCCGCGCCTGCGCGGTGCCCAGGCCGAGCTCCTGCGGGTCGTCACGGAGCGCCCCGGCATCGGGGTCTCCGCCGCCGCCAAAGAGCTCTATCTGGCGGCCAATTCGGTCAGCACCCTGGTCAATCAGCTGGTCAAGGCCGGGCTGCTGCGCCGCGAGGCCGACCCGCGCGACGGCCGCGTCGCCATGCTGTATCCGACCCCCGCCTGCCGGGAGCGGCTACGGTCCTGGGACGCCCGGCGCACCGCGCTCTTCCACGCGCGGGTGCGGACCCTCGCGGCCGAGGACCAGGCTGCCCTGGCCGCGGCGATGCCCGCCCTGCGAAGGCTCGCCCAGTCGCTCCGCGACACCGGGGAGGCACCATGACCGCATCCGTACGCACCCCCGCCCCCGCGGTCCGCTGCACCGGACTGCACTACGCCTTCGGCCACGTCACCGCCGTCGACGGGCTGGACCTCTCCGTCACCCCCGGAGAGGTCTTCGGCCTTCTCGGCCCCAACGGCGCGGGCAAGACCACCACCATGCGGGCGATCACCACCCTGCTGCCCGTACCGCCCGGGGCCGTCGAGGTCTTCGGGCACGACGCGGCCCGCCAGAAGATGGCGGTGCGGCGCCTGCTCGGCTACGTCCCGCAGCAGCTGTCCGCCGACGGCACCCTGACCGGCCGGGAAAATGTCGCGCTCTTCGCCCGGGTCTTCGACGCGCCCCGCCGCGAGCGCCCCGCCCGCGTGGCGCAGGCGCTGGAGGCGGTCGGCCTCGCCGACGTCGCGGGCCGCCTGGTGGCCACGTACTCCGGCGGCATGGTCCGTCGGCTGGAGCTGGCGCAGGCCCTGGTCAGCGCGCCCCGGCTGATGATCCTGGACGAGCCGACCGTCGGCCTGGACCCGATCGCCCGGGACAGCGTGTGGGACCGCATCAACCGAATACGCGCCGGCACGGGCATGACGGTGCTGGTCACCACCCACTCCATGGAGGAGGCCGACCGGCGCTGCGACCGCGTGGCCCTGATGCACCGAGGGAAGATCCGCGCGCTCGGCACCCCGGAGGAGCTCAAGAGCGCGCTGGTCACCCTCCGCCGGGAAGCGGGCGGGGAGGACACCGGCCCCCCGACCCTGGAGGACGTCTTCCGGCACCACGCCGGGAGCGGACTGGAGGAGCCCGGCGCCGACGAGCAGCGAGGGGAGTTCCGCGATGTCCGCCGCACCCGCCGCACCGCCTCCCGCGTCGGCTGACGCCACCGCCCTGTCGGACCAGCACTTCGCCCTGCTGCTGACGCCGCCCCGCCCGCGCGCGGGCTGGCGGGTGATTCCGGCCCGTACCTGGGCCATGTGCGCGGTGGAGCTGCAGAAGCTCCGCCACGACCGCACGGAGCTCTACACCCGGGCCGTCCAGCCCGCCCTGTGGCTGCTGATCTTCGGCGAGACCTTCACCCGGATCCGCGCCATCCCCACCGGGAACGTCCCGTATCTGGACTACCTCGCGCCCGGGATCATCGCGCAGTCGGCGATGTTCATCGCCATCTTCTACGGCATCATGATCATCTGGGAGCGGGACTCCGGGGTCCTGACCAAACTGCTGGTGACCCCCACGCCCCGGGCGGCCCTGGTCACCGGCAAGGCCTTCGCCGCGGGCCTGAAGGCGCTGATCCAGGCCGTGGTCGTCATCGCGCTCGCCGCGGTGCTGGGCGTCGCCCTGTCCTGGAACCCGCTGAAACTGCTGGGCGTCGTCGTGGTGGTGCTGCTCGGCTCGGCCTTCTTCTCCTGCCTGTCCATGTCGATCGCCGGGATCGTCCTGACCCGCGACCGCCTGATGGGCATCGGCCAGGCCATCACCATGCCGCTCTTCTTCGGCTCCAACGCGCTCTACCCCGTCGCGGTGATGCCGGGCTGGCTCAAGGCCGTCAGCATGGTCAACCCGCTCAGCTACGAGGTGGACGCCCTGCGCGGCCTGCTCATCGGCACGCCCGCCCATCTCGCCGTCGACTTCGCCGTCCTCACCTTCGCGGCGCTCCTCGGCATCGCCGCCGCGGCCTCCCTGCTGGGCCGGCTGGCCCGCTGACGGCGGCCTCCCCGGGCGCCCGCCCGGCCGCTCGGAAAAAGAAATACCCCGGACCGTATTGACGGCCGGGGTATTTCTCTGCGTATATTGGAAAATTCCGCATCCCGATCAACTCGGGGCGTGGAGAAGCTTTATGAGTGCATCATATCCGGGCGGGAGTCGAATTGTCAAACGAGGAAATGCGCCGCGAGCAGGAATTCATCGATCTGCTCCACGGACGCCTCGCCGAACTGCGCAGCGAAGCCGAAGCGGCGGTGAAGGCGGCGCTGTCGCCGAAGGGGAACACCCTCCAGGCCCGCCTGGAGCGCGACGTGCTCGTGGCCGAACGGTCCGGCCTGCTCGCCGCCTTCAACGCCGGCGAGAACGGCCTCTGCTTCGGCCGCCTCGCCTTCCGTGACGGCCGCGACCACCACATCGGCCGGATCGGCATGCGCCGCGACGACGCCGACCGCACCCCGCTGGTCGTCGACTGGCGGGCCGAGGTCGCACGCCCCTTCTACCTCGCCACCGGCCACACCCCGATGGGGCTGCGCCGCAGGCGCCACATCACCACCGAAGGCCCCCGGGTCACCGCCCTGCACGACGAGATCCTGGACCTCGCCGACGCCGAACGCACCGGACACGAGGGCGCCGACGCGGACGCCGTGCTGCTCGCCGCGCTCGACGCGGCACGCACCGGCCGGATGCACGACATCGTGCAGACCATCCAGGCCGAACAGGACCGGATCATCCGGGCGCCCCACCACGGCGTCCTCGTCGTCGAAGGCGGCCCGGGCACCGGGAAGACCGTGGTGGCCCTGCACCGCGCGGCCTTCCTGCTGTACGCCCACCGGGAGCAACTGGCCCGCCGCGCCGTGCTGATCGTCGGGCCCAACCCGGCGTTCCTCGGCTACATCGGCGAGGTGCTGCCCTCGCTCGGCGAGACGGGCGTCCTGCTCGCCACGCCCGGCGAGCTCTTCCCGGGCGTGACCGCGACCGGCACCGACACCGCCCGCGCCGCCGAGGTCAAGGGCGCCGCCGCGATGGCCGACGCCCTGGCCTGCTTCGTGGCGGACCGCCAAACTCTGCCCGACCCCGTGCGGGTCATCGACCACGAGGACGGCGAGCTGCGGCTGGACGCGGCCATCGCGGACGAGGCCCGGAGCCGGGCGCGCGCCACCGGCCTGCCGCACAACCTCGCCCGCCCGTACTTCGCGTTCCGCGTCATCGACGCGCTGACGGCCCAGCTGGCCGACCGCATCGGCGCGGATCCGTACGGCGGGCCGAACCTCCTCGGCCCCGACGACATCGCCCAGCTCGGCAAGGCCGTCGCGGCCAGCGCGGAAGTCCGCTCCGCCATCGACGAGTTGTGGCCGCTCCTCACCCCGCAGGAGCTGGTCGCCGACTTCCTCGCCGACCCCGTCCACCTCCCGGACGCCGACGCGGCCGCGATCCGCCGCGCGGGCGGCCCCTGGACCCCCGCGGACGTCCCGCTCCTGGACGAGGCCGCCGAACTCCTCGGCGAGGACGACTCGGCCGTCCGCGCCGCCGCCGAGGCCGAGCGCCAGGAGCGCATCGCCTACGCACAGGGCGTGCTCGACCTCTCCTACGGCTCCCGCACCCAGGAGTTCGAGGAGCGCGAGGACGAGGACTCGGAGGTGCTCGCCGCCCACGACCTGGTCGACGCCGAACGGCTCGCCGACCGGCACGAGGAGGTCGACCACCGCAGCGCCGCCGAGCGCGCCGCTGCCGACCGCACCTGGGCGTTCGGCCACATCATCGTGGACGAGGCGCAGGAGCTGTCCGCCATGATGTGGCGGCTGCTGATGCGCCGCTGCCCGACCCGCTCGATGACCCTGGTCGGCGACCCGGCACAGACCGCGGAGCCGGGCGGCTGCGGCGCGTGGGAGGCGATCCTCCCGCCGTTCGTCGGCGACCGCTGGGAACACGTCAGGCTCGGCGTCAACTACCGCACCCCCGCCGAGATCATGGAGGTCGCGGCGGCGGTGATCCGGTCCGCGGACCCCTCCTTCGCGCCGCCGAGCTCGGTCCGCTCCACGGGCGTACGGCCCTGGGCGCACCGCACCGGGGACCTGCCCCGCGCGGTCGCCGACGCCGTCGCCCGGGAGGCCCACGGCGGAGCCCGCCTCGCGGTGATCGCCCCGCGCGCCCACCACGCGGCCCTGTCCGCCGCCCTCCCCGCCGCCTCCACCGGCCCCGCCCCGGACCTGACCAGCCCGGTCGTCCTGCTCGACCCACGGCAGGCCAAGGGCCTGGAATTCGACACGGTGATCGTGGCGGAACCCGCGGAGTTCGGGGTGAGCGACCTCTATGTCGCGCTCACCCGGCCGACCCAGCGGCTGGGCGTCGTCCACACGACCGCGCTGCCGGGCGGCCTGGAGTCCCTGGCCGTACGGGAGGACTGACCGCACCGACCGGCAGGGCTCGCGCGGGGGGCGAGCCCTGCCGGGAGCGGCGGAAGCCACCGCGTCGGACGCGGCCGCGCGTGGCCGGTTGTCGATCCTCGCGTTTTCGAACGGACGCCCTGGGGGTAGACGGGCCCGTGACCTTGATCAGGTCGCATCGCACCCCGTACGAAGGAGCGCACCGTGATACCCCGCATGAACGCGAAACTCGCCCTCACCGGAGCCGCCGCCGTCGTGCTGAGCGCCGGACTCACCACCGGAGCCGTCGCCCAGGAGGCGCCGACGGCCGGGGCCGGGCTCGCGACCTGCGCGGCCTCGGATCTGAGCGTTTCGTTCCACAACCGCCTCGGCGGCGGGATGAACCACGCAGGGGGCACGCTGGAGTTCAGGAACACCGGCGGCCGGGAGTGCGCCCTGCGGGGATATCCGGGCCTGGGGCTGGAGAACGCGCAGCACGAGGAGCTGTCCGCGCACGCGATCCGGGGCAACACCTGGTACGCCGACGACCCGGGCAACAAGGTCGTACGCGTCCAGCCCGGTGGCACGGCCCAGGCCGTCGTCGCCTGGACCCACTCCGGCAGCGCGGCGCGCCAGGCGGCCTACCTGCGGGTGACCCCGCCGGCGGCCACGTCCTACCGCACCATCGAGCTCGGTGACCTCGTCGACAACGGCGAACTCCACGTCACGGCGGTGGCGAACACCGTGCCCGTACGCGAGTGACGCACCCGGCGGCTCACAGGCCGGTGGTCACGGGTTGGCGGTCACCTTGAAGCCCGCGCCGTAGACGCCGGCGGGGGTGGCGGTGTCCCGGGCGCGCAGGTCGGCGAGGATGTTCGCCGAGCTGGTGTACACGTACGGCGGAATCCCGAGGACGATCGCCTTGGTGATGCCGGCCCAAGGGCCCGAGGCGTGGAAGCCGTTGGCCTGGGAGGGGTACTCGCTGCCCGGCACGTGCCAGATGGCCGGCCCGCCCGAGTCGCCGGCCTTGTGCTGTGCGTGGGACTGGTAGATGCCGTTGGAGTTGTTCGTGACGCGCCCGTACCAGATGCCCAGCTGGCCCGACACGACGAGCTCGTTGTTGTTGAACAGGTCGGCACCGAGCAGCCGCTCGTTGTCGAGCGCGGGGCTGAGGGCGTTCGGGCTGACGCGCCCGCCGGGGACCTCCAGCTCGCCGGTCTGCTTCAGGAGCGGCCCCTGCGAGGAGGGTGTCACCCCCGCCACCAGCTCGATGATCATGTAGTCCTTGGTCGGGTGGCCCGTCATCGATCCCTCGCGGTCCTTGAAGTACCGCACGTACCCGATCGGACCGAACGCGAGGTCCTGCCGGTGATAGACGGGGATGACGTCCTCGTGGATGTCACGGTCCGCGTAGGTCGGGGCGTTGATGCAGTGGCCCGCCGATATGGCTATTTTGTGCCCGTACTTGTCGCCGCCCACCGCGCCGATCGTGCAGAAGGCATCCGGCTGGGACGGGCTGAAGACGATCTGCATGGCGTTGTAGACGCGCTTCCCCGGCTCGGCCTGGGCGGTGGCGGTGCCCACGGCCATGGTCCAGATGACCGCCAGGGTCGCGACGAACGTGCACAACCGTCTGAGCATGGGTGATTCCTGTCTGTCGGGGCCTCGGTAAGGATCAGCCGCCCATGATGGCAGTGACAACAACCACGCGTCGATGCTCAATTTGCGGCAGAAGCAGCGAATTTCAGCCATGCCTGTGTGTCTTACGGAGCCTTCGCGCGGCGGCCCTCGATGAGGACGGCCATGCCGTCGAGCATCGACGTGAGGCCGATCTCGAAGAGCTCGTCGAGGTGCAGGTCGTAGCCGGTCTCCGTGATCGCGGTGATGACCCGGGTGAACGTCGGGTAGTCACCGGACGCGGTGAGTGCCGCGAGAGCGGAGGTCTGGGTGTCCATCCACTCGTCTTCCGAGAGCCCCGTGACGCTCTGGGCCTGGGCCTCGCGCTCCAACTGCACGGCGAGCCCCTGGACGTGGCTGTAGAGGAGGACGTTCAGATTGAGCATGGTGGTCGGGTCGAGACCGTGCCCGTCGAGCCCGCTCAGCATCAGCTCCGAATAGGTCATCAGGTTGGGCAGCATCAACGGGCGGGTGAGCGGCCCGATCTGCGCCAGCCAGGGATGCGCGCGGTGCACCGCCCAGAGCGACCGGGCGCCCAGCTCCAGCCGGGCCCTCCAGGCGGCGGGGGCCCGGGAAGGGCGCGGCAGTTGGCCGAGCACCGTGTCGGCCATCAGCAGCACGAGGTCGTCCTTGCTGTTCACATAGCGGTAAGGCGACATGGTTGCCGCGCCCAGACGCGCCGCCACCCCCCGCATGGACAGCGCGGCCAGCCCTTCCGCGTCGGCGATCTCGATGGCGGTGCGCACGATGCGCTCACGCGTCAGCTCGCGCTCCGGTGCGGCGGCCGTACGAGGGCGGGCCGGTGCGGCGCGACGCGGCGGGCCCGCCACCACGGTGCCCACGCGCTCCTGTGCCCGCACCAGCCCCTCCTGGCGCAGCGCGGTCAGCGCCTTCGTGGCGGTGGCCAGCGCGACGCCCCATTCCTCGGCGATCCGGCGCGTCGAGGGAACCCGGTCGCCGGGGGCCAGCTCGCCGTCGACGATGCGGCGCCGGATCTCGGCGGCGATGCGCAGATAGGGCGGGGTGGTGTGCGCGGTCATCTGCCTCTTTCTCCCTGCTTCCGGGGCTGTACTAGCGCAGAGGCTAGCAGGAAGGATGGCCGGACCAGCTGTATCTGACCTAGTGCAGGAGGAAAAATGGCCCTTGTTCCAGTCTGCGCGTACGGCGTACATTCAGGGCGTACACCGTACTGAGGAGTCCCCGTGAAGACCGTTCTCATCTCCGGCGCCGGCGTCGCCGGGCTCACCCTCGCCCACCGGCTGCGGCACCACGGCTTCGCGCCGACCGTGCTCGAACGCGCCCCCGGGGTCCGCCCGGGCGGCCAGGCGATCGACGTCCGCGGCGTCGCGCTCGACGTCCTCGACCGGATGGGCCTCCTGGCGGAGGCGCGGAAGGCCCGCACCACGATGCGCGGGATGTCGATGCTCGACGGCGACGGCAACGAACTCTGGCGCTCCACCGAGATGACGTACAGCAGCGGCCGCCTCGACAGCGACGACATCGAGCTGCTGCGCGAGGACCTCACGCACCTGCTCCACCGGCGCCTGGGCGACGACGTCGAGTTCCTCTTCGGCGACTCCCTGACCGCCCTGGAGCAGGACCGGGACGGCATCCACGCCCGCTTCGAGCATGGCCGGCCCCGGACCTTCGACCTCGTCGTCGGCGCCGACGGCCTGCACTCCAAGGTGCGGCACCTGGCCTTCGGTGAGGAGGGGCAGTTCATCCGCCACCTCGGCTCCCACCTGGCGGTCTTCACCACCGACAACTTCCTTGGCCTGGACGACTGGCAGGTGTGGCTCCAGGGCGCTGCCGGGACCTGCTGCGTCTATCCGGCGCGCGACAACACCGAGCTCAGGGCCACCCTGGGCTTCATGTCCGACCGGATCGACTACGACCACCGCGACACCGAGCAGCAGAAGTCGCTCCTCGCCGACCGGATGGCCGGCCTTGGCGGCGACACCCCGAAGCTGCTCGAGGCCATGTGGACGGCCCCCGACTTCTACTTCGACGCGATGGCACAGATCCACATGGACCGCTGGTCCACCGGCCGCGCGACACTGATCGGCGACGCGGCCCACTGCCCGTCCCCACTCTCCGGCCAGGGCACCAGCCTGGCCCTGGTCGGCGCGTACGTACTGGCCGACGAGCTCGCCGAGGCGGACGGCGACCACCACACCGCCTTCGCGCGCTACGAGGAACGCATGCGCCCCTTCGCCGACCTCAACCAGGCACTCGCCGCCGAGAACTCCGGCGGGGCGGCTCCTGAGGGGGCCTTGGACCGGGCGAAGAACGCGATGTCTCTTGACGGGTGATGTGCTCGGCCCTGTCGGACGGGGCCGGTCCGTGGGTGAGTTGCCCGGTGCCGCTGAGGGCACCCTGCCGACCGGCTCGCGTCACGGGGTGGAGATCTTGTGGACGGTGGTGTCGTCGGGGTGCAGCCGTCGCCCGTCCGCGGACAGCACTTCCAGTGCGCGCAGACGATGCCCCTGCCGGCGGTCGACCAGCTCCGAGTGCGGTTCGCCGGGGGCGAAGAAGTTCTGTTCGCCCCACTGCCGCAGTGCCACGATGACGGGGAAGAGCGCCTCGCCCTTCGGAGTCAGTACGTACTCCCGGTAGGCGCTGCCGTCCGAGGCGGGGACGGATTCGAGGACACCGCCGGCGACCAGGGTGCGCAGACGCGTGGTGAGGATGTTCTTCGCCACGCCGAGGCTGCGCTGGAACTCCCCGAAGCGCCGGCTTCCGTCGAAGGCGTCCCGCACGATCAGCAGGGACCACCAGTCGCCGATCGCGTCCACCGACCGGGCGACGGGGCATTCGCTGTCGTCGAAGCGCGTTCTGGTCACCATGGCGTCCCTCACTCTCACAACGGTTGCAACATGCTACCAAGAAAGTTACCGTCACCACTGGTAGCAAGATGAAACCAGATGTGCGGAGGGGTGCCGATGCCCGGCAACAGTGAGGCTGTGTCACGACGAACCGAGGCCCGAAGGGGGGAGGGCTCGGCGGTCGTCCCATCCCGTGGCGTCGTCATCCTGTTCGCCGTCGCCTGCGGGGCCGCCGTGGCCAACGTCTATTTCTCCCAGCCGCTCCTGGTGACCATGGGCCACGACCTCGCCATGAGCCCGGCACTGGTCGGCAGCGTGGTCACCCTCACGCACATCGGATACGGACTGGGACTCTTCTTCCTCGTGCCGCTGGGCGACGTGGCCGACCGCAGACGGCTCATCGTGGCCCAGTTGCTGCTCCTGGTGGTGGCCCTGGCCGTGGTGGCCACCGCCCGCACGGCGGCGGTTCTGCTCGCGGGCATGGCCGCGACGGGACTCCTCGCGGTCGTCACGCAGACGCTGGTGGCCTTCGCGGCGTCACTGGCCCCTCCCGCCGGGCGCGGACGGGTCGTCGGTCTGGTCACCAGCGGCGTGGTCATCGGAATCCTGCTCGCCCGCACCGCATCCGGCCTCATGGCCGATCTCGCGGGCTGGCGCTCCGTCTACCTCGCCTCGGCATCGCTCACCGCTCTGCTCGCGCTGGTCCTGTACCGGGTGCTGCCCCGTCACGCTGACGCTCCGTCGACGACCCTGCGCTACGGACAGCTCCTGCGCTCCACGGTCACCCTGTTCGCGCAGGAGCGACTGCTGCGGATCCGGGCCCTGTTCGGTCTGCTGATCTTCGCCGCCTTCAGCACCCTGTGGAGCAGCATCGCGCTGCCGCTCAGCGAGGCCCCGTACTTCCTGTCCCACAGCGCGATCGGAGCGCTGGGCCTGATCGGCGCCGCCGGAGCCCTGGCCGCGACCGTCGCGGGCCGCCTGAACGACCGCGGACTCTCCCGCCGGACCACCGGCATCGCCCTGGTGCTGCTCGCCGTCTCGTGGCTGCCCCTGGCCTTCACCCGCAGCTCGCTCTGGGCCCTGGTCGCCGGTGTGATCCTGCTCGACCTCGCCGTGCAGGCGGTCCATGTCACCAACCAGACCCTGATCTACGCACTGCACCCGGAGGCGGGCAGCCGGCTGATCGGCGGATACATGGTGTTCTACTCGATCGGCAGCGCCACCGGCGCCATCGCCGCGACCTCCCTCTACACGGTGGCCGGCTGGGGCGCCGTATGCGCACTGGGCGCCACGTTCAGCTGCCTCGGGCTCGTGCTGTGGGCGTTCACCCGGAACAGCACCCCCGACCCCACCGCCGACGCGGCCACTCGCAGCGAAGCCTGAGTGCTCTCACCGGATGTCAGATCCCGGGTGTTCGCGGCGATTCGAGTGGCATATGCCAGCGGTCTACTCGAAATCGATGAAAGGCGAGAGCCCGAGCGCAACTCCGAAGAGCCTGGAAAATGCCGCTGAACCAGGTAATTCGGATGACCCGTTCCGTTTCGACTTGATGCTGAGTAGGGTGTGGCGTGCTGCCGAGGGGCCGGGGGAGAGTTGCGGGCCGAGTTCGGCATGGGCGGTGTCGTCGGCAGGATCGGCAGGAGAGCATGACCGCTGGATTATTCGAGGGGCAGTACGTCTGGCATCCGGCGGCCGGGGACCATCGACTGGCGCGCGCCTGCGTGGACGTACGGGCAGGGCGATACCTGAGCGCACACGACGTACTGGAAGAAGCGCGGGAGGATTTCGGATTGCGGGCCCACCGGTCGTCGGTACTCGCGTCGGAAGCGGCGGATTCCGATCTGGCGGAGCGCTGGCTCGCCGAAGAGCCGGGCGCGGAGGCCGCGTTGCTCTGGGCGCGCGTGGCGGTGCTGAGGGCGCTGCGCGCCGCCGACGGGCGCGACCGGCGCGCCGTCGTCCTCGGGCGTATCGCGCTGGCGGCATGCGAACGCGCCGCGGAAATGTCACCGGCGGATCCCACGCCCCTGGTCGCGAAGCTGACGCTGGCCCGCTATCACCGGACCCGCGACCCCGCCCCGCGCGGCCTTCTCACCGCGCCGCCGGGTCCGTGGGCACTGCTGGCGCGCATTCTCCGTCTCGATCCCTGGCACCGCGAGGCGCACCACCGCTTTCTGGCGTTCTTCTTCAGCCGGCACGGCGGTTCGGCGAACGCGGCGTGGGACGTGGCCGCGTTCCTCGGTCAACGGGCACCCGCTTCCTCACCGTTGCGCCTGCTCCCGCTGGTGACCCTGGTCCAGGACCACGACCCGGCCGCTCCGCTGGCGCACCGCACCTGGGAGCAACACCAGTGGCGGACAACGGCCATGGGGGTCTACGAGAACTGGTTCCCGCACGTGGCGGGCTATCGCTTCACCCCGGTGCTGGACCTCGCCTATCTGGCGCACGCGCTGTTCATGTCGCACCGTGAGGACGAGGCGCGTGCCGTCCTCACGGCCATGGGCCCGTACGCTTCCCGGATGCCCTGGAGTGCGTTCGGCGATCCCGAGGAGCAACTGACCCGCGTCAGACGCCTCTGCGGACTTCCCGTCCCCGCCGCCTGACCGTCCCGGCGCCCCGGATCGAGCCGTCCGGTGCGACCCCGGCGGCTGTACCGTCAATCCATCAGAAAGGCTGTGGCTGTGCCCGAACCCGCATTCCTCGTCCGCATGAGAGCCCGCCGTCAAACGGCGCCCCTCGCCCTGGACGACGACGCGACGCTGCACGCCATGGGCTACCCGCGGAAACTGACCCGCCGGTTCCGGGCCTTCGACAATTTCGCGATATCCTTCACGATCATCAATATCATTTCCGGAATCTTCTCCTCCTTCGGATTCGGAATGACGGCCGGCGGCCCGCGGATTCTCGTGTTCGGCTGGATCGGCGTGTCCGTCATGGTGCTCTTCGTCGGCGCCGCCATGGGGGAAATCGCCTCCGCCTACCCGACCAGCGGCGCCCTGTATTTCTCCGCGGGCAAACTCGCCAAGCGGCACCGCGGCGCCTGGTCCTGGTACACGGGCTGGCTCAATTTCGTGGGACAGGTGGGCGGCACGGCCGCCACCAACTACGCGGCCGCCACCTTCATCCAGGCCTTCATCGCCATGCAGTGGCCCTCCTACGACCCCGACCCCCGGCACACCGTCGGCATCACCGCCGTGATCCTGCTGCTCCAGGCGCTCGCCAACACCTATACGGTCCAGCTCGTCGCCGTGGTGAACCGGATCTCCGTATGGTGGCTGCTGATCGGCATGGTCGTGATCGTCGTGACGCTCACGGTGACCCCCGACCAGCACCAACCGCTCTCGTACGCGACCCATTTCGTCAACAACACCGGATTCGACAGCGCGATCTACGGCGGAATGCTCGGGCTGCTCGTCACCAGCTGGACCTTCACCGGATTCGACGGCAGTTTCCATATGTCCGAGGAGACCGTCAAAGCGACCGTCAACGCGCCCCGCGGCATCATGCGCGCCATCGTCTGCTCCGCGCTCACCGGACTGATCCTGATGCTGGCCCTGGTCTACGCGATCCGCGACTACGACGGTGAAGCGAGCGCGTCGGCGCCCCCGGTGCAGATCCTCGTCGACGCGCTCGGCATGGGCACCGCCAGACTGCTCCTGTTGATCGTGATCGGCGCCATGCTCTTCTGCGGCCTCGCCAACATGACCAGCAACACCCGCCAGATCTTCGCCTTCTCCCGGGACGGGGCGATGCCCGGCTCCCGCTGGTGGCACTCGGTCTCCTCGCGCACCCGCACCCCCGTCAAGGCCGTGTGGCTCGCCGCCGTCTGCCCCCTGGTGCTGGTCCTGCCCGGCTGGTGGTCCCACACCGCGTTCACCGCCGTCGTCAGCGTCAACGTCGTCGGCCTCTTCCTCGCCTACGGCGTCCCCATCTTCCTGCGCCTGCGGCTGGGCGACGGCTTCGAGCCCGGCCCCTGGAACCTCGGGCGCTACGGCAAGCCCATCGCGCGCGTCGCTGTGGCCTGGATCGTGATCAGCAACGTGCTGTTCATGCTGCCCCAGGCCTCCCCGCTCACCGTCACCTCCTTCAACTACGCGCCGATCGCGCTCGGTGCCGTCCTGCTGATCGCCACCGTCTGGTGGTTCGCCAGCGCCCGCCGCCGCTTCCAAGGGCCCGTCAGCTACGGACGGCCCGACGAGGTCGCCGCGATGGACCTCATCTGACCTCTCCGCCCCCTCCGTCACCTTTTCGGGAAGGAACGAACAACCCGCATGAACCCCCTCGGCCGACTCCCGCACCCGCGCACCTCCGACGAGACCCCCGCGCCCGGCGCCCCCGACACCTTCACCGTCACCCGGGCGACGCTCGACGACTGGCACCTCGTCGCGGAGTGGGCCGCCGCGGAAGGATGGAACCCCGGCACCGGCGACCTCGCCTGCTTCCACCCCACCGACCCGGCCGGCTTCTTCGTCGGTCGCCTCGGCGACCGGATCGTCTCCGCGGTCTCGGTCGTCACCTACTCCCCGGACTACGCCTTCCTCGGCTACTACCTCGTCCACCCCGACCACCGCGGGCAGGGGCGCGGCCTGGCCACCTGGCGCGCCGCGTTCCCGCACGCCGGAACCCGTACGGTCGGCCTGGACGCGGTCCCCGCCCAGCAAGCCACCTACGCGCGCGCCGGGTTCGCCACCGCCTACACCACCATCCGCTACGCGGGCCGCCCCGGCGGCGCCACCGCCCCGGCGACGGTGGCCGTCGTCCCCGCCACCGCGGCCCACCTCGACGCCGTCGCCGCGTACGACCGGCAGTGCTTCCCCGCCGAGCGGCGCGCCTTCCTCGCCCGCTGGCTGACCGCGCCCGGCCACACCGCCTGCGTCCACCTGGACGGCGGGCGGGTCACCGGCTACGGAGTGATCCGGCCCGCGCGCGACGGCCGCCGGATAGGCCCGCTGTTCGCCGACACGCCCGAGGGCGCGGAAGCGCTGTTCGACGCCCTCACCGCCCAACTCGGCCCCCACGACGAGGTCTTGATGGACGTCCCCGAACCCCACCGCGCGGCCATGGCCCTCGCCGCGTCCCGCGGCCTGACCCCCAGCTCCCACACGGTCCGCATGTACACGGGCCCCGTACCCCCGACCCGCGAGGACCGCGTCTACGGCGTCACGAGCCTCGAATTGGGCTAGACCGTTTCCGTGGCCGGGTGGGTGGTGGGCCGCCGTACCAGGAACGTGGCCGCGTAGACCGCGGTCGCGGCGGCCATGATGGCGAAGCTGGGCGGCATTTCCGGTATGGCGTACGAGGCGAACAGCCCCGCCCACACCTCCAGCACCGCCAGGCCGGCGGACAGGGCGAGCGCCCGGTACGGCCGGTCGGTCAGGCGGATCGCGGCCCCGGCGGGCGCGGCGAGCAGGCCGAGCAGCAGCAGGGAGCCGACCGCCTGGGTGGCCTCGGCGGCGGCTGCTCCGGCCACGGCGAGGAAGCCGTGGCCGAGCAGCCGGACGGGAACCCCGCGGGCGGCGGCCACGGCCTCGTCGACGGTGGCAAACAGCAGCGGCCGGGCGATGAGCAGCATCACCAGGCAGATGCCGGCCGCGAGGAGAGCGGCGGTGACGGCGTGGGCGGAGGAGATACCGAGGATCGACCCGAACAGGACACTGACTCCGGCACTGCCGTCGGTGGTGCTTCGGGAGGTGGTGTAGAGGGTGATGAGGAAGGCGCCCAGGCCGAGGATCCAGGAGAAGACGCTGCCTATGACGACGTCGTCCGGGCGGGCCCCGCGCCCGAGGGTGCCGAAGAGCAGCGCGATGGCGATCGTCGCGGCGAACAGCCCGAGGCGCAGGTCGTAGCCGAGGGCGAGGGCGGCCATGGCGCCGGTGAAGGCGACGTGGCTGAGCGCGTCGGCGCTGAAGACCTGGGCGCGCAGCACGAGGAAGCAGCCGACCAGACCGCACGCGGCCGCGATCGATGTCCCGGCGAGCAGGGCGTGCTGGAAGAACGGCTGGGACAGCGGTGAGCCCGCCGACAGGAAGGTCATCGGGCGGCCTCCTCGGCCGGCAGGGGAACGCGGACCCTTCCGAGCAGGCCGCGCAGCGCGCGCAGACCCAGCGCGAGGAGATATCCGGCGAAGGCGAACGAGGTCACGAAGAAGCCCAGCGGGTAGGGCGAGTAGTAGGCGGCGATCAGCCCGAGCCAGGTCGCGGCGCAGGCCAGCAGCACGGCCAGGGCGAGGCTCGCGGCCGGGCGGGCGGTGACGGCCTGGGCGGTGGCGGCGGGGATCACCATCAGGGCGAAGACCAGCAGAGTGCCGGTGATCTGACCTGCCTCCGCCGTCGCCGCCCCGAGCAGCACCAGGAAGACCACGGACAGCGCCCGCACCGGGACGCCGCGTCCGGCGGCGACCTGCGGGTCGACGGAGGCGAACAGCAACGGCCGCCCGATCAGCGCCAGCACCGCGAGCACGACGACGCTCACGCCGAGCAGCACGGTCACCTGGTGTGCGGTGATGCCCAGGAAGGTGCCGAACAGGATCGCCTGCGGTCCGCCCAACAGCCCCTTGTACAGGGCGATGAACAGGAAGCCGCAGGCGAGCAGGAAGGCCTGCACTGTACCGGTCAGCGCGGATTCCTCGCGGTCGCCGCCGCCCCGGAGCGCGGCGATGACCAGGGCGGCGGCGACGCAGAGGGTGAAGTAGCCGTAGACCGCGCCGACACCGAGCAGGACGGCCCCGGCGGCGCCGGGGAACGCGACGGTGGAGACGGTGTGGGCGGCGAAGGTCTGCCGCCGCAGGACCACGAACCATCCGACGGCCGCGGAGACCACGGCCACGATCGCGCCCGCGCGGAAGGCGTTGACCATGAACGGGTACGACCACATCAGCCGGAAGTCGCCGACGAGGTCCCAGGACCAGGCCGGGGAAGCGATGTCAGCCGACAGCACGGCCATCACCTGCCGACGCGGGCCGGTCGGTGTGCGGTGCCGGTATCTCCGGCTGGCCGACGACCACCAGCCTGCCGTCGGAGGCGGTCAGCACCTCGACCGGCGTGCCGTAGAGCCCCGTCAGGGTCTCGGAGGTGATCACCTCCCGCGGGGTCCCGGTGGCGCTCCCGCCCGCGGCCAGGTACACCACGCGGTCGAGGTGGTGGAGTATCGGGTTCACGTCGTGGGCGACCATCACCACGGCCACGCCCTCGTGATGACAGATCCGCCCTATGAGCGCGGCGACCGCGCTCTGATGGGACAGGTCGAGGCTGTCCAAGGGCTCGTCCAGCAGCACCAGCCGGGGGCGGCGGACGAGGGCCTGGGCGATCAGCAGCCGCTGCTGCTCGCCGCCCGAGCACTGCCCGACGGGCCGGTGCGCGTACGCCGACGCCCCCACCAGCTCGACGACTTCGGCGACACGCTCGCGGGCGGCCCGGCGCCGGGCGGTCGGGAGCGGCAGCGGCAGGCCCCAGCGGTCGCCGTCCAGGCCCATGCGGACCACGTCGATGCCGCGGATGCGCATCGAGGCGTCGAAGCTGCGCCGCTGCGGCAGATAGCCGATGCGGTCGTTGGCCTGCCCGGGACGGGCCCCGAGGACCCGGACCTCGCCCCGCGCGGCGGGCAGCGCGCCGAGCAGGACCTTGATCATGGTGGACTTGCCGACCCCGTTCGGGCCGAGGACGGCCGTGAACTCCCCGGCGCCGACGCGGACGTTCACACCGGACCACAGGGTGCGGCCGCCCACGCGGACGGCCACGTCGCGCAGGTCGAGCACCGGCTCGCTCCCGGCCCCCGGCGCCTCGTCCCGGCCCGCCGTCCCGGGCCGCCGAGCCCCGCTTCCGGCCCCGGTGTCGTGGAACTTCGCTGTCGTGGGCATCGCGCGGTTCACCGCCCGGTGGCCTTGGCCAGGGCCTGCTCGATGCCCTGGAGCTGGGTGGTCTGCCACTGCTGGAACGTGGCGTCGGCGGGGGCCAGGGTCTCGGTCACGGTGGCCACGGGGATGCCCGCGTCCTTGGCCGCCTTGACCTGCGCCTGCACGTCCGGCGTGGAGTTCTGCCTGTTGTAGACGTAGATCTTGATCTGCTTGTTCTTGATCTGCTCGTCGATGGCGGCCTTGTCCTTGGCCGTGGGGTCGGTGCCCTCGCTCATCGCGTCGAGGAAGCTCCCGGGGGTGAGCATCTTCAGGCCCAGTCCCTCGGCGAGCGGCGTGACGATGGATTCCGAGGCACCGATGGGCGTCCCCCGGTACTTGCTGTTGATGTCCGATATGAGCTTGTCGTACGAGGCCAGGTCCTTGGTCTCGAAGGCGGTCCTCCGCTGGTCGAAGTACGCGGCGTCGGCCGGGTCGGCCTTCTTGTAGTCCGCGCTGATCTTCTCGATCACCTTGTGGACGTCGCCGGGCGCGTACCAGCGGTGCGGGTTGCCGCCCGGCCGGACCCCGACCAGGTCGCCGACCTTCAACTCGGCGCGCCCTCCGGCCGCGTTGGCGGCGAGCAGCTTGTCGGCCCAGGCGTCGTAGCCGACGCCGTTGACGATCGCGTACTGGGCGCCGGCCACCGTACGGGCGTCGGCGGAGGTCGGCTCGTAGTCGTGGGGATCGGTGTCGGGGTTGGTGATGATGCTGCTCACGTGGGCGTGGCTGCCGCCGAGCTGGGTGGCGATGCTTCCCCAGAAGTTCTCCGCGGCCACCACCTGGATCACCTTGCCGGAGCCGTCTCCTGTCGATGCGGTGTCCGCCGTCTTCGAGGAGGAGTTCGGGGAGGAGGTCGAGCAGGCGGTCGCGGTCACGGCCGTCAGGGTCGCCAGGGCGGCGGCGAGCACGGTCCGTACGGACGGCCGGGGAAAGCGGGGGACTGGGGCGGCGGACATATGGCGCTCCTCGAGGTGGTGCCGACGTGCAGGGCCGCGGTGTTCCGGGTGCGGCGACAGTCCACGCTAGATGAAAATGATTTTCACATCAATCGTAAGTGAAAACCGTTGCCATCTTTTGACCGGAGCGTGAGCGCCTCGGTGGTGCGCGCGAGCGACAGGGGAGAATCCGTTTCTGTTGCCGGATCAGTAATCGTTGCCGGATCAGTGATCGAGGAGGCCGTCGTGTCGGATCGTCAGGTGACGGGTGAGGCCGTCGCGCCGCCCGTGCTCGTACAGGAGCGCCGCTTGCGCCGGGACCTCGGGTTCTGGGGGCTGACCGCGATCGGGTTCTCCAACATCGTCGGCTCCGGCTGGCTCTTCGCCGCCATGTACGCCGCCCAGACGGCCGGACCCGCGGCGCTGCTCTCCTGGGTCGGCGCGGGCCTGCTCTGCGGCCTGGTCGCCCTCGTCATGATCGAGCTCGGCGCGTCACGGCCGGAGGGCGGCGGTACGGTCCGCTGGCCGCTCTACGCGAGCGGCAGACTGGTCGGCACGCTCGTCGGCTGGTCGGTCCTGCTGTCCGTGGGCGGCACCGCGGCCGAGATCAGCGCGATCATGCAGTACGCCGACCACTACCTGCCGGACATCTACCACGGCCACTCGCTCAGCGCCTTCGGCCTGGGCATCGCCGTGGCGCTGAGCGTGGTGCTGACCGCCCTGAACTGGTTCACGGTCCGGGCGTTCGCCCGGCTGAACAACCTCGTCTCGATCTTCAAGATCGTCGTGCCGGTGATCACCGTGATCGCCCTGTTCGCCTCCGGCTGGCACTCCGGACGCCTGACCGACCACGGCGGATTCGCCCCGTACGGCTACGCCGCCTGCCTGTCCGCGCTCGCCGGGGGAGGCATCGTCTACTCCGTCAACGGCTTCCAGGCGCCGCTGGACTTCTCCGGCGAGACCCGCAACCCCCGCCGCACCATCCCCGCCTCCGTGCTCACCGGCATCGGCCTGGCCGTCCTGATGTACCTCGCCCTCCAGCTGGCCTTCCTCTTCACCGTCCCCGAACACCTCCTCGGCCATGGCTGGCAGGGCGTCAGCTTCGAGTCGCCGTTCGGCCAGCTGGCCCTGATCCTCAACCTGCACTGGCTCTCCAGCCTGCTGTACGCGGACGCGGTGGTCTCACCCGGCGGCTCGGCGTACGTGGGCGTGGCGCTCGACGCCCGCCACACCTACGCCCTCGCCAAGAACCGCACGATCCCCCGGGCCTTCATGCACGTCAGCCCCCGCTACGGCATCCCGCACCGGGCCCTCCTCCTGAACCTCGCCGTGATCGTCGTCTTCCTGCTGCCCTTCGGCGGCTGGCAGCACATCGTCAGCGTCATGGGCGACATGTACCTCCTGATCTACGCTGCCTCCGCGGTCGCCGCCGCTGTCTTCCGGGCCGACCCGGACGGCGGCGGCATGGCGGGCTGGGTGCCCGGCCTGCGCTGGATCGCGCCCGTCAGCTTCGTGGTGTCCAGCGAGTTCGTGTACTGGTCCGGCTGGCACGACCTGCGCCTCGCCCTGCCCCTCGTCCTGGCGGGCCTGCTGATCTTCCTGGCGATGCGGCGGTCCGTCCCCGACGACGCCCCGCTCCTGACCGAACTGCGCACGGGCGCCTGGCTGGTCGTCTATCTGACGGTCCTGACCGCCCTGTCCTGGCTCGGCACCTTCAAGGGCTCGGGCCGGCTGCCCGCGCCGTACGACTCCTTCACGGTCGCGATCTTCGCGCTGGCCGTCTTCTTCTGGGCCGTACGCTCCGGCACGAGCCAGCTGGGCAGGTCCCGCACGGATCTTTGAGACGGCCCCGCACGGTCCACTGGCACAATCCCTTCAGCCCCTTCAGCCCCTTCAGCCCCTTCAGCCAGGACCGCAACCGCACCCCGGAAGGCAGCCCCATGAGCACCGCGCACCCCACCCGCACCGGCGGAGACCTGGTCCTCGAATCGCTCGCGGCGCTCGGTGCCACCACTGTCTTCGGGCTGCCCGGCCAGCACGCCCTCGGTCTCTTCGACGCGCTCCGCCGCTCCGCGCTGCGCTACGTGGGCCTGCGCGTCGAGAACAACGCGGGCTTCGCGGCCGACGCCCACGCCCGTGTCACCGGCGGCGTCACCCCCTTGCTCGTCTCCACCGGCCCCGGCGCCCTGATGACGCTCGCCGCCCTCCAGGAGTCGGCCGCGGCGTCGGCGCCCGTACTCGGCATCTCCAGCCAGATCCCGGCGGCCGGGCTCGGCGGCGGCCGCAAGGGATACCTGCACGAACTCCGCGACCAGCAGGCGTCGTTCCGCGACGTCGTCAAGAGCGTGCACACCGTACGGCACGCCTCGCAGATACCCTCCGCGCTCGCCGACGCCTGGCGCTCCGCGCTGGAGGCCCCCGCCGGACCGGTCTGGGTGGAGATCCCGCAGGACGTCCTGCTCGCCCCCGCGGGCGTCCCGCCCGTCCGCGCGCTCCCCGCCGACCCCCGGCCCCTGCCGCCCCGGCCGGAGCTGATCGAGGCAGCGGCGGCGGCCCTCGACGCGGCCGAGCGGCCGGTGATCCTCGCGGGCGGCGGAGTCGTACGGGCCCGCGCCCACGCGGCCCTGCGGCGGCTGGCGGAGAAGCTGGACGCCCCGGTCGCCTGCACCTTCGGAGGCAAGGGCGCCTTCCCCTGGGAGCATCCCCTGTCGCTCCGGTCGTGGCTGGAGGACCGGCACACCACCGACTTCCTGGAGCAGGCCGACGTCCTGCTCGTCGTCGGCTCCGGCCTGGGCGAACTCTCCTCCAACTACCACACGTTCCACCCGCGCGGCCATCTGATCCAGATCGAGGCGGACCTCGGCAAACTGGAGTCCAACCACCACGCCCTGGGCGTGCACGCCGACGCGGCCCTCGCCCTGGACGCGCTCGCCGACACCGTCACCGGCCGCCCCCGCGGCACGGCCGCCGACGAGGCCCGCGCCCTGCTGGAACGGGTCCACGCCCGCATCGACGGCCAGGACCTCAAGACCGAGCAGCACGTGCTGGCCGCCGTGCGCGACGCGCTGCCCGACGACGCCCCGAGCTTCTGGGACATGACGATCCTCGGCTACTGGGCCTGGTCCGCCTTCGACCCCCGCGAGGCGCCCTTCCACTCGGCGCAGGGCGCCGGCGGCCTGGGCTACGCCTTCCCCGCCGCCCTGGGAGCCGCGGTGGCGGACCCCGCCCGCCCGGTGCTGGCCGTCTCCGGCGACGGCGGGGCGATGTACTCGATCGCCGAACTGGCCACCGCCGCGCAGTACGGCCTGCCGGTCACCTGGCTGATCGTCGACGACGGCGGTTACGGCATCCTGCGGGAATACATGACCGACACCTTCGGCGAGGCCACGGCGACGGAACTGACCCGCCCCGACTTCGCCGCCCTGGCAGCCTCCTTCGGCGTCCCCGCCGTACGTACCACCCCCGACCACCTCCACGACGACCTGACCACGGCCCTCACCACCCCGGGCCCGTCCGTGGTCGTCCTCCCGGCCGTACTGCGGATGTTCGCGCCGACGCATCTCTAGGCCGGGCGGGGTTCTCCGCCGCGGGCGGATGCTCTGTCAGGTGGAGGAGATCGTTTTGAGGGCGAGTGCCCTGAGCGGTGCCAGCCGCGTGCGGGCCGGGCCGTTGTAGACGGCGTTCGTGCAGATCACCAGGTAGCGGCCGGTCGACGGGGCGAGGTAGAGGCTGGTGCCGGTGAACCCGTGGTGATAGGCGACGGATCCGCCGTGGGCGAGGATCCACGACAGGCCGCGGTCGAGACCCGGTTCGATCGCGGCCTGCGGGACGAGGCTGGAGGCGAGCCAGTCGCCCAGCGGGTGGGTCTCGTCGGCGGAGAGAAGGGCTTGGGCGTAGGTGGCGAGGTCGGCCGGGGTGGAGAACACCCCGGCGTGTCCGGCCACGCCGCCCATGAGCGCGGCGTTGTCGTCGTGTGCGGTTCCCCAGGTTCGCGGGGCGCCGAGGAGTCGTTGTTCGGTGGGTGCGACGTCAGGTGTGCGGGTGACCGGGCCGTAGAACGTGCTGTGCATGCCGAGCTCGTCCCACATGTCGGCGGCGAACCGGTCGAGGGGCCGACGGCGAAGATGGGTGAGGGCGAGGCCGAGAAGGATGTAGCCGCGGTTGATGTACCGATGGGTGCCCGGGGTGTCCTCCAGCGGTTCACGGCACAGGAGTTCGTGCAGCGGCAGGTCCGCACCCCGGTAGTGGTCCAGGCGGGTCGAGGCCCGGAGCCCGGAGGTGTGCGCGATCAGCTGTCGTACGGTCGCCTCGCCGCTGGGGGCCTCGCCGTTCATTGCGGGAAGGCTGTCGCGAACGGGGGTGTCCAGGTCGATCAGACCGTCCCGGACGGAGCGGCCGATGAGCGGCCAGGTGGCGACGACCTTCGTCAGGGACGCGATGTCGTAGAGGGTGTGCGCGGTCGGCGACTGCGGTCCGCACTCGGGAGCCACCACGCCGGCCGCCATGACCGTCTGGTGGCCGTCGATGGTCCCGGCGACGACGACACCGCCGGGACTCGCGCCGTCGGCGACGACCTCGCGCAGCGTTTCGTGGAGGCGGGCGGTGTCATCGGCGCTGAACGGTACGGGCATCTATTCCTCCGGTCCGACGGTGATCCCGGCGCCCAGCTCACCCAGGTTGGCGAGCAGATGGCCGTAGCCGCGCCGGAAATGGTGCAGGCCCCGGATCGTAGAGGTGCCGTCGGCCACAAGGGCGGCGCCGCCCCGGGCTACCCGCGTGCGATCAGCAGATGGCGGGGGCCGCGCAGGAGGGGGCTGCGGCGGTAGGGGGGTGGGTCGTCCACCAGGTGGAAGTCGTCGAGGTAGGGGAGGAGCGCGCCGAGCGCGAGTTGTGTTTCCAGGCGGGCGAGCGGGGCGCCGAAGCAGTTGTGGATGCCGCTGCCGAAGCCGAAGTGCTGGTTGTCCTCGCGCTCGGGGTCGAAGCGGTCGGGGTCGTCGAACCGCAGGGGGTCCCGGTTGCCGGAGGCGAGCATGAGGATCAAGGGCGCGCCCTTGGGGACGGTGACGCCCGCGACCTCGATGTCGGCGAGCGGGGTGCGCTGCGGGAGCATGTGCACAGGGGGTTCGAAGCGCAGCAGTTCCTCGACGGCCTTCGGCATCAGCCCGGGCTCGTCGCGCAGCCGCTTGTGGGCGTCCGGGTGGCGCAGCAGCGTGAGCACGCCGTTGGTGATGAGGTTGACCGTCGTCTCGTGTCCCGCGATGAGCAGCAGGGTGGCCGTGGCCATCAGTTCCACGTCGGTGAGCCGTCCCTCGGGACCGGCGTCGTTGACGAGGGCGGAGAGCATGTCGTCCGACGGGTGGCCGCGCCGTCCGCCGGCGAGTTCGCCCAGGTACTGCGCCATGGCGTCCCGGGCGTCCAAGCCTGCCTGCTGGCGTTCCTTCTGGTCCGCCCCGGGTGTGAAGTCGAAGCTGTCGATGATCGCGTTGGTCCACGCGCGGATGCGCGGTACGTCCTCGTGGGGCACGCCCAGCAGCCGGCAGATCACGGTGACGGGGAGCGGGTAGGCGAATTCGTCGACGATGTCGATCCGGTCGGCGCCCCGGAACGCGTCGATGAGTTCCTCGGCGATCCGGGTGATGTCACCGTGCAGCTCGTCGATCCTGCCCGGGGAGTGCGGAGGGCCGAAGGGCCGCATCGCGATGCGGCGAAGCCGGTCGTGTTCGGGGTCGTCGAGGCCGATGAAGGCCGGTGGTCGTTCGCTTCTCCGAAGCATGGCCTCGTCGGGGTCGGTGCGGTTGCGGTAGTCCGAGCTGATCCGCGGGTCGTGGAGCAGCGCGGCTATCTCGTGGTAAGTGCCCACGAGGTAGGCGCCGTTCTCCTGGCGCGTCACCCCGTTCTCGCGGAGTTCGGCGTACAGCGGATAGGGGTCGGCGCGGTTCGCGTAGTCGGTGATCCGCTGGAACAGGGTGTCGGGCTGCATGGGCGCGCTCCTCGTCGGTGTCGGACGGTGGGTGGTCTTCAGTCGCCCTGTCGCACCAGGGTCAGGCGCCGGTCCGGGAGGTGGCCGGTGAGGGCCACGGTCGGGCCGTGCGAGAGGTGATGCGGGTCCGGTACGTCGGAGGAGACGGGCGGGCCCGTGTCGAGCAGGTCGGCGGCGCCGGGCCCAGGGGGGAAGGGTGCCGCGGTCTCGATGAGGTGCTGGTAGTGCTCCAGCCACTTGGCCCGGTTCACGCTGACGGCGGCGGTGACCCGTCCCCGGTAGCCGTAGACGGCGATCAGGCGGCCCTCCCGCAGCGAGCCCTGCGCGATGACGACCTGGTCGGAGAAGGTCGGCACGCCGACGGACTTGATGTTGAGGCCGAACTGGCTGGACCAGAAGGCGGGCACCGTCAGGTGCGGGCGCCGGAGCGGCCCCGGGCTGACCATGTTGTGGGCCGCCACCTCGGCCTGCGCGACGGCGTTTCCCCAGTGTTCGAGGGAGAGCATCTGGTATTCGAAGAGCGGGTGCGGGAAGCGGGCCACGTCACCGGCGACGAAGACGTCGTCGGTGACGATCCCGTACATGTCGAAGGCGCGGCACCCCGCGTCGCAGGCCAGGCCCCGGGGCCCGGCGGCCAGCCCGGACCCGGCGAGCCACTCGGTGTTGCGGACGGCGCCGAGGGCGACCACGGCGACGTCGGCGTCGATCCGGCTGCCGTCGGAGAACTCGGCGCCGGTGAGCCGGCCGTTGTCGCCGTTGAGCGCGGTGACCGTCACCCCGCAGCGCAGGTCCACCCCATGGGCGCGCTGCAACCTCGCGGCGAAGGCGCCGAGCGTCCCGCCGAGGGCGCCGACCAGGGGCGCGGGTCCGCGTTCGGCGACCGTCACCTCCAGGCCGCGTTCCCGGCAGGCGGAGGCGATCTCCGAACCGGTGAACCCGGCCCCGATCACCAGCACCCGGCGGGGCCCGGCGTCGAGCCGCTCGGCGAGCCGGTCCGCGTCGTCACGGGTGCGCAGCGTCAGCACCCCGTCCAGAGCGGCCTCGGCGGATTCCGGCCAGGCGCGGGCCCGGGTTCCGGTGGCGATCAGCAGCCGGTCGAACGGCAACTGCTCGCCGTCGTCGAGCAGCACCTGCTTGGCGACCGGGTCGATCCCGCGGGCGCGTACGCCGAGCTTCCACTGCGCGTCGATGTCGCGGCGGGACGGCAGCCCGGCGTCCTGGGCGCTCACCCGGCCGAGCAGCACCCCTTTGGACAACGGCGGCCTGTCGTACGGGGGATGGGGTTCCTCCCCGACCATGGTCAGCGACCCGGTGAACCCCTCGTCGCGGAGCGTCTCGGCGGCGCGCAGCCCGGCCAGTGAGGCGCCGACGACGACGATCCGGCCGTCGTGCCGCTCACCGGACACCGGGGCCCGCCCGCTCACCGACGACGATGGCCTGCACCGGGCAGGCCGCGGCCGCCCTGCGGACGCGTTCGCGCTGGTCGTCGGGGACGGCGGGGGTGAACATCAGGGCCTCCTCGCCGTGCAGCTCGAACACCTGCGGGGCGAGGAACGCGCACTGCGCGTAGCCCTGACAGCGATTGAGGTCGACAACGATCTGCATCCGGGCCCACTCCTCCGCGCCACCGTCCTCTCCTTGTTACTCCTGACGGGGGAGCGGCGCGACCGCTGTTGCTCCGGCCGTGTGGGCCGGAGCGTGGATCACCGTGTCCGCACTACCATCCGCTCCGGTCCGTGGAAGACCAGGTCCTTCGCGTAGCGGACCGGCTCGTCGGCCGGGGCGAGGCGGGGCAGGCCGCGCAGGAGCTCCGTGAGGCCGATCTCCGCCTCGGCGCGGGCGAGCGGGGCGCCCACGCAGTAGTGGATGCCCATGCCGAAGCCGCTGTGGCGTCGCGCGTCGCGCGTGAGGTCCAGGCGGTCGGGGTCGGGGAAGCGCTCGGGGTCGCGGTTGGCCGAGCCCAGGACGAGGACGACGCGGCTGCCGGCGGGGACGGTGTGCCCGCCCAGCCAGTCGGGCTCCCCGGCGTGCCTGGTGATCATCTGTACCGGGGAGTCGTAGCGGACCAGTTCCTCCACGGCGCCGGCCGTCAGCTCCGGCCGCGCCCGCAGCGCCGCGAGCTCCTCGGGGTGGGCGAACAGGGCGAGCAGCCCCTTGGAGAGCAGATTGGTCGTCGTCTCGTGCCCCGCTGTCAGGAGGTGGATGCAGGTGCCCACCAGGGTGTCGTCGTCGGCGAGGGTCGCACCAGCGTGCTCCAGCATGGCTCCGATCAGATCCGCGCCGTACGCGGGCCGCGCCCTGCGCCGGGCCAGCTCCGCGCGGAAATACGCGTCCAGGTCGCGGGCGGCGGCGTCCGCGACGGCGAAGCCGTCGGCCCTGCGGGCGACGCGTGAGCCGGTCGCCTGCTGAAGGCCCAGCGCGCGGTCGCGGAACCAGGCGCGGTCCTCCCGCGGCACGCCCAGCAGTTCGCTGATGACGAGCAGCGGGAAGGGGGCGGCCAGCCGGTCCACGAGATCGGCCTCGCGCTCCTCGGCGAGCGCGGTGACGAGCTCGGCCGCCAGCCGCCGGATGCGCGGGCGCAGCGCCTCGACGATGCGCGGCGTGAAGCTCCTGGCCACCAGGGCGCGCACCTGCGTGTGGTGCGGCGGGTCCATGAAGACCATCCAGTTGGCCGCGGTCCGCCTCAGGTGCGGGCAGTCGGCGGGGATCCGGGCCGGCTGCGGTCCGCGGACGTAGCGGCGGTCGGCCAGGACGCGGGCCACGTCGCGGTGGCGGAAGACGTACCAGCTGCCGTCCGGCCCGAGGTGCACCGGGTCGCTCTCGCGGTAACGGCGGTAGTGGGGATAGGGGTCCGTGAGCGGGACGTCCGCCGTGCGGAACGGCCCCGGCGCCGGAGTGGTCACCGCGCACCTCGCCTTGGGATCACACACCACCGGGCCGTCACGGGGTCCCCGCCCGGCCGAAGAACTCGGCGTAGAACGCCATCATTTCGGGGACCTGCCCAGGCACGGGGCCGCACTTGCGCGCCGCCGCCGCGAGATGGGCGAAGCGCAGCGCGAGGGAGCGGTGCGCGACGTCGGGGCGGGGGTACGCGGCGGGCACCGCGTCCAGTTCGAACGTCGGGCCCGCCGTCCTGCCGCGCCGCCCCGAGTCCATGGTGACGAGCAGTTCGGCGAGCGGGCGCATCATGCCGGTCATCACGTCGATCGAGGCGTTCATCAGCTTCGACCGCCGCAGGCTCGCGTCCGGGCTCGCGCCGAAGTGCTGCGCCATCAGCTGGAGCATCAGGTGGTACGAGCGGTTGAACAGCCCCGCCACCGCCCGCGCCTCGGGATCGGTGATCGCGCTCGTCGCCCCGTCGCCCGCCTTGAGCGTCGGGTTGCGCAGCACCGGGTACGCGGGGGACCACGGCACCGGGTGCCCGTACGGGCCGGGCACCCGCTCGGTCGTCAGCAGCTCGCCCATGCGCAGGAAGGTCCGGAAGTGCGACATCTCCGACGGTCCTCCGCCGACGGGGCCCGTCCCGCCCTCGCCCTGTTCGGTGATGAGATCCACCGCGAACAGTGCGCTGGAGAGGTCGTCCACCTCCAACTGGTAGTCCGGATGAGCGGTGTTGAGCGACTCCCGCAGGAACAGGTGGTGCTCGCCGCCGCCGCGCCCCTTCTCCACCAGGAACAGGTCCGGGACGCGCCGCAGCCCCTCGCGCGCCCCCGCGTACAGCTCGCTGACCGACGTCCACGTGAAGCCCCCGGCCCGCCCCGGGGCGCCGGGACCGAGGTCCCGGCGGATCTCGGGGACGAGCGCCGCGGGCTGCTCGATGGCGATGTAGCGCTGCACGCTGCCGACGCTCAACGGCTCCAGGGCGAAGTCGAGCGGGACCGGCAGCTCGCCGCCCACCGTCGCGAAGTCGATCAGCGGGACGTGGAACGGCTCGCCCATCGCCATGATGATGTTGTTCACCAGCAGGAAGTGGATCATTTCCTCGCGGGCCACGGTCAGCAGGCTGCCGCGCATCCCGTCGTCCAGCGTCGTCCCGCCCCCGCCGCACGCGAGTTCCAGCTGCTCCGCCGTCCACCGGCCGCGGCGTACGTACGCGAGCCCCGCCCCGTGCGTCGGTACGGAGAACGCCGCGTACAAGTACTGGAGCATCACCGCCAGTTCCAGTGCGGCCGCCTGCTTCAGCACCGCCCACAGCTCGCCCCGCGTGGTGATCGCGGGTTCCGTGGACAGGGGGGCCGGGGCGGTCAGGGGCGGGCGGGCGCGCGCCTGGAGGTTGCGCAGATACGCCAGCAGCAGCCGGGCCTTGGGGTCGGAGAGGTCGCGGGTCGGCGGCATGTAGTACGTCTTCGGCTTGTTCGCCGGATCGCACATCTGCCAGACCAGCTCGGCGTAGGTCTCGACCTTGCAGCGGTCGGCGAGGCTGAAGACCTCCGAGCGCATGAAGGAGGAGATGTGCTCGTAATAGGCGAAGACCTCCCGGTGCAGCAGCTCGAAGCCGACCTCCTCGCGCGGCACGTCGTCCAGGTGCCAGTCGTCCGGCAGGACGCGTACGGCCAGCGAGCCGGCACCCGCCCAGTAGCCGAGCGCGTCCTCGTCGTCGTACGTCCTCCAGGCCGAGCCCGGCATGTTCGGGTCGACGGGCGGCACATCGGCCGGTCCTGCGGCGAGCAGCACGCGGCAGGTGCCCGCCCGTTCGCCGCGCAGGGTGAGCAGCCCGTGCCCCTGCTCGTCGGTCTCCACCACGCACTCGGGGGCGTACGCGTCCGACCCGCGCGCCCCGAGGACGATCGCGTCCCCGCAGAGCGCCGTGGACGTGCCCGCCGTGCTGTCACCGGGCAGGGCGCGGGGGTTGAAGTACTGCCGTACGTGCACTTTGCCCGCGCTCGCCGGGCGGCCGCGCACATAGGCGCGCAGCGGCACCCGCACGGCGTGGTCGTGCCCGCGCACCAGGTCGCGGTGGTGCAGGACCAGCAGTGCCTCGTCCGTCTGGATGTTGATCTCCCGCTCGGTCAGCAGCGTCTCGCGCCTGCCCGACGCCCCGATGCCGGTCAGATACAGCGCCTGCTCCTCCGCCTCCCGCCAGCCGGGCTCGGCGGGCACGGTGACGATCCCGCACGTCGCGTCCGAGAGGTACGCCTCCGACGGGACCCGGGCGATCAGCCGGCCAGAACCGGCCGTGCGCAGCTCCAGTTCACCGGCGTCCAGCGGCGGGCCGAGCCGGTGCAGCGGGCCCGGGCCCGGCTCCGGTGCCCGCGAGGCGAGGGGCACGGCCGAGAGCATGTTGAGGACGGCGCGGTCCTGTGCCACCTCGACGGTCAGGTGGTGCAGGGGGGCGTGCGGGCGGGGGACGAGCAGCCGCCCCGCGGGGTAGGTGCGCAGCTCGTGGGCGTGCCAGGGCGCGACCGTGCCCCGTACCCGCCACAGGCTCGGGGCGTCCGGGACTTGGGGCGAGGCCATGTCGTCCAGCGCGAGCTGCACCACCACGCCGTCCGCACCGGCCTCCAGCGCGGCGTGCAGGGCGCTCACGGCGGGGGAGCGCCCCGCGTCCGGGAGCCAGTCGAGCTCGTCCCCGGGCACCACGAACTGGTGGACCGCGCAGTAGCGCAGCTGCGGGGCCAGGAAGTGGTCGCCGACGTCCCGGATATGTCCGAAGTCGGCCCAGCGCGGCGGGTGGAGGCCGCCGACGCCGCCGGTGAAGAGGTAGCCGTCGTCGTGCGAACGGCCGCGCCGGCCCAGCCCGAACCGGCCGACCATCAGCGCCGTCGTCCAGCGGGAGGCCGGGTCGACGTCGAGGATGCGCGCACGGTTGACGGTGGTGCGCAGATAGGGGTTGTAGTGGCCCCAGACGTCGACGCTGCCGCCGATGACGGGGTCGGCGGGGCCGGCCGGCCCCGCCGGGGTCTCGACGCGGGTGACGCGGGCGTCCAGCCAGAAGTGGCCGTTGCCGTCGAAGTTCCAGCCCTTCGCGCCGCTGAACTCCCCTTCCGCGTCCGGCCGTCCGTCGCTGCCGAAGCGGGGGCCGCGGCGCTGCAGGAAGGCGTGGTACTCGGCGGCGGGCCGGTCCGTGGGGAACGGGCCGTCATCGGTCAGCGCCCGGTGGGTGGCGAGGTCGATCAGCCCGCAGCGCGGGCCGGTCGGCAGCCGGGTCGTCGCGGTTCCGCCGAAGTGCAGCCGCGGCAGGTCGAACACGCTCATCACAGGGCTCCCGCCGGGTCGTGGTGGCCGGATACGCCCGCCCGGCTGCCCGCGCCGCGGGCGACGAGTCCGTCGACGGCCTCCAGGG
Source organism: Streptomyces blastmyceticus (assembly GCF_039521185.1). Classification (NCBI taxonomy): domain Bacteria; kingdom Bacillati; phylum Actinomycetota; class Actinomycetes; order Kitasatosporales; family Streptomycetaceae; genus Streptomyces; species Streptomyces blastmyceticus. The sequence continues at coordinate 183,279 of NZ_BAAABW010000015.1, read as the reverse complement.
CGGATTCGATCGCTCCCTCGATCCACGCCGGAGCCGTGGAGCAGTGCTCGCCCGCGAAGAACAGCCGGTTCACCGGCCGGGCCGCACGCGCCCGTTCGACCTCGCACTCCTCGGGGCTCTTGCCCCAGCGCGTGGTGCACCCGGCGCTCCAGGGCGAGCCGTCCCCCCAGGCCGTGCTCACGGCGCCCAGCACCATGCCGGGCCGCAGCAGCTCGGGGTGGACCGCGCCGAGCTCCTCCAGGACGAGACGGTGCCGGCGGCGCGGCGACATCCGACCGAGCCGCGCGGCCTCCTCCCCAATGGTGTAGCTGGCCAGCAGGGCGGCACCGCGCCCCGGTATGCCGTCCACGGCCGGATAGTAGGTCTGACGGATGCTCCCGCCGGTGTACGAGGCCCCGCCCTCGATGCCGTACGCCCGCCAGAACGGCTCCCGGCAGTGGAACGCCACCTTGGTGGCCGGGCAGTACTGCACGGAGTCCAGCACCGCCAGCTTGTCGGCGTCCAGTCCGCTCACCCGTATGCGCCGCAGTGCCGGGAACGGCAGCGCGCAGACGACGAAGTCCGCGTGCCGCACCGTCGTCCGGCCGCCCGCGCGCACCCGGACCAGCACGCCGTGCTGCCGCACCCGCAGGCCCACGACGCGGTGCCCGAGCCGCACCGGGCCCGTGAGCCGCCCGGCCAGCCCGTACGGGAGCCGGTCCATGCCGCCGTGCAGCCGCAGCAGCGCCGGACTGGTCTCGGTGAGGATGTCGTCCAGGAAGGTGCCGAGCCGCCCGCTGCACCCCGCGCGCAGGCCCGGGTGCGCGGCGAAGAGCGAGTGCAGGTCCACCCGGTCCCCGGCCGCGCCCCGCAGGTGCGGCAGCAGATCGACGCCCGCGACCAGGTCGAGGAGCTGGCGGCGCAGATCGTCGCGGAGCGCCTCGCGCAGGTCGGGCGGCGCGATGGCGTCAACGACGGCGGTCAGCCACGCCCCGAAGACCGTGACCTCGTGGGTGTGGTGCAATCCGGGCCGGTGCACTGCCAGTTCGCGCCGGAAGTCCTCGCACAGCGGCCGGGCCGCGTCGCGGATCCGCACGAAGCCGTTCGCGGTCCGCAGATAGGCGTTCTCCTCCGACAGGAGTGTGGTGAACGGGCGGAGTTCTCCTTCGAGGCCCAGCAGCCGGACGTATTCCAGCGTGTGCCGGTGGTGGGTGGGAATGCGCATCGCGCCCAGTTCCACGGCGGGTGCGCCCGGCCCCGGGCCGAAACGGTGGGTGTGTACGCGGCCGCCGATGCGCGGACCGCCTTCGAGTACTTCGACGCGGTAGCCGCGCCGCTCCAGCTCGTATGCCGCCACGAGCCCGGCCATTCCCGCTCCCAGCACGAGGACCCGAGGCCCGGCGGGCCAGGCCTTTCCCAGGCTGTGAGCATGCCAATTACGCAATGTGTCGTGCATTCCCCCCGCTCCTGACAATACGCGAAAATCTCCCCCGTGGAGCCCTATAGGGATTTCACATGCTTCCGGCCGGAAGTAAGAGGGTTTCAGGGCATCTTGTATTTGACAACTGGAATTGACGGGTTCGCCGACGAATTGCGTAGGCCGGGGTACGCGGATCGGTGGCGGACAAAGGTCGCACGGCCCGGCGGGTCATCGGCGCCTGCGCGCCGCTTTCCCTTTTGCGAGCCCCGCTTGTGCGCCCCTCGCGCGCCCTTCCCGGGAATTCCCGACGCGTAGCGAGGTGCCGCCGGGGAAGAAAGAGATGAATGCCGTGACGCGCGGGCAATTCACTGGTTTCCCGTGTTAATTGATGAGGCAGGGGGGAAATATGTGTGCCGATGTGACCGTCCTCGGCCTGGGGCCGATGGGGGCGGCGCTGGCGGCCGCGTTCCTGGCCGCGGGCCACCGGACCACCGTCTGGAACCGAACGCCCGGCAAGGCGGACGCCCTCGCCGCGCAGGGCGCCGCCGAGGCGGTCACGGCCACCGCGGCCGTCACCGCGAGCCCGCTGACCGTGGTCTGCCTGGCGACGTACGACGCCGTCCACGAGGTCCTGGCCCCCATGGCCGGCGAACTCGCCGGACGCACCGTCGTCAACTTCACCTCCGGCTCCCCGGAGCACGCACGGGAGACGACTGCCTGGGCCGAACGGCACGGTGTCCGCTACCTCGACGGCGTGATCATGACGACCCCGTCGGGCATCGGCACCCCGGACGCCCTGCTCCTCCACGGCGGCCCGCAGTCCGTCTTCGAGGACTGCCGCGGGACGCTCGCCGCCCTCGGCGACCCGGTGCACGTGGGCACCGACACCGCGCGGCCCTCCGTGTACGACACCGCGCTCCTGGCCCTGATGTGGGGCACCCTGACCGGCTGGCTCCACGGAGCGGCGCTCGTCGGCGCCGACGGACCCGGCGGCAACGCGACGGCGACGGACTACACCGAAGTGGCCGACCGCTGGACGAGGACCGTCCGCACCTTCATGAACGCCCACGCGCCGGACATCGACTCCGGACACTGCCCGGGCGCCGACTTCCCTCTGCGGCTCCACCTCATGACCATGGACATCCTCGCCCACGCGAGCGAGCTGCGGGGAGTGTCCTCCGGCCTCCCCGAGCTGTTCCAGGAGCTGACCGGGCGGGCGGTCGACGCGGGACACGGCGACGACAGCTTCGCGCGGCTGATCGAGTTCATGCGCAAGGGCGGCCCGGCATGAGCGCCCCCCGGAACGTACGGGACGCCGTGGTCATCGGCGCGGGACCGACCGGGCTGACGCTGGCCATCGCCCTGCGCCGGTACGGCATGGACACCATCGTCGTCGACAAGGGGCCGAGCACGAAACGCGAACCCCGCGCCAGCGTCATCTGGCAGCGCGCCCTGGAAGCCCTGCGCGACCTCGGGTGCGCGGACCTGGTCATGAGCCAGGGGCTGCCCCTGAACAGGGGCGAGTTCCATGTGCGCGGACGCCGGGCGGGCGTCCAGCAGGTGCAACTGCCGGACACCGCCTACCCCGGCCCGCTCTCCATCGAGCAGGACGTCGTCGAGCGCCTGCTGCGCGACCGCCTCCGGCAACTGGGCCCCGACGTCCAGTGGTCCACCGAAGCCGTGGCCGTACGGCTCGACGGGGGGAGCGCCGAGGTCGACCTGCGCGGCGCCGACGGGAACACCCGCACGGTCGACTGCCGGTGGGTGATCGGCTGCGAGGGCTCCCACAGCATCGTGCGCAAGTCCCTGGGCATCCCCTTCGAGGGCGAACAACGCCACAACCTCCAGTGCATGCAGCTCAACGCCGAACCCGACTGGAGCCACCCCTACGACCCCGGGGCCACCCGCATCTTCATCAACCACGGCGTCACGCTGATCACCGACCCCGTCCCCGGCCGCGGAACGCGGTTCTTCGCCTTCTGCCCGGATCCCGCCCCACATTCCCAAGAGCCGCCGACCCCACGGGAGATGGAGTCCCTGGTCGCCCGGGCGACCGGCGAACCCGGCGTCCGCCTCGTACCGACCGACCCCTACTGGGCGAACCGGTCCCGCTTCCACGACCGCCTCGCGGCCACCCTGCGCCAGGGCCACGCCCTGCTCGCCGGCGACAGCGGCCATCTGTGGGCGCCGATCGGCGGCCACGGACTCAACACCGGTCTGCTCGGCGCGCACAACCTCGGCTGGAAGCTCGCCGCCGTGCACCACGGCTGGGCCACCGACGCACTGCTCGACACCTACAACACCGAACAGCGGCACACGGCGCAGGAAGTCATGCGGAACATGCGCCGGAACATCCTGGAGATCCCGCCGAACCTCCCCACCCTCACCGCGATCCAACTGCTCCTCCCGCAGCTCCTCCGCAGCGAACGCTTCGCACGCCAAGGAGCCCTGATCCTCAGCGACTTCGCCAGGAACCACCGCAAGAGCGCGCTGTCCACAGGCCGGGCCGGCCCCGGCCCGCTCCGCCCGGGCGACAGGCTGCCCGACCTGCGGGTGACCAGCGAGACCGGTTCCGGCCGCCTCCACGACCTGCTCTCGTACCAGCGCTGGTCGCTGCTCGTCACCGGCGACGGCAGCGGCACCTCCGAGCTCCGGAAACTGACGGACCGGTACGTGATGCCGGTCGCGCTCTTCACGATCCGGACGGAGCCGCCAGGGCACCGCACCCGGCCCGAAGGCACCCTGCTGCTCGTACGCCCCGACGGCCACATCGGCCTGAGCGCCCGGGCGACCGACGACCGGGCGCTCACCACCTACCTGGACCGGTGGTTCGTGCGCAAGACCTGACGGCGCCCTTACCGGTGGTGCCGGGCGGTGCGGCCGATGGCGTGGGTCTCACGCTGCCCGGTCGCGTCCGACGGCGGCACGGAGTCAGGCGAGGAGGCCCAGTCGGTGTGCGGGCGGGTGTCCAGCGCGTAGTCCAGGCTGCCGCCGCGACGGAGCGCGCCGAAGCTGATCCAGGACCTGTCCCACGCCCGGCCGTCGACCTCCAGCGCCCGCACGTACGGTGCGTCGGCCCGGGCCTGCGGGGCGTTGACGCGCAGCGTACGGCCGGGACCGGTACCCAGGCTCAGCTCCGCCCGGGGGAAGAGCGGGCTGCCGAGCACCAGGATGTCCGTCCCCGGCGTCTCGGGGTACATGCCGAGCGCGGAGAAGACGTACCACGAGCTCATGGCGCCGAGGTCGTCGTTGCCGAAGGTCCCGGCGGGGGTGTTGGAGTACAGCGTCTGCTGGATCCGGCGGATCAGCGCCTGCGTCTTCCAGGGCTGTGCCAGGTAGTCGTACTGCCAGGGGATTCCCAGGCTCGGCTCGTTGCCGAGGTCGGCGTTGGTGCCGCTCGGTTTCCTGAGGTCGGTGAAGAGGCTGTCGAGGTAGCCGCCGTACGCCCGGGGGCCACCACGCGCCGCGATCAGCGCCCTGAGGTTGAAGGGGACCATCGGGGTGTACTGCGCGGAGGTGCCCTCGATGAAGCCGTAGGCGGTGGCCGGGGTGAACCCTGGGGCGAACCTGCCGTCGGCGAGCCTGGCCTGGAGGTAGCCGGTCCCCGGGTTGAAGAGGTTCCGCCAGTCCTGGGCCCGGGCCGCGAAGCGCGTGTACGTGCCGTGCCTGCCCAGGGATTTGGCCATCGTGGCGAGCGCGTAGTCCGCCGTGTCGTACTCCAGCTGGGTGGAGACCGGCCCGTAGAAGTTGCAGCACCCCCACGTGGTGTGGTCGGCCGGGAGATACCCCTTCGCGGCGCGGACCGCCTCGCCCGGCCGGTCGGCGTTGGGCTCGGTCGCCTGGCGGACCATCACCTCCAGCGCGTGCGCGGTGTCGAAGCCGCGCGCACCGAAGGCGTAGGTGCCGGCGATGATCGCTGCGGCCGGATCCCCGGCCATGACATAGCTCTCGCCGTTGTTCTGCGCCCACTTGGGCAGCAGCCCCGTCTGGTCGTAGCCGTTGAGCATCGAGGTGACGGCGTCACCGGCGGTCCGCGGCGCGACCATGGCCATCAGCTGGGCCTGGGAGCGGTAGGTGTCCCAGCCCGAGTAGTTCGCGTACTGCGCCCGCTGCCCGGCGGCGAGCGTGTGCGTCCGTCCGTCCATGCCCGCGTACTGGCCGTTGACGTCGGAGAAGACGTTGGGATGCAGCAGCGCGTGATAGAGCGCGGTGTAGAACTGCACCTGCTGGTCGTGGCTGCCGCCGCCGATCCGCACCCGTCCCAGCACGCGGTTCCACGCGTCGTGACTGCGCTGCCTGAGGCCGTCGAAGCCGTGGCCCCTCACCTCATGCTGGAGGTTCTGTACGGCGTTGGCGTCGCTGGTGTACGAGATGCCCACCGCCGCCGTGACCGTCCGCGCGGCCCTCGTGTCGAAGGTCAGATACATCCCGCCCGCGCCGGGAGCTCTGCCCTTCGGCCGGCCGGCGCCGCCCGCCCATGTGCCGCTGCCGGTGAACGGGTGGTCGAAGCGGATGTCGAAGTGCAGGGTGTAGCGATTCTTGGCACCGCAGAAGTGGCCGCTGTCGACCGCGCCCACGACCTCGTGATTGCCGACCGCCCGCGCGCGGGTGCCGTCGACCTGCGTCGCCCCGCCGCCGAGCTTGAGCAGCAGCCGGGAGTCGGCGCCGCGGGGGAACGTGAAGCGGCCGAGCCCCGCCCGGGTCGCGGAGGTCAGCTCCGTGGTGATCCCCGCCGTGTCCGTCACGCCGTAGTAGCCGATGCCGGTGTGCTCGTGCGCGTGGCTGAAACCTGACGTTGCCTCGCCCGGATTCCCGGGCAGCCGCCCGGTGACCGGGAGGATGGGCACGTCCCCGGCGGCCCGGCAGCCGGGCCCCGACAGATGGGTGAGGCTGAAACCGGAGATCCTGCTGTCCCGGTACTCGTAGCCCCCGCCGTACGCACGGTGCGGACTGGTGTCCGGGCCCCACTGCAGCATGCCGAACGGCATGTCGGGACCGGGAAAGGTATTGACCGACCCCGCCGTGCCGATCAGCGGATTCACCAGCGACGCCGGGTCCTCCACCAGCCCGGGGACGGCGGACGCCGACCCCGCCCCCAGCGCGTTCAACGGCACCAGCAACAGCCCCGAGACCACCGCCCCGGCCAACCGCCCCCTGCGCCGCGGCCACCCGAGCCGTCCGCATCCCACCATGACCCACTCGCCTCCACGGTGCCGGCCGGAGCGCGCTGAGTCACCCGCCGTGTCCTGCGGAGCGGCATCGGACCGTACGGCACGGCTGATCACATTGCCAGAGAGATAAAACGACCAAAGAGATAAGGGCAGAGTCGCACCCACCCCCGGCACCCGGCCGTCGACCACGCCCAACGACTCCGTCGTTCGGCCCAATCACTCCGGCTCTCACAGTTCGGCGGTCCAGATCCCCGCGGGGTGCTCGGTGACGTCGTGATGCTTCTGCCCGCTCTCCAGCACCGCGCCCGCGGCGGCCCGTTCTCCGAGCGTATTGAGCATCCGGTGCATGTCGCGGACATCGAGGCCGAACATGGCGAGCTCAGGTGCACCGTGGGTGTGTGCCAGGCCAATCGTGTAAGCGAACCCCGGGCCGATGTCGTCCTCGGGAACCATGACGACATGCCAGCCGTACCGCTGCACGTCTCCGATGACCCTCAGGTCCACCTGGTCCGCTTCGGCGCGGTCGCCGTAGTCGTGGCAGATGACGCAGCGACACTCGAATGGATCGTGGTACATGGCGCCGAGATTACGGCGCCCGCCTGCTGTGATTGCTGTCGGCCTCTTCGAACGGACCTTGGCAGGGGCGCGTGAGCAGCACCGTAGAATTTCCCGTGCTGCCGGTGGTTGAGCAGCGCGGAACACCTGGGGGCGTGGAATGTCCGAGACAAGCGGGCAGATGGTCGGGATCGAGCGGTCGCTCGTGCTGAGCGAGAGCCGGGACTCGTCGGGTACGGACATCGCGACGGTGCGGCAGTCCCGTGACGGCGACCTGGTGCTGTACTGCACCACCAGCGGCTATGCCGTCATGATGATGATCGGCGAGGACGTCAGGGAGTACCGGCGCTGGTGCACGGTCGCGGCTGACGACGTACCCTGGCTCGTGGACGACCCCACGACCGCGCTGGAAGCGGTCCGGGACGTGGTGGTGGCCGACGACGGAAACCCCGGCACGAACGAGTCGGCCAAGATCGAGGCCCGGTTCGTGGAGTGGCTGCGCGCTCGCGAGGTGCCGTTCACGTCCCGGACCGAGGACTACGAGGGCTGAGACAGATGCTTCAGTGGCTTCAGCCCACCGCCGGCGTCGCGCCCCGGCCATGAGTGAGCTTCAGGGGGTGCGCGGCGGCAGAGGCAGTGGCAGGCCGGGCAGGCCGTCGATGCTTGCCGCTATGTGGTCCTTCTTTTCGAAGTAGCGGGTCAGGGACTCGTCGTCCTCGCGCTCGAAGCGCCTGCGGTGCAGGTCGCGGTCGGATTCGTACGCCATGAACGGCACGGCGTAGCCGCAGGTGTCGCGGATGAGTCCGGCGCTGACGACGATGATGGCGCGCAGTCCGTGCGGGGTCGGGTCGACGTCCGGGAAGTGCGCGAGGAGTTCCTCGAAGCGCGGGTCGTCGCGGAAGACCGGCTCGCCGTGGCCGTGTACGCGCACGATGTTCGGTGGGCCCTGGAACGCGCACCACATCAGGGTGATGCGGCCGTTCTCGCGCAGATGCGCGATGGTTTCGGCATTGCTGCCGGCGAAGTCGAGGTAGGCGACCGTCTGTTCGTCGAGTACCGCGAACGAGCCGGTGACGCCCTTGGGGGAGAGGTTGATCGTGCCGTCGCCGGACAGCGGTGACGTCGCGGTGAAGAAGACGGGCTGGGATTCGATGAAGGCGCGGAGCCTGCCGTCTATTCGGTCGTATGTCTTTCCCATGCCGTCCATTCTCGTCCAGCCGCACGCGGCGCCCTGTTCTGCCGGTCGGAACTTTAAGTAGCCTGCGTCGACCGGCTGTGCCCCTTTGCCGAATGAGGTGGTCCGCGAGATGCTCGGCAAGTTCTGGCTGCGGTTCGTCGTCGCCGCACTGTTCGTCCTGGCCGTGTTCCCCGACCCGGCGGGCGCGGTGGCGCAGCGGCCGGGGAGAACGCCGGTCGTGCTCTTCCCCGCGTTCCACCTGTCCAAGCTGGCGGTGACCGTCGACCACCGGGCGGCGGTACCCGGCTGCCCCCGCTCCGGCACCTTCGAGGACTGGTACCTCAACGACCGCCCGGGCACGGCCTTCAGCCAGGTCTGCCGGGACCGCCTTCTCACGCTGCGCTACGACGCGAGGTCCTCGCGGCCGATGGCCACGCGCTTCTCCGACGTCCCCGGCGTCCACGTCCGCCTCCTCGACTACGGGAGGACGAGCAGCGCGCCGTTCTACGAGCCGCTGTACCGGGCCCTGGAGGCCCACGGATACGTACGGAACGCCGACATCCGGGTCGCGGGCTACGACTCCCGGCTCACCCCCGACATGGGCGGCTTCCTGGAGCGCACGCGCAGGCTCGTCGAGACCGCCTACCGGGACAGCGGGAACCGGCCCGTTCATCTGATCGGCCACTCGAACGGCCCGCTCTACGCGCAGTACTTGCTCACCCACACCACACGCGCCTGGCGCGACAAGTACATCCACGGGTTCACCTCCGTCGCGGGCAACATGCCGGGGCAGGGCCTGCTCTATTCGACGTTGTTCACCGGCCTCAACGTCCAGGACTTCGGCTACCCGACGACCAGGGAGAACGCGGAGAGCAGCGCCCGTATGTACCTGAGTGCCCCCTCGAGCTACATGAGCGCGTCCGACCCCGCGGTGTTCGGTGACCGCGAGGTCGTCGTGCGGGACGACTCGACCGGGCGCGGCTACACGCCGCGCGACTACCCGAAGCTGTTCGCCGACGCGGGTCTGCCGGTGGCCAAGGAGATCGCCGACCACTACATCGGCTTTGTGAAGTTCACCGACCGCCGCTCCTTCCCCTACGTCGACGTCCACGCGGAGAGGGGCTCCGGCCTGCGGACGATCGTGGGGGCGCGGCTGGCCCGCCTCGCGCCGGGCCAACTGACCGACGACAGCCGGTTTCTGTACCGGGACGGCGACAGCAACCAGGAGGACCTCACCAATGAGGCGGTGGGTGTCTGGCGGGCGATGCCCTGTCACCGCTTCGACCTGACCGACAACCCCGGCGTGGACCACTTCTCACTGCCGGGCAACCGCGCCGTGCTCGACCGCCTGCTCGCCCACCTCCGTGTCCCGCGCGGCGCGTGTGCGCCGGCCTCCATGTCTCCTCGCCCGGCCCGCTGACGGGCTCCTCCAGGGGCACCAGGAAAATGCCGGGCGCCGCGAGGCCGGTCCGCGTACCGTGATCGTCCATGACGTCTCCCTCACGTACTCGCCCCGCCTACGACGCGGACGAGCGAACGCAGTTGCTCGCCTGGCTCGACATGCAGCGGGCGCTCATCCACTACAAGTGCGAGGGGCTGTCCGGCGAGGACGCCCACCGCGTCGTGATACCGAGCTCGCCCCTGATGACGGCGGCGGGTCTGGTCTCCCATATGCGGTGGGTCGAGCACTGCTGGTTCGAGGTCATGCTGATGGGGCGGCCCGCGGTCGGTCCGCAGTTCGACGAAAGCGTCGAGGACGCGGACATGCGGGTGGAGGGCGTCCCGCTGGAGCAGTTGCTGCAGGAGTACCAGCAGCAGTGCGCCGTCTCGGACGAGATCATCGCGGCCCACGAACTGGACGACGCCGGGCGGCAGAAGGACTTCCGGGCCGGGGCGGCGACCCTGCGCTGGATCCTGCTGCACATGATCGAGGAGACCGGGCGGCACGCGGGTCACCTGGACATCGTCCGGGAGCTGCTCGACGGCCGGAAGGGCTACTACTGAGCCGTGGCGCTGCGGGCCCCACGAGGAGTCGGGCATATGGGGCATAGCGGACTCCATGGCACCGCTTGAACGATCAAAATGGCATGGGGTTAGCATGTGAGCGCCACCTAGCTCGAAAGAGAATCCTGTGACTGTCAACGACGACTCGTTCACAAACTGGAAGACCCGCGAGGAGATCGCGGAGTCGATGATCCCCCTCATCGGGAAGCTGCACCGGGAGCGGGACGTCACCGTCCTGCTCCACAGCCGCTCCTTGGTGAACAAGTCGGTGGTCAGCATCCTCAAGACGCACCGGTTCGCCCGGCAGATCGACGGCGAGGAGCTCTCGGTCACCGAGACGCTGCCGTTCCTGCAGGCTCTCACCACGCTCGATCTCGGCCCCTCCCAGATCGACATAGGCATGCTCGCCGCGACGTACAAGGCCGACGACCGCGGTCTCTCGGTGGAGGGCTTCACCGCCGAGGCCGTCGCCGGCGCCACGGGTGCCAACAAGATCGAGTGCCGTGAGCCGCGCGACGTCGTCCTCTACGGCTTCGGCCGCATCGGCCGCCTCCTCGCCCGCCTGCTCATCGAGAAGGCCGGCTCCGGCAACGGCCTGCGGCTGCGCGCCATCGTCGTCCGCAAGGGTGCGGGCCAGGACATCGTCAAGCGCGCCTCCCTGCTGCGCCGCGACTCCATCCACGGCCAGTTCCAGGGCACGATCACCGTCGACGAGGCGAACAGCACGATCATCGCCAACGGTCACGAGATCAAGGTGATCTACTCCAGCGACCCGACGGCGGTCGACTACACGGCGTACGGGATCAAGGACGCCATCCTCATCGACAACACCGGAAAGTGGCGCGACCGCGAGGGCCTGTCGCAGCACCTCCGGCCGGGCATCGCCAAGGTCGTGCTGACCGCGCCGGGCAAGGGTGACGTTCCCAACATCGTCCACGGCGTCAACCACGACACGATCAAGCCGGACGAGCAGATCCTGTCCTGCGCGTCCTGCACCACCAACGCGATCGTCCCGCCGCTGAAGGCGATGGCGGACGAGTACGGCGTCCTGCGCGGCCACGTGGAGACCGTCCACTCGTTCACCAACGACCAGAACCTGCTGGACAACTACCACGACTCCGACCGCCGTGGCCGCTCGGCGCCGCTCAACATGGTCATCACCGAGACCGGTGCGGCCTCCGCCGTCGCCAAGGCGCTGCCCGACCTCGACGCGAGGATCACCGGCAGCTCGATCCGCGTCCCGGTGCCGGACGTCTCGATCGCGATCCTCAACCTGCGGCTCGCGCGCGAGACCACCCGCGAGGAGGTCCTCGACTACCTCCGCAACGTGTCGCTGCACTCGCCGCTCAAGCGCCAGATCGACTTCATCAGCGCCCCCGACGCGGTCTCCAGCGACTTCATCGGCTCGCGCCACGCCTCGATCGTCGACGCCGGTGCCACCAAGGTCGAGGGCGACGACGCGATCCTCTACCTCTGGTACGACAACGAGTTCGGCTACTCCTGCCAGGTCATCCGCGTCGTCCAGCACGTATCCGGGGTGGAGTACCCGACGTACCCGGTCCCGGCGGTCTGATCCGGCGGACTCATGTCGGGGCCTTCTTGCCGACCGAGGACGCCGATGATCCGGCGGGGTCCTCGCAGCGGGAGAAGGCCCCGACCTGGCTGTGGCCTTACGGGTTGGCGGTCACCTCGAAACCGGCGCCGTAGACGCCTGCGGGGGTGGCGGCATCCCGGGCGCGCAGGTCGGCGAGGATATTCGCCGAGCTGGTGTACAGGAAGGGCGGCAGTGCCAGGGTGATCCCCTTGGTGATGCCGGCCCAAGGGCCCGAGGCCTGGAAGCCGTTGGCCTGGGAGGGGAGATCGCTGCCCGGTACGTGCCAGATCGCGGGACCGCCCGAGTCGCCCTTCATGTTCACGGCCGGCGATCGGTAGACGCCGTTGGCGTTGTCCATGACGGTCCCGTACCAGACGCCCGTCTGGCCCGACGTGATGATCTCGTTGGCGCCGGTGGCGAGCAGTCGCTCGTTGTCGAGCGCGGGGTTGAGGGCATTGGGGCTGACGGTCCCGCCGGGGACCTTCACCTCGCCCGTCTGCTTCAGGTACGGCCCCTGCGAGGAGAGCGTCACCTGCGGGACCAGCTCGATGACCATGTAGTCCTTGGTCACATGACCCGTCTGCGAGCCCTCGGGGTCCTTGACGGAGGGGTCAGGCGGACGCGAGGGCCGCGGGACACCGGAAATCCCATCGCAGCGCTCGCACGGGCGCCATACGGGCCGGTGGCGCACTTGGGCCATTGGCGCAGGTACGCCACCCGCGAAGTAGGCTTCGGCCGCCGGGCCGACCGGTTCCGGTGCGGCGAGGGGAGTGTCGTGTACGACGTGCTGGACCCGGACTCCGACCGCGGACGGGTCTACCGGGCCCTGGTCGGTCATCCACGTGAGCCCGTCGGCCTGTTGGCGGCGCGGGCCGGACTGAGCGAGTCCGTCGTCCGGGTGGTGCTGAAGGAACTCGTCGCCGAGGACATCGTCGTGACGACGGATCACGGGGCGGGGGAAGCTTCTTGGGAAGCGCTGCCGCCCACGCAGGTCGTCGAGACGCTGCTGCAGCGCGACGCCGTCCGGCGGACGGCCCTGCGCCGGGCCGGGACGGAACTGGAACGGCTCTACCGTTTCGCCAGGAGAGATGCCGGTCACTATGGCGCGCTGGAAGTCGTCGAGGACGCCGCACGCATCCTGACGGTCAGTCGGCGGCTTCAGCAGTCGGCGCGCCGTCAGATCCGGGTCATCGACATGCCGCCGTACTCGGGGACGTCGGACCACTACCTCGAACAGGAAGTGCTGCAGCGCGAGCGCATGGCCGCCGGGGTCGTCTACCGCACCATCTACCACGGCTCCGCCTTCGACGACCCGGTCGCGGGGCCCAACATGGCGCGCATGATCGAGGCCGGGGAACAGGCGCGGACCCTGGACGATCCGCCCATGAAGCTCGCCATCGGCGACAGCGACCTGGCGGTGGTCACCCTGGCCGCCGACGACCACCCCGGTGTCGTCTCCCTCCTGATACGTCCGTCCGGCCTGTTCCGGGCGCTGTCCAATGTGTTCGAGTCCCTGTGGAGGCTCGCCGTTCCGGCGTCGGCGGCGGGCGCGGGCACACAGATCGACGCCCGGGACCGCCAGATCCTCACCCTCATGGCCAGCGGCGCCACCGACGACGTCATCGCCAGACGCCTGGGCCTGGGCCGCCGCACGGTCGTGCGCCGAGTCTCCGTCCTCCTGGCCGGGCTGGGCGCCACCACCCGCTTCCAGGCCGGGGTCCAGGCAGCACGGCGCGGCTGGCTCTGACGGCGGGTCAGTACGGGTACGTACGATCGATACACCCTGCACGCAGTCACTCACCGGAGGTACGGCCATGGCGGATCAGAGAGTTGTCATCGTGACCGGCGGCGGGACGGGCATCGGTGCCGCCACCGCCCGGCTCCTGCGTACGGCCGGACACCGGGTGGTGGTCTCCGGGCGGCGGCCCGAACCGTTGCGGCGCATCGCCGAGGAGACCGGCGCGTTGGCGCACCCTTCCGACACCACCGACCCGGACGGCGTCCGCGGTCTCGTCGACGCGGCCCTGACCGCCTACGGTCGGCTCGACGGGCTCGTTCTCAACGCCGGTGTCGGGCGCGGCGGAGCGGTCGGCGACATGTCGCCGGAGGACTGGGACCTGGTCATGCGCACCAACCTCACCGGCCCGTTCCTGATGCTGCGCGCGGCGCTCCCGCACCTGTTGGAGTCGCGTGGCTCCGTGGTCGCCGTCGCCTCGGTCGCCGCGCTGCGCAACGGAGTGGCCAACGGGGCGTACGCGGCCTCCAAGGCGGCTCTCCTCCAGCTCTGCACGTCGGTCGCCGTCGACTACGGGCCGCGTGGGGTGCGCGCCAACACCGTGTGCCCCGGCTGGGTGCGCAGCGAGATGGCGGACCGGCGGATGGCGCGGTTCGCCGAGGAGGCGGGGCTGGGGGAGGGCGGCGCCGAGGCGGCGTACGAGGAGGCGACCCGGCTCAGCCCCGTACGCCGGCCGGGCCGGCCGGAGGAGGTCGCCGAGGCGATCACCTGGCTGCTCTCCCCGGCCGCTTCCCTCGTCAACGGCGCGGCACTGACCGTCGACGGCGGGGTGACGGCCATCGACCCCGGGACCACGGCGTTCGACTTCCGCATCCAGCCGCGGTGAATCAGGGCGCTCAGGTCATCGAGCGGTGCGGGCGGCGCGGCTGGGGTGCCGCGAGCCATTCGGTCAGCAGCTGCTCGTACACGCGGCGTTCGTTCCTGGTCAGGGCGTGGTCCTGCCGAGTCGCCAGGAAGTCGCGGATCTCGGTGTTGATCTCCTCACGAGATCGCTCGTGGGCCGGGGTGCAGAGCATGCTCCCCACACTATGAGCGGAATCGCAGCCCGGACCCGCGCCGAGGCCGAGTTTGCAGAACGCTCATGAAATGGTCATCAAGCCGGACAAGGCTCGTGAAGGGGCCCTGGACGCGCGATGCCCTCGCACGCGCAAGGGTGCGAGGGCACGGGCGGGCTACCGCCGGGGCCGCTCCGGCCGGTGGGGGGTGGGATCGGCCTTCGGTCGGTGGGCGGCATTGGCCTTCGGGCGGTGGGCGGGATCGGTTTTCGGGCGGTGGGTGGGTTCGGCCTTGGGCCGGTGGGTGGGTTCGGCCTTCGGCCGCTTGACCCAGCCCTTCTGCACCAGCTGGTCGCAGTGCCACTTGGCGTAGGAGGGGCTCTCCTTGTTGTCCTTCGCGGCCTTGATGCAGTCCGCGTACGGGAAGGGCGGTCCGAGCACGCGCGCCTGGGAGTGCGGTGCGGGGGCGGCCTGGGCCGTCCCCGCCAGTGCTCCCGTTCCGCAGATCACGGCCGCGGCCAGGGCGATGCTCAGTCGTCGCACGACACTCTCCTCGTCTCCGCTCCGGAGCGGAGTGCTCCGGACGCCTGCGAGCCTTCCCGCGGCCCGCCGAGGCCGGTCGCGGAACCGGGCTCGCCCTTGCCCAACGAGCCCGGTCGCCCGGAAGAAACGCCCCTTATGTTCGGTGAACGCATGGATTCGACCCCGGTGCGTGACGACCGCGGACCGCGACCGGTCCAACCTTCCGAGCGGCCACTCACCCGCCCCGCCCGGCGCGCGCGATCGGCCCGGAGCTGGTCTGCTGGTTCCTGGGGGCCGTCCGTACGCGCACGCCGGAGAGATCCAGATGAGCACCTATCGAGTCGCGCAGGTCGCTGCCGCCGGTGATCCGTTCGAGATCGTCGAGCGTGAGGTGCCGAGACCGGGCCCCGGTCATGTGCGGGTGGCCGTGGACGCCTGCGGGATCTGCCACAGCGACGCCCTCTTCGTCGACGCCATGGTGCCGGGCGTACGGTTTCCGCTCGTCCCCGGGCACGAGATCGCCGGGCACATCGAGGAGCTCGGCGAGGGGGTGCCGGGCCGCTGGCAGGTGGGCGACCGGGTGGCGGTGGGCTGGTTCGGCGGCCACTGTGGCCACTGCACGCCGTGCAGGCAGGGCGACTTCATCGTGTGCGAGAACCTGCGGGTACCCGGATGGGCGTACGACGGTGGATACGCCGAGTCGGTGATCGCGCCCGTGAACGCCCTTGCCCGGATCCCCGACGCGCTGGCGGCGGCCGACGCGGCGCCCATGGCCTGCGCGGGCGTGACCACGTACAACGGGCTGCGGCGCAGCTCCGCCCGGCCGGGCGACCGGGTCGCCGTGCTCGGCATCGGCGGCCTCGGCCACCTGGGGGTGCGGTACGCCGTCGCGATGGGCTTCGAGACCGTGGCCATCGCCCGCGGGGCCGGCAAGGCCGACTTCGCGAGGGAGCTCGGCGCGCACCACTACATCGACAGCACGGCGGACACCCCCGTCGCCGAGGCGCTCCAGGCCCTCGGCGGGGCCAAGGCCGTCCTGGCCACCGCCGCCAGCTCCGAGGCCATCACGTCGACCGTGGACGGGCTCTCGCCCCGCGGCGAGCTGATCGTCATCGGCGCCGACACCGAACCGCTCGGAATCAACCCGGCCCAGCTGCTCATGGCGGCCAGGGTCGTCCGCGGCCACCCCTCCGGCACCGCGCAGGACGTCGAGGACACCATGGAGTTCAGCGCGCGGCACGGGATCCGCCCGATGACCGAGACCGTGCCGCTGGAGCGGGCCGGCGAGGCGTACGACAAGATGCTCTCCGGCGCCGCCCGGTTCCGGATGGTCCTCACCGTCCGCTGAGGCCCTTGGGTGGGTGGAGGGCGCCAAAGCGCGATCAGCGGCGCCGGTGGCCGGAGCGGGATGCGTGGCCGTCCTGTTCTGCCGGGGCCGTGCCGTTCTTGCGGGCGGTGCGCCGGGCGCGCAGTACCTCGATCGCCACCGGGAGCACCGAGAGCGCGACGATGCCGATCAGGATGAGCTCGATGTGGGCCCCGACGAAGGCGACCTGCCCGAGGAAGTAGCCGAGCACGGTGACCCCGGCGCCCCACAGCGCGCCGCCGATGAGGTTGTAGAGCGCGAAGCTCTTGTAGTTCATGCGGCTCACGCCGGCCACGATCGGGGTGAAGGTGCGGACGATGGGCACGAACCGGGCCAGCACGATCGACCGCGGGCCGTAGGTCTCGAAGAACTCGTGGGCCTTCTCGACGTTCTCCTGTTTGAACAGGCGGGAGTCGGGGCGGCGGAAGAGCGCGGGGCCCGCCTTGCGGCCGAACAGATAGCCCGCCTGGTCCCCGAGGACGGCCGCCACCACCACGAGCAGGCACACCAGCCACAGCGGCTGGTGGATGTACTTGCCCCCGGCGACCAGCAGTCCGGTGGTGAACAGCAGCGAGTCGCCGGGCAGGAAGAAGCCGATCAGCAGCCCGGATTCGGCGAAGACGATCGCCAGGATGCCGACCAGGCCGAAGACCGAGATCAGGTGGTTCGGATCGAGCCACTGCGGCCCGAGGGCGAGGGTGGTCACGGTGGGTGCTCCTGTGGGCGGCGGGTTCTGCGGGGCGGATGGGCTGTTGGGCGACGGCTCCGGCTCCCGGGGGCCGGGGGGTCGGGTGACGGGAGCCGGAGCCGTCGGTCAAACTACTACACGTTGTAGAAACTCGATCGATTCCCTGTCGCCCGCGATCCCCGTCCGTGGTGAACGTGTTGCCATCGCCGTATTTCTACATCATGTAGTAGCTTCCTGGTGGCTCACCCTTCCGGCCACGGGCTTCGCCGGACGGGACCCCGTCACGCCCCGGCGCTCAGGCCGCAGGCGAAACACCCGTCGCGTTCTTTGTCCTTCAGGAGGCTGATCGGCTGTGCTCCACAGTGGCAACTCGGCGGACGGACGCGCGTGTCCGCCGCCCGGCGCGACGCGGTCCGGCGCCGCCGCGCAGCGGGTCGTCATCATCTCCGCGAGCGTGGGCGCGGGCCACGACGGCGCCGCGGCCGAGCTCGCCCGGCGCCTGGAGTCCGACGGATTCCAGGTGGACCGGCACGACTTCCTGGACCTGCTCCCGGCCCGGCTGGGAAGGCTGCTGTCCGCCGCCTACCACCGCCTGCTGACCTCGGCCCCCGCGAGCTACCAGCGGATCTACGCCACCACCGAACGCGCCGGGCGCCCCGGGCTCGTGGTGCGCGCTCTGTTCCGCTGTGCCGAGCGCCGCACCCTGCGGACGATCACCCCCGGCACCCGCGCGGTCGTCTCGACCTACCCCGGAGCCGGCCAGGTGCTCGGCGCGCTGCGCCTGCGCGGCCGGCTGACCGTGCCGGCGATCACGTACCTGACCGACTTCTCGGTCCACCCCCTGTGGGTCGCGCCCGGTGTCGACATCCACCTCGCCGCCCACCCGGTACCCGCCGCACAGGCCCACGCGCAGGGCGCGAAGGCCGTCACGGTGACCGGCCCGACGGTCGCCGCGCGCTTCACGCCCGCCACCGGGCCCCAGCGGCGCGCGGCGCGGGCCCGGTTCGGACTGCCCGAGCAATCCGCGCTGGCCCTCCTCGTCGCGGGATCATGGGGCGTGGGCCCCGTGGAGCAGGTGGCCGCGGAGATCCGGGGGAGCGGCGCCGCCGTGCCGGTGGTGGTGTGCGGACACAACCAGGCGCTGGCCCAGCGACTGCGCGAGGCCGGGGTCGAGCACGTGTACGGCTGGGTGGAGGACATGCCCGCCCTGATGTCCGCGGCCGATGTCCTGGTCCAGAACGCGGGCGGCCTCACCTCGCTGGAGGCGTTCGCCGCCGGTCTGCCCGTCGCCAGCTACCGCTGCATACCGGGCCACGGCCGGACCAACGCCGCCGCGCTCCAGGAAGCCGGTCTCGCCGCCTGGATACGCGAGCCCGCCGACCTCCGGCCCGTACTCACCGACCTGCTCCACGGGCCGCTCGGGCGCCAACAGCGCGCCCAGGGGCTGGAGTTGTTCCGGCAGGGCGACGGTCCGGCGCGGGCCGTCGCCGCGGCCGCGGGCCGCACCGCCGTCCTCCCCCGAGCCGCCGAGGTCCGCCGTCCGGTACGCACCACGGCCCGCCGTCCGCTCAGGCTCGGCATCCCCGCCATGGCCGCGGCCGTGGCCGCCACGGTCGCGTTCGGCATCGGCGCCCCGCTCGCCGAGGCGTACAGCGACTCCCCGGCACACTTCGCCGCACTCACCCGCCTCCTGGACGGAGACCGGCGATGATCCCCGCCGGGCCGGCCCGCACCGCCCTGCGCGCCGGTGCCGTGGCGCTGCCCGCACTCGCCGCCGCCCACGCCGCACCCGTCCTGTCCACCTTCGGGCCGCTGCGCAACCGCCTCCTGCCCCGCCTCGCGGGCCGGGGCCACCCCGGCCACGTCGCGCTCACCTTCGACGACGGCCCCGACCACCTGTCCACCCCGCACTTCCTGCGCCTGCTCGGCCGCCGCGGGATCCACGCGACCTTCTTCCTGCTCGGCTCCATGGCGGTCCGCTCGCCCGGCCTGGTGAAGGAGATGACCGCGGCCGGACACGAGATCGCCCTCCACGGCTGGGAACACCGCCCGCTGCTGCTGCGCGGCCCCCGCGCCACGCGCGACGACCTCGCCCGCACGCTCGACCTCGTGAGCGACATCACCGGGCAGGCGCCCACGCTGTTCCGGCCGCCGTACGGCGTCATGACGGGCGGTGCCCATCTGGCCTGCCGCCGCATGGGCCTGACCCCCGTCCTGTGGACCGCCTGGGGCGAGGACTGGCGGGCCCGCGCCACCCCCGCCACCGTCCACCGCACCGTGACGCGGGACCTGCGCGGCGGCGGAACCATCCTGCTGCACGACTCCGACTGCACGTCCGCCACCGGATCGTGGCGCAGCACTCTCGGCGCGCTCCCCCGGATCCTGGACACCTGCCGGGAACGGGGCCTGGCGGTCGGCCCGCTGCGCGAGCACGGCGTTCCCTCACGCGACGGGCGCTGACCGGTCCCCGCCATCTACACGACGTAGTAGTTTGAAGGCCGGTGGGACCACGGCCGTGCCGGTGCCGAGGACGGACCGGCGACGAAGGAGCGGGGAGCGTGAGCGAGCAGGAAAGCCCGACGGCGGGACGGCGGGCGCCGGGCGAGCTGGAGAGCGAAGTACTGGCGGCCCTGTGGGCGGCCGGTGCGCCGGTGGGCGCGGGCACGGTGCGCGAGCACGTGACCGGCGACCCGGCCTACACCACCGTGCTGACGATCCTGTCCCGGCTGCACGACAAGGGGCTCGTGACCCGCGAGCGCGCCGGGCGCGGCTACCGCTACGCCCCCGTGCGCGACGAGGCCGGGCATGCGGCGGCCGGGATGCGCGACCTGCTGGAGAACGGCGGGGACCGGGCCGCGGTGCTGGCCCGCTTCGTCTCCGAACTCCCCGAAGAGGACGAGAAGCTGCTGGAGCAGCTGCTGCGCGGACACACGGAGGGCTAGAACGTGTGGATCAGGTGGATCATTCTGTGCCTGCCGCTGCTGGTCAGTGCGGCCCTCGCGCTGACGGCACCGGCGGCGGGCCGCAGGCTGCCACCCCGCACCGCCGCCTGGATGCTCACCGTGGCCGCCGTCGTCGCCGCGGGCGCCTGGGTGACGGCCCTGGCCATGATCGGCCTCACCTTCGTCGGGCAGATACCGCAGGTGGCCGCCGAAGGACGCTGGTCACCGCAGTTGCTGGCCGCCGACACCCCCGTCGACTGGCCCGTGGCCGCCGCCTGCGCACTGGCCGTACCCGCCTGCGCGGTGGCCCTGACGGTGGCGGCCTGGCGCCGGGGACGGGCCATGGTCGACGCCTGGCGCGAATGCAGGGACCTGCCCACCGCTGGGGACCTGGCCGTCATCGACGACCCCGTCCCCACGGCCTTCGCCCTGCCCGGCGCCCCCGGCAGGATCGTGGTCTCCTCCGGCATGCTGCGGGCCCTCAGCGCCGATGAACGCAACGCGCTGCTGGCCCACGAACGCACCCACCTGCGCCACCGCCACCACCTGTTCCTGCTCGCCCTGCAGCTCGCCTCCGTGGTGAACCCGCTGCTGCGCCCCCTCGCCCGAGCGGGCGCGTTCGCCCTGGAACGCTGGGCCGACGAGCAGGCTGGCGCAGCCGTCGCCGACCGGCGCCTGGTGGCCCGTGCCGTCGCCCGCGCGGCGCTCGCCGCCAAACGGGTCCCGGCCGCCGCGATGGCCGCCGTCGGCGGCCCCGTGCCCCAGCGCGTCCAGGCGCTGCTCGCGCCGCCCACGCCCCTGCGCCGCAACCTCGCCTTCGCGTTCGCCGCGCTGATGGTGGTCTGCTGCGCCAGCCTGGCCCTGGCCGCCCACGACATCGACCGGCTCTTCGACGCCGCCAGGTCGCCGCGCTGACCACTGGGCCGGGCCGTTTCGTCGTTCCGGTGCATGATCCGTTGGGAACTCCTGTTCGTTCATGGACTGGGAGTGCTGATCGAGGCACTCGACACGACCATGGGAGGAGTCGGCGATGACCGACGAGAAGGAGAGCGCACCGGACGGGCGGGCCGGAGGCGGAGAAGCCGCGACGCTCGGGCGATCTCCGCAGGACGCCCCCGGCGCCGCCGACGGCACCGCGACGGCACCGACGGGGCGCCGATGGCGCAGACGCCGACGGGGCGAGGGTGCGAGGCGTCCGTTGTGGAAGGAGCTCCCGATCCTCATCGGATGCGCGCTGGTGCTCGCCCTGCTGGTCAAGACGTTCCTGGTGCAGGCGTTCTCGATCCCCTCCGGATCCATGGAGAACACCTTGCAGCCGGGTGACCGGGTTCTGGTGGACAAGCTGACCCCCTGGTTCGGCTCCGAGCCCGAGCGCGGCGAGGTCGTCGTCTTCCGTGACCCGGGCGGCTGGATGGACGGCACCCCGATCCATCGCCCGAACGCCGTGCAGAAGGCCCTCAGCTTCATCGGGCTGATGCCGTCCGGCGAGGAGCAGGACCTGATCAAACGGGTCATCGCCGTCGGCGGCGACACGGTGGAGTGCAACCGCGGCGAGCCGGTCAAGGTCAACGGCAAGGCGCTCGACGAGCCGTACATCTATCCCGGGTCCACCCCGTGCGACGACAGCGCGGTGGGAACGGTCAAGGTCCCCAAGGACCACCTGTGGGTGATGGGCGACCACCGCAACGACTCCCGGGACTCGCGCTTCCACGTCCAGGAACCGGGCGGCGGCTTCGTGCCCGTGAAGAACGTCATCGGCCGCGCCTTCACCGTGACCTGGCCGGTCTCCCGGTGGGCCACGCTGCCGGTGCCCGGCACCTTCCACAACCGGTGACCCGGCCCGCCGGTCAGGCCGTGCGGCGGCGGAGGGTGGCGGCTCCGAGCGCGAGGACGAGGAGGGCGCAGCCGCAGACGACGATGACGTCGCGGACGAAGTCGCCGGTGACGGAGGTGTGCCGGAGGACCTGGTTCATGCCGTCGACCGCGTAGGACATGGGCAGGACGTCGGAGACCGCTTTCAGGGCCGGCTGCATCGTGTCGCGCGGGGCGAAGAGCCCGCACAGCAGCAGCTGGGGCACGATCACGGCCGGCATGAACTGCACCGCCTGGAACTCGGAGGCGGCGAAGGCCGAGACGAAGAGGCCGAGGGCCGTGCCGAGCAGCGCGTCGAGCAGGGCGACCAGGAGCAGCAGCCAGGGGGACCCGGTGACGTCGAGGCCGAGCACCCACACCGAGAGGGCGGTGGCGAGCGCGGACTGCAGGACGGCGAGGAGACCGAAGGCGAGGGCGTAGCCGCCGATGAGGTCGCCCTTGCCCAGCGGCATGGCGAGCAGGCGCTCCAGCGTGCCGGAGGTGCGCTCGCGCAGGGTGGCGATCGAGGTCACCAGGAACATCGTGACCAGCGGGAAGATGCCGAGCAGTGAGGCGCCGGTCGCGTCGAAGGTCCTGGGGGTGGCGTCGAAGACGTACCGCAGCAGGGCGATCAGCACGCACGGGACGACGAGCATCAGCGCGATGGTGCGGGGGTCGTGCCGCAGTTGCCGCAGTACGCGGGTGGCGGTGGCGAGGGTGCGGGAGGCGTTCATCAGGCGGTTTCCTCACGGGAGTCGGACCGCGTGGCGGCATGGGCCCTGGCGTCGTCGACGAGGCGGAGGAAGGCGTCCTCGACGGTCGCGGAGCCCGTACGGGCCCGGAGCGCGTCCGGCGAGTCGTCGGCGAGGATCCGCCCCTCCCGCATGAGCAGCAGCCGCGAGCACCGCTCGGCCTCGTCCATGACGTGGGAGGAGACGAGGAGGGCCGCGCCGCGCTCCGCCGCGATGCGGCCGAAGAGGGCCCACAGGTCGCGGCGCAGGACGGGGTCCAGGCCGACGGTCGGCTCGTCGAGGACGAGGAGCTCGGGCGTGCCGAGCAGGGCGACCGCGAGGGAGACACGGCTGCGCTGCCCGCCGGAGAGGTTCCCGGCGAGGGCGTCGGCGTGGCCGGTGAGGTCCACGTCCTCGATGGCGCGGGTGACGTTGTCGCGGCGGTCCCGGGCGGCGGCGCGGCCGGGGAGAAGGACCGTGGCGAAGTACTCGAGATTCTGGCGGACCGTCAAGTCGTCGTAGACGGACGGGTCCTGTGTGACGTATCCGATCCGTGAGCGGAGCCCGGCGCTCCCCGCCGGTCGGCCGAGCACTTCGAGCGTGCCGGTCACCTTGGCCTGGGTGCCGACCACGGAGCGCATGAGGGTGGACTTGCCGCAGCCGGACGGCCCGAGGAGCCCGGTGATCCGGCCGCGGGGGATGTCGAAGTCGAGCCCGTCCAGCACGGTCCGGGAGCCGCGCACGACGCTCAGCCCCCGGGCCCGGACGGCCGGGACGGCGTCAGGGGGCACCTGGCTCCGTTCGGAGCCCTGGTTATTCGTCATATGTTGAATAATGCTCCTGCCGGCACGCCCGGGTCAAAGGAACCGGCGAAGAGCAGGCGCGGAACGCGGGTACGGGTCAGGGTTCCTGCCCTGCCGCCTCCGTGGCGAATCGCGGCACCACGGACGGGTGACGGGCCACTTCATCGGCGCCTGGAGGTACCCCGGATTCCGGAGGGGTCGCGGTCAGCTGCTGGGCCGGACCTGCAGCACGGGCCGTTCGAAGAAGGTCTCCAGGACGACGGTGGCCTGCGTACCGCTGACCCCGTCGATCGCGTACAGGCGCCGCAGCACGTCCTGGAGCTGCTCGGTCGTGGAGGTCCGGACCTTGACGAGAACGGATGCGGTGCCGGCGATGACGTGCGCCTCCAGGATCTCGGGCACGCCCGCGAACGCTTCGGCGGATTCGCCCATCCAGGTGACCGACTCGACCATGACGAAGGCCAGGACGCCGCATCCCACCGCCGCCGGATCGATGTCCACCTGCGTACGTCGGATCACCCCGCGTTCCCGCAGCTTGCGCACGCGCTCGTGGGCGGCGCCGGCCGAGAGCCCGACCGCTTTCCCGAGGGTGGCGTAGGAGCGGCCGGCGTCCTGCTGGAGCAGGGCGAGCAGTTCGAGATCGACATCGTCTACCTTCTTCATGGCTGAACCATATAGTGTTCGGCGAAGACGCCAATAGTCTGAATGTGGTTCAGTTCTGAGCACTCGGGGGGACGAATGTCCGGTCAGGTAGTGAACGGGTTGTACGAGATCCTGGACGAGCGGTTCCGTACGGGGCGGTGCGCCAACGGCGACATGCGCCTGGAGCGGCTGTACGGGGACTGCCGGTGGGCCGAGGGCCCGCTCTACCTTCCGGCGTGGCGGCAGGTCATCTGGAGCGACATCCCCAACGACCGGATGCTGCGCTGGGACGAGATGACCGGGACGGTCGGCGTCTTCCGTACGTCCGCCGGTCACAGCAACGGCAACACCCTCGACGGGCAGGGCCGGTTGATCACATGCGAGCAGGGCAACCGACGGGTGACCAGGACCGGGCACGACGGCAAGGTCACCGTCATCGCCGACCGCTTCGAGGGCAGGCGGCTCAACAGCCCGAACGATGCGGTCGTGCGCTCCGACGGTTCGATCTGGTTCTCCGACCCGGACTTCGGGATCACCAGTGACTACGAGGGACACCGTGCCGAGAGCGAGATCGGTGCTTGTCATGTCTACCGTGTGGACCCGGGTACGGGTGAAGTGCGTATCGCCGCGGACGGCTTCAGCGGTCCGAACGGCCTGGTGTTCTCGCCCGACGAGCGGCAGCTCTACGTCTCCGACACGCGGCTCAACCGGATTCGCGTCTTCGACGTGCGCGACGACGGCACCCTCTCCGACGGCGAGGTCTTCGCCGAATGCCGCCCGGGCGGCGGCGCCTTCGACAACATCCGCTTCGATGACGCGGGTCGCCTCTGGGTCGCGGCCTGCGACGACGGAGTCCATTGCTACGCCCCGGACGGCACCCTGATCGGACGGCTCGTCGTGCCCGAGACGGTCTCCAACATCGCCTTCGGCGGGCCCAAGAACAACCGTCTGTTCATCACGGCCACCACGTCCCTCTACTCGCTGGTGATGTCTGTGACGGGAGCTCCCCGCATCGCCACCGAGGGACGCTGACGCTCCGCGCCGACACCACCGTCGACCGGCCGGGCCCGGCTCACGGGCTGAGCGCGAGCACGATGTAAGCCGCCAGGAGGGAGAGGTGCACGCCGCCCTGGAGCGGGGTGGCGCGGCCCGGGATCACGGTCAGGGTGCCGACGGCGACGGTGAGGGCGAGCAGCACCATGTGGGTGGCGCCGAGGCCGAGGACGAGCGGGCCCTCCAGCCAGATCGTGGCCACCGCGACCGCGGGGATGGTCAGGCCGATGCTGGCCATGGCCGAGCCGAGGCCGAGGTTGAGGCTGGTCTGGACGCGGTCCCGGCGGGCGGCGCGTACGGCCGCGATCGTCTCGGGCAGGAGGACCAGCAGGGCGATGACGACGCCGACGACCGAGGCGGGCAGGCCGGCCGCGGCCACCCCGGACTCGATGGCCGGGGAGACGCCCTTGGCCAGGCCGACCACCGAGATCAGGGCGACGGCGAGCAGGCCGAGGCTGATCAGGGCGGTCCGGGTGGAGGGCGGATGGGCGTGGTCGTCGCCGTCGATGACCTCGCCGGCGGTGGTCACCGGGAGGAAGTAGTCGCGGTGGCGTATGGTCTGGGTCGCGACGAACAGCCCGTACAGGAGGAGCGCGGCGAGGGCTGCGAAGACCAGCTGGGCCGTGGAGAACCGCGGCCCCGGGGTACTGGTGGTGAACGTCGGCAGGGCCAGGCTCAGCCCTGCCAGCGTCGCCACCGTCGCGAAGGCCGCGCCGGTGCCCTCGGCGTTGAAGACCGCCACCCGGCGCCTGAGCGCGCCCACCAGCAGGGACAGGCCGACGATGCCATTGCAGGTGATCATGACGGCGGCGAAGACGGTGTCGCGGGCCAGTGTGCTGCTCTTCTCGCCGCCGTCGGCCATCAGCGTCACGATAAGGGCCACCTCGATGATGGTCACCGCGATGGCCAGGACCAGCGATCCGAACGGTTCGCCGACCCGGTGCGCGATCACCTCCGCGTGGTGCACGGCGGAGAGCACCGCACCGGCCAGACAGCAGCTCACCAGGGCCACCGCCCCGGCGGACAGCGACCGCCCCCAGGTCAGGGCCAGGACGAGGGCGGCCAGGGGCGGCACGATGACGGGCCAGTGCGCGGCGGACAGACGGAGGCGACTAGTCACGCCACAAGCTTCGCAGAACACCCATCAGTCAACATTTCGGATGCCCATGTGGCGGTGGGGTGGATGGCCGAACAGCCATGGCGCGGCGATCCTGCGACGCGGAGACTGGACCTGCCGCCGGAGGCGCACCCTGGAGGCCTTCGCCGACGGGGTCCGGCCCAAGCCGCAGACCACGTTCGGCAACGTCAAGGCCGATGTGCTCGCACACTACGAGCGCGGGGATTTCGTCCGCACCATCCTGGACTCCCCGTGGCCCGACTGACCTCGGCCGACCGGGTGGCCGTGCGAGGGGC
>NZ_BAAABW010000015.1:33030-156543 GCF_039521185.1 Streptomyces blastmyceticus | reverse complement strand
GGCCGGTGGATCGGTCAGATCCCGAAGGGTGCCGCGTAGCGGACGGTGCCGCTCGGCAGCGGGTGGGCCTCGTCCAGGGCCAGGGCCATCATGGCCTCGTCCGGGACGTCGATGGTCAGGCCGATGCCGTGCGCGGAGGCGCGGGTGAAGCCGAACCGCGGGTAGTACGCCGGGTGCCCGAGAACGGTGACGTAGCGCTCGTCCATGTCCTCGGCCGCCGCCAGGGCGGCGCGGATGGCGGCCGAGCCGGCGCCGCTCTTCTGGTGCTCGGGCCGCACGGCGACGGGAGCCAGGCACAGGGCCGGGGTGTCGCCGATGTGGCAGCGTGTCAGCAGCGCGTGGCCGATGACCTCGCCGTCCTCGTCGGTGCTGACGATGGACAGGCCGTCGATCCAGGAGGAGTCGGCGCGCAGCGCGTCGACGAGGTCGGCCTCCAGCGGCGTCTCGAAGGCCGCGAGGACGACGGCGCGGATGGCGGGGATGTCGGCGCCGGTCTCGGCGCGGGTGATCCAGTTGTCGCGTGTACGCATGACGGGATGAGGATCCGTTTCATGGTGGGGTTCGTTACGGGAAAGACCTCGCGAGCTCACGCTCCCAGCGAGGCGGGAAAGGACGGTTCAGACCGTCGCCCGGGACGTGAGGGTGGTCCGGGCGCTGCTCGTCGCAGTGGCCTTGAGCTCGGTCATCAACCCCACCTCCCTTTCGTCCTCGATCCGGATCCGTACGAACTCGTCGAACGTAACACACGGCCCGGAAGCCGTCCTGCGAATTAAATGGCTCACTCGATGCGGAACAGCGGCCCCGTGAGCGTCAGCCCCAGATCGTGGCCGACGTACGAGAAGAACGCGAGCAGCATCAGGCACGCGCCCGCCAGCGCGATGTCCTTCTGGAAGTGGATCATCTCCAGCTGACGCGCCTGCGGGTCGGTCTCCTGCCAGAACCGGTGCATGATCAGCGCGGTCGGCACCAGGAACACCGCCAGCAGCAGCGCACCCAGATCCGCCCACACCCCGAGCACCACGCTCAGCGCGCCGGCCAGGAGCAGCAGTCCGCTGGCCGCCGTCGCCGCGGTGGCGGCGGGCACACCCTTGGACGCGGCGTACCCCGCCATCGTCCTGGTCTTGGTGAGGTGGCCGACGGCCGAACCGAGGAAGAGGATTACGAAGAGGATTCTGCCGATGAGAACCAGGATGCCCATGGCGGCCTCCCGTCGGGGACGAGCAGACATCAGGAAGATCCGCTTCCAGCCTACGTCCGCCGTGGGGGACCGGCCTGCCGAGCGCCTGCTCCACGGCTGCGCGACACGGGCCGGGCCGCGAGCGGCGCTGACCGGGCGACCCACGGCGTGTGCGCCGGAACTCCGGAGGTCCGGCCCCGCACAGTGAAGCGGGGCCGACCCGGGCCCCGACTCCACTCGAGGAAACGGAGACGGCGATGACGGTGACCAGCGGCGGGATGGCGCTGGCCGAGGCCATGGTGCACGGCGTGGGCAGCGGGGAGATGCGTGCGGCGACCCGGCTGCTCGGGGCCCACCGCGACGGCTACTGGCTGAGGCGGTTCGCCGAGGAGGACGGACCCGCCCCGGGCGGTCCGCCGCTCATCGACCGCTCGGGCCCGCACGCGTCCGTCGACTGGACCGCGGTCGGGCGGCGCCTGTTCGACGTGCCGTGGGCGCTCACGGCGTCCAGGAGCGAGCTCGCGGTCCTGGAGTGCGCCACGTCCCTCGTGGGCCGGTGCGGTGTGACGCTGCAACAGGTCCTGCGCGCCGTCGACGACAACGAGTTCCGGCTCATCACCCGGGCGATGACCGAGGCGGCCTACGGCGAGAAGGCCCTCGACCTGTTCCTGTGAAGTGCCGCCTCGCCTCAGAGCTCCACCAGGAGCTCTTCGAGCCCGCGGATGACGTATCCCGGCTTCCACCGGGGCTCCGAGGCGAGCCGGAGCCCCGGCGCCCGGCGCGCCAACTCACCGAAGACCGCGTGGAGTTCCAGACGGGCCAGCGGCGCGCCCAGGCAGTAGTGGATGCCGGCGCCGAACGCGAGGTGAGCGTTGTCCGTACGGGTGATGTCGAAGCGGGACGGGGAATCGAAGCGGGCGGGGTCGTGGTGGGCCGAGCCGAAGAGGAGGGCGACCTCGCTGCCGCGCGGGATGCGGGTGCCGCCCACCTCGATGTCGTCCAGCACCCAGCGCTCGAACATCTGCAGAGGGGTGTCGTAGCGGAGCGCCTCCTCGACAGCCCCCGGCACGAGCGCCGGATCGCCCCGCAGCGCGGCGAGCTGCTCCGGATGACGGAGGAGGGCGAGCCAGCCGTTGCCCGTGGTGTTGACCGTGGCCTCGTGACCGGCGTTGAGGAGCAGGACACAGGTGGAGACCATCTCCTGCTCACTGAGCCGGTCACCCTCGTCGTGCGCGGCTATGAGAGCGCTGACGAGATCGGTCCCGGGCGCCGCGCGACGGGCGGCGATCAGCTCACGCAGGTACGCCGAGAACTCCAGGGACGCCCGTACGGCCCTCCTGGCGCTCTCCTCGGACGGATCGAGCTCGAACATGCCGCAGATGTCGGCCGACCAGGGGCGCAGGAGCGGACGGTCGCTCTCCGGGATACCGAGCATGTCGGCGATGACGGCGACCGGCAGGGGCTCGGCGACCGCCGGGAGCAGGTCGCCGCCGCCGTCCGCGACGAACGAGGCGACGAGATCCGACGCCAGCCGCGCGACGGACGGCGCCAGCCCGCTCACCGTACGCGGGGTGAACGCCTTCGACACCAGGCGCCGGACCCGGCCGTGAGCGGGGTCCTCCAGGTCGAGCAGCCCGTGGCCGTTCAAGGTGTGGAACGGCTCGTGCGCGGGTGGAGGCGGGGTGCGGCCGAACTCCTCGTGCGTGAAGCGGTGCAGATACGTACGGCCCAGGCGGCGGTCGCGCAGCAGGGCCTGGACATCCTGGTAGCGGGGGATAAGCCACTGGCCGGTGGGAGCGAACCAGTGGGCGCGCCCCTGTTCGCGCAGCGCCGCGTAGGCCGGATACGGGTCGGCGACGAACGACGGTGACCACGGGGCGAAATCAGACGTTGCGCTCATGCCGCCGCACAGTAGCGCCACCCTCCTCCGCGCCGCCCCCGCCGTGCCCGCACCGGCCTCCCGCGGACTCAGCCCCGCGCGTCCAGCTCGCCGAGGAACTCCACGAGCGCGGAGTTGACCTCCTCCGGCCGCTCCTGCTGGGTCCAGTGCCCGCAGCCGGGCAGGGTCACGCTGCGGTGAAGCTTCGGCGCGGTCCGCTCCAGGGAGGACAGCAGCTTGTCCGCGCCGGGGAAGGAGCGGACCAGATCGCGGTCACCCGCCACGTACAGAGCGGGAACATCGATCCCCCGGCCCTGGAAGGGCGCGAGCAGCTCCCAGTTCCGGTCGATGTTGCGGTACCAGTTCAGCCCTCCGGTGAAGGCGCGCTCGCCGTGATGGGCGTACTCGCGGACGAACGTGTCGATGTCGCCCTTGTCGAGCCAGCCGGGCAGCTGTTCCGGCTCCGGCAAGGTGTCCATGAGCGTGCCGCCCTCGGGGATGACCCACGGGCGGGGCGGGTCGGTGAGCGGGCTGTCACCCGAGGCCATCACCAGGAGCGAGCGGAACGTCGCCGCCGGGTCACGCGCCAACTCGGCGTCGGCGACACCCGGTTCCTGGAAGTACTGCTGGTAGAAGCCGTCGCCGAGCAGCGAGCGCAGGGCCGGCAGCGGCGCGACGGGGCCGCGCGGCGTCGGCGGGACGCTCAGGCCGGCCACACCGCGTACGGCATCCGGGCGCAGCATGGCCGTCGTCCACGCGACGGGTGCGCCCCAGTCGTGTCCGACGACCACCGCGCTGCTCTCCCCGAGCGCGTGGATCAGCGCGACCACGTCCCCGGTGAGGTGCAGCATGCTGTACGCGGCGATGTCGTCGGGCTGCTCGCTGCGGGCGTAGCCGCGCTGATCCGGCGCGACCACCCGGTACCCGGCCTCCGCCAGCGGCCCGAACTGGTGCCGCCAGGAGTACCAGCACTCCGGGAAGCCGTGCAGCAACAGGACCAACGGCCCCTGCCCCTGCTCGGCGATGTGCAGCCTGACGCCGTTCACCTCGACGAACCGGTGTTCCACCGCGCTGGCCATCCGTCCTCCTGCTGCTGATCAGTGGAGCTGCCGTCATGAGCGCGTCCCGCATGCCGTATTCAACCGCACGGACCGCCTCGCGGCAGGGCCTCCGGCGAACAGGTGGCCGGTTACAGGCGACTGCTGCCTTCGGACAGGGACCGGCGGCGTACGGAGATCAGCCAGTCCTCCACGCGCGCGGTGTCGGGTTCCTGCGGCAGGGAGCTGCCGGCCAGGGCGGCGTCCAGGTGCGCGGACAGTTCGTCGCGCCAGGCACAGGCCTCGGTCCAGGAGACCTCGCCGCGGCGTACGGCCAGGAGCCGGTCGCGGTGCGTCCCGACGTCGACCTGGACCGTGCCGCTCTCGAGGAGCGTGGCACCGCTGATCATCAGGCGGAGCAGATGCACGACGTGCTTCCAGCGGGGCTCGCCCTCGCGCTGCCGACGGGCGTCGGCCTTGGCGAACTGGGACTGCGCGTAGCCTGCGAACGTCTGGTGGGCCTGGCGGGAGAGGAAGGCGGGGGAGAGCTCGCGCAGCTCGTCGCCGAGCGGCGTGCTGTGTTCGACGAGCGGGCTGTGCAGGACTTCCAGGACGTTGGGATTGGCGGACAGAGCGAGTTCGCAGAACCGCTCGACCTCCCAGCTGAACTGCTCGGGCAGGGGCCCGTCGAGGTGGGTGGGCGGCTTGCTCATCCGCCAGAAGTCCACGGTGGGGGCGACGTACACGCCCCGGCGGTCGACATCCGAGGCGTCGGTGGCGAGCCCGAACGCACGCGACCCGACGACCACCGACAGGATCGAGTGCTGCTCGACCAGGAATTGCGCCTTTGACATATGCCCCATTCTTGTCGAATCCCGTGCCGTGCGGCCAGCGGATTTCCGGCGGCGGGGGAGGGCGCGGACGCCGTCGGCGCCGGAGCCGACGGAGCACTGCGGCGGGCCGCCGGGCAACGCCCCGCCTCAGCGGGACGGTTCACGGGGTGTCACCAGGGTACGTGGGCGTGAGGGAAGACCCCGGGCGGGCGGCGCCTGATGCGATCAGCGGGAGAAGGGACTTCGGCCATGCCTTTGAAGCGGCCTCACGAGGACGGGCGCGGCAGTCGCGACGTCGAGCTCAACCCCGTCTTCAGCCGTGAGCCCGTCACGGTCCCCCGCTACGCCCTGCCCGAGGGGGAGATGGGCGCGGACGTCGCCTATCAGCTCGTGCACGACGAGCTGATGCTGGACGGCAACGCGCGCTTGAACCTGGCGACCTTCGTCAGCACGTGGGCGGAGCCGCAGGCGCAGCGGCTCATGACCGAGTGCGCCGACAAGAACATGATCGACAAGGACGAGTACCCGCAGACGGCCGAGCTCGAGACGCGGTGCGTGCACATGCTGGCCCGGCTGTGGCACGCCGAGGACCCCCGCGAGGCGGTGGGCTGCTCGACGACCGGGTCGAGCGAGGCGGCGATGCTGGGCGGGCTCGCGCTCAAGCGGCGCTGGCAGCACCGGCGTCGCGCGGAGGGCAGGCCGGCGGACCGGCCCAACCTGGTCATGGGCGTCAACGTGCAGGTCTGCTGGGAGAAGTTCGCCGACTACTTCGAAGTGGAACCCCGGTACGTCCCCATGGAGGGGAACCGGTACCACCTCAGCCCGGAGACGGCGGTCGCGCTGTGCGACGAGAACACCATCGGCGTCGTCGCCGTCCTCGGCTCGACGTTCGACGGCAGCTACGAGCCCGTCGCCGCCATCGCGGCGGCTCTCGACGACCTCCGGGACCGTACCGGCATCGATGTGCCCATCCATGTGGACGGCGCCTCCGGCGCCATGATCGCCCCCTTCCTCGACCAGGAACTGGAATGGGACTTCCGGATTCCGCGCGTGGCCTCGATCAACACGTCCGGCCACAAATACGGCCTGGTGATGCCCGGCGTCGGCTGGGCGCTGTGGCGCGACACCGATGCCCTCCCCGGCGACCTGGTCTTCCACGTCAACTACCTCGGCGGCGACATGCCCACCTTCGCGCTGAACTTCTCCCGCCCCGGCGCCCAGGTGATCGCGCAGTACTACAACTTCCTGCGGCTGGGCTTCGACGGTTACCGCAGGGTGCAGCAGACCTGCCGGGACGTCGCCGTCCGGCTCGCCGCGCAGATAGCCAAACTCGACGAGTTCGAGCTGGTCACCGACGGCAGCGAGATACCGGTCTTCGCCTTCAAGGTGCGCGCCGGCATCGAGGGCTTCTCCGTCTTCGACGTCTCCGCCGCGCTGCGCGAACGTGGCTGGCTGGTGCCCGCCTACACCTTTCCGGCGAACCGGGCCGATCTGGCGGTGCTGCGCATTGTCGTGCGCAACGGCTTCAGCCACGATCTGGCCGACCTGCTGCTGGAAGACCTCACCCGCCTCCTCCCGCGCCTGAGGAAACAGAGCCGGCCGCACCGCGACGCCGACGACGCCGGCGGCTTCGCGCACGGCGCCGGGACGAAGGAGCCGCAGCGGTCCGGCCGGCACTGACGACACCGCCGACGAGCGACGACAAGGAGCCCTCATGTGCCGACTGTTCGGCATGAGCAGCGCGCCCGTACGCACGCGCGCCACCTTCTGGCTGCTGGACGCCCCCGACAGCCTCAGCAACCAGAGCCACCGGGATCCCGACGGTACGGGCCTCGGCTACTTCGACGCCCAGGGCGTCCCGCACGTGCACAAGGCGCCCATCGCCGCGTACCAGGACCGCTGCTTCGCCCAGGAGGCCGCACAGGTCGAGTCGGCCACCTTCCTCGCCCATGTGCGCTACGCCTCGACGGGCAGCCTGGAGGACCGCAACACCCACCCCTTCCTCCAGGAAGGGCGGCTCTTCGCCCACAACGGCGTCGTCGAGGGGCTCGACGAGCTCGACGCCGAGCTGGGGGACGACCGGCAACTGGTCGCCGGGGACACCGACTCCGAGCGGTTCTTCGCGCTGATCACCCGCGAGACCAGAGCCCACGGCGGTGACGTCGCCGCCGGGATCGAGCACGCGGCCCGCTGGATCGCCCGGCACCTGCCCGTCTACGCCCTCAACATCGTTCTCGCGACGCGCGACGAACTGTGGGCCCTGCGCTACCCCGACACCCACGAGCTGTACGTCCTCGACCGCGACGCCGGAGGCCGGCACGGCGACCGGCACCTCGACCACAGCGGCACCGGGGGACGCATGCGCGTCCACTCGCAGGACCTGGCGGACACCCCCGCGGTCGTGATCGCCAGCGAGCGCATGGACGACAACCCCCGCTGGCGCCTCCTGGAACCCGGCGAGCTCCTCCACGTCGGCCCGCGTCTCGACATCACCGGCCGGGTGATCCTGCGCGACCCACCCGCACACCGGCTGACCCTGGACGACCTGCGCCCGGAGGCCGCCGCTTCGCAGAAAGCGGTCTGAACCACCTGTACGGCCGGGGCGTTCGCCGACATTTCATGATCCACAATGGGGCGCATGAACACTGTCCCACCGCAGCCGCGGTTCACCGTATTCGTCCACCTCACGGCCTTGCCCTCGTGGCTCGCCCTGACGCGCCCCGAGCGGCAGCAGATCATCGCCGACCATGTGCAGCCGCTGCTGGAGAAGCACGACGCCGTCCAGGTCCGGTGGTTCGACGCCGAGGCGTGGGCCGCAGCCCCCTCCGATGTCCTCGTGGCGACGACCGACGACCTGACCGCGTGGTCCGATCTGTTCGAGGGGCTTCGCGACAGCCCGCTGTGGAGCGTGCCCTACTTCCGGGTGGAGCTCGTACTGCCGACGGCCGAGGACGGCTTCGCCGACTACGAGCGCCGAACAGGGCAGCGCGACTGAGCACTGTCCGGGTGCTTGTCATGGGGCCGACAACCTGGTGCGCTGGCGGAGGGGCGCTCCAGGCGGTCGGACCACGCTGATCCCGGCTCCGCCCGTCGCCGCCGGGGCGCGCTCCCGGATCGACTGCACCCGCGCGGCAGTTGCCTGCCGCGGCAGCGCAGAAGAGAGAGTGAGATGGGCATCTACGGCCAGGACTGGGCGAGCTACCAGCCGTCGGAACCGGATGTTTCAGGTCTGGGCTTCGCCTTCGTCAAGATCACCGAAGGTCTGTCGTACATCAACTCCAAGTGGCCGGCGCAGCGGGACCACGCCAAGGCCCATGGGCTGGTGTGGGGCGGCTACCACTACCCCCATATGGCCAACGCCCCGCGCGCCGAGGCCGATTACTTCCTCGACCAGGTCGCCTGGCGCCCCGGCGACCTGGTGGTCCTCGACTGGGAGGGCTACGACGACGCGAACCAGGGCGTCCCGCGCGCCCACCAGGCCGCGTACAAGGAGACGTGGCTGCGCTACGTCAAACGGCGCCTGCCGTACAACCCGGTCGGGATGTACGCCAACCTCGACTACTGGCGCAACGTCGACACCACCGGCTACTGCTGCGACTTCCTGTGGATCGCCACCGCCGGACGTGCGGCCGGCAGGCCGGGCATCCAGGCCGACTGGCTGTTCCACCAGTACAGCGACTCCGGCGGCGTCGACCGCGACTACTGCCACCTCGGCAGCACGAGAGAACTCCGCACCTGGGCCCTGTCATTCCGGCCCGAACCCCCCACCGCTCGCTACACGGAGGACGACATGCTCGCCTTCTTCACCGTGCCCCCGAACACGGACTTCGACCTTCCGGTCGAGCCCGCCGGGACGACCTCCACCCCGCAGGGAGCCGCCCGCAACGGCCCGGCCTGGGTCGCCCTCGCCCCGCAGGGCGCCGACGGCCAGGTGACCACGGCCCTCCACCAGGAGGGCGGCAACTGGTCCAGCCCCAGCAGGTCCGGCGTGACGGTGTCCGGCAGCAAGCACCTGATCGCCCTTCCCTCGGACGGCTCGGTCGACAAGGTCCGCATCCGCTCCACGGTGCCGCTCGTCGGCTACGTCGTGGGCCGCCAGGTCGCGTGAATTGCGCTTGCGGCTTCGCCGGTGAAACCGAGGTGCCTCGACGGGCAACGGTCGGGTAACGTGCGGGCCATGTCGAGCCCTGAGTCGGACAAGGTGGGGGCTTTCGGTCACGCCGTCAGCCCCCTGAACCACTGAGTTCGTAGCCCTGCCGTCCCGCCGCCTTCTGCGGCCGGACGAGTATGCCCTTGCGGCCCTTGGGCGCTGACCGCGGTGACGAGACGTCTCTTCTCGCGCTTCTCCTCACCCCGGAGCCACTCGATGCCTCTCCCGCTCTATCTGCTCGCCATGGCGATCTTCACCATGGGCACCTCCGAATTCATGCTCGCCGGCCTCCTGCCGGACATCGCCTCCGACCTCGACGTGACAGTCGGGACAGCGGGCACGCTCACCTCGGCCTTCGCGATCGGCATGGTCGTCGGCGCCCCACTCGTGGCCGCGCTCGCCCGCAACTGGCCGGGACGGACCAGCCTCCTCGGGTTCGTCCTCGTCTTCTCGGCAGCTCACGCCGTGGGTGCCAGCACCACAAGCTTCCCCGTCCTGTTCGCCACCCGGATCGTCGCGGCGCTTGCCAACGCGGGGTTCCTCGCCGTGGCTCTGACGACTGCCGCCACGCTGGTCTCCCCCGACAAGAAGGGACGCGCGCTCGCCGTGCTGCTGTCGGGCACGACGGTGGCCACGATCGCCGGAGTGCCAGGAGGATCGGTCCTCGGCACACTGCTCGGCTGGCGGGCCACGTTCTGGGCGGTCGCGGCTCTCTGCCTGCCCGCGGCTCTCGGCGTCCTCAAGGGAATTCCCGGGCGACCCGCGAAGGAAGACGCAACCGGCGGGCCGGCCTTGCGATCGGAGCTCGCGCAACTCAGGAGTCCGCGGTTGATCCTGGTGATGCTGCTCGGCGCGCTGGTGAACGCGGCGACCTTCGCGAGCTTCACCTTTCTCGCCCCTGTCGTGACCGATACCGCCGGGCTGGACAAGCTGTGGATCTCAGTCGTCCTGGTGCTCTTCGGCGCCGGTTCCTTCGTCGGCGTCACCCTCGCCGGACGATGGTCCGACCAGCGCCCCGGCCTGGTCATCGCGGCCGGCGGCCCGCTGCTGCTCCTCGGCTGGCCGGCCCTGGCCGTACTGGCCGACCAGCCGCTCGCCCTGCTCACCCTCGTGTTCCTCCAGGGCGCGCTGTCGTTCGCGCTGGGCAGCACGCTGATCACGCGGGTCCTCTACGAAGCCGCAGGAGCCCCCACCATGGCGGGCTCGTACGCGACCGCGGC
The DNA here is from genome assembly GCF_039521185.1 of Streptomyces blastmyceticus. Taxonomy (NCBI): domain Bacteria; kingdom Bacillati; phylum Actinomycetota; class Actinomycetes; order Kitasatosporales; family Streptomycetaceae; genus Streptomyces; species Streptomyces blastmyceticus. The sequence continues at coordinate 146,247 of NZ_BAAABW010000015.1, read as the reverse complement.
ACTCAACGTCGGAGCCGCCGCCGGACCCGCCATCGCCGCGACCACCCTCGACTCCACAGCCGGGAACCTCGGCCCACTGTGGGCAAGCGGGCTCCTTGTCCTGGTCGCGCTGTTCGTCGCGTTCCCTCTGCGCGGGGTGATCGCTACTGGTCCGAGCGGGGAGGTGCTCCGGTGACGCGTGTGAACGCCCTCTTGGCGGGGCTGGGGTGCTGGCCTTGCATGGGCCGGGCGGGCAGCGTTGCAAGCTGTCCGTGCGGTGCCGCGAGCCGATGTCATCGGTTCGGCCGGTAGTAGGCGTCGATGGGGGCGCGCGCCTCTTCGAACAGGGCCGGGCCGTCCTGGGCCACCGTCGGCCAGTCGCCCGACTGCGGGTTGAGTTCCACGAGTTGCTCGGTGGACAGCGCGTAGACGACCCGGCCGATGCCGGAGCGGACGATGCCGCCGGTGCACATGGTGCAGGGCCGACAGCTGGTGTACATGGTGGTGCGGGCGGCCGTGTCCGGGTCGAGTTCGCGGGCCGCCCAGCGGGCGAGCTTCAGTTCCGGGTGGGCGGTGATGTCGTCGTCGCGCCGTACCGTGTTGTGGGCTTCGGCGAGGATCGCGCCGTCCGGGCCGGTCAGCAGGGAGCCGTACGGTGCGTCGCCCAGGGCGACCGCGCGGGCCGCGATGCCGATGGCGCGTCGCAGGAGGGTCTCGTCGGCGGTGGTGATCACGATGGGGTTCTCCTGTGTGTGGCCACGGCGGTGAGCGCCTGCCAGGCCGCGTGGGGCCGACGGGTCTCCTCCGGATCTCCGTGATAGGGGTCGAGTACGACGGTCTCCGCGCCGAGCAGACGGAGCTGGTCGAGATCGTCGAGGATCTGCTCGATGGTGCCGACACCGGCGGGCCGTTCGGGGCCGTCGACCGGTGTGCCGGTCATCCGCAGGGCGATGCGGGGCGCGAACGCCGGCAGCGAGTGGTTCGTCAGGACCGAGCGCATCAGAGGGAGGGGGAGCCGCAGCGGGTGCCAGGCGTCGCCGAACCTGATGGTGCGTCGGATCGCCGCCTCGCTGTGGCCGCCGACCCAGACGGGGACCGGGGCGGTGCCGTCCCCGGTCCCCGTGCGCCAGGCATCCCGCAGGGCACCCAGGTACTCGTCGGTCAGCCGGCCGCGCGCGGTGAACGGCACGCCGAGCGCGTCGAATTCCTGGCGCGACCAGCCGACGCCCACCCCGAGGACGAGCCGGCCGCCGCTGAGCTGGTGGAGGTTGGCAGCCATCCGGGCCACCAGCAGCGGATGCCGGTAGGGCAGGATGAGCACGCTCGTGCCCAGCCGCAGCCTCGTGGTGAGGCCGGCCAGCCAGGACAGTGTGGTGAACGGCTCGTAGAACGGTTCCGGGTACCGCTCGGCCACGTCCGGGGTGACGGCCACGTGGTCCGACACCATGAGGAGGTCGAAGCCGAGCCCCTCGGTGATCCGAGCCCATTCGCGCAGTAGGCCGGGATCGGTTCCGGGCCCGAAGTTCGGTACGTTGACGCCAAGTTGCATGGCCCGAGGCTATCCCGGTGATCAGGACGCGTGGAACCGTATCTTCCCGGTGATGGCGGCGTTCTTCCGTGGTTCTGCCGGTAGAGTCGCGACATGGCCGTGAATCTTGACGACACCGACTGGGCGATCATCGGGCAGCTGCAACGGGAGGCCCGTATCTCCCTCAGCGAGCTGGGGCGGCGCGTGAATCTCAGCCCGTCGGCCACCACGGAACGGGTGCGGAATCTGGAGTCGCTGGGCGTCATCACCGGCTACCACGCCGTGGTCGACCCGGCCAAGGTCGGCTATCCCGTGCTCGCCGTCGTCCGGTTGAAGTACCCGGGCAACCGCCACCAGCCGTTGCACCGGCTGCTCGCCGACCGGCGGGAGATCCTGGAGTGCCTGCGCACCACCGGCGACGACTGCTACACCCTGAAGGTGGCCGCGATCTCCATGGAGCACCTGGAGACACTCGTGGACGAGCTGGCCGGCTTCGGCAGCACGACCACGAGCGTCGTCTACAGCCAAACGCTGCCCCACCGCGCACCCGGCCGACCCCGGCCGCCGGCCGACCCCGAGCCGGCTGACGTCACCCCGACAAGCCGACGTCGGTAACCGGCGCCCAACTAGGCGGATCGTGGCCCGCTACCCGTGCGAAGGCCGCCGGCTCCAAGGGCGGGGCCGAGGCCGTGTACGCCGCCCCCGGCGGGTCGGAGCGGCGGCGCCCGCTGGTCTCTGTGGTCACCAGGTCACCGGCAGGGTACGCAGGCCGCCGGTGACCCGCTCCTTGTCCGTTGACAGCACCGCCCACGGGGCGTGCAGGCCCAGGCCCGGAAGGCGCTGGGGCAGCTGTTCGCAGACGGTCCGCAGCGCGACCCGGGCCAGGTCTGCGCCCAGGCAGTGGAACTTCCCGCGGCCGAAGGCGATGTGAGGGTTCGGTGCTCGGACGATGTCGAACAGGTCGGGGCCGCTGAACCGGTCCGGGTCGCGGTTGGCCGCCTGGAGAGCGAACACCACCAGGTCCCCGGCCCGGATGAAGCTGCCGCGGAAAGCGATGTCCTCGCGCGCGTACCGGGGGATCCAGCTCCCACCGGGGACGGCAAGGCGCAGGATCTCCTCGGCCGCGCCCGCGGCCAGCGACGGATCATCGTGGAGCGCCTGGTACCGGTCGGGGTGGGCCAGCAGGAACAGCAGCCCGTAGGCGATCCGGGCCGCGACGGTCTCGTGCCCGCCGAAGAACAGGTGCCCGGCCGCCTCGATGGCCTGCTCCCGCGTCAGCGGACCGTGCGGTGTGAGCGCTCCGGCAAGGTCGGTCAGCGCATCGTCCGCAGGGTCCGCGCGCCGACGGTCGATCAGCTCTCCCAGCCGGCTGAGGAGGGCGGAGCGGGCGGCTTCGGCCGCCGCTCGGTCGCCGGGCGCGCGGATGGCGTCCGACCAAACCCGCATACGGGCGTGCTCCTCGCTCGGGATGCCGATGAAGCCAAGAATCAGGCGGGTGGCGAAAGGCTCGGCGACCATCTGACGCAGGTCTGCGGGTGGCCCGGCGGCCAGCATCGTGTCGATGAGCCCGTCGAGCAGGGGGACGGCCGGCGCCCGCTGCGAGCTCAGGCCAGGGCCGGTGAAGCGCGGCGTCAAAACGCGACGCCAGCGCTGGTGGTCACCGAGCTCGGTATCGAAGTTCGACTGCGGGACGAACATGGCCGCGTCCCACAACCGCAGCGCCTGCTGCGGACCGGGATGCGCCCTGCCGATACGCGGATCGGCGGCGAGCTTGCGGACGTCGTCGTAGCGCGTCACCAGCCAGCCCTCACCCCCGGCAGCGGTCCGTAGCAGCACCGGCCCGGGGCAGGCGCGCAGCGTGGCGAATTCCTCCGGCTCCTCCAGCGGCGACCCGCAGCGGAACGGCATCGGCCCGATGTGCACACGCACCCCTCCCTCGGCCCCACACCTACCCATTGCCCCAGATCTTCCGGTACGCCGCACGGTAGCCGCGAGGATCCCAGGCCGTGAGGCCCGCGCTGTTGGCGGCCGTGGCGATGTGGACGGGGGCGACGTATCCGCTGGCGGGGGTGGCGGAGAAGGCGCGGTTGAATTCGTCGACGATCTGCCAGCCCTGTTCGGAGAGCGGTTCGGGCACGGTGGCCGCCTGGAACTGTCTGCTGTCGATGCGCTGGAAGGCGGAGGGGTCGCCGTCGCCCGCGCCGATGTTGAAGGGGGCGCCGGCGCCCTTTCTGCGGGCGGCGCGCAGGGCCGGGGCGGCGTCGGCGAAGTAGATGTCGTTGATGGCGACGGAGTGGGTCCACCGGTCACGGAAGCGGGAGAGGAGCGAGGAGACCTCCTGGGGGGTGCGGCTGCTCGTGTCGGAGACCGGGATGTTCTCCTCCGTCAGGAGCCGTACGCCGGGGCAGGTGGCGAGTTCCTTCTTGATCAGCTCGGACTTGTTCCTGGCGAACGGGATCGAGGCGTCGGTGAACATGACGACTCCGGCGTCGCCGTGGGAATGCGTGATGATCCAGTCCGCGCTGATCTTCGCGACGTCCTGGACCTTGGTGGTGATGTTGCTGAAGAGTTCGGGGTTCCGGCTCGGGCCGGGGGAGTCGACCGCGTGCCAGCCGATGAGCGGGATGTGGTCCGCGTTGGCCTTTGCGACCTGCTGAGACGTCAGGTGGGGGTCGAAGCCGCCGATGACGATGCCTGAGGGCCGGAGGGTGACGGCCTGGCCGAACGCGGCTTGGATGCCGGTGGGGGTGCCCTGGCCGTCGATCACCCGGACGTTCCAGCCGATGGCTTTCGCGGCTTCCCGTACGCCCTTGGCAGTGCCCGCGACACCGGGGTTGGTCATGGTCTGCGCGACGTAGACGATGCTCTTGCCGGGGACCGCCACGGGGCCGCTGGTGGGGCCGTTCCACGTGGAGTCGGTCTTCTCGGCCTGCTGGACGGCCCGTCCGGCCTCGGCCAGCGCGCCGGGACAGACAGCCTTCGTCGGCTCCGGAGGGAGGGGCGCGGCGCCGGTCGACGCACCGCGCTCGCAGCCGGTGGTGACGGCTGCCGCCACCGCGAGGACGGCCAGACCCCCCAGGGTGGTCCTGCGGTTCGTACGCACGGGCGCTCCTCGCGGCGAAGGGGTCAGTGGGACGCGGGGTGACGGGGGCGGGTGGAAGCCGTCCGGCGTCGGCGCAACTGTCGGCGAGCGGCGTAGCCGGCCAGGCCGACGGCGACGATCAGGGTGGTGCCGTTGAAGAGCGGCGTGACCCAGAACTGGGCGCCGAGCTGGCCGATTCCGGCGAGGCCGATGGCGAGGAGGGTGACGGCGACGAGGGTGCCCAGGGCGTTCGCGCGGCCGGGTCTGATCGTGGTGGAGCCGAGCAGCGCGCCGACGAAGGCGGGAAGCAGGTGGTCCATGCCGACGCTGGGGTTGCCGATCTGCTGCTGCGCGGCGAGCAGGACACCGGCTGCGCCGACGACGAGGCCCGATCCGACGAAGGCGTGGACGACGTAGCGCCGGGAGGGGATGCCCACCAGCTCGGCGGCGCGGGAGTTGGAGCCGATGACGTACAGGTACCGGCCGAGCGGCAGCCGTTCCAGGAGCAGCCACAGCACCGCCGTGAGCGCGAGGACGTAGAAGGCGGATACGGGCAGGCCGAGGAACCTGGAGTCGTAGAGGTCGGTGAAGGCGGCGGGCAGGCCGTGCGGGCCGGGGACGATCCGGGCCCCGTCGGTGATCCAGCCGGTGAAGGCGTACATGATGCTGCCGGTCCCCAGGGTGGCGATGAAGGAGTCGATCCTCGCGAATTCGACGACGGCGCCGTTGACGGCGCCGACGACCGCCCCGCCGAGGACCACCACGAGGCAGGCGAGGGGCCAGGACCACCCTTGGGTGACGACGAGATGCATCGTCATGACGTGCGCGAGGCCGAGGCCGTAGCCGATCGACAGGTCGAACTTGCCGGTGGCGATGGGGATCGTCGCGCCGAGCGCGAGGAGGGCGGGAATCGACTGGTTGGACAGGACGGCGGAGATGTTGTCCAGGGTGGGGAACGTGTCCGGCAGCGTGATGGAGAAGGCGAGGAACAGCAGGGCGGTCAGGGCCAGGAGGCCGTAGGCGCCGATGAGGTGACCGAACCGGTGGTCCAGCAGGGAGCGGAGCGAACGGGCCGGTGGGGGTGAGGGGGTCATCGTCCCGGCGTTCCGGTCAGGGGAGGCATGGCCGAGGCGGCGCGGGTGAGTTCGGTGACGGTGAGGGCTTCGCCGCTCAGCTCCTCCGTCACGGCCCCGCGGACGAACACCAGCGCCCGGTGGCACACGTCGGCGACCTCCTCGAAGTCGGTGGAGATGAGCAGGGCGGCGAGCCCCTCGGCGAGCGCGTCCCGGAGCAGGCGGTGGATTGTGGCCTTGGCGCCGATGTCGACTCCGGCGGTCGGTTCCTCCAGGATCAGCAGGGTCCGGCTCGGCCCGAGCCAGCGGCCGATCATGACCTTCTGCTGGTTTCCTCCGGACAGGGTGGCGATGGGCACTTCGCTGTCCCGGGGGTGCACCGAGAACCGCTCGATCAGGGCGGTGGCCTCGGCGCGCTCGCGCCGCGGGCTCATCCAGTGGGTGCCCCGCAGCCCGCTCGCGCGGGGGTTGGCCAGGAAGTTCTCCCGTACGGTCAGTTCGGCGGCGCAGCCCTCCTCCTGCCGGTTGCTGGTCACGAAGCCGACGCCGGCGTCGACGGCGGCCATGACCGTGCCCGGCCGGTACGGGCGGCCCTCCAGCAGGGCCCGGCCGCCGAGGAGCGGCCGGGAGCCGGCGAGTGCGCGGCCGAGCTCCATGTGTCCGGCGCCGGTGAGACCCACCATGCCGAGGATCTCTCCGGCGTGCAGGCGGAGGCTGACCGGTCCGGTGTTCTCGGTCCGTACGCCGTCGAGGCCGAGGACGGCGGGCCCTGCGGCGGGGGCGGCCGGGCGGTGGTGGCCGCCCGGGTCGTGGCCCACGATGTCGCGCACCAGCCGGGCGGGCCCGTGGCCGGCGAGCGGGCCGTGGCTGACGAGGCGGCCGTCGCGCAGGACGGCGAAGGTGTCGGCGACCTTGTACACCTCGTCGAGCCGGTGGGTGACGAAGACGATGGCGCGCCCGTGGTCGCGCAGGGTGTGCAGGACGTCGAAGAGCCGGGCGCAGTCCGCGGCCGGGAGGCTGGCGGTCGGCTCGTCCAGGACGATGACCCCGGCTCGCGTGCACAGCGCGCGGGCGATGGCCACCAGGGAGCGTTCGGCTCGCGTGAGGTCGGCGACGACGGCGTCCGGGTCGAGGTGTGCGGCGACGACGGCCAGGGCCTCGGCGCACTGCCGGCGGGTCCGCCGCCAGGACACGAGCCCCGCGCGGCGCGGGTATCCGGCGCCCAGGGCGATGTTCTCGGCGACCGTCATCCACCCGACCAGCCCCAGGTCCTGGTGGATGAAGGACATGGCACGGGAGGCTGCCTCGGTGCCGAGCGGATGCCCGGCGACGGTCACTTCGCCCTCGTCGGCGCGGTGGACGCCCGCGAGCACCTTGATGAGGGTGGACTTCCCGGCGCCGTTGGGGCCGAGCAGGGCCAGGACGCTGCCCGAGTCGATGTCGAGGTCGACCGCGTCGAGTGCGGTCGTGCCGCCGAACCGCTTGCCGAGACCGCGCACGCGGACGAGAGGTTTCGGGCCTGGGAGAGGGCTGATTTCAGGAGTGTCGCGCACAGACTTCTCCGGGACCGGTCAGGACAAGCTGGTGCATTCCCGTCATGCTACGGTCCGGTCGGCCATGACGCCGGACGGTCCGTCAGATTGCCGGAATGTCGTCGAAGTCGAAGGCCGCCTCGACGGCGTCGGGCTTCCCTCCCGGCACCTCCAGAGCGCACTCGGCCCAGATGACCTTGCCGTCGGCGGTGTAGCGGGTGCCCCAGGACTGGGAGAGCTGCGCGACGAGGAAGAGGCCGCGGCCGCCCTCGTCGGTGGTGGCCGCGTGGCGCAGGTGCGGGGCGGTGCTGCTGGCGTCGGAGACCTCGCAGGTCAGCGTGCGGTCGTAGAGCAGGCGCACCTGAATGGGGCCGGTGCCGTACCGGATGGCGTTGGTGACCAGCTCGCTGAGCAGCAGCTCGGTCGCGAAGCCGATCTCCTCCAGCCCCCATTCGGTCAGCCGCCGGGTGACGGCGGCGCGCAGGGAGGAGACGAGCGCCGGGTCGGCGGGCAGGTCCCAGGTGGCGATCCGGTGGGCGTCCAGGGTATGGGTGCGGGCGACGAGCAGGGCGATGTCGTCGGCGGGGTGGTCGGGGACCACGGTCCGGAGAACCGCCCGGCAGGTGTCCTCGGGCGGGCGGTTCGGGTGGGCCAGGGCCCGGCGCAGCTGCTCCAGGGCCGTGTCGAAGTCGCGGTGGCGGTCCTCGATGAGCCCGTCGGTGTAGAGGACCAGCTGGCTGCCTTCGGGAAGGTCGAACTCGGCGGTTTCGAAGGGGAGGCCGCCCAGTCCCAGCGGCGGCCCGGCGGGCAGGTCGGGGAAGGTGACGGTGCCGTCGGGGAGGACCAGCGCGGGCGGCGGGTGGCCGGCCCGGGCCATGGTGCACTGCTGCGACGTGGGGTCGTAGATGACGTACAGACAGGTGGCGCCGATGATGCCGGCGCTGCACGCGGAGGGGTCGTCGCCGCCCTCCTCCCGGTCCAGGCGCCCCACGAGGTTGTCGAGGTGGGTGAGGACCTCGTCCGGGGGCAGGTCCAGCTCGGCGAAGTTGCGCGCGGCGGTGCGCAGTCGGCCCATGGTGGCGGCGGCGTGCAGCCCGTGGCCGACGACGTCCCCGACGACGAGGGCGACGCGGGTGCTGGAGAGGGGGATGACGTCGAACCAGTCCCCGCCGACCCCGGACTCGGCCGGCATATAGCGGTGCGCGACCTCGACGGCGTTCTGCTCGGGGAAGCCCTGCGGCAGCAGGCTGCGCTGCAGAGCGAGGACCATGGCGTGTTCGCGGGTGTAACGGCGGGCGTTGTCGATGCAGATGGCGGCGCGCGTGGTGAGTTCCTGGGCCAGCGAACGGTCGTCGTCGCCGAAGGGGGCGGGGTCCCGCGAGCGGTAGAAGCTCGCTATGCCCAGGGCGATGCCGCGGGCGAGGAGCGGGACGGCGATGAGGGAGTGGACGTCGAGGGCGAGCAGGCGCTGGGCGGCCACGGGGTCCTGGGCGATCCAGCCGGAGGCGGTCCGCAAGTCGGGCTCCAGTACGGTGTGCCCGCTGGTCAGACAGCGGAGCTGGGGCGTGATCGGCCGGAGGTCGATCCGCTCGCCGACGGGGTAGAAGGGGTAGTCGTCGCGAATGCCGTGGACCACCGTGCGGTGCAGGTCCTTGCAGGGGTCGGTCGGCTCGTCGCCGCGCAGCACCGCCTCGGGCAGGTCGATGGTGACGAAGTCGGCCAGGCCCGGTACGGCCATCTCGGCGAGTTCCCGGGCGGTGCGGCTCACGTCCAGGGTGGTGCCGATGCGGGTGCTGGCCTCGGACAGCAGCTCCAGGCGGCGCCGGGCCGCCACGGCGTACTTCCCCACCCCCGGCTCGCCCACCAGCACCAGCCCGCTGGTGGCGCCGCCGACGGGGCGTTCGGTGACGCCGGGTCCGTGAGCCGGCGCGCCGCCGCGGGCGGGTGCGGTGCCGGGCGGCGGGACGACGTGGGCGAGGGGCCGGTGCTCTATGAGGTCGTGCGGTGTGCGGGCCTCGGACGCGTGGGGTTCGGTGGGGACGGTGAGGCGCTGGTGCCGCGAGGCGAGGACCGCCTCGATGGCGATGCCCTCCACCCCGGAGGAGCTTGTCACCGGGCGGCTCAGCAGGGTGACCCGGCGGTCGCCGGGCAGGGGCACCTCGACGGCGGCTCGCTGGGCCGAGGAGATCAGCTCGGTGGCCTTCTCCTTGAGGATCATCTGGTCGTGCCAGTCCAGCCCGCTCGCGGCGAGCTCGCCCGGCTGCCCGTCGTCGGCCGGCATGCGGCGCCGCGCGTCGACGTACGCCCGCAGCAACGCGCGCTCCCTCGCCGAACTCTGTCCCAGCAGCCGCCGTTCGATGGCCTCGGCCGCCCTGCGGATCACGATGTCCAGCGAGGCGTCCGCGTCGGTGTAGGGGTAGCCGAGGCAGAGGACTCCCTCGATGCGCCCGTTGAGCAGATCCCGGACGGGAATCGCCGCACACGCGTTGGACTGAGAGCGTTCGGCGAAGTGCTCGGCGCCGTAGATGTTGATGAGCCGCCGCTCGGCCAGTGCCAGGCCGATGCCGTTGGTCCCGCCGAACTTCTCGGCGAACACGAAGCCCGGCACGCTCTGGATCGGGGCCAGGTGCCTGACCATCGAGGGTTCGCCGAAACGGCGTTGCAGCACCGCCCCGTGCTCGTCGGCGAGGGACACGTTCATGTTCCGGCCCGCGAACATGGACTCCAGCCGGTCCAGTACGGGCCCGGCCGCGCGGACGAGGCGGCCGTCCAGATCGAGGTCCTGGGTGTAGGGAAGTTCGCACCCGTCGGGTGAGAGCCCCAGTGACTGGCAGCGCTGCCACGAACTGAGGATCGGGCTTCGCACGGCCGCCTCGACCGACCCGCCGTCGAGGAACTGCTCACGGGCGAGCACGGGGCCGATGCCTTCTGCCACGAGCCCCATCCGGACCACTTCCCTCGTCGGTGCGTGCGCCCATGACCACCCGTACGTCGGAGCGGCTGCACTGTCGCTCCATTTTAGAACTTTGCCGACATAACGGTATCGATCGCTGAGAGGTGCCCTGCGGGTACCGTGCGTCTCTGTTTCCGGGTGTTTACGCCGTCACAGCACCGCGACCGGATTGACGGGCGAGCCCGTACCGCCCGGGATGTCGAGGGGGGCCACGACGAGCAGGAACTCGTAACGGCCCGTCCCGGCCCCGGCGGCGGAGAGCGCTTCGAGGTCGAGGTTGTCCAGCAGCGGCACGCCCATCGCGGCGACGGCGAGCGCGTGGACCGGGGAATGCAGGCCCTCGACCGGCGAGGGCCGTACGTCGCTGTCGCCGTCGCCGCCGAGCAGGGCGATGCCGCGTTCGGCCAGCAGCGGCACGGCGTCCACATGGAAGCCCGCGCTCGCCGCGTCGGCGTCCCAGGGGCCCAGCTCCCGGCGGCGGCGGAACCGGCCGACGCGCAGCAGCACCGCGTCGCCCTCGCCGATCTCCACGTCGAGCGCCGTCTCCGCGGCGAGGACGTCCGCGGCGTGCACGGCCTGCCCGGGCTCCAGCCAGGGCTTCCCCAGCACGGCGGGCAGATCGAGGAGCACCCCCTTGGTCACCAGGGGGCCGAGCGCCGAGACATCACCGAAGCGGGCACCTCCCGCGCCGACGAGCTCCCGCGCCGCGCCGCCGCCGTAGAGCCGCCCGCGGTAGGCGATGTGGGAGAGCGCGTCCAGATGGCTGACGCCCTTGCCGTGGTAGTCGACGCCGATGAAGTCCTTGTGGGTGGAGGGCTCGGGGGCCTCGACGTCGCCGAGGTCGGACATGTAGTGCAGGGCGGGCTTGGTGTTGTCCGGGGCGGGCGTGGTGTCCCACGGCCGCCCCAGCGGGACGACGGTCCCGGACCGGACCAGGGAGGCGGCCCGCCGGACGTGCCCCGCGGTCACCCGGTTCCAGGCCCCGCGGTCGGCGGGCGCCCAGCGGTCCCACGTACGGACCGTCCCGAAGAGCGCGTCGAACTCCCGCCGGGAGACGGCCGGCCCGTTACGGGCGCCGTCCGGCGGGGGAGCCGGTGCGTCGGCGGGATGGCTGCTCATCTGCTCCTCAGCGCTCCAAGGATGCGGGCACCCGGACCCGTGAACGGCCTCGCTGCCGGTCGGCCGATGGATCCCATGAAGCCCAGTATGCGTGCGTCGACCTGCTCCGCATGGTCGATCTGCGGGCCGTGGCCGGTGTCCGCGACGATCTCGGCGCGAGCGCCCGGTACGAGACGCGGGACGCGCTCCGCCTGCCGCCGCGGGTGCACGAGAAGGCTGCGCTTGCCGTACACCCACCATGATGGTGATACGGGCGTACCGTGAAGGCTGCCCGGCAGGGCCCGGAACACCAGGAACCGACGAGCGGAGACGCGACGATGCCCAAGCGCGTGGACCACGACGTACGACGCGCCGAGATCGCCGAGGCACTCATACGGGTCGCCGGACGGCGCGGACTGCACGCCGTGGGGATGCGCGACGTGGCCGCGGAGGCCGGGGTGTCGCTGCGCCTGGTGCAGTACTACTTCCAGACCAAGGAGAAGCTGCTCCTCCACGGGCTGCACCACCTGGCCCGCGGCTTCGGCGAGCGCGTCACCGCCCGGGTCGCGGCCGTCGGGGACGACCCGGGCCCCCGCGCGGTGATCGAGGCACTGCTGACGGCCGCGCTCCCGACCGACGAGGAGAGCCGCCGCTTCCACCTCCTCTACACCTCGTACGCCGTACTGGCCGTCACGGACGAGTCGCTCGCCGCGCAGCCCTTTATCGACAACCCCAACGCCGCCGAGGACGCCGTGGCCGGACTGCTCCAGAAGGCGAAGGACGCCGGGCTCACCGGCCCCGACCTGGACGCGCGCACGGAAGCCGTCAGCCTGCTCGCCATGTCCGCGGGGCTCGGCACCGGCGTCCTGGTCGGCCGGTGCGGCCCCGAGTCCGCGGCCGGCATCCTGAACCACCACCTCGACCGGATCTTCCGGGAACGGCGCGACGGCTGAGGCGCACTCGCCCGCCCGCGCATCCCCCAAACCGCCTGCCGGGCAACCGACTTCGTGTCTAGGGTGGGAACCAGCCCGATCCAGCACCCTCAGGGCGGGAGGACAGCAATGACCGGAAACGACCGGCAGTCGGGGGACGGACAGGTCGGCGGACCCTACTCCAGCCCCGGCGACCCGGGCAATCCGATGCCCGAACCGGACGACACCGACATCGAGGACGACTAGAAGACGGCCGCACGATGGTGATGACCGCGAAGGGCCTGCGCGCGCGCTGTGCCTGGGAGATGAGCCGCGGCCCCCGCGGATTCGCCGACTGCTCCTGGCTCCACCAGGCGTTCCTCGACGTGCCACGGGAACACTTCGTGCCGGACCGCGTGTGGTGGCCCGCCCCCGGCGACGACGGCCGCTACGCCCTGATCGACCGGAACGTACGGCCACGGGCCTGGCTCAAGGCGGTCTATCTGCCCGGGGTCGCGCTCATCACGCAGATCGACGACGGAACGGTGGCCCCCACCGCCCCGGCCGTCGGCGCGTTCACCTCCAGCATCTCCTCACCCGGCGTCGTGGTCGAACTGCTGCGCCACCTCGCGCCCGAACCCGGCGAGAGCGTCCTGGAGGTCGGCACCGGCACCGGCTACACCACAGCGCTCCTGGCCCACCGCACCGGCGCAGCCTCGGTGACCACGATGGAGATCGACCCCCACCTCGCCAACCGGGCCAGGGACCGCCTGCGCGCCCTCGGCACGACCCCCGGCTTCATCGTGGGCGACGGCGAGGAGGGTCACGCCGACGGCGGGCCGTACGACCGCATCGTCTCCACCGCCTCGGTGCGCCGCATCCCCCCTGCCTGGCTGCGGCAGCTCAAACCTGGCGGCGTGCTCGTCGCCCCGCTCGACAGCCCTTACGGCCACGACCTGTTGGTGCGTCTCGTCGCGGACGGCCGGGGCGGCGCTACAGGGACCGCGGTGGCGCGGGTGGAGTTCATGCGGGTACGCGGACAGCGCGCGCCACGCCCCTACGCGGAGCTCGGCTGGAGCGGGGAACCGGGCGCCGCGGCATGGGAGGACCTGAGGGTGACGGCCGGCCAGGCCGGTCAGTGCATCACACATGCTGTCGTGGAGCACACCTGACCCGGCCATCGTCGGGCCGGGCCGGGTCTCAGTCCTCGCGGCCGGGGTCCGTCGACCTGATCCACGTGTCCGTCGGGCCGACCGGCACCACGACGGGCGGGTGCCTCCGCGGTGCCCTCGCCGCCCCGCGGGCGTCCCACGCGTCCGTCTCGTCGGGGTGGACGACCATGACGGGCCCGCGGGCGTGCCTGAGGCAGTGGCGGCTGACCGAGCCGTGGAGGAACCGGTGCCACAGACCGTGACTGCCGGCCCCGAGCACCAGCATGTCCGTGTCGTGGCGGGCGCTGGCCACCAGCGCCGGTCCCGGCTCCGCCCGGATGAGCATCGGAGCCACCCTCCGGTTGAACGGCTCGGCGCCGAGCGCGCTCTCGCACGTCTTGGTCAGAGCCTTGCGGGCCCTGGCCTCCCAGTGCGCGCGGATGTCGGCCGGCGCGGGGAAGAGGGCGTCTGCCGCCTCCCCTCCCGGCGGCATCCAGGCCAGCACCGGACACAGGGCCGCGTCATGGCGGGCCGCCTCCTGCGCGCCCTGCTTGAGGGCGGCCACGCTGCCCGCCGAGCCGTCCACGCCGACGATCACACGCTTCACCGTCCGAGACATGTCGTCCACCTCTCCCAGGAATCCGCTGTACGGCAATGTGGCGACCCACGTTAGGGAGATCCCGCATGGCCGCGTATCGGCCTAATGAATGAGAAATCGGGTGAAAAGCCATCCCCCGATCGGAGGGCAGGCCGCCGGAAAGCCGCCCCGCGTACGGTTCGCCGCGAGCGCGTTCCCTCAGGCGCAGGAGCCGAGGCAGTGGGTCCTCAGGACTTCGTGTCCGTCGACGGTTCCGGTGAAATCGCCCCTGGTCGTGCCCTTGCCCTCGTCGTCGTTGACGGCATCCGTGACCGACCCGGCCAGGCGCACGGCCTTGCCGTCGGGCGTCGTGGACGTGCATTCGAACGCGAGCCAGCCCTGGTGGCGGACCTGAGGGGTGGCGGTGCAGGAGAGCCCGCCCTTGAGCTCCACGCCCGCTTTCCTCAAGGTCACGTCCCCGACACCGTCACCGGCGAGGTTGGCCGCGACGCCGTTCATCCTCTCGGCGGTGGTCGAGCACGCACCGCACGCCAGGACTCCGGCCACAGCGGCAGCGACGACTCGCAGGCGCATGCGCATTTCCTTCCGGTGGTTGTGCGGTGGCGGTACGGGCGGCTACTTGATCCCGAGGTCGTACAGCAGCTCGTAACGGGTCGGGAGGTGCGGGAGCTTCCAGTGGAAACCCACCTCGAAGAAGACGGACACCACATTGGCCGCGATCAGTACGAGGAAGAGGCCGAGGACGAGCTTGGGGACCACGCCGAGCGGGAGCTGCCGCGGGGGCGAGAGCTCGACCGCGAAGAGCATGTTGACGCCGGACCAGAGCACCACGATCGCGAAGCTGACGAACGCCCAGGTGTAGGCGTGCAGCCCCAGGACGGCGCTGCCGTAACCGGGGTCGAGAGGGGCTCCGCGGTTCGTGAGCTGCCGCAGCGACATCAGCATGCCGATCACGGCCCCGATGAGGGTGTAGCCGTAGCCCCGGGCGAAGTTGGTCACGGACATCTCCCCGTGCGCCGTCCGGCTGATGATGTAGACGGGCCCCATGCAGGTGAAGATCATGGCCATGCGCTGCAGCATGCACAGCACGCACGGCAGCTCCGAGGAGGCGAACTGCAGCAGGAACGCGCAGAGCAGCACCATGCAGTAGGCGAAGACGAAAACAACCGCACCCCAGTACCCGGCGAGGCTGAGATCCCGCTGGACCGAACGGGGAATCTGGAGACTCACAGCGTCACCTCGGTCACGCCGGGCGTGAACACCTCGTGGAACATCCACCAGCCGACGACCAGCACGAGCGAGATCCCCCAGAGGTACCAGATGTGCGGATCGCGGGGCTTCCTGATGATGAGGACGGCCATCGCGGCCATGAGGGCGATCACAATGGCGTCCATGACACCTCCGAGCCGGACGGCTTTCGAGCACCGGTCACCGAGGCTGTCGCGCGGGACGGCCCGGCATGCCGCCGACACGCCCCCCGGCCGGGCACTTCCCCCGGGTGGGGGACGGAAACGTCGGATAAGGTCTGGTTGATCCGCTTCTGTGACCCTTCACCGGACCCGTACGGGGCAGTTCGGACGGTGCGCGATGGCGACTCGCTGGCGCCAGCAGCAGATGGACGGCGTGGTCGAGCTGACGACGCGCTATGCCGCCTGGCTCCGGCTGCCGACGATGATCCTGCTGGTGCTGACCGGCATCCAGTCGCCGGTCGCCGGCCACTGGTACTACGTCGTGCTCGCGCTGTACGTCGCCTGGGCCACGGCACGCCTGTCCAGTGTGTACCGGCACGCACTCGCCGGGGCACACGGCGCGATGAGCGCCGCGGTCGTCGACGTGGTGGCCGTAGCGGCGCTTTCGGTGCTCTCGGGAGGACCGGATTCGCAGGCCCGCTACGCCTTCTACCTGCTGCCGATGACCAGCATCCTGTGGCAGCTGCCGCAGGTGACCGCCAAGCTGGGCGGCCTGTGCCTCGTCGCCTACACGGCCAATTCCTTCGACTACCTTCTCGGCGACCTCACCCCCCGGTTCTGGCAGGTCGTGGCGGACGAGGCGTTCCTCCTGTGGGACGTGGGCGTGAGTGTCCTGATCGCCGACCTGCTGCGGCGGCGCAGCGAACGGGTCTCCGCCCTGCTGGACAACCGCGAGCTGCTCCTGCGCGACGCCCTGGCCGCCGAGGGCCGGGAGCGCGCGGAGCTCGCCGAGGCCCTGCACGACAGCGCGATCCAGAACCTGCTGGCCGCGCTGCACGACCTGGAGGACGTCGAGGCCGAGGCCGCGGCGCCCGCCCTGACCCGGGCCGAGAACGAGGTGCGCAGGACGGTCCGGGAGATCCGTGACGTCACCTTCGACCTCCACCCCCAGGTGCTCCAGGCGGCGGGGCTCGCTGCCGCGCTGGAGGCCGTCGGCGAGCGCCTCGCCCGCCGGGGCGGCTTCACCGTCCACTACGACCTGCGGCTGACCGGCCGGGTGCCGGGCGAGGTCCTGCTCTACTCGACCGCGCGGGAGCTCCTGAACAACGTGGTGAAGCACGCCGGGGCGAAGCACGTCTGGGTGTCCCTGGCCCGCGAGGAGAACGACACCGTGCTGATCGTGCGCGACGACGGCAAGGGCTTCGACAAGGAGATCATCCAACAGCGACTGCGCGCCGGACACATCGGTCTGGCCAGCCACTACGTACGGGTCGAGAGCGCCGGAGGCCGTTTCTCGGTGGACAGCGCGCCGGGCCGCTCGACCACGGTGGAGGTGCGGCTGCCGTACGCCCACGTGGACCGGTGACGGCCCGCCGTCACGTACGGCCGCCGCTGTATGCCCGGTCGAACTCGGCCGTGTCGTACCTGATGCCGGTGAGCCAGGATTCGAGGTCGGCGACGAGCAGCACGGCGGAGGCGGGGGCGTCCGTCGAGTTCCGGGTGACGGCACTCAACGGCCCTGATTCATCGGCCCGGTAGGGGCCCGGGTCCTCGGGCGCGACTGCTCCGCCACGGCGGACGGCCTCGGCCGAACGCCGGTAGCCGTCCGCCACGCGTTCGGCCAGGGCGGCCAGTTGGCGTGCGGCCTCCGGGGGCAGGGGAGTGGTGTCGCGGCTGTGGCCGGAGAGCAGGAGTTCTCCGCCGCCGATGGCGCTGTAGCCCGGTGCCATCGCCAGTTCCCAGGGTGGTTCGGTGCCCTGCGGTGAGGCTCGCTCGGTGCGGTGCTGGGCGTAGGCCGCCTGGGCCAGCTGCATCGCGCGCCGGGCCGGGCCGAGCACGGTGGTGCCGTCGGCGCGATGGTGGCTCAGCCGGCCGGTGACGGCCGTGACGCCCTGCGCGCCGAGTTCCATGAAGTCGGCTACCGAGCACCGCAGTTCGCCCTGGGCTCCCCGGGGCCAGGCGAGCAGGCTGGCGGCCGCGCCGAGGGAACCTCCGATCACGACGTCCAGGAACCGCCAGGTGGGGATCTGCAGCTCCGGCGGTTCGATCTGGGCGAAGACCACGACGAGGGTGATGGTCAGAGCACCCTGCACCCAGGCGGGGCCGAGCACAGGGCCCACGCCGAAGCCGAGGACGAGAACGACGGGGGCCACCGCGATGTAGAAGGCGGGGACATCGCCGACGGCGATGACCAGCACTGCCGCGACGGCCGCGCCCAGGGCCGTTCCGAGGAAAGCGGGCAGGAGCGCGCCCCGCGTATCCGAGGCCGAGGTGCGCAGCAGGCTCAGCGTCGCGAGCAGCACCCAGAAACCGTGCGGCAGGTCGAGGGCGCCGACGACCAGCCGGGCACCGGCCAGGGCGACGGCGCTGCGCAGGGCGTTCTGCAGGAGCACCGAGCGCGGCGTCAGATGGACCCGCAGCCGCAGCCACCAGCGGGTGGGCGCGCTCAGTGTCGCGTACCGGAACGGCCCGCCGGGGTGGCGCCACCGGGCGCCGAGCGGCGCGCCGAAGGCGATCCGGGCGCCTTCGGTGACGAGCAGGGTGGCTTCGGCCGTGCCGATGGCGATGGCGTGCTGCCGCAGCTGCCGGGCCGAGGCGCCGACGACGATCCGGGTGCGCTCGGCGGCGAAGACGTCCACCGCCTCGGCCAGGGCGTCGGCCGCGGCGGGCGCCGGATCCTCCGTACGCAGGGTGTGTGCCGCCTGCCGAAGGGCCGTCGCGGTCTGCTCCAGCAGCCGGGCGGTGGGGGGATCCGGGTTGTGGGCCCGTGCGGCCAGCCGGTCCAGCTGGTTGCCGACGTGCCGCAGGGTCGCGCGGGTGTCGTAGAGGGCGCGGTCGCGCAGCGACGCCGCGGTGGGCCGCTCGGGCGGCGCCACTTGGGACATCCGGGTGGCGAGCAGTGTTCGCGCCACCTGCCCCTGGTCGTGCGACATGTCGGTGGCATCCCCGGCTGTGAGGCGCCCCACCGTGGCGCAGTAGTCGGCCATCGCCTCCACCGCGTCGGCGAGCAGGAGCCGGTACGGGGCCGGTCGCGGGCCCGCCCACAGCAGCCGGTCGACGAGGGCGCTGAGCAGGATGCCGGCGGCCAGCCCGGTCAGCCGGTGGCCGAGCGTCTCGGGGGCGTACGGCGGGAAGCAGGGGAGCAGGTAGTAGAGCTGGAAGGACGTGGCAAGTCCGCCGAGGCCCGGGCCGCCGACACCGAGGTAGGAGGTCACGAAGGTCACGACGAACATGCCGCAGGCGGCGCTCCAGGAGTGCGCGGCGAGCAGGGTTCCGGCGGTGACGAGGACCAGGCCGACCGGCAGCACCGCGAGGAGCGTGCGGGTGCGCTGCCGGGCGGTGCCCGGGATCTGGGAAAACAGGGTCAGGGGGACGGCGCCGAACAGGGCGTAGAGCGCCATGTCCGGCTGCTCGAAGCCGTACCGCAGCGCGTAGAAGGCCCCGAGTCCGGCCAGGGCGGCCCAGAGCGCGCGCCGCAGCTGCTGCGGGCCGTCGGGCTGTCGCAGCAGCCACTTCAGTGGGTTGCCGATCGTCATCGCGGGATCCAGGGAGGACGCCATGCCGTACGCGGTCGGGATGCGATCACGTGATCACTCTAAGTGATGGCCGGGCACCCGCAACCCGGACCCATGACAGCGCTGCGCCCCGCGGGGCGCAGCGCTGTCATGGGTCCGGGCTGAGCGGCGCTCACCTGCTGTCGTGCTCGTGGTTCCGGCGGGCGGCCACGAGAATCGCTCCCGCCATGGCGGCGGCACCGGCCGCGCCGACACCTGCGAGGGCCGCGTCCTCGTTCACTCCGCTCACGCCGGACTCACCGGTGCGGGGAGCTCCCTTCGGGACCGTGCCCTGGTGCTGGGAGGGCGTGGTGGCGGGGGTGCTGTTGCCCGTCGTGGAGCCTCCGCCGTGGTGGCGAGGCGCCGGTGCGGCGTCCACCTTGAGTGTGGCGGCGGCCTTGCCGTTGCTGCACACCAGATTCACCTGGTACGTGCCCGCTCCCGCGGTGATGTGCAGCCGGCCCCGGATGTGCTGGGGGTCGTGGTCGGTGAGCGTCACCTGGCCCGCCTGCGAGGCGACCGACTTCACGGTCGCCCCCGGGTAGGGCGCGCAGGAACCGCTGATCTGCACGGTCTGTCCGGTGCGTGCCTCACTGGGGCTCACGCTGATCCGGGCGGCGCCCACGACGGGCCCCGGGCTGCTGCTGTGGGTGGGGGAGGGCGAGCCGCCCGGGTCGGGAGTGGAGGCGAAGGCGACGGGTGTCAGGGCCACGGCGCCGCACAGGGCGAGCGCGGGGCCGGCGACGAGGAGAGCGTTGCGCATGGGGATCGACATCCTTCGTTCGACATCGGGGAGTTGGTGTTTCTTCAACCCTGGGCGAGGACGCGCGGTGGCGGTGTCGGGCGGGTGGGGGACGGATGGGGTGCCGTGCCGTCCCCCGACCGGTGGTCCGCCGTCACCGGTCGGCCCGGTGGCCGGTCAGGGCGGCGTACACGACGATGTTGTCGCGGTAGCCGTGGTCGGCGTCGCGCGGTCCACCACAGGTGACCAGGCGCAACTCCGGTGCGTCGGAGCCCTGGTAGACCTTGTCGGCCGGGAAGCCGGCCTTGGTGTACTCGCGCACCTCGCGGACGGTGAACTCCGCCGTGCTGCCGTCGGCCCGGGTCACGTCGACGCGGGCGCCGGGCTCCAGCCGGCCGGCGTCGAAGAGCACGCCCTTGCCGAACCGGCCCACGGTGGAATGGCCGAGGACGACCGACGCGCCGGCCTCGCCGGGCGTCGGCGAGCCGTTGTACCAGCCCGCCGGGGCGTCGCGTTCGATCGGCGGCACCTCGACGGTGCCGTCCGCCTCCAGGCCGAGCGGCATGACGGGCGCCGAGACGCCGAGCGAGGGGATGGCCAGCCGCACCGGCTCGGAGCGGCCCATGGGCGCGGCGGCCGGGCCGGGCGAGGAGGGCGCCGAGGCGACGGAGGCGGGGCCGGGGGGAGGCGGAGAGGGCGAGGGCGTCGCGCAGATGCCGAAGACGATCAGGCCGATCCCGACCAGGAAGAGGGCGAGACAGACCCCGCTCCACGTGTTCTGCGGCAGAAGTGGGCGTCCCGCACGCATCACAGGTGATGGACGCTGTGCAGGGGGCCGTCGGACCAGGCCCGCTTCAGCCACGCCCCTCGGGGTGCGGTGCTGTCGTCCGGCGAGCCGGCGGAGGCGGCCGGGGCCGCGGTCTCCTCGGGGGCGACGGAGTCCTCCGGAGGTATGACCAGCACCGGCCCGGGGGCGTGCCGCAGGCAGTAGCGGCTCACCGAGCCCATCAGGAAGCGGTGCACCGCACTCTGCGAGCCACCGCCCACCACGAGCAGGTCGCCGTCCTCGGCCGCGGCCTCCACCAGCAGCGGGCCCACCTGTCCGCGGGCCACCACCGGGTCGCAGGGCACGTCGTCCGGCAGGCCGCCGGCGCGCTCGCAGGCGCACATCAGGTCATCGTGTGCCTGGTGTGCCAGTTCCCGTGCCATCTCCGGGTCCGGCGGCCACATCATGTCGATGTAGTCACCCTGGGGGGAGGAGTAGACGAGGACCGGGCGCAGTTCGGCGTGATGGCGGCGGGCTTCTCCCGCGGCCTGCCGCAGCGCGGCGATGCTTCCTGCCGAACCGTCCACCCCGACCACGACACGCCGTACTGAGTTCTGCATTTCCTTTTCCTTTCCGATCCCGTGCGGTCCCGCCGCAGCGGGTGAGTCTGACGTCTTCCACGCTAGGTATGCGGCTCCCCGCGGTGGATCCCTCGTTCGGTCCACCCGGTGGTGGACGCCCTCTCCACCGATCGGAGGGCCGCACGTCATCCGCCCCTTCGGCTGTCCGGACCCGCACGCCCCCTGGAACCCCGGTGCAGCATGGGGTGAGAGCGGCGCCGATGTCATCGGACCCGTCGGCGCCGCCGTACGCCCTCTGCCGCCGCCCATCGGGCGTGAGTGGCACGTCATCCGCGCATCCGCACATCCTGATGCGGCGTCACCCTGCCTGAAATCCCTGGGAGTTATCCGTGCTCGGCTCGTACCGCGACCTCTTCGCCACGCCCGGAGCCAAGCCGCTCGCCGCGGCCGGTCTGCTCGCCCGCGCGCCCCGGGCGATGGTCGGCCTGGGGATCGTGGGCATGCTCTCCCAGCGGACCGGTGACTACGCGCTCGCCGGTGCCGTCTGCGCCGTCTTCTCGGTGTCCATCGCCGTGCTCGGCCCGATGGTGGCCAGGTGCATCGACCGCCACGGCCAGCGCCGGGCCGCCCACCCCGCCCTGGCGGTGGCACTGCTCGGGCTCACCGGGCTCGTGGTGTGCAGCGGTACGGGCAGCACGCCGTGGGCGGACTTTCCATGTGTGATCGCCGCCGGGGCGATACCCAACATCGGCGGCATGCTCCGCGCGCGGTGGACCGCGATGTACCGGAACGGCCCGAGGCTCCACACCGCCTTCTCCGTCGAGTCGGTGGCCGACGAAATGACCTTCATGATCGGCCCGATCCTCGCCCTCACCCTGGCCACGGCCGTCCTCCCCGAGGCGGGGGTGCTGTGCGCGATGGCCTTCGCCCTGGTGGGCACGGTCGCCGTCACCTCGCAGCGCCGCACAGAACCGGCCCCGGCCGAGCGGGACACCGCTCACGGCCCGTCGGTGCTCGGGAACCCGGGCCTGCGGACCCTGACACTCACCTTCGCCGCCCTGGGCTGCGTCTTCGGCGGTTTCGACCTCACCTGCGTCGCCTTCGCCGCCGAACAAGGACACAAGTCCGAGGCGTCCGTCGCCCTCGCCTGCCTCGCCGCCACCAGCTGCCTGGCCGGACTGGTGACGGGTGCCGTACGGCTCAACTCCCGGCTGCCGGTGCGGATGCTGGCCGGCATGGGAGCGCTGGCGCTGTGCACGGTGCCGCTGCTGTTCGTCCGCAGCCTGCCCGAACTCGCCGTCGTGCTGATGGTGGTGGGCGTTTTCGTCTCACCCAGCATGATCACCGCGAACAGCCTGGTGGAGCGGCTGGTGCCGGCGGCACGGCTCAACGAGGGTCTGACATGGCTGCTGTCCGGGCTCAGCGTCGGGATGTCCCTGGGAACCCTGCTGGCCGGGTGGGCCGTCGACCGGCTCGGCGCGCACACCGCCTTCGTGGTGCCCGTCGGCTGCGCGGGCTGCGCCGTCGTGATCGTGCTGTCCGGCCTGCGCCGGCTGGGCGCGGTGCGCCAGGAGGAACCCCACCGGGTCGGGGAACCCGCGCTGAGCGGGGGCGCGGCGGCCGGGCGGTGAGCCGTACGGCCCGTGGACGCCGGTCGTCCGAGGACCTGTCGGCCGTCGGGACGGGCGCGGCCGGACGCAGCGTGTCGGTCGACAGCTGCGTCCGGACCGGCCGGTGTCCCAGGGCGTGGGGTGTTCGCTCGGGATGCGGTTCACCTCACTGCTTTTTGTCGTTCGCCTCCTGCGCGGGCGGGGTGTCGTTCGTGCCCGGGGTGGGCGTGCCCGGAGCGTGAGGTGCCTTGTCCTGCTTCGGGACCTCCACCTTGGTCGGGGAGAGGAACACCTTCCCGTTCTGGGAGCCGCACGACGCCTTTTCGGCATCGGTCATCGGCCGGGTCTTGATGACCACGGCGCTCTTGACGCCGTCCGTGTCATTGGGCGCGGGGCTGGTGACGGTGTCGTTCCAGTACCAGTTGTAGTGGCCCCAGTGCGTGTGCTTGTACCAGAGATCCCACTTCCCCTTGACCTCCTGCATGACCTGGGCCCGGGAAATCCAGCCGACCTCACCGGGCTTGACGGTCATGCCCATGTTTCCGCCGTCCGAATGCTCCGTGGTCCAGGAATGCCCGTACTTCGCGGTGACACTGAGGTCGACAAGTCCGGCGATCTTTCCGCCGGCGGTGATCGAGACCTCCGCCGAGTCGGTCGACCCCACCTTGTCGGACCAGCTCAGGCCCTGCGTGGCATCCGAAGTGCTGCAGTTGTAGAGCGTGTCCGACACCTGGTGGAAATTCCCCAGATACGCCTTCTGGATCTCCGGGTTGGTGAAATTGCAGCTGCTGACGTCGTCGCCGCTGGCACAGCTCGCCATGACATCGGCCACGGTGGGGCCGTCGGCAGCCGATGCGGGGAGGGTGGTGGCACCCACCGCCGTGGCCGCCGCTGCGGCCACGAGCAGAATGCGCCCTCTCTTTCCCATGCGGAAGTTCGCCATATCGTCACCTCTGGACTTTCGGTCGGTCTGGAATGTGCGGTTCCTTATTCCGCACAGCCACAGTGCCGTGCGTGCTGCTGAAAGGAACACAAAGACCCGGCAAAGGCGCGCGGTTGGTGGTGAATTTCTACAGGGAAATAGAATTCCCCTATCCCGGCGCCGGCGTCGGGGAGCGGGCGGGGCAGGTCTCCGGCCGCGTTCCGGGCAGTGATAGCTTCGGGGCGTCCGACCTACTGCGCCACGCAACCCGGGTCGGGGTGGCTGTGCCTCGATTTCCCTGCCGCCCACCGCCCTTCGACGGCTGTGGGACCCGGCACGACGGCCAGGGCCACCAGGTTCTCCCCGCAAGGTTCCGCATCATGGATCCCGTCCTCGACAGGACCGCGCACGCCTCCCCGCCGGACCCCGGCTCTCCCTCGCACCCCGGCGAACTCCCGGTACCGCATCGCCCGACCTCCGCGGCCCGAGTGGCCGCGTTCGTCGCGCTGACCAAACCGCGGATCATCGAGCTGCTGCTGGTGACCACCATCCCCGTGATGTTCCTGGCCGCCCAGGGCGTCCCCGACCTGGCGCTGGTGCTGGCCACCTGCACCGGCGGCTATCTGTCCGCGGGCAGCGCCTGCGCGTTCAACATGTACCTCGACCGGGACATCGACGCGCGGATGGACCGCACCGCGAGCCGGCCCCTGGTCACCGGGGTGGTCTCCCCGCGCGAGTGCCTGGTCTTCGCCAGTGCGCTCGCCCTCGCCTCGGTCGGCTGGCTCTGGTTCCTGGTCAACCCGCTCTCGGCGCTGATCGCGTTCGGCGCGCTGCTCTTCTACACGGTGATCTACACCATGCTGCTCAAGCGGCGCACCTCGCAGAACATCGTCTGGGGCGGCATCGCGGGTGGCATGCCGGTCCTGATCGGCTGGTCGGCCGTGACGGACTCGGTGTCCTGGACGGCGGTGGCACTCTGCCTGGTGGTCTTCTTCTGGACCCCGCCCCACTACTGGCCGCTGTCCATGAAGACCCGGGCCGACTACGAGCGCGTGGGTGTACCGATGCTCCCGGTGGTGGCCGGCACCACCGTGGTGACCCGCCAGATCGTGGTGTACAGCTGGCTGATGGTCGCCATGTCCCTCTCGCTGTGGCCGCTCGGCCTGGTGGGCTGGTTCTACACCTGCGCGGCGGTCGGGCTCGGCGGCTGCTGGCTCCGGGAGGCCCACGCGCTCCACGCCCGGGCCGGAGCCGGCCTCCGTGGCGCGAAGTTGAAGGAGATGCGCCTCTTCCACTGGTCGATCAGCTATATCTCCCTGCTGTTCACCGCCGTCGCCGTCGACCCGTTCCTCCGCTGACCGACCGGTGCCCGGCCTTCCACGCCGCGATCAACTCCTGCTGCTTCTGGAACGCCGGAGCGTTGAGAGGTGTGTGACGGCAGGGCCCCGGCGGCGAGTGCCTCGGAGCAGGCGGCCGCATCAGCGGGCGGGTGCGGAGCGGTGTAGACCGTGATCTCCCGCAGCAGCCGCGGGACCAGGGGGACGGCCGACCGGCGCTGCTCCGCGTCGAGCACGTCCCGCGGTACGAGCGCGAGCCCGACGCCCTGTGCCGCGGGTGCCACGGCGGCCTCCGCCTGTGCCACTTCCAGGGCGACCCGCGGCCGGAACCGGCGGTCGCCGCACGCGTCGGCGAGTACGTCCCCCAGGCTCCGGCCGACGCCGCCGTAGCCGATCCAGTGCCGGTCGGCCAGGTCCTCCAAGTGGGCCTCGCCCTCGCGCAGCGGGTCGTCGTCGGCGCACACGAGCACGTACTCCTCGGTGCAGACGGTGTGGATCGACCCGGTCCAGCCGACCGGGCGCGGTCCGACCCCGAGGTCCACCGTGCCCGCTGCCACGGACTCCTGGAGCGACCGGCTGTCGCCGAACGGACGCAGGGTCAGTGATGTGCCCGGCCGGGACGCCACCCACTGGCGGACCCCCGGCAGCAGCACCCCGGGCAGCCCCGCGCGCACCGTCCCGATCCGCAGGGTCCGGCAGGTGCCCGCGGCGGCCGCGCGCGCCGCCGTGGCGGCCTCGTTGGCGCACCGCAGCGCCGACCGGGCGTACGGCAGGAACGCCTCGCCCGGTCCGGTCGGGCGGACGCCGTCCGGGTGCCGCTCCAGGAGAGGCATGCCGATGGTCCGCTCAAGGGCGCGCAATTGCTGGGAGATGGTGGGTTCGGTCACGTGCAGCTTTTCGGCGGCCCGCGTCAACCGGCCCTCGCGGGCGACGGTCACCAGGTATTCCAGCTGGCGGAGGGAAAGATTTCCCGCGCCGTGATTCGGCTCCATAGAACGTGCCTATCTCTCCTTGGACGAATTCTCCTTGAACTCGTTCTCGTACCGGGGTTGAGTCATCGGGTCAACGCGCGGCCCTTTGAAGCCGCGGGCCGGATGCGGCCTTTCACCGCGAGGGAAATCCATGAAGTTCAGCGCCCGTCATCTGCTCGTACCTCTTCTCGTCACGGGAATCGCCGTCCCGCTGTCCGCGATACCGGCGGCGGCCGCCGGGCCCGGCCCGGCGGACCGGATTCCACCGGCCCTGACGGCCGCGGACGGTCCGGCCGACAAGGACGCCGTGACCGTCGTCCGCGGCGGGGCGGACGGCCCCGCCACCGCCGTACCGGTCGGCGACACCCGCCTGACCGGGTACGACGAGGCGGGCGGCCACGCGGTCCTGTCCGCCGGCAAGGCGGCCAACGGCCAAGCGTCCGCAGCGCAGTTGCGTCCCGGGGACGTCATCGCGAGCCCGGCCACCCCGGTGGCGCCCCACGGTGCCCTGGTGAAGGTGGTGGCCACCCGGCCGGCCGCCGACGGCTCGGTGGCCGTGGACACCGCACCGGCGGACCTGGTCGACGCGCTCGGCGACGCCAAGGCCGACCTCCGCACTCCGCTGACCGCCGCCGACCTCAAGGTCAAGTCGCTCACCAACGGCGGGAAGGCCACTGCCGGGCAGGCCGGCGGCCAGGGCATCCGGCTCGACGTGGACGTGCCCATGCCCGACGGCGTCAAGCCGACACAGGGCAACTCCTCTGCGCTGTCCGCGTCGATGGAGCTGCACCCCGAGATGCTGTTCTCCTACGAGCGGGCCCACTGGTACGGCTACGCCCCGTCCAGGGCGGAGATCGGCGTGGCCGCGGACTACGGCGCCGGGGTCAAGGTCCACGCGGAGGGCTCCGCCTCGTACGACACCGGCCACAAGCCGCTGCACATCCCGGCCGCCGAGGTCGACGTCGACAAGACCGTCTGGCTGGGGCCGGTGCCGATCGTGCTCAACCTCAAGGTCGACTACTTCTACGACGTCTCGGCCGACGGGAAGATCACGGTCGACGCCGAGCAGCGCACCGACGGGCGGCTGGAGGTCGGCGCCCGCTACGACGCGGACAAGGGCTGGTCCGCGCTGACGAGCCCCGAGCCGACCATGCAGGGCACCCCGGCCCGGATCCGGGGCGCGGCCACCGCCAAGGCGGGCATCGGCAGCCACACCCGGCTGGGCCTGTACGGCTCGGTCGGCGTCGAGGCCGACGCCATGCCCTATCTGAAGGCCACGGCCACCGGGTCCGCCGAGGGCACGCCCCCGAAGGACGTGAAGGCCGACTGGGGGCTCTACGCGGGGCTGGAGCTGAACGGGTCGTTCTTCGCTCGACTCCGCATCTTCGGGGTCAAGGTGATCGACCACAGCTGGTCCTTCCCGGAGGTGAGATACGAGCGGAAGCTGGCGGGCGGCACCGGGCAGTGAGCCCCGGCGTTCTCGTTGCTCAGCGCTGGGGGTGCGCCGGGCCGGCCGCCGGGACAAGGCGAGGACGGGACTCCGTCCCGCTGTCCGCCACGGCCTTCCCGTCCGTCTCCTCGGAGTGGACGACGAGCACCGGGCAGTGGGCGTGCTTGAGGCAGTGCCGGCTCGCCGAGCCGTGGAAGAAACGGTGTACGGGGCCGTGGCTGCCCGCCCCCATCACGAGCATGTCGTTCTCGTGGCGGGAACACGCCACCAGCGCCGGACCCGCCTGGGCGCGGACGATCCGGGGGTAGATCTTCAGGCGTCGGCGCGTGTCCGCGTCGAGGGCGTCGTCGCAGGTCTTCGTCAGCCGGTTCCGGGCCGCGCGCTCCCAGTGGGCACGGACGTCCGAGGGGGCGGGGTTGACGGCGTCGGCCGCCTCTCCGCCCGGCGGTGTCCAGGCGATCACCGGGCACAGGACGGCGTCGTGGCGGGCGGCCTCCTGCGCGGCCTGCCGGAGGGCCGCCACGCTGCCCGCCGAGCCGTTCACGCCGACGACGACGCGCTGCACGATCTCCGACATGTCCTTGCACCTTTCTCGGGGGCACCCCTCGGGGTGCCATCGGGTCTGTGCTCTCGACGCTACGGACCGCGTGTGCCCGTGGGGATCCGGCCGGTGGGCGAGGGCCCGGGGGAAACGCGGAAGCCGATCGGTGGAACGGTCCGGCCGCGCCGGGCGGCTCGGATCGGCGCTCAGAGGCGGCTGATGTCGTGGCGTACGGCCGCGCAGGCGATCTCGTCGGCCTGCCTCCTGACCCAGCCGTTCCAGCGGCGCAGCCCCTTGCGGTACTCGCGGGCCAGTTCGGAGGGCGGCACCAGCAGGACCGGACACCGGGCGTGCCGGACGCAGTCGCGGGCCACCGAACCGCCGAACAGGTGCGGGCGAAGGCCCGCCGAGCCCGTGCCGATGACCAGGATGTCGTCCTGCCGGTCGGCGTGGTCCACCAGCACCGTGTCCGGCCGGCCGAGGGCCACGACCGCGGTGAAGTCGACGCCGCCGAAGGAGTCGCCGAGGGCCGTCAGGCACGTCTGGTGGAGGGTGAGGGCCGCGGTCCGGCGCTCCTCGTCCATCGCCCCGGGCCCGCCCAGCAGGCAGGGTCCGGTGGCCGAGCCCTCGGGCACCCGGTAGGCGATCACGGCGTGCAGCTCCGCGCCGTACCGACGGGCCTCGTCCAGGGCGCGTCGCAGCACCGGGAGGCTGTCCGGTGACCCTTTCACTCCGACGATCACTCGGCCTGCGGGATTCGTCATGATGCTGCCGCCCTTCGGGTTCGATATGGCGTGATTGCCGACAAAAACCCTAGAAACGACGGCCCCGCGAGGGAGTCCACCGGCCGGTGGACCCACCGGTGGAACGTCATCCGCCCGCGGTGCACCGCTCATGTCATCACCTGCTGACAAGCATTCCCGCGCATGTCATCATGTGATGACATCACTCGATGACTCAGGAGGTGCGGCATGGGAACGCAACTGGCACCGGCCACGCGGGGGCCGCGGACACTGGTGGCCGCCCTGGTCTTCCTCGGCATGGCGGTGGCGGTGGTCAGCAGCCTCGGCGCGCCGCTGATCCCACGGATCGCCGCCGCCGACCACGTCTCGCTCTCCGACGCCCAGTGGTCGCTGACCATCACCCTGCTGGTCGGCGCCGTCGCCACGCCCACCATGGGCAGGCTCGGCGACGGACCCCGGCGGCGAGCGGTCATCCTGGGCGCCGCGGCCGTCATGCTGGCCGGCAGCGTGCTGGCCGCCCTGCAGCTCGGCTTCGGCTCCCTCATCGCGGGACGGGCGCTGCAGGGCGTGGGCGCCGGTCTCACACCGCTGGCCATCGCCACCGCCCGGGACTGCCTGCCGCCGGACCGTTCCCGGCCTGCGGTCGCGCTGCTGTCGATCACCACCGTGGCCGGGGTCGGCCTCGGCTACCCCCTGACCGGCCTGATAGCCCAGTCCCTCGGCCTGCACGCGGCCTTCTGGTTCGGAGCGGCCATCAGCGCCGCCGCCCTCGCGGGCGCCGCACGCGCACTGCCGCCGACCCGCCACCTCACGTCGCACCCCCTGGACGTACTCGGCGCCGTGCTGTTCGGCGCCGCACTCGCCGGACTGCTGCTCGTACTCAGCGAAGGGGGCACCTGGGGCTGGACCTCACCGCGCCTGCTCGGCCTGACCGCGGCCTCGCTCGCCGCCCTGGCCTGGTGGACCGTCCACGAACTGCGCACCTCCCACCCCTTGGTGGACCTCCGGCTCGTCAAGGACCGGACCGTACTCACCGCCGACGTGACCATCCTGATCGCGGGCATCGGGATGTACCTGCTGATGTCGCTGGTCACACGCTTCGCCCAGACCCCCGCCACGGCCGGCTACGGCTTCGGCGCGTCGGTCGCCGTCACCGGCCTGATCCTCCTGCCCTTCTCGGCCGCCAGCATCGCCGCCGCCAAGGTGGTGCCGGTGCTCACGCGGCACACCTCCACCCGGCTCGTACTGCCCCTGGGCTGCGCCGTGGCACTCGTCTCGATGCTGAGCTTCGCCCTCGCCCACAGCGGCCTCTGGGAGCTCTTCCTCGCCATGGGCATCGCCGGACTCGGCGTCGGCTGCACCTTCGCCGTCATACCCGGCCTCATCGTCGGTTCCGTCCCCGCACACGAGACCGGCAGCGCCATCAGCTTCAACCAGGTCCTCCGCTGCGTCGGCTACTCCACCGGCAGCGCGCTGAGCGCGACGGTGCTCCAGGCCCACACCTCCGCCGGGCACACCCTCCCGTCCGGCGACGGATACCTGATCGCCGCCCTCATCGGCTGCGCGATCTGGACGGCCGCGATGATGGTGGCCATCGTCCTGCCGCGACGGCAGGGCGTGGTGACGGACACCCCGACCAGGGACGAGGAGCCGATGGTGGAAAACGGCAGCCGCGAAGCGGCGACAGCCGGGGACGGAGCGCTCGCGCCCCGGCCGGTCCCGGACGATCGGAGGACAGGATGAAGGCCGAGCGACCGCCGAGCGCGGAGAAGACCACCGGTGCGCCCTCCGGACGCCGACGGGACGCCGGCCGCAGCCGCGAGCTGCTGCTCGACGCCGCGACGGAACTCTTCGCCGAGCGGGGATTCGAGCGCACCACCACCCGGGACATCGGTGAACGCGCGGGCGTCGACGCGGCATTGATCGCCCGCTACTTCGGGGGCAAGACACAGCTCTACATCGCGGTCATGCAGGCCGGTTCCGGAGACGGCGCGCCCGCCGACCTCCTCGAGGAGGACAGGCTGCGCACGCTGCTGGGCAGGACACCGCACCGGGGCCCGGGCCCGGTGGTCCGCGCCGCGCTGGTGCCCCACGACGACCCCGTGGTCCAGGACGCCTCCCGGGAACAGCTGTACGCACGGCTGGTCACCCCGCTGCACGAGCGTTTCGCCCGCGACGGGGTGCCGCAGCCCCAACTGCGGGCAGAAGTGGCGGTGGCGGCCTTCACCGGGATCCTCCTCGCACGCAGCTCCGGAGCGCTCACCGAACTCGCGGCGGCCGACCCGGACGAACTGCTCGACGTCGTACGAGACTTGCTCGACGCCGCGGCCGCTCCCGGGTGAGGCGCCGACGGGCCCTCACCCGGCGGCGGCCAGCGGCTGCTCGGCCCAGATGGTCTTGCCGCCCGGGGTGAACCGGGTGCCCCACCGCTCGGTGAGCTGCGCGACGAGAAGCAGACCGCGACCGCCCTCGTCGAAGATCCGGGCCCGCCGCATCCGCGGTGAGGTACTGCCGGCATCCGAGACCTCGCAGATCAGCGCGTCGCCGCCCCGAATCAGACGCAGCCGGATCGGGGCGCGGCCGTACCGGATGGCGTTGGTCACGAGCTCGCTGACGACCAGCTCGGTGGTGAAGTCCAGCTCCTCCAGCCCCCAGGCGGCCAGTTGCCCGGACGCCCGCCTGCGGACGTCGGCGACCGCCGCACAGTCGGCGGGCAGTTCCCAGTCGGCGACGCACGAGGCGTCCAGGACCCGCGTACGGGCGAGCAGCAGCGCGACATCGTCGGCCGGCCGCCCGCCCCGGCCGGGCAACAGCGCGTCGAGCACGGCGTCGCACGTCTGCTCAAGAGGTGCGGCGGGGCCCGCGAGGGCCGCGCTCAGCTTGTCCAGGCCGACGCCGATGTCATGGTCGACGCCGCCCTCGACGAGTCCGTCCGTGTAGAGGGCGAGGAGGCTGCCCTCCGGCAGCTCCAGCTCTGTGGCCTCGAAAGGCAGGCCGCCCACGCCGAGCGGCGGCCCGCTGGGCATGTCCAGGTAGCGGGCCGCGCCGTCGGGCGAGACGAGCACGGGGGCCGGATGCCCGGCACGGGCGAGCGCGCACATCCGGGACACCGGGTCGTAGACCACGTACAGGCAGGTCGCGCCCGTCTCACGCGCCGCCTCCCGTGAGCCGTCCGCGCACTCGGCCGCCCGGTCCTGCGCCAGCTGGATCACGAGGTCGTCGAGGTGGGTGAGGAGCTCGTCCGGCGGCAGTTCGAGGTCGGCGAGGGTGCGGACCGCCGCACGGAGCCGGCCCATGACGGCGGACGCCTGGAGGCCGTGGCCCACGACGTCCCCGACGACGAGCGCGACCCGGGCACCGGACAGCGGGATGACATCGAACCAGTCGCCCCCGACGCCCGCCTGGGCGCAGGCCGGCAGATACCGGGAGGTGACCTCCACCGCGTCCTGGTCCGGCAGCCGGCTGGGGAGCAGGCTGCGCTGGAGGGTGAGGGCGACCGCGCGCTCCTGCGTGTACCTCCGCGCGTTGTCGATGCACACCCCGGCCCTGGCCGCGATCTCCCGCGCGGGCAACAGGTCGTTCGCGTCGAACAGCGGGGAGTCCCCCTGCCGTACGAACAGGGCCAGGCCCAGGGCGATGCCGCGGGCGCTCAGCGGCACGGCGAGCACGGAGTGGACCCCGCGGGCGCGGACCCGGTCGGGGAGAGCCGGAGTGTCCCTCACCCACTGACCGAAGCCCGGCTCGCCGATGCGGTGCAGCGACGGCACACCGGAGGCCAGGGCACGGGCCGTCGGCGAGTGCGGCAGATAGGAATGCGTCTCGCCGGTTCCGTACGGCGGCCGGAGCGCGCCGTCGTGCGCGGCGGCCCGGTGGAGCGGGGCGGTGCCGTCGATGTGACCGGGCCGCGGTTCCTCACCCTGGACCACGGAGTCCAGCAGGTCGACGCTGACGAAGTCGGCAAACCGCCCGGCCGTGACGTCCACCAACTCCTGGGCGGTACGGGTCGTGTCCAAGGTGGT
This sequence comes from Streptomyces blastmyceticus, assembly GCF_039521185.1. Taxonomy (NCBI): domain Bacteria; kingdom Bacillati; phylum Actinomycetota; class Actinomycetes; order Kitasatosporales; family Streptomycetaceae; genus Streptomyces; species Streptomyces blastmyceticus. Next base: position 113,697 of record NZ_BAAABW010000015.1, on the reverse strand, counting down.
GCCTATGCGGGCCCCGGCGTCGTTCACCAGCGCCAGGCACTGCTGGGCCCGGTACTGCTCCGTGACGTCGAGAGCAGCGGTGGACACTCCCCGCACCCGCCCGTCCCGGTCCTTGAGCGGATTGAAGAAGGACGCCCAGGCGCGTTTCCGGGCATCGCCGGGGGACCGGAAAAAGGTGTCCGTACGAAGAGGTTTCCCGGTGCGCAGCACCTGGTCCATCAGGTCGGCGAAGGTGTCGAACGGGGGCCCGGGATGGATTTCCTCGATGCGCCGCCCCAGCATCTCCTCTTCCGTGCCGCTGCCGGAAAGGCGGAGCATTTCTGCGTTGACGCTCGTCAGCCGGTTCTCGTGGTCATAGGTGGAGAGGGCGAACGGCGACTGGTCGTACGTCCATTCCTTGAGGGTCGCGCTCATCACGTCCTGCGGTGCGGCGTCGGCCGTGGCGGCACCCAGAAGAACCCACCGCACAGGGCCGTTTCCGCTCGGGCACGTCTCGACGGTGACGTGCATGGTGCTGCCGTCCTCGTGGCGGGCCGGTACGACGCCTCGCCACGGTGTGGATTCCATCAGTGAGCGCCGGGCCGGTTCGGGCAGGGGCGCGGCGAGCAGGAGGGCGGCGGGGCGTCCGACGATCTCGCCGGAGGTGTAGCCGAGCAACTGCCGGGCCGCGGGGCTCCAGAGAGCGACGGCCCCTTGCGCGTCGACGGCGGCGACAGGAACCGTCGCCGTACGGGGGAGCGTGTGGATGTGCGCGTCCATCGGAGGTCATCTCATTCCGGGCGAGCGGTGCGGCGAATGCGCTCCGCCTTCGGTAATTCGGGACGTAGCAATTTTTCCCGGGCAAATTACTGCATAAGCCTTGAATTCGGGCCCTGTTGACTCCACCGATCGGTGGACCGGCCGACCGGCCGGGCAATCCCCTCGGCGGAGGATGCCGCCAACCCGCCCCGGAACCGCAACCTGAGGCGAACGCCCGTGCGCGAAGCGCGGATCCGGCCTGGGAGGCAGACGTGGTGAAGCACACCGAACAGCACACCGGTCGGCTCTGGACCGTGCGGATCACCTCGGACTGGTATCCGCGGCCCGGCCCCATGACGCTCCGCTGCTCCGAGCCCGGATGCCGCCCCGGACGGATCCCGCTGCCCTCACCCACGGCCGCCCGCACGGCCGCGGCGGGCCACCTCGCATCCCACGGACACGCGGCCGGGCCGGTGCCACCGGCGACCGAGTGCCGCTGCGGCGAGGAGAACTGCTCGTGGCACGCCTGGTCCATCCCCGGATGCCAGGGCCGTGCGGTCCACCAAGTGATCACCCACACCTGCGCGGGCCGCGTATGGAGCCTCGCCGAGATGTGCGCGCACTGCGCCAAGGCCATCCCCGACGCCCGCGTCCTGCGCCCTCCGAACGGCCGGGCGGACACCCCGCCCGCCGCAGAGAACACGGAGCCGGAAGCCCTGCCGGGAGTCCTGGTACGGTCCCGGCCGCCGCTGCCCACCGTACGACTGACCCTCGGCGGCACCCCGGCCGAATACCTGCTGGACGACCCCGAATCCTCCTTGGCGACGCCTCCTCCCGGCGCGCGGTACGACGGCCGCGTGCACGCGGCATGGGTCCTCGGCTGCGAGGGATTCTCCGCGGAGTGGCTGGCCCGCACGCTGGACATGCCGTACGAGGACGCGGCCCGCATCCACGGCCGGGCGCATCCCGCACGGCCTCAATGACGCGGGGAATCCTCGGCCGGTGCGGGACCGGTCCCCGGGGCGGCCGGAGACGCGGGGAAGAGGGCGGCCGCGCGGTCGGCGGTGCGCCGGGCCCAGGGCGTGGTGGCGCATACGCCGAGGAGGGCGACGACGGCACCGCAGCCGGTCAGGATCCACCAGGCCGGACGGCCGGCCTCCGCGAACGCGCCCACCGTGGTGTGGGTGGTGTGGTGCAGGCTCGCGGCCAGGACGGCACCGGTGACCGCGACGCCGAGCGACTGGCCGCAGAGACGACTGGTCATCGCGATGGCCCCGGCGACCCCGGCCCGGGCCGGCGGCATGCCGGAGACGATCATGTGGGTGATCGGCGCGGCGACCAGGCTGTAGCCGATGCCGATGAGCACATATCCGGCGAGGAGCGGCAGGCCCGAGGAGGACTCGGCGTTCAGGACGGTGAACATCAGCCCGCCGGCCGCCGTCGCCACCCCGGCGAGCACGAGGGGCAGCCGCGGCCCGCGACTGCCCGTGAGCCGCCCGGACAACGGGGCGAACACCATGGTCATGGCCGCCATCGGCAGCAGCCACAGGCCGGTCCGCAGAGCGGAGAACCCACGGGCGTCCTGGAGATAGAGCGTGCTCAGGAAGAGGAACCCCGCGCAGGCACCCATGGCGCACAAGGCGATGACGGCCGCCATGCTGAAGGGCGCACTGCGGAAGAACCGGAGGTCGAGCAGCGGCTCGGTACGCCGGCGCTCGTAGGCCACCAGCGCGAGGAGCGAGAGGACGGCGACCGTACCGCACGTAAGGATCATCGGGTCGTCCCAGCCGCGCCCCGGGGCCTCGATGATCGTGTAGACGAGCGGGGCGAGCAGCGTGACGACCAGCACCTGGCCGATCGGATCCCCCGGCTGCGGGCGCAGGGCCCGCGACTCGGGCACGCAGCGGGCGGTGAGCGCCAGGGCGGCCAGAGCGACCAGCGCGCTGAGCCAGAAGATCGACCGCCAGCCTGCGCTGCCGACCAGCACACCGCCGAGCAGCGGCCCCGCGGCCAGGGCGATCCCGGCGACGCCGCTCCACACACCGATGGCACGGGCCCGTTCCCGGTCGTCGGGGAAGGTGTGCGTGATGATCGACAGGGAGACGGGGCTCAGCACGGCCCCGCCGACGGCCTGGAGGACCCGGAAGGCCACGAGCCACTCCAGGGTGGGGGCCACCGCGCACAGCGCCGACCCGACGGTGAAGATCCACAGTCCGGCCTGGAAGGTACGGCGGCGGCCGATCCGGTCACCGGTGGACCCGGCGACCATCTGCAACGAGGCCAGGACGAGCCCGTAGGCGGCGAGCGTCCACTGCAGTCCGGAGACCGACGCGTGCAGTTCCCGCTGGACGGTGGGCAGGGCCACGTTCAGGGCGGTGAAGTCCAGGACGACGATCAGGATGCTCATCGAGCAACTGGCCAGCACCAGCCGCTGCCGCCGACCAGGCCCGGCCACGGGCCCGTGAGGGGAACTCTTCGACACCACGTGCTCCTCCAGGCCCGCCGGACGGGCGACGACATCAAGGTTCTCGCAGGCCGGAGCTGTGCCGGTCTGCTGCCAGTACAGCGCGACAGCACCTGCTGATGCCGTCCCACCACCGGCCCGTCCGTCGGCTGGTCCCGTATCCCCCGACCGGGGGACGGGCCGGTCCGGCGGGGCGGTCGGCAGCGCCCTCCCGGCGAGCCCGAGGGCTCCGAGGCGCACAGGCACCGCCCCGGATGCGTTCCGCCAGGCCCGGACCGACGATGGAGAGGTGGCCGGACATCCGCGCATCGTCGTCCACCCGCCGACACCGTCGGGCGGGCGGCGAGTGACGGTCGGCGCGGAGAATCTCGGCGTGGCGTACGGAGTCGTCGACGTGATCGAGTTCCTGCGGCGGGCGGGGTCCGACCCGGACGAGGTCCGGCTGGACGATCCGTCGGAGATTGAGTGGCTCGGTGGCGGCCCCGGCGTCTGGTCGTGATGACGGCTCGCCCTGTACGGGAGCCATTCGCCGTGAAATGACGCGAGCGGGGATATGAACCCCCGCTCGCGTGCCGTTCTGCCCGCCGAATTGCACGTATACGCGGAGACGCCCTCACCCGAACAGCCCGCACCATTTCCTCTGTCGTTTCATCGGGCTTTGGGATGATGAAGCGTCAGCCGTTCAGCCGGGTGCCACATATGCAGAAACCATTCCGTGGCGCTGGAGACATGCCTCCGCCCAATCCGGCTCCGTCCGTCGAAGGAGCTGTCCTCCATGAGTCACCCGGCCCAAAAGGTGCTGCTCGCCGCTGCCGCAATGCTGATGATTTCCACGCTCGGCGGGCCCGCCGGGGCAACGTCCGTCGCGCCCGCCCGCACGCACGCCGTAACCTGCTCGACCACACAGATGGATCACCTGCGCGCGCTCCAAGGGCAGCTCGATCAACTCGCTGTCAACCGGCAAGCCGGCCAGGCACAGTACTGGTACATCGACCCCGGCCAGTGCAAGGTCTCCATCGCGGTACTGCGCGGCGCCGGCGACGCGTTCACCCGGGAGTTCGTCACCATCGCGGGGGACAGCCCCGACCTGACCGCGATCGCCGAGGTCGACCACGCGGTGTCGTCCTGGGTGGCCAGAGTCCCCGCCCCCACCTCCACTCCGGAAGGCCGCGCGGCCGGAACGTTCCACGGCGGCAGCCCGATCCTCAGCGGCACCGGAGGCAGCGTCTACGAATGCACCGGGGGCTTCAACGACTATCGCGCCGGCACCGTGACAACCGCCGGACACTGCGCCGCAGCCGCGTCCACCTGGTACGACGCGACCGGCAACCTGCTCGGCACCGTCAGCGATCACAAATTCCCCGGATCCGACTGGACCGTCATCACCCCCGCCCCCGGCTGGACCCTGGCCGACGACGTGGTCAACGGCACCGGAGGCACCACCCCGATCACCGGCTTCGCCCAACCCCAGCCGGGCCAGTCGGTCTGCGGCACCGGAGCCACCAGCGGCGTGCAATGCGGGACGATCATCGCGACCAACGTCACCGTCAACTACCCGGAAGGCGCCGTCCTGGGCCTCGCCGAGAGCAGCCAGACCGGCAACGGCGGCGACTCCGGCGGCCCGGTCTACGCCAAGACCACCGGCGTCGGCCTCATCAGCGGCGGCCCGGCGGGCGGCGGCTCTCCCACGTTCGTCCAGCCGTTGAACTTCTGACGGCGAGTGCCGGGGAGGTGGCCGTGGCTCGGCCGGTGCAACGCGTCGTTGTCGACATCAACTGTGGCTGCTGCCAGACATGCTGTGCAGGCGGCACCGCCAACTGTGTGGGTACGTTGCTCTTTGGCTCACCTCCGCTTGCGCGGAGCGGACACTTCGCGACCTGCGTCGTTTGAACGGCTTTGCTACTTCGTTACCACCTGGTCGCCCTGAAGGAGGGCTCTGGACGGCTCAGGTGGCACTCGGCGCACAGGTCAGCTGATGGGCTCGACAACGATGCGTGCGTCGATGCGTTTGTACGTATCCAGGTTGTGGGTCAGGACCGGCAAGCCGGAGCCGAGGGCCAGGTGTGCTGTGTGGCCGGTGGCGATGTCGGTTGCGCGCTCGTGGGCGATCTGGGCTGCTGCCCAGCACGATGCTTCGTCCAGGGGGCGGAAGATGAAGCAGGGTGCGCTCAGTGCGTCGTGGAGCTGTTGTTCGACTTCGGTGAGTGTGCTGTCGGCGAGGCCCTGGGCGAAGGCGGCTGCGGGGACGTACAGGGGCTGTACTACTTGCACGGAACGGAACACCCGGGCGGCCATATAGATGTTGCCGTGAGCGAGCGCGCGTACCGCGGTGTGGTCCAGGACGTATCCGCTGCTCACGCGGCGTGCTTCCCCTCGGTACGGGTGAAGCCGTGGCGCTCGTCGGCTGCCTTCACGGCGGCGAGTGCCGCATCCCATTCGCCGGGGTTCTCGGTCTGCGCCCGGTCGACCAGCCAGTCCAGGGCGCGCTGGGCTCGCTCGGCCTGGGCCAGTTTGGCGGTGACGGCGTCCTCGATCCACGCGGACGTGGAAGCGGCCTCGTCGCGACTGCTCGCCGAGACGAGGCGCTCGACTTCGGCGACCTTGTGTTCGTCCAGCGTGATGGTGATCTTCTTCTTCGCCATACGTCCACCATACTCATGCCATACCGGTCGGGGAGGGGCTTCGCGCAATATTGCGCGCAGAGATCTTGAGGACGTCCGGTGACCGGGGCATTCGCCTGGCTGCATGAGGGCATCCTCGTGCCCGAGGGCGGGGTGCGACCACATCACGCGGTGTTCGGCGTCGTGGACGCGGCCACGCTGATCGCTCGTCTCCGACCTGAGGAGGAGAAATTGGCCAACCAGTGGGTTCCACCTGAGCAGTACGTCAAGACGCTGCCGATGCACGCGGCCTACGCCTGCCTGTTCTTCACCGACACCGAGGGGCGCCCATTGCAGCTGCACTCGTCGCTCGCGCAGCATTCGGGCCGGTGGCAGTGGCCGGGTGGGAACACCGATGCCGAGGGCGAGTCGCCGTTCGAGACGGCCGTCAGGGAATGCCGGGAAGAGACCGGGATCGTCTTCACCGGGCGGCCTCGGATGCTGGCGGTGTTCTGGCATTCGCCGGGGCAATGGCCGGTCGCGAAGATCGGGTTCGCGTTCGACGGCGGTCGGCTCACCGCCGAGGACATCGCCCGGATCACGCTGGACCCGGACGAGCACGACGGGTTCGCGGTGCGATCGATGGCCGAGTGGGCCGAGACGCTGGACAAACGGACCTGGGAACGCCTGGTGGCCGTGAACGATGCCCGGCGACAGCGCACAGTGGCCTACCTGGAGGTGAGGCCCGATGGCGTCCGCTGACCGGTTCCCTGTCGAGGTTGGCACGCCCGGACCCCTGAACAGGGGGCCTCACTTCCTGAGTGGCTGGGTGAAGCGCAGCAGGTTGCCGGCCGGGTCGCGGAACGCGCAGTCGCGGACGCCGTAGGGCTGGTCCATCGGCTCCTGCAGCACCTCGCCGCCCGCGGCGCTGATGCGCTCGAAGGTGGCGTCGCAGTCGTCCGTCGCGAAGATGACGCCGCGCAGCAGGCCCTTGGCCATCAGTTCCGCCATGGCTTGCTTGTCGGCCGGTGAGGCGTTCGGGTCGGCGACGGGCGGTTCCAGGACGATGTTCACGTCCGGCTGTGAGGGTGCCCCGACGGTCACCCAGCGCATCCCCTCGAACCCGACGTCGTTGCGTACCTCAAGGCCGAGCACATCGCGGTAGAAGGCGATCGCCTTGTCGTGGTCGTCGACGGCGATGAAGCACTGGGAAAGCGTGATATCCATGCGATTCACGCTACGGCCGGGCGGCGCGGCCCGCTTCTCCGTTCCTGACCGGCCGTGTGTGGATCTTGGCCATGCACGCCGGGATGGCGGCGCCGTGGTCGTGGCTCCGGGACCGGTAGGCGCTCGGGCTCTCGCCGACCAGCTGGGTGAAGCGTGAGCTGAACGACCCCAGCGACGTACAGCCGACCGCGAAGCAGACCTCGGTCACCGTGAGGTCGCCGCGCCGCAGCAGCGCCTTGGCCCGCTCGATGCGGCGGGTCATCAGGTAGCTGTACGGCGTCTCGCCGAATGCGGCGCGGAAGCTGCGGGAGAAATGGCCGGGCGACATCAGGGCGTCGCGCGCCAGCGCCGGGACGTCGAGCGGTTCGGCGTAGTCGCGGTCCATCCGGTCGCGGGACCGCCGCAGCCGGACGAGGTCGTCGAGGTTCTGCCGTCTCACCGGTCCAGTTTCCCACGGCGCCCGAGGCCGGTGATCGGCTCGGCCTCGGGCGGCTCCGGACGACCTGCCCGGCGACGGCGTCCGCGGGCCCCGGTCAGGTGCCGACGTAGGCCGCGAGGTGCTCGCCGGTGAGGGTGGAGCGGGCGGCGACGAGATCGGCGGGAGTGCCCTCGAAGACGATCCGGCCGCCGTCGTGGCCCGCGCCGGGGCCGAGGTCGACGATCCAGTCGGCGTGCGCCATGACCGCCTGGTGGTGCTCGATGACGATGACCGACTTGCCGGAGTCCACGAGCCGGTCGAGCAGTCCGAGCAGCTGCTCGACGTCGGCGAGGTGCAGGCCGGTGGTCGGCTCGTCGAGGACGTAGACGCCGCCCTTCTCGGCCATGTGGGTGGCCAGCTTGAGCCGCTGCCGCTCGCCGCCGGACAGCGTGGTGAGCGGCCGGCCGATGTTGAGGTAGCCGAGGCCGACGTCGGCGAGCCGGGTCAGGATCTTGTGCGCGGCCGGAATGCGCGCCTCGCCGTCGGCGAAGAACTCCTCGGCCTCGGTCACCGGCATCGCGAGCACCTCGCTGATGTCGCGGCCGCCGAGCCGGTACTCGAGCACCGACGCCTCGAACCGCTTGCCCTCGCAGTCCTCGCAGGGGGTCTCGGCGGTGGCCATGATCCCCAGGTCGGTGTAGATGACGCCGACGCCGTTGCAAGTGGGGCAGGCGCCCTCGGAGTTGGAGCTGAACAGGGCCGGCTTCACCCCGTTGGCCTTCGCAAACGCCTTGCGGATCGGGTCGAGCAGCCCGGTGTACGTGGCCGGGTTGCTGCGCCGCGAGCCGCGGATGGGCGCCTGGTCGACCGACACGACGCCCTCGGAGGCAGGGACGGAGCCGTGGATCAGCGAGCTCTTGCCGGAGCCTGCGACGCCGGTGACGACGCAGAGGACCCCGAGCGGGATGTCGACGTCGACGCCCCGGAGGTTGTGGCGGGTGGCGCCGCGGATCGCGAGCCGGCCGGTGGGCGTCCGCACCTTCTCCTTGAGGGCGGCCCGGTCGCCGAGGTGGCGGCCGGTGAGGGTGCCGCCGGTCCGCAGCCCCTCGAAGGTGCCCTCGAAGCAGATGGTGCCGCCGCCCGTGCCGGCGCCGGGGCCGAGGTCGACGACGTGGTCGGCGATCGCGATCGTCTCCGGCTTGTGCTCGACGACGAGCACCGTGTTGCCCTTGTCCCGCAGCCGGAGGAGCAGCCCGTTCATCCGCTGGATGTCATGGGGGTGCAGGCCGATGGTGGGCTCGTCGAAGACGTAGGTGACGTCGGTGAGCGAGGAGCCGAGGTGGCGGATCATCTTGACGCGCTGCGCCTCGCCGCCCGACAGCGTGCCCGCGGGCCGCTCCAGCGACAGATAGCCGAGCCCGATCTCGACGAACGAGTCGAGGGTGTGCAGGAGCTTGCCGAGCAGCGGTGCCACCGATGGCTCGTCGAGGCCGCGTACCCATGCGGCGAGGTCGCTGATCTGCATCGCGCATGCGTCGGCGATGTTGATTCTCTTGATCTTCGAGGACCGGGCCTCCTCGGCGAGCCGGGTGCCGGCGCAGTCCGGGCAGGTGGTGAACGTCGTCGCCCGCTCCACGAACGCGCGCACGTGCGGCTGCAGCGCGTCGATGTCCTTGGACAGCATCGACTTCTGGATCTTCGGGATCAGGCCCTCGTACGTCAGGTTGATCCCGTCGACCTTGATCTTGGTCGGCTCCTTGTGGAGGAGGTCGTGCAGCTCCTTCTTGGTGAACTTGCGGATCGGCTTGTCCGGGTCGAAGAAGCCGCAGCCGCCGAAGATGCGGCCGTACCAGCCGTCCATGCTGTAGCCGGGGATCGTGAGGGCGCCCTCGTTGAGCGACTTGTCGGCATCGTAGAGCTGGGTGAGGTCGATGTCGGAGACCGAGCCCCGGCCTTCGCAGCGCGGACACATGCCGCCGTGGTAGACGGCCTTGCGGACCGTGATCCGCTTGCCCGCGCCCTTGTCGACGGTCATGGACCCGCTCGCCGTCCGCTTGGGAACATTGAACGCGAAGGCGGTGGGCGGGCCGATGTACGGCTTCCCGAGGCGGCTGAAGAGGATGCGCAGCATCGCGTTGGCGTCGGTGGCGGTGCCGACCGTGGAGCGGGGGTCGGCGCCCATCCGCTGCTGGTCGACGATGATCGCGGTGGTCAGCCCGTCGAGTACGTCGACCTCCGGCCGCGCGAGCGTCGGCATGAAGCCCTGGACGAAGGCGCTGTAGGTCTCGTTGATCAGCCGCTGCGACTCCGCCGCGATCGTGCCGAACACCAGCGAGCTCTTGCCCGAGCCGGAGACGCCGGTGAACACCGTCAGCCGGCGCTTCGGGATCTCGATGCTGACGTCCTTGAGGTTGTTCACGCGTGCGCCGTGCACGCGGATCAGGTCGTGGCTGTCAGCGGTGTGCGGCGCGGGCGACTGCGTCCTCGTCCTCTTGGCCGTGCTCATCGTGTCTCCATCTGTCGGGCGGGTCCGTCTTCGCGGTCTCCGCCGGCGTCGCCCGGCTCGATCACCAGCCTCGCACAGGAGGCCGGGTTCGCTGCTCAGCGGTCCTGGAGCAGCCCGAGGACGTTGCCGTCGGGGTCGGTGACGGTGGCCACCAGGCGGCCGCCGCCCACGTCGTGCGCGGGCTCCTTCACGGTGGCGCCCGCCGCGGTCACCTCGGCCAGCTTCGCCTCGATGTCCGGCACGTGCCAGTAGGCCACCGGCGAGGTCATGCCCTGCGGTCCGTTGTCCGGCACCAGTCCGATGTGCTGGCCCCCGGCCTCGAAGCCGACGTAGTAGGACTCGTCGGTCCGCGGCGGGACGCCGAGCAGGGCGGCGTAGACCGCCTTGGCCGTCGCCAGGTCGGAGACGGGGTGCAGCACGGTCTTGATCCCCTGGGTGGAAGAGCCGGTCATGGTCGCTCCTGAAGTCGTGGGTCCGGGCGTGATCGCCCGGTTCATGGCAGCCACGCTAGGCGCGGCCCGGGGACCGGCGCTTCTCGAATCCTGATCGATGTCCGCGGACCCGCCGCCCGTGCCCGCACCGGCGTCCTCGTCCGGTCCCGCCACGGCGCGGACCCGTGGTGAATGCGCCGGTACCGGAGCGAGCGAGGTCCCGGCGCGCGCCGTCCTGTTTGCGCGTGACACGACTCGTGCGCGGGTTCGCGCCCTGACGGTGTTCTTCCGGTTCCCCGCAGACTGGGGCCGAGTGCCCGGTCCCTGGGGGCCGTGGGCGGTCCCACTGCCAAGGGGGTTCCTTGTCGGTTCCGCTTGATCTTCCGCGTGGTGCCCGGGGCGGCAGGGATGTGCAGGTGGCGGTGGTCGGCGCGGGGTTCTCCGGCATCGGTGCCGCGATCCGGCTGCGCCGGGAGGGATTCCGCGATCTTCTGGTGCTGGAGAAGGCGTCGCAGCTCGGGGGCACCTGGCGGGACAACACCTACCCGGGCTGCGCGTGTGACGTCCCGTCCTCGCTGTACTCCTATTCGTTCACCCCGAGCCCGGGGTGGAGCAGGACCTTCGCCGGGCAGCGGGAGATCCACGACTACCTGCGGGCGACCGCCGACCGGTACGGGGTCGGCGCGGTGCTGCGCTGCGGTGTCGCCGTCCTGCGGGCCCGCTGGGATCGGAGCGCGGGGCGCTGGCTGCTGGAGACCACCGACGGCGAGTACACCGCCACGGCGCTGGTCCTGGCCACCGGGCCGTGGCACGAGCCGCGGCGGCCCGACGTGCCAGGGCTCGAGGAGTTCCCCGGACCGGTGTTCCACACCGCCGAGTGGGACCACTCCGTGGACCTCGCCGGCCGACGGGTGGCAGTGATCGGCAGCGGGGCTTCCGCCGTGCAGGTCGTCCCGGCCGTCCAGGCCCGGGCGGCGGCCGTGCACCTCTTCCAGCGCACCGCCCAGTGGGTGCTGCCCAAGCCCGACCTCCCGGTCCCCGCGGCACTGAACTGGTGCCTGTCCCACGCTCCGGGCGTGCAGCGCGCCATGCGGGCGGGCCAGTACAGCCTGCAGGAGTGCTTCGGCTACGCCTTCCGCCACCCGCGGCTCATAGGCCCGGTACAGGCCGCGGCCCGCGCCCATCTGCGCCTCGCCGTCCGCGACAAGGAGCTGCGCCGGACGCTGACGCCCCATTACCGGCTGGGCTGCAAACGGCTGTTGACCTCCAGTACGTTCTACCCGGCGCTGACCCTGCCCCACGTCCGGCTCCACCCCACCGCCGTCTCCGCCGTACGCGGCCGGCACCTCATCGGTGCCGACGGCACCGAGACCGAGGCCGACGTGGTGATCACGGCCACGGGCTTCCGCATCGGTGAGCTGCCGCTGGCCCGGAGCACGCACGGCTCGGACGGCCGTACGCTGCACGAGACCTGGGCCAAGGACGGCCCCGAGGCCTACCTCGGCACCAGCGTCAGCGGGTTCCCCAACCTCTTCCTCCTCCTGGGCCCCAACCTCCTCGGCGGCTCCACCTCCGCCATCAGCGTCCTCGAAGCCCAACTCGCCTACGTCAGCGCCGCGCTGAGCCACCTGCGCCGTCGCGGCCTCACCTCCATGGACGTGAGGCCGGCCGTCCAGGACGAGCACAACGCCGCGGTGCAGGAAGCGCTCCGGAGCACGGTGTACAACTCCGGCGGCTGCTCCAGCTACTACATCGGCCCCACCGGACGGAACACCTTCTGCTGGCCCTGGTCCACCGGCCGCCTCGTCCGCCGGCTCAACCGCTTCGACCCCGCCGCCTACACATACCGTGCGCCCTCCGCCCCCGCACCACGGGCGCCCGCGGACCACAGCCGACCGACGGACGAGGAAGGAATCACCCCATGACGCGGCGACGCCCACGCCCGTACGACCGTGAGCTCCAGAACCTGCGCCTCCACGTCGGTCACGAGCGGCAGGGACCCGTCCCCGTCGGCTGGTACTTCGCACGCTTCAGCCGCCACCTGCGGCGCGGCGAGGTGGTTCCGGTGACGTACATGGCGCAGGAGTACGCGCTGTTCCGGACACGTGGCGGGCAGCTCGGCATGATCGACAGCCAGTGCTGTCACATGGGCGCCGACCTCGGCCGGTGCGGCCGGGTGAGCGAGGAGAGGCTGGTCTGCGGCTTCCACGCCTGGGAGTTCGACAGGGACGGGACGTGCCGGAAGATCCCCGGCGCCGGCCGGATCCCCTCCCGGGCCGCGCAGCGCAGCGTCCCCGTGACCGAGCTGGGCGGCATCATCTGGTTCTGGCACGGCTCACCGGCCCCGGAACCCCTGGACGAGCTGGACTTCGCCGAGGACCGGCGCCGCCATCTGTACCTGGCCGGCGAGGTGCTCGTGTGCCACGCGGATCTGCTGCCGATCGGCGAGCACGTGACCGACGCCTCCCACTGGGCCTACACCCACAGCCCGGGACGCCCGATGACCTCCGTCCAACTGCGCGACGAGGGCCGCCGCTTCTCGTTCCTGATCCAGCCCGCCGACGCGGACGACACGCGCATCTACCACTTCCGCCCGTACACCCTGATCTCGATGGCGAGCCCGACGACGGCGGTGGCCGTTCCGCAACCGGGCCCGCGACCGGACGGCAAACCGCCCCGGATGGCCTTCGTCGCCGCCGTGAGCCCCGTACGGCCCGGGGTCACCCTCGCCACATGGAGCCTGGTCGTCCGCAAATTCGGCCCCGACTGGCTTCTCTGGCCGGCCAACCGGCTCTGGGCGGCCTTCCTGTGGCGCCTGGTCAGGCGCAATCACCATGCCGACTTCGACATCCTGCGCTGGATGCGCCCGGTGGCCAAGGACCTCTGGTCGGTCGCCGACGGACCCACGGTACGTGCCTACCGGCGCTTCTACCGGCGCAACCTTCCTCCCGCCATGGAGGAAGGCGCGGAGGAACGTGTATCCGGGATGAGTTGACCGTCGGCGTTCGCTCAGACGGACAGGCGGAAGTGGAGGTTCCCGAACGCGATCTGGTCGCCTGGCTGAACGCGCACCGTACCGGCGATACGCAGCCCGTTGACGTACGTGCCGTTGCGCGAGCCGAGATCGGACAGACGCCAGTGGTCGTCCATGTAGCGCAGCTCGGCGTGCCGCCGCGAGACCGTGTCGTCGTCGAGGCGCAGCTCGGACAGCGGTGAGCGCCCGATGCCCAGCGCGCCCGCTCCCGGCTCGGGAAGGCGCAGCCCCGGCAGCCGCGCCCCACACCAGGCTCTCCGTATGCGCACCGTCAGCGTCGCCACCCGGGTCACCGTGCGCACGAGGAACTCCGAAAACCGTCCGTGCGCCCGCAGATCGGCCATGGCGTGGTCGATCTCGGCCCGGTTGCGAGCCGTCAGGACGATGTTCATGCGGCGCATGAACGTGTCATGGGAGAGCCTGCCGTCACCGGCCCCGTCCCTCAGCACGACCAGCGCCTGATCCCTTTGGGCCTCGGAGGGCCGGGTCACGCGCGTACGGAAGTCAGGTGTGGTCATGAAGAGGATTCTCGGCCTGACGAGGACTCAATGTCCACGCCTCGCACCCTCGGAGTGACGGAGATACCCGCCGCGGGGTCCAAGATCACACGGGTGCAGAATGACCTGTATGTCGATAACGAACATGCCGGAGACAGCAACGATCGACGATGCTCCGTCGATCAGCCGCACCTTGGCCCGCGCCTTCGACGACGACCCGATGATGCGCTGGTTCTTCCCCGACGACGCCTCGCGCGGGACAAGGCTGGAACGCTACTTCACCACGATCTTCACCCGGCAGTACGTCCACCACAGCGTGTGTGAGCGCACCGGTGCGGCGGCCGCCTTCTGGGTGCCGCCGGAGGCGCAGGCCAAGGCCGTTCCCGACGCGGAGACCATCCAGGAGCTCCAGGACATCCTCGGCGACCGGGCTCCGTTGCTGAGGGACGCCGTCGAGACGGCCGCCGGGCACGCGCCCCAGGAACCGCACTGGTACCTGGCGGTGATCGGCGCCGACCCGGCCGGTCAGGGCCAGGGACACGGGGCCGCTCTGCTGCGCTCGGGGCTGGCCAAGGCCGACGCGGCGGGTCTGCCCGCCTACCTCGAGTCCTCCAAGCCGTCCAACCTGTCCTTCTACGAGCACTTCGGCTTCACCGTGCAGGAAGAGGTGCGGCTGCCGGGGGACGGGCCGACGCTGTGGGCGATGCGGCGCGAAGCACGCCGCCCGGCGGACGCCTAGCCTGGAAGGCGCTGGTCGCAGCCGCTCACCCGTGACTGCGACCAGCGCCGTCGAACCCACGGCCACCCCGGCGCCTCAGGACGCGCCGACCTTCTCCAGGAAGTCGTGGAGATTGCCGCGGAGCCGCTCTATCTGCTCTTCGACGGTGAGCGATTCCTCGTAGCGCAGCCCCATCCCGGTCGTCTTCTTCCCCCGGACGTAGAGCGAGCAGGCGAGGTCCGCGCACAGGTAGGCGCCGACGGTGTTGCCCTGGCGCCCGGAGGCGCCGACCTTCGGCGCGGCGAGCAGGGCAACTCCCGTACCGGGGTGGCCGGTTGTGCATATGGTGCAGATGTTGGTCTTGGTGAAGCTGCGGCGGACACCCTGCGGGGCCCGCAGGGTGATGCCCACCAGCTTGCCGTCCCGCTCGACGACCAGATAGCCGCGGTCCGGGGCGCCCGGGTCGCGCCAGCCGAGGAAGTCGAGATCGGCCCAGTCGCGCTCGGCCAGATCCCGGGGGACGCTGATCCTGCGGGCCTCGCCCTTCGAGCAGTTGACGAAAGAGGAGCGGATGTCCTCTTCGGTGAGTGGTTCCATGATGGATGAAACTAACACCCGCTCTGCGGCACGTCGCATGATTTTTCCCGCCTGCCCGGAGGCGGCGCGCTACGCCTTGGCCTGCGCATAGCACTCCACCACGGCCGTGGTGAACGGGAAGCGCGTGGGTGTGTCACCGAAGGCGATGCACCCGGCGCGGTTCCCCGCCGTGCGGATGGCTTCCGCCACCGCTTCCGCCTCCTCCTGCGGGCAGTGCACTATTACCTCGTCGTGCTGGAAAAATACGAGTTCGGCGCGGAGGCCCTCGATGGCCTGCCGCAGGGTGGCGAGGACGATCAGCGCCCAGTCGGCGGCGCTGCCCTGGACCACGAAGTTGCGGGTGAAGCGGCCCCGGGCCCGGGTGCTCGCCGTGTTGCCGCGGGTGGCGGGCTCTTCCTCCTGGGGGATGCCCGCCTCGTCGTCGACGGTGGTGGACGCGGGCGGACAGGTCCGTCCCAGCCAGGTACGCACCAGTCGGCCCTCCTCGCCGGCGCGTGCGGCGTCGTCCACGTAGGCGACGGCCCGCGGGAAGCGGCGGCGCAGGTCGGCCATGTGCTTCAGGCCGTCCCCTGAGGTCTGTCCGTAGATCGCCCCGAGCATCGCGAGCTTGGCCCGGTCGCGGTCGCCGGAGAAGGCGCGCTCGGCCAGGTCCGCGTACAGGTCGCGGCCGCTGCCCGCGACGTCCATCAGCCCCGGGTCGCGCGAGATCGCGGCCAGCACGCGGGGTTCGAGCTGGTCGGCGTCCGCCACGACCAGTCGCCACCCGGGATCGGCGATCACCGCCCGCCGCACCACCCGGGGGATCTGCAGCGCCCCGCCGCCGTTGGTGGTCCACCGCCCCGAGACCGCACCGCCGGGCAGGTACTCGGGACGGAACCGGCCGTCGCGGACCCAGGACTGCAACCACGACCAGCCGTGGGCCGTGTGCAGACGGTAGAGCTTCTTGTACTCCAGCAGGGCCGGGACGGCCGGGTGGTCGATCTTCTGGAGCTCCCAGGCCCGCGTGGACGACAGAGCGACGCCCGCGCGGGCGAAGGCCCTGATGACGTCGGCGGGCAGATCGGGCCGTACGGGCTCCCCGAACGCCTCCGACACCGTCTGCGCCAGCTCGGCCAGTCTCCGGGTCTCCTGACCGCCTGGATACCGTTCCCCCAGCAGCTCGTCGAGCAGCTCGCGGTGCACGTCGGCACGCCACGGCACCCCGGCCCGGCGCATCTCGGCCGCGACCAGCGTGCCCGCCGACTCGGCGGCGATCAGCAGCCGCGTCCGCCCCGGGTGCTCGGTGCGTTGCGTACGGGCCAGCTGCCCCGCGTACACCTCCAGCAGCGCCTCCAGCTCCTCGACCCCGGGCGGCAGCGGCACCGGGCCCGGTGCGAACAGCGACGGCTGTGTCTCCGCCGCCTGCAACGGCGGATCCACCGGCACCGGCAGCCGCCGCAGCCGGGCCCACGCCGCGGCCAGCGAACGCGGCTGGCCCGACTGCCCCTCCTCGTGACCGATCAGCAGCGCCTCGGCAGCCTCGACGTCATAGCACCGCTCCACGCACACGCCGGCCGCGAGCAGCTCGCCGTAGGCCCGCGCGGTGGACCGCCACACCCACCGCTCGACCTCCGGCCGCGCCCGCACGGCGTCGGCAAGGCTCGCCTCGGCCACCACCGGCCCGGCCGCCCGCCCGTCACCGTCGAGCGGACAGAGCCGAACGCCCTCGCCGCCTGTTCCCTCAGCCACTGCCCATCTCACGCCGGAAGTGTCGCACCGGGGTCTGACAACGCCCTGCGGACGCGTACGCGGGATCAGCGGCATTCCTGGTGCGGCACCGTCTGGACGGTCGGCACGGCCGGTGGGGGGAGGGTGGCCGCCTCCTGCCGTTCGCGGGCGTAGAGCGGCGCCGGGTCGGGCAGCCGGGGGAAGGACGGGTCGTGATGGCCCAGGCACAGCGCCGACGTCATGTCCCCCACGGTCCCGCGGCGCCACGCGCTGATGTTGGGTTCGCGCACGCCGAACCGGCGCTCCAGGAATTTCAGGGTGGAGGTGTGGTCGAAGACCTCGCTGCACACCCGGCCGCCGCGGCTCCACGGCGAGATCACCAGGGCCGGCACCCGGAAGCCCAGTCCGACGGGGCCTGCGATGCCCGACGCGCTGCCGGGCAGCGGGGAGAGGGTGACCCATTCCCCGGGTGTCCCTTCCGGCGCGGTGGGCGGTGGTACGTGGTCGAAGCGGCCGTCGTTCTCGTCGTAGTTGATGATGAAGACGGTCTTGGCCCACACATCGGGGCGGGAGCCCAGTGCGTCGAGGACGGTGTACATGTACAAGGCGCCGGCCGAGGGGAAGTTGGGGGGTTCCTCGGACGCCTCCGGGAGTCCGTAGACCGACGGGAGGTACTGGGCGTCCAGCCACGTGACCGACGGCAGCCGGTCGCTGCGGATGACGTCGGCCACCTGGGACGGCGAGTAGGGCACCATGGCGTTCTCGTACAAGGGATCGCCCGGCCGGGCGTCCTGGAACGCCTTGAACCAGCCGAGGTCGGTGTCCTGCGGGTTGGCGGTGCAGTAGCGCCAGCTGATGCCGGCCGCCTGGAGCCGCTCGGGGTAGGTGGTCCACCGGAAACCCGTGGAGTGGTTGTCCACGACCGGGCCGCCGCGCTCGCCTCCCGGGTCGATGGTGCCGCTGATCGCCATGACCCGGTTGGGGTGTGTCGGGCCGAGGACCGAGCAGAAGTAGTTGTCACAGACAGTGAAGGCGTCCGCGAGCGCGTAGTGGAACGGCAGGTCGTCCCGTGTGTAGTAACCCATCGTGAACGGGCCCTTGACGGGGCCGTCCGCCGCACGGTGCGTCGGCACCCAGTTGTCCATCCGGCCGTCGTTCCACGACAGGTGCTGCGACTGCCACGAGTGGCTCGTGCCGTAGGCGCGCGCGGCGTTGGTGGTCCTGGTGTCGTTGTGGAACGGCAGCAGGTAGCCGTCGGGGTGGAGCGGGTCCGGCTGGTAGAACACCGGGCGCCCGGAGGGCAGGGTGACGGCGTCCGGGTCGTCGAAGCCACGGACGCCTTCGAGCGTGCCGAAGTAGTGATCGAACGACCGGTTCTCCTGCATCAGGAAGATGACGTGCTCGATCTGGTCGAGCGAGTGCAGCGCGCGCTCCGGCTCCGCGAGCGCCTTCCGCATCGACGTGGGCAGCGCCGACAGTCCTGCCGCCCCGGCCGTCGCGGTTGTCAGGACTCGGCGCCGGGTGATGCCGTGGACCGGGTCTTCGTGCATGCCTCACTCCTCGGAGCGTGGTGGGGCGCGTACACGGAAGCGGCGGAACCGACTCCGCCGCATACCGATGGTACGGCGCGCCTCGGGGGCGCTCGCAAGGCAGTTGAGGCAACGGGCGGGTTACGGGTCGGCCCTCTGATGGGCCGGTCATCGCTTCCTGTAGGCGAGGCGCAGATTCTGCAGCCCGTGGTGGGCCCGGAGGAGTGCGAACCCGTTGTCCCGGGCCCGGCGGGCGAGCACGGACGTGCGGCAGCGGCGACCCATCACAGGGCGCCACAGGAACAACACGAGCTGCCCTCCCGGGCGCAGCACCCTCCCTGCCTCCGCCAGCGCCGCCTGCTGGTCGGGCATCTCCTCCAGGCTGTAGCTGTACAACAGGGCGTCCAGACTCGCCGACGCGAAGGGCAGGGCGCAGCCGTCCCCCGCGACGTGGACGGTCGTGGCACCGGGCCCCACGCCGCGCCGGGCACGCGGGTCGTGGGCGGCGGGGTCCAGAGCCACGAGGAGACTGCCGGGCCCCAGGTGGGCGGCCAGGGCAGCGGTGTAGTAGCCGCCACCGCTGCCGATCTCGGCACAGCGCATGCCGGCGGCCGGGGCGATCCAGCGGACGTCGTGGGGCGGGCGGTCGCCCAGGGCGGCTCTGATGAGGGGGTGGCTGATGAAGGCGTAGCAGCATGCGGGGGTTCTGGGCATGGAGGATCTTTCCCACGGGCCACGCCCTGCTGTAACGGCGAGTGGGCGAATGGGGGGCCGGGCCGCCTGGCCTGCCGGTCGGGCTGTCGCCCGGGGGCGTGGCGCGGGCGCTCAGGGCTGAGTACGCGCCGCCCGCCTCTCCCGCAGGACGCCCGCGATCCGTACGCACCAGTCGCGGTGGCCCTGTTCGAAGGCCAGGCCGCGCAGGCACGTGAGGTACGGGCCGATCCGTTCGCCCCGGCGCAGGAACTCCTCCTCGTCCGCCTCGCCCCGCATCTGCCGCAGCAGCTCGCCGAAGAGCTCGATCTTCGCTCCGGCCGCGGCCGCCCGCTCCTCGAGCTGGTCGATCACCGGGCCGGTGTCGATGCGGTCGGCGGCCTGGACCTTGACGAGCAGATCGTCGCGGATGAACGAGGGTTTCGAGACCGCCGCCGCGAACTGCTCCAGCTCGGCGAGACCGGCGTCGGTCACCCGGAACAGGCGCTTGTTGGGCCGCGTCTCCTGGACCACCTGGCGGCCCGTCACCAGGCCTTCCCGCTCCAGCTTGGCCAGCTCGGCGTAGAGCTGCTGAGGCAGGGCGTGCCAGAAGTTCGCGACGCCGACGTCGAACGCCTTGGCCAGCTGGTATCCGCTGTACTCGCCGTCCAGCAGCGCTGCCAGCACGGCATGTCGCAAGGCCATCGAAGCTGCACCTCTTCCCTTTCGCTGTCGGACCGTGCAGCATACTCAAGAAAATGACTAGTCAGATTCTTGAGTAGCAATACCAGGAGGAGCCATGGAGACCGCCGCACGCTTCCGCGCCGCCATCGAGGCACACGATCTCGCCGCGCTGGAAGACCTGTTCACCGAAAACGTCCGCTTCCACAGCCCGGTGAAGTTCACCCCCTTCGAGGGCAGGCCGATGCTGCTCGGACTCCTCGACGTCCTGCTGCGTACCTTCGAGGACTTCCGCTACGTCGGACACTTCGAGGGCACGTCCGAGACCGCCGCCGGCGGCGAGGAGACCCCGTCGGCGATCCTCCCCTTCCGGGCCACCGTGCACGGAAAGCAGATCCACGGCATCGACCTGCTCCAGTTCGACGAGGCGGGCCGGGTCGAGGAGTTCACCGTGATGGTCCGCCCGCAGTCCGCGGTGCACGCCCTGGGCGAGGCGGTATTCGCCGGCCTGGTCGCCGCCGGCCTCGTCACCGACCCCGCCGGCGATCGACCGGGGTCTTGAGTGGTCGGTTCCGTAAGTTCTTCGGGGGCTGGCTTCGTTGGTGCCAGGTTCACCCCAGCCCCGGCAGGCTGCGCAGCTCCGCGATCCGCGAGATCCGTGCAAAGAGCAGGAACAGCAGAACCATCGCGATGCCGCCCGCACCCAGCGAAAGCGCCGGGGTCGTCCAAGAGGCTGATGCCAGGTTCTGGCCGCAGGAGCGGGCGATGAGCCATCCGGCGCCCCCGGCAGCGGTAGCAGCCGCGGTGAGTTTTGCGTAAGTGCGGCAGATTCGCCGACCGTCGAGCCGTCCCTCTGTGCGTCGTCGCAGGCGCAAGGCGGTCAGCAGCAGTCCGATCGCGTAGGACAGAGCGTAGGCGGCGGCCATCCCCGCGACCGCCCAGCGCGGGGGCAGCAGGAGGTGGCAGGCCGCGGCGAGAGCGATGTTGACGCCGCTGATCCACACTGCCATCCGGAACGGTGTGCGGGTGTCCTCGAAGGCGTAGAAGCCGCGCAGCAGGAGGTACTGGCCGGAGAACGGGATCAGTCCCAGACCGAAGGCTTGCAGCATGTGCCCCAAGGGGACGGTGGCGGCCGCGTCGGCGGCGCCGTGTGCGAACAGCAGCTGAGCGATCTGCGGGCCGAAGGCGAGGAAGAAGAAGGCGGCCGGGACGATGATGACGCCGCTGACCCGCAGCGCGCGTGACAGGTCCGCGCGCAGGTCGTCGATGCGGTCCTCCCTCGCGGCCCGGCTCATGCGTGGGAGAAGGGCTGTCACGAGGGAGACGGTGACGATCGACTGGGGCAGCATCCATATCTGCTGGGCGTAGCTGTAAGCGGTGTAGCCCACGCCGTCGTGAGGCAGAGCGGCGTCGGCGGCGGAAGCCAGGCGGGTGACCACCGTGCTCGCCACGAGGTTGGCCAGCACGAACAACAGGGTCCAGCGTGCGGCGTTCACGCTCTTGCGCAGGCCGGTTCCTCGCCAGTCGAAGCGCAGTCTGAACCGGAAGCCGGCCGCGTGCGCGTAGGGGATCAAGGCGAGTGCCTGGAGGGCCAAAGCGAGCGTGGTCCCGACACCGAGCAGCCTGACCTGGGTGCCGGTGATGTCCGAGACCTGTTCCGGTGCGGTCATCATGCCGAGGTAGAGGCCGAACATGGCGATCAGGGCGAGATTGTTGAGGACCGGAGTCCACATCATCGCGCCGAACCGGTCCCGGGCGTTGAGAACTTGACCGAAGATGCTGAACACGCCGTAGAAGAAGATCTGCGGGAGCAGGAAGCGGGCGAAGACCACGGTCAACTCGAACGCGTCGTGCGTGGCGGGTGAATCGCGCTGGTAGACGCTGATGATCTCAGGGGCGGCCCACGTCGCCAGCGCCGTCCCCACGCCCAGGACGCACAGTACGAGAGTGACCAGGCGCTGCTCAAAGGCGGCGCCGCCGTCGGGGTCTTCGGCGCGGGCACGGACCAGTTGGGGAACCAGGACAGAGTTCAGTGCGCCGCCGATCAGCAGGAAGTACAGGCTGGTCGGCACCGTGTTGGCCTGGTTGTAGGTGGTGGCCAGCAGCCCGGTGCCCAGCGCGGCGGCCTGCAGAACCTGCCGTATCAGTCCGGTGGCGCGCGAGACCACGGTGCCCGCCGCCATCAGCGCGGACGAACGCAGTAGTCCGTCACCGCCTTTCGTCTTCTTTGGGGCGGCGTGCCTCCGCCGTGTGGACCGATCCATCCGCTCGGGCGACGTCTCCTCGATCATGGGCACAATCTACGGTCCAGAGCTCACCGGCCTCACCGGGGTCAGGGACCGCACGAAGAATCCACCTCCGCGGTGGCAGCGTGACCGACCCCGAAGGATTTACGGAGCCGACCACTACGGCAACGTGAACAGCCTGTCCAGATACTGATCGACAGCGCCGAGCACATCCTGGGGCCCGATCATGTCACCTCGTTCCTCTTCGAGCTGGGACTGGCCTCCCCGGCCTTCGGAGGGGCCCTGGGCGCCTGCCACAGCCTCGACGTCCCCCTGGCGTTCGGCACGCTGGACAGCCCCACCGGCAAAGGGCTCATCGGCGACCCGCCCACCCCCGGGGCCCTCGCGGTGTCGCGGGAACTCCGGCAGGCGTGGGTCCGTTTCGCCACCACCGGCGACGCCGGATGGGCCGCCTACCACCCCGAGCGGCAGCTCACTCGCGTCCTGGACGCCGAACCGAAGACCGTGCCCTACCTCGAACAGGCCTCCCGCCGGATCTGGGAGGGCCACGCCCCGACCCCCTTCGATCTCACGCACGAGAGGCCGTAACGCCGCGCCCGAGCAGTCCCGCACGTACGAAACATCACAGCTGTGCGGCGAGTTCGCGGACCACTGTCATGTCGTCGAAGGGAAGCAGACGGTCGCCGACGATCTGGTGGGGTTCGCTGCCCTTGCCGGCGACGAGCACGATGTCGTCCGGTTCCGCGGTGGCCAGCGCGTACCGGATCGCCTCGCGGCGGTCGGCCACCCGGTGGAAGGGGGTGCCGGAGCCCGTGAGGCCCGGGGCGATCTGGTCGAGGATGGCTTCCGGGTCCTCGTCGCGCGGGTTGTCCGAGGTGACGACGCACAGGTCGGAGTAGTTCCCCGCGATCGCGCCCATCGGGGCGCGCTTGGTGGTGTCCCGGTCGCCGCCGCAGCCGAAGACGGTGATCACCCGGCCGGTCGCGAAACCGCGGATCGTGGCGAGGACCTTCTCCAGGGAATCGGGGGAGTGCGCGTAGTCCACGATCACATGGACGCCCCGCGGGGTGCGGTGGCGCTCGAACCGGCCGGGGGTGGGCGCCATCCGGTCCAGGGCGTCGACGAGAGCCGGTAGCCCGTGGCCGAGCAGGTGGCACGCCGCGAGGGCGGCCAGCGCGTTCGCGACGGAGAAGCGGCCCGGCACGGGGATCGCCGCGGGGTATTTGCGCCCGTCGTGGTGGAGGGTGAAGCGGCACCCCGCGGCGTCCACGGTGAGGTCGGTGGCCCGGTAGTCGGCGGGCGCGTCCAGGGCGTACGTGGTCGTCGCGCCGGGCATCAGCGCCAGGATCTCGGCGCCGACGGGATCGTCGGCATTGACCACCGCACGGCCGCACAGCCCGTCGAAGAGCCGCAGTTTGGCGTTCTTGTAACTCTCCATCGTTCCGTGGTCGTCGAGGTGGTCCGGGGTCAGGTTGGTGAAGATGCCGACGTCGACGAACACGTGGTCCAGCCGCCGCTCCAACAGGCCCATGGACGTCGCCTCCAGGACCACCGTGCCCGTGTGCCGGTCGCGCATGTGGCCCAGCAGGTATTGCAGGTCCGGCGAGTTCGGGGTGGTCAGCACCGACCGCGGCATGGCGATCCGCTGTCCACCGATCCGGCTGCCCGAGGTGCCGATGACCCCGACCCGCGCGGTCTCGGCGGTCCGCAGGATCGACTCGACCATGTACGAGACCGAGGTCTTGCCGTTGGTGCCGGTGATCGCGACGACGTCCATGGCCCGGCCCGGGTCGCCGTGATAGCGGGAAGCCGCGACCGCGGTGGCCGCCCGGATGTCCGCGACCCGCACCACGCACGGACCCCCGGGCAGCACCGGCGGTGGGACGTCGTCGGCGGTCAGCACGGCCACCGCTCCTCGCCGGACCGCCTGTTCGATGCGTCCGGGGCCGCCTTCCCCATGTCCTGGGACCGCGATGTACAGGGATCCGGGCACCACCCGGTGGGCGTCCAACGTCATGTCCGCGGTGATCGGCGTCTCCGGGTCGCCCTGGAGTACGCGGTGGTCGTGCCCGTCGAGCAGTGCGCTCAGTTTCACGGCTGTCCCCTCGGAAGCGGTCGGCGGCGCACTGCGCGTGTCCCGGCCTCGCGGCAGGGGTGACGGTGAACCGGAACCGCGTTGTCGGCCACGGCCCGGCGGCGCCGGGGCCGTGCTGACCGGCCGGGTGCCGTCCCCTTCTGCGCGGTGCGGGGCACGTGCGGCAAGGGGCAAGGCGGTCGGCGGCGTTGTGCGGGCGAGCGGGCCCCACAGGGGGATATCTGCGTGCGAGCCGAGGGGCCGGACCGGCCGGGCGTCGCTACCCGGCACACCACGCGACCGGCTCCGGGCCGGACCCCTCTCCTGGGCCGACCGGATTCCGGGTGGCCGGACCCGCTGGTCCGGCTCGGAGGGTGTGTTCAGGTGGCCGGGCGGAGCAGGGGCCTGCCCGACACCCCTGCAGTGTATGTCCAGCAGCGGGGCACGGCGCCCGGCACGGCGCGTGCCGGGCGTACGGACGGTGCGTGGGGGTACGTCCGCGCGGAGGGCTTTATGCACAGCTCTCGGGGGGTGCCCCGGTGGTGGGTGGGCAGATCTCCAGGATGGTCGCGGTGCCCGCCACCGTCCGGTCCTCGTGCATGGCGATCCGTCGACCGGGTTCGAGGTGCTGCCACCGGGAGGGGACGAGGGGCGCGAGCCGGACCGCGGCCCGGCCGCCGGGTTCCAGGGAATGCCCGCCCTCGATCCACAGCCGTGCGATGTTGACCGAGACCTCGCCGGACGGTGATCGGTGGCCGATGTTCCACATCGGTCGCAGGATTCCGGCACCGGGGATGGGCGCCGTACGCCGGGCTTCCTCGGCCGGCCGGAGCGTCAGCTCCGCCCGGATGATGCCATTGCGGATCTCGTAGCAACGCCAATGGCACCAGGCCGTGCTTCGTTCCAGCCGCAACTGCTCGGCAGCGTCGGCGAGCGCCTCCCAGAACGCCAAAGGCTGCGGGCGGCCGTGGCCGAGCTCTTCGAGCAGGCCGAGCGCGGTCTCCCACTCGTCGTGGACGAGGTAGTCCCAGATGTCGTGCACCGTGATGTCGTTCTCGGTGGCGGTCTCTTCGGGGACCAGCAGGGAAGCAGCTTCGAGCAGTTCGGGGACGTCCATGCGCTGATTGTCGGTCACATCCGCGCGCTCGGGAGGCACGGGGGACCGGGGGAGGAGAGCGGACCGGGACGTCATCCCTGCGATCGGGCAACGGCATGCGTCGCCGAGCTGACGGCTCCGGCCACCGGCCGGGCCCCGATTCGTGGCGGGGAACAAGCGGGCCGCGGTGCGATTGTGTGCGTGCCCATGGCCGGTGCGGCGGGAGGAGGGAACGATACGGGGACGTTACCCGCCGGTTTCGTCCGGTGCCCGTTCCCGCCCGCCCCTTCCCAGGGGCCCGTCCTTCGCGGAGGAGCAGTGCCCAGAGCCGCTTCGCAAGCACTCGCGCACCACACCGACCGCAAGACCCGTACGCCCCGCGGCGCCGCTCGTGCCGGCGGGGCGATCCTGGCCGCGGCCCTCGCCTTCACCGCCTTCGGCGGCCCGGGCACGGCCCGAGCCGCCGAAGGCGGGAGCGGCGCGTACGTCGCGCTCGGCGACTCGTACGCGGCCGGAGCGGGTGTCCCGGACCAGTCGGGCGGCCTGTGCATGCGCTCCAGCAAGAACTACGGACACCTTGTCGCCGCGGCCGTCGGCCCGTCCGCGTACCGGGACGTGACCTGTGCCGGGGCGAAGGTCGCCGCGCTCACCACCACCCACACCGACGCCGGCATCCCGGTCAACGGGCCGCAGCTCGACGCGATTTCGGCCGACACGGACCTCGTCACGCTCACGATCGGCGGCAACGACATCGGCACCTCGGACCTCGGCTTCGTCGATGTCGTCGCCGTCTGCTCCGCCCTCAGCCTCACCAACCCGCTCGGCGCTCCCTGCCGGGACTCCTACAACGCGGGCGGTAGGGACATTCTCGAGCAGCGGCTGGACGCGGCGGCCGTGCGGCTCGGGGACGGGATCCGGCGGATCCGGTCCGAGGCACCGAACGCCAAGGTGCTCCTCGTCGGTTACCCGACGGTGATCGACTCCGACCCCGTGAAGTGCCTCGGAAAACTCACGGTGACCCTGAAGGACACCGCGTACCTCCACAGCATCCTCGCCTATCTCCAAGCGCTGCTCGCCCGGACCGCGGCCGCCAACGAGGCCACGTTCGTCGACACCACCGCCGTGACCGAGGGCCACGACGCCTGCTCCGCCGATCCGTGGGTCGAGGGCCTGCTCCCGAAGTCGCCCGCCCTTCCCCTGCACCCGAACGCGCGGGGCGAGCGGGTCATGGCCGACGCGGTGCTGCGAGCCATCGGCCGCTGACCCCGGCGTGCCGTGCCGCCGCGCCGCGGTGTTCAACGCGGCGCGGCGGTCAAGGGGTTTCGCGCCTTGCCCGCCCGGATCACCCGCGCGCGTCGTCCCGGTGCGAGGGCCCGGGCGGAGCGCACTGCCCGGTGGCCTCGGCCTCGTGCTCCTGAGCGATCTGTTCGCCGAAGATCTCACCGACCAGTTCCGCGATCCGCAGCTCCACCGGCGTCGCCTCGGACGGAAGGCGCAGCGCCTCGTCCATGGCGGGCCAGCGGACCTCGCCCGTCTCCTCGTCGACCTCGATCGGCGTGTGGTGGTCGTCATGGTCGATCCCGGCGGCGCGCTCGGCGTCCTCCATGGCCTGATAGTGGGCGACGTACTGGGCGGCGAGCTCCCTGATGCCCGGATCGTCCGGGTCCGAGAGGGCTCGGGCGGCACGGTCGAGGCGGTCCTGCTCGGCGCGCAGCGCCTCGTCGGCCGAGAGGACACCGAAGCCCGCGGCCTGCATCGCGGCCTCCTCGGGGCCGAAGAACCGCTCCGTGACCAGCAGGGTGTCGAGCTCGTCCGCGCGCAGCGGACCCGCGCCGACCCGGTCCAGCACCTCGCCCACGGCGGGGGAGAGCAGCCCGACGTCGCTGTCGGCCTGGCGCAGGCGCCGCAGGACCGCGCGCTGGGAGCGGATGGTGGCCTCCTTCTCCGCGAGGTCTTCGTCGAGGCTGTCGAGGATCGCGCGCCGGTGCCGGACGTCATCGGCCGTGAGTACGGTGCGGATGCCGTCCAGGCTCAGCCCGGCCTCGGTCATCCGCCGGATCCACAGCAGGCGCACGATGTCCTCGTAGCCGTAGCGGCGCCGGTCGTCGCCGCCGCGTTCGGGTTCCGGGAGCAGCCCGACCTGGTGGTAGTGCCTGATGGCACGGGGCGTGGTGCCGGCCAGGGCGGCGGCCTCGCCGATCTTGACGGTGAGGGGTGGCGTGGGGGTGCTGAATGTCATCGGGACTCTGCCTTTCGCTCGCAGCCCCACAACAGCACATACCGCTGCGTCACGTGCAAACGATCAGCGTCATGGCCGAGGGCGCCGCCCATATCCTCGGGACCGTCGTACACGTCGCCCCAGGAGGTATCCGATGACCACCTCAGACACACCGAACGAGCCCGTCCCTACGGCCGATACGGCCGCGGCCCCCGTGCCCGTCACCCGGCTGGAACGCCTGGCCGGGAAGCTCGGCAGCCGGGCCTCGGCGACAGCTGTCTACGGCGAGCCCGTCACCAGCGGCGGGGTCACCGTCATTCCGGTCGCCGAAATCAGCTACGGATTCGCCGGGGGCGCGGGCCGTGAAGCCGGAGCGGCCGGCACCGGCGAGGGAGGAGGCGGTGGCGGATTCAGCGCCCGCCCCCGCGGCTTCATAGAGATCAAGGACGGCACCACCACCTATAAATCCCTGCGGGCCCCTTGGGTGGATGTCGTCGTGCCGCTGGCCGCTCTCCTGGCGGGCGCAGCCGTCCCACGGCTCGTTCGCCGCCTCGCCGCCCGCCGCTCCCGCTGAACGAGCCGCCGCATCGCGTTCGTGCCCGGCATGCAACGAAGGCCCGACAGCCGAGCTGCCGGGCCTTCATGCGAGTAGCGGGGACAGGATTTGAACCTGCGACCTCTGGGTTATGAGCCCAGCGAGCTACCGAGCTGCTCCACCCCGCGTCGTTACGGTGAACAGTACGGCATCGAACCGGTGAGGCCGAATCGCCGTCATCGGGCGTACGCCGCGGGCCCGGTCAGGACGCCTTGAGCTTGGCCCAGACCCGTTCGAGTGCCTCGATGTCCTCGTCGTCGAGGCGGTCGTCGAAGGGTTCGGCCAGCGCCGCCCGCCGCGTCGCGTCCGCCTCGGCGAAGGCGCGTCGACCGGCCTCGGTCAGGGCGATCCGTACGGAACGCGCGTCCGTCGGCGAGGGCACCCGTTCGACCAGCCCCCGGCCGCTCAGCGAATCGACCACCCGGGAGACCTGGCTGCGGCTGAGCAGGGTCTTCGCGCCGAGCTCCGAGGCGGCGACCGGCTCGTCCTGGCCGCTGAGCCAGAGCATCACTTCGAACCATGAGAGCGGGAGGTCGTGGGCGCGTATCAGCGCCTGGTCGACCCGTGCGCTGAGAGTGGTCCCGGCCCACACCAGGCCGTAGAAGGCGTGGTCGCGGGCGGTGAGGGACCCCAGGGTGAGTTCGTTGCGCGCCATGAGGTGGAGTTTAGCGACTTGCGTGTGTGTACACACAACTCTATTGTGTGTACACACACGCAATGGCACGCACGTCAAGGAGCTCCCGTGACCGACAGGACCGTTCTCATCACCGGCACTTCCTCGGGCATCGGCCTCGCCGCCGCCGTGGGCGCGGCGCGGGCCGGCTGGAAGGTCGTCGCGACGATGCGCGACCCGCGCAAGGCGGACGCCCTGCTGAAGGCCGCGGCCGAGGCGGGCGTCAGCGATGCGGTCCAGGTCGAGCGGCTGGACGTGACGGACGCGGAGTCCGTCACCGCCTGCCTGGCGGAGGTCGTCGCCGAGCACGGCCGCCTGGACGCCGTGGTCAACAACGCGGGCGCCGGTCACCTCGGCACCGTCGAGCAGGACGACATGTCCGCCGTCCGCCGTGCGATGGAGGTCAACTACTTCGGCGTCGTCGAGGTGACGCGCGCCGCGCTGCCGCACCTGCGCGCGACGCGCGGCCGCCTCGTCACCGTGACGAGCGTCGGCGGGGTGATCGGCCAGCCCTTCAACGAGGCGTACTGCGCGGCGAAGTTCGCGGTGGAGGGCTTCATGGAGTCGCTGGTCCCGGTCGCGGCATCGGTCGGCGTGGACGTGAGCGTGGTCGAACCGGGCGCGGTCGCCAGCGAGTTCGTGGCCGCCCTCGGGATCGACATCCCGGCGCTGGTGGCCGCGGCCGGCTCGTACGCCCCCGCGCTCCAGGCCTACATCGCCCGCACCCAGCAGTCCTTCGGCAACGCCCAGACCCCGGCCGAGGCCGCCGCCGCGGTCATCGACGCACTGACCGCCGAGCGGCCGCCGTTCCGGATCCAGACCTCCGACTGGGCCCGCGACTTCACGGCCACCAAGCTCGCCGACCGCGACGGCTCGGCAGTCCAGTCGCTGATGACCGCCTGGGTGGAGGGCGAGGAGCTCGGCGGCTGAGCGGGTCGTGCCGAAGCCTTTGCCGGAACCGGCGTGCCTCCGCTGTGTTCGTCCGCAGTGTCCATTCCAACGACGCTGGATCCACGGCGAAGTGGCGGAATAGAAAACGTCTATCAGGGTGAAGGAATTTTCTGGAATAAGCGGAGGGGGTTTTGCTATTCATTGATTCTCCGCCCCCACCTCACTACAGCAGCCTGAATCCGCGGGGGATGACCGGACCGTATTCCCAATTCCTCAAGGATTGCAGGTAACGCTCATGGCAACGATGAAGCCCTGGAAGGCCCATGGCGGACGGATAGTGCTTGCGGGCGCTGCCGCAGCCGTCGTTCTCGGCGCCGCCGCATTGCCCGCCGCCGCGGCCGCCGAAGAGCCGACCACCGACCAGCTCATGGCCGACTGCGCCAGCGGTGTCGGCAAGTGCACGTTCAACAACCCGGTGGTCAAGAAGGCCTACCTCGGCGACTACCACCAGGTGTCGAACACCCTCTACAACTGCAGCACGTCCCCCGCGACGCAGGGAATCAACTGGTCGGACTCCGTGGGATCGTCGGACTCGCTCGACGTTTCCATCACGAGCGGCGGCAAGATAGCGGGCATCGTGGACCTGAGCGTCACCGCGAAATACGGGCACACCTGGAGCACCGAGCACTCGGAAGGCGGCAACCTGGGCATGACGGTCAAGCCCGGCGAGGTGGGCTGGATCTCCCGGGCCCAGGTCATGCACCAGGTCGACGGCAGATGGCAGACCCACTACGACGACCCGCACTGGGGCCACTACTACTGGTTCTGGGACGACACCATCACCAGCCCCGCGCCCAATGACACCGACGGCGTCAAAAACGCCGTGGTCGTCAAGACCCGCCCCATGACCGCCGACGAAAAGGCGTCGTGCGCGTCCCGGAACACGAAGGTGTTCACCTCGGCCACCAAGATGGAAGTCCCTCAACAGAAGACGCCGGGCTCCGGCACGGGGAAGTCCACGCCCAGCCCCGGCGACAACGGGACCGCCGCGGTGAATGAGGAAAAGAAGGAAGGCAAGTGAGCTCGCGCGGAGTTCGGTGAAGGGAAGAGCCGAACGGCCGTCGGCCTGCCGCGTCCCACGGACGTGGCAGGCCGACGGCACTCACGGCGGAACCCCGGCTCCTCGCTCAGCCTCCGCAGATGGGTGACACGTCTCCCGAGCCGACGAACACGGCATAGCCGTCGCAGCCGCCGGGGTGGTGGGAGAAGTGGTACTGCAGGCGCCAGGGAGGCGTCCCCATCGGCTTCACGAGCGAGACGTAGCGGAACGCCTCGTCGTGGTCGGCCTCCTGGAGGCGGTCGTACGCCTGGGCGGGCGTCATCGTGACCTTCTCGTCGATCGGCAGGGCGCCGATCCACCTGCTGCCGTGCTTGGTGATCGGCCCGAGCGTGCCGTCGAGGTCTCCGCTGATCTCCACGGAGGAGTTGTCGCGGTTGTTGAAGACGAACCGCCAGTGCGTCACGTCGGCCATGTCCCGGGTCGGTCCGCCCGGCGCGTCCCCCTCCGCGACCATCAGCACCGCTTGCGGATACGAGGCGCGGACCCGGGCCGTCGCCCGGTCGATGAGGCCGAGGAGGGACCGCTCGGCCGGAGCGGCCTGGGCCGCCTTCCGCGCCGGCCCGTTCACCGTGAAGGTCACCTTCCACGGGATCACGACCTGCGGACAGAGATAGCCCGGCTCCGGGATGCACCGCTGGTACGCCTCGATCTCGGCGGTGCCGGGCCGTACCGCCCGGAACGTGGCTGTCGCGTTGCCGTCCTGCGACGTACCGCCCGTCGTGCGGTCGAAGGCCTGGGAGCCGCTCGTCGTGGGCACGCTCCACGCCCATGTGGCGCCCTCCGAGCGGGAGCCGGTCAGCTCCACTCTGACGCCGTCGTCGGTCCGGACGTTCAGCGTGCGGCCGTTGTCGGCGTTCCTGAGCGTGACGTCGACTGCCGGGTGCGGGCCCGGTGCGGAGGGAGCGGCCGAGGCGGCGGGCGCCGTGGCGGCGCTCAGAGCCATGCCCACCGCCAGCGGAACGGCCAGGAGCGCGGCGGACCTGAGGGGCTTCGGAGTCTTCATGGGCGTCCGTCCTCGAGTTCTTCAGGTGTCTGAACCGCCCCAACGCTGCCCTTCCGGAACGGAGTTGTCCGTACCAATTCGCGTCATCCGGGGAGCCGGGAACCCTGGCCGGTCGTGGCCGGTCGGTATCAGGCCGCTGCCCACGAGCGGTCGGGAAGCCTCTTGAGCGCACGACGTACGGATGTTGCGAACACTGTACGGATAAGCGTACGGTGTTCTCAGAAGCGCACGGTGTTGGTGACCGGGGGGTGTGTCATGTCGGAGGATCTGGGTCGGGCGGCGGAGCTCGTGCGTCGCGCACTGCTCGCGGGCAGCGGCGCCGTCGCGATCGAGGCGGCTCGTCGGCCTGCCCGCCTCGGCCTCCAGGATTGCCGTGCGTCGACTTCCGGCGCTCCGTGATGACGGTCCGTCAAATCTGACCTGACATCACCCGGGCCGGTGCGGCCGCAGCCGTCTGCGGTCGTACGCCGTCGGGCCGAGTTCGTCCCTGGCCCGCACCTCTCTGTCCGCCCTTCCCGCAGGACGGTCGCGCGTGCCGCCTTCCTCGCGGCGGCCGCGCGGGTCTCCTGCGCGCCCTGTCCCTGGCTCACCTCTCATAAGGAAAATGACATGCGCTTGCCAATCCGAATCGCCCTGGCCACTGCCGTCGTCGGCGCCATCACCCTCACGGACGCCGGCCTGGCGTCGGCCGCGACGCACGCCAGGACTCCCTCCGCCGGGCAGAGCGCGCAGGTCAAGAAGAAGGCCGCGGACCACGGCACCTTGACCTCGTTCACCCCGACCGTGCCGAACCCGACCACCGCGACCCGGGCCCAGCTGGACGCCGCCGCACCCGCCGCCAAGAGACGCTCGCTGACCTCCGACTCCAGCACGGGCGGGTCGATCAGCCGTGACGAGGTCATAGAGAGGGCCAAGACCTGGACGGATGCCGGGGTCCCGTACAGCATGAACAAGTACCGCACCGACGCCAACGGCACCTACCGCACCGACTGCTCGGGCTTCGTCTCCATGGCCTGGCACCTCGCCTCCTCATCTGCGAACAACTACGGCGAGACGACCGGCACGCTGTTGGACTTCACGTCCTCCATCAGCAAGGACTCCCTCAAGCCCGGAGACATCCTGCTCAACCCCGACGCAGGGGCCAGCGGCCACGTGGCCATCTTCGGCGGCTGGGCCAACGCCGACCACACGAAGTACGAGGCCTACGAGGAGTCGGGCGGCGAGCCCAACGGCTACGCCAAGCACAGCACCGTCCCCTACCCGTACTGGCCCGGTCACGGCACCTTCAGTCCGCGCCGCTACGACAAGATCGTCGACAACTCGTCCGCGAATGCCATGTCGCCGCTGGTCAACGTCGGTGACATCAACGGCAACGGCGTCTCGGACCTCCTGGCGCGCCGGAAGGACGGCCACGCGCTGGTGTACTGGGGCAAGGGCGACGGTACGTACACCGACCCGACCGATCTGGGTGGTGGTTGGGACGCCTATGACTCGATCACGGGTGTGGGTGACCTCAAGAAGAACGGTATGTCCGACCTGTTGGTGCGCCGGAAGTCCGACGGTCACGCGCTCGTGTACTGGGGCAAGGGCGATGGTGGTTTCACCGACCCGACCGACCTGGGTGGTGGTTGGGACGCCTATGACTCGATCACAGGCATCGGTGACATCAACAAGAACGGTGTCCCGGACCTGATGGTGCGCCGGAAGTCGGACGGCCATGCCTTGGTCTACTGGGGCAAGGGTGACGGTGGTTTCACCGACCCCACCGACCTCGGTGGCGGCTGGGACGCGTACGACGTGATCACCAATGCCGGTGACCTCAACGGCAACGGTGTGCCCGACCTGTTGGTGCGCCGGAAGTCCGATGGCCACGCGCTGGTGTACTGGGGCAAGGGTGACGGCGGTTACACCAACCCGACCGATCTGGGTGGTGGTTGGGACGCCTATGACGCGATCACCGGTGTGGGCGACATCAACAAGGACGGTGTTCCGGACCTGATGGTGCGTCGCAAGTCGGACGGTCATGCGCTCGTCTACTGGGGCAAGGGCGACGGCGGTTACACCAACCCCACCGACCTCGGCGGCGGCTGGGACAACTACTCCTGACCCCGGCGCCCCCCGTCAGCAGTGGGGCCCGGACGCTGAACCCCCGCCCGGGCCCCTGCCGTCGGCACCACCTCACCCGATCACCCCGCACAGCGAGGATCCCCATGCCCATGAACACCCGTGTCCCCACCACCAAGCGGCTCCGCGAGGCCGCCGTGCTCCTTTCCCTCACCACCGCCCTCGCCGCGGGCGCCCTCGGCGCCACCCCCGCGAGCGCCGCGTCGGTCGCCACCTGGGACAAGGTCGCCCATTGCGAGAGCACCGACAACTGGAGCGCCATCGACATCACCCACACGTACTACGGCGGCCTCCAGATCAACATGGACAACTGGCGGCACTACGGCGGCACCGCATACGCGGCGCGCCCCGATCTCGCCACGAAGAAGCAGCAGATACTCATAGCCGAGAAGATCCTCAAAGACCAGGGGCCGGGCGCGTGGACATGCGCTCCCGGGACCGGCCTCAGCAAGGGCGGGCCCGACCCCTACCCGGCCGAGGACGCCGGCCCCGCGATGTCGCCGCTGGTCAACGTCGGTGACATCAACGGCAACGGCGTCCCGGACCTCCTGGCGCGCCGGAAGGACGGCCATGCACTCGTGTACTGGGGTAAGGGCGACGGCACGTACACCGACCCCACCGACCTCGGTGGCGGCTGGGACGGGTACGACGCGATCACGGGTGTGGGTGACCTCAAGAAGAACGGTATGTCCGACCTGTTGGTGCGTCGGAAGTCCGATGGCCACGCGTTGGTGTACTGGGGTAAGGGTGACGGGACGTACACCGACCCGACTGATCTGGGTGGTGGTTGGGATGCCTATGACGTGATCACGGGTGTGGGTGACATCAACAAGAACGGTGTTCCGGACCTGATGGTGCGTCGGAAGTCCGACGGTCATGCCCTGGTGTACTGGGGCAAGGGTGACGGTACGTACACCGACCCCACCGACCTCGGTGGTGGTTGGGACGCGTACGACGTGATCACCAACGCTGGTGACCTCAACGGCAATGGTGTGTCCGACCTGTTGGTGCGTCGGAAGTCGGACGGCCATGCGTTGGTGTACTGGGGTAAGGGTGACGGTACGTACACCGACCCCACCGACTTGGGTGGTGGTTGGGACGCCTATGACGTGATCACGGGTGTGGGCGACATCAACAAGAACGGTGTTCCCGACCTGATGGTGCGTCGGAAGTCCGACGGTCACGCGCTGGTCTATCGGGGCAAGGGCGACGGTGGTTTCACCGACCCCACCGACCTCGGCGGCGGCTGGAACGCCTACTCCTGACGCGGTTCACGGGCCGCCGCCGCACCCAAGACGCGGCGGCGGTCCCACCTCACTCTCCGGAAAGGGCAAGCCATCGCCATGACCAGACCAGTCCGCGGAACCCGCGCCGCAGCCCGAGGCATCGCCGCGGCCTTGGGGGCGCTGGCGTCCCTGACGGTGGGGTTCGCCACCGGCGGCCCGGCCGTCGCCGCCTCCGCGCCCTCCGCCCCCGCCGTCCCCAACGGGGCCATCGCCACCTACAACGCCGTCACCCGCATCAGCACCGACGGCCTGGGCTTCCAGTGGGACAACGGCCGCGACGCGGGCCGCGTGTCCACGTTCCAGTCCGCCCACCCCTCCCTCAAGCGCACCGGCATCAACGGCGTCCTGGCCGACACCTCGAACGTGACCTCGGCCCGCTCCTTGTGCCACCCGTCCAACATCACAGGGGCGCAGGGCTTCTGCTGGTCGACCGAGGACGACGGCACCACGGCCTGGTACCCGCAGGGACTCACCGGATCCGGTGAATCGCCCCAGGCACAGACCCTGGTGAACGGCCGCAAGGTCCTCCTCACCGGCTGGAGCGCGTCCGGCGACAAGCGGGAACGGATCACCTTCGCCGATGTCACCGACCCGGCCCATGTCACCTACCGGCACGCCCTCCTGGTCGGGCTCTCCGACGACAGCAAGAACTTCGCGGCCCTGACGGGGCACGCCAACGGCGTGGTCTGGGCTGGCAGTCGCCTGTACGTCGCGTCCATCGGCAGCGGCTTCGACGTATTCGACTTGAACGACATCTGGAAGATGGACGCCACCGCGGACTCCTCGGTCGGCGTGGACACGGCCGGCCGGACGCACGGGGGCGGCTTCGACTACGTCCTGCCGCGCACCGGCAGCTACGCGTACACCGGCGCGGGGGACGGCTGCGGGACATACCCGCCGGCGAACGTCCCGCAGCGCCCGTGCCTGACCGCGGCATCGCTCGACCTCAGCGGCTCCCAGCCCGCCCTGGTCACGGCGGAGGGCGACCCCGACAGCGTGGAGGACAGGTTCGGCAAGGCCACGGCGCCGGTCGTGCGCTGGCCCATCGACCCGGCCACCGGACGGCTGAAGGCCGACACCTCGGGACACGTCCAGGCATCGGACGCTTTCGCCTCCCCGATAGGCGGCACTCAGGGCATCGCCATGAACAACGGTCGGTTCGCCATCGCGAGCGCCTGCCCGGAGTTCGTCGACGCCAAGCACGGCGGCGTGGACATCCCCAGCTGTCTCTACGAGGCCAGGCCCAATGAGCCGGTACGCCTCGTCACGCGTACCGGTGTGAACATCGAGAACCTCTCCTACTGGCCCGGCAGCGACGAGCTGTGGATCGCCAACGAGGCCGACCAGCAGCGCATGGTCGTCCATACGCCCTGGCCGGACGGTCCCGCCCCGGCGGGCATGGCCCAGCTGACCTCCGCCGACTTCACCGGTGACGGCAAGCCCGACCTGGTCGGCGTCGAGACCGCCACCGGGAAGCTGTGGCTCTACCCCGGCACCGGTGACGGCACCTTCGGCGACCGCGTCCAGATCGGCACCGGCTGGGGTGGTCTGGGCAAGCTCGTCGCCGGTGACTTCACCGGTGACGGCAAGGCCGACCTGCTCGCCGTCGACCCCGACACCGGGATCCTGTACGTGTATCCGGGCACCGGCGCCGCCAAGGGCATGAGCACCCTCGGGGACCGGGTACAGATCGGCACCGGCTGGAACACCATGCGGGAGCTGACCGCGATGAACGTCGACCAGAACGGCAAGCCCGACCTGCTGGCCGTCGACAAGGACGGCGTCCTGTGGGCCTACCCCGGCTCCGGCTCGCTCGACGGCAACAACACCCTGGGCGACCGCGTCCGGATCAGCTCCGGCTGGGACACGTTGACCGAACTCACCAGCCCCGGCGATCTCGACGGTGACGGCAAGGCCGACCTCGTGGCCGTCGACCGGGACGGCAAGCTGTGGGCCTACCCCGGTTCCGGGACGCTGAACGGCGGCAACACCCTGGGTGGCCGCACTCAGCTCGGCACCGGCTGGGACAGCATGCGACAGTTGGTCGGCGCGGACTTCAACCGCGACGGCAAGGGTGACGTCGACGCCGTCGAGGCACCCGTCGGCTCCACCGGGAGCCTCTACTTCTACCCGGGCACCGGCAACAACGCCCTGGGCGACCGCACCCGGATCGGCACCGGCTGGTAGTCCGGGAATCGCCCGCCGTCGCTCATGCCCCCGCCTTCGGTAAGGCGGGGGCACGCGCATGTCCCGGCGGGGCGGCGTGCGTCAGTCCGCGGCGGCCTGCGTACGACGGAGCCGGAGCTCCAGGCCGTCGAGGACGCAGTCGAGCCCGTCGCCGAAGTTGTCGTTGCGGGTGTCGTCCGAGTCCTGGACCTGCTGCGCGGCGTACAGCCTGCGCAGCCGCGGGTACGCCTGCGCGGCCTGCTGGGCCGCCGGCCACAGGCTGTCCACGCCTTCCTGCTCGCTCAGACCGCTGCGGGCGAGCCGGGACAGCCACGCGGCCTCGGTGGTCGACACCCCTATGGCGTACGAGGCGACCGCGTTCACGGCGCGGTCCGCCTGCTCCAGCGAGAAACCGGCCTCCTCGAAGATGGCGAGCATGCCGTCGGAGAGCCGCATCGCGTTCGGCCCCAGGGAGACCACGCCCGCCTCGCCCAGCCCGGAGACGATCCAGGGGTGCCGGTGGAACACCGACCGCAGGCTCTGCGCGCAGCGCGTGATGGCCGGACGCCACTCGGTCCGCATGTCCGTGGCGCCGGCGTCGGGCACCTCGATCTCGCCGTAGATCTCGTCCACGACCAGTTCGATCAGTTCGTCCTTGTTGGCCACGTGTGTGTACAGCGAGGTGGCCCCGGCGTTCAGGCGGGTGCCGAGTTTGCGCATGCTCAGCGCGTCGATGCCGTCGGCGTCCAGCAGTTCCAGTGCGACGGACACGATCTGGTCCCGGCTGAGCGTGGGCTGCTCCCGCTTGCGGCGCTGGGGTCGGGTCCACACCGACGGGATCGTCTGCTTCGGCTGCTCATCGTCGATCGGCATGCGGCCTCCTCTTTCTCGGGCCCCAGGATAGTCCCCGGACGGCACGCTGTACGCATGTGTGTACATCGTGCGGAAGGCGCACGCTGTACGGGGGTCCTCCTCGGGTCGGGCGACGCGACGGAGGCCGGTCGGGCTCGTGGGATCACGATTGGCAAAGCCGCCTCCGGTGAGGTGCTTCTTCGCGTGAGGTACAGGAGGGTCGCAGCAAGCCATGGCGACACTCAAGTGGGCGCAGTACGCTCGTGGGTTGGCGCGCGATGGGAGCGCGGCAGGTGGGGGACAGGGGGTCCGGTGCACATCGAATTACGGATTTCAGGTGGCGAGGACGCCCAGGGGCTGAGGTCGCTGCGGGAGTGGCTGACCGAGGAGCCCGACCTGCGGGGCCACGTGCGGATGATCGAGCGGCCGCCCGCACCCGGCGAGTTGGGGTCGGAGCTGGAGGCCCTCGTCGTGGGGCTGGGACCCGGCGGGGCGATAACCGCCGCGGTGGGGCTCCTCGTCTCCTGGTTGCGGAGGCGGCGGGGAACGCTGAAGATGCGCGTGGTGCTGCCCGACGGCGGTTCGGTCGAGCTGGAGTCCGACGTCGTGTCGGCACTGCCCGCCGACGAGCTGTACGACCTGGTCGACCGCCTCGTCGAGCGGATCGGCCCGAACGGCGAACCGGCAGGGGAAGAGCCGGATGACGCCGCCTCCTGACGAGGTCTTCCTCCCTTTGTCGGGACCGGGCGTGAGGGTCGTGCTCGCCGGTACGGGCAGACACCGGCCGGGTTCCGAACTCCCGGACATCGCCCAGGTCGAGCGGTCCTTACGAGACCTGCGCGAGGCGCTGGTCCGGCACTGCGGCGTCCCGGACGGCGGGCCCAACCTCACCACCGTCCTCGACCCGGCCGACCCCGTACTCCTGGGCGAAGCGATCACCACGGCGGCCGAGCAGGCCACGGAGGTGTTCCTGCTCCACTACGTGGGCCACGGCGTGATCAGTCCCGGTGGCGAGCTGCACCTCGCCACGCGGGCGACGGACAGCCTGTCGACGGGGTTGTCGTACAAGGCGCTGCCGTACTCGGCGGTGCGGGACGCGGTCTCCCGGTGCCGGGCACCGATGGTCGCGATTCTGCTGGACTGCTGCTTCTCGGGCCGGGAGCGTGGATCCTTCGC
This sequence comes from Streptomyces blastmyceticus, assembly GCF_039521185.1. Taxonomy (NCBI): domain Bacteria; kingdom Bacillati; phylum Actinomycetota; class Actinomycetes; order Kitasatosporales; family Streptomycetaceae; genus Streptomyces; species Streptomyces blastmyceticus. Next base: position 74,340 of record NZ_BAAABW010000015.1, on the reverse strand, counting down.
GCCGGCGACCGCGGGGGCGCTGGAGCTCGCCGCGATCCACGGCACCCACTTGCTGGCCTCCGCCGCCCGGGAGGAGCGGAGCCTGGCGCTGCCCGGCCAGCCCCACACGGCGTTCACCGGCGCGCTGGTCGAGCTGCTGAACCAGGGCGATCCCACGGGCCCGCGGCAACTCACCCTGGACCACGCGTACCGGTACCTGGGCCGCGTGCTGCCCGAACGCTCGGCACCCCGCCCGCACCGCCACTTCGCCGACCGGGGCGGAGAGATGGTCCTCGCCGTCAACCCGGCCGCCCCCGCCACGCCCCCGCCGCCGTCGGTGCCGCTCGGCGAGGCTCCGCAGGCCACCTGCCCGTACCCGGGCCTGCGGCACTTCGGGAGTGACGACGCCGGGTTCTTCTTCGGCCGCGCCGGCATGACCGCCCAACTGCTGGAGCACGTCGTCGGCCGGCTCGCCGCCCCCGGCATGGTGGCCCTCCTCGGGGCGTCCGGCTCCGGGAAGTCGTCGCTGCTGCGCGCGGGTCTGTTGCCCGCGCTGTCGCGGGGCGAGGAGCGGACCCGCGGTTGGCCGCGGCTGCTGATCACCCCGGGGAAGCACCCGCTGGAGGCGCTCACCGGAACCCTGCGCCGGGCGGCGCAGGCCGCGGCCACCGGCGAGGAGCGGCTCGGCCCCGTCGACGCGGCGCTGCTCCTGCGCGAGGCCGACGGCCCCACCGCGGGCCGACGGATCCTGCTCGTCGTGGACCAGTTCGAAGAGGTCTTCACCGAATGCGCGGAGGAATCCGAGCGGCGAGCCTTCCTGGACACGCTCGACGAACTCACACGGCCCCGCCCGGACGGCGGCGAGCCCGTCGCGATCGTGGTTCTGGGCGTCAGAGCCGACTTCTACCCTCATCTCCTGCGCTACGGCCTGTTGACGGACGCCCGGCGGATCGCACAGCTCCCGGTCCGCCCGATGGAGGACGCGGACCTGCGCGCGGCCGTCGAAGGCCCGGCCCGCACCATCGGACTGCCGCTGGAGGACGGACTGCTCGACCTGCTGCTGCACGACCTGTCGGCGGGCGCGACCGAGCAGGAGACGGACGCTCCGGAGGCCGGGCAAGGGGCGCGGCAGGCCGAAGGGCCGACGGAGCGGGCGGGTGCGCTGCCCTTTCTGTCGTACGCCCTCCAGGCGACCTGGCAGCTGACGGACGGCCGGGCGCTGACCCTGTCCGCGTACCGTGCGACGGGCGGCATCTGGGGTGCTGTCAGGCAGCGGGCCGACCAGGCCCTCGCGCAGCTGGACCCCGGGGCGCAGGAGGCGGCCCGGACGGTGCTGCTGCGGATGATCCGGCTCGGGGAGGGCACCCAGGACACCCACCACCCGGTGGACCTGACCGAACTGCGGCGGGAGGAGTCCGCTCCGGACGGCGAAGCCGTCGACCGGGCAGTGGACGCCCTGGTGCGGGCGCGGATCGTCACTGTCGACCAGGAACAGGCCCGGATCAGCCACGAAGCCCTGCTGCGGGGCTGGCCGGCGCTGCGGCAGTGGATCAGGGAGGGCCGCGAGGAACTGCTGGCCCGGCAGCGGCTGCACGACGACGCCACAGCCTGGACGCGCGACGGCGACCGCGACCGGCTCTACGACGGGGAGCGGCTCCGGAACGCCCTGCGCCTGACCGGCCGACGCCCCGGCGCGCAGCAGGAGACAGCAGTCGGGCGCTTCCTGAATGACAGTCAGGTGCAGAGCAGGCGGAACACCCGGCGCCGTCAACTCAGGCGTACGGTCCTGATACTGCTGACCGTCGCGTCCCTGTTGCTGGGCGGCTTGGCCCTCGTCAACGCCGACCACGCCCGCGGCGCCGCGCGTGAGGCCCAGTCACGGGCGCTGTCGGCACAGTCGGGCGAGTCGGCGTCCCGCGGCGACGGCAGGCTCGCGGACGCGCAGGCGATCTCCGCGTGGCAGGTGAGCCATACCCTGGAGGCGCGCAGCGCGGTGCTGACGGCGCAGACCTACGGCTACGGCGGCACCCTCGCGGGCCACGACGCGGCGATCTCGGAGGTCGCGGTGAGCCCGGACGGCCGGACCATCGCCACCGGCCAGGGCAACGGCACGGTCCGGATCTTCGACGCCGCCACCCACCGCATGCTGTGGCAGGTGCCCCAGTCTTCCGGCACCCTGCTCGGCCTGGCCTTCTCCCGTGACGACACCCTCCTCACCGCCTCCTACGATCAGCAGGGCGACACCGGCGGCACCCGCGCCTGGAACGTCCGCACCCGGGAAGGGGCCGGCACACTCACAGGCGCCGCCGGCCGACTGACCGTCAGCCCGGACAAGGACTGGTTCGTCGTCGCGGCTCCCACCGCGGCACAGCTGTTCACCAGCGACGGCCGGCGCGCGGCGGTCTTCGAGCTCCCCGCCGACACCGCCGACCGCGCGGGACTGTCCGCGGTCGCGATCAGCCCGGACGGCCGGACCCTGGCCGGTGTCGGGCACGCCGCGTCCGGCCTGTCGCTGTGGGACCTGGCCACGGCTGAACAGGCCTTCCTGGCCACCGGCCGGACGCAGGCGGGCCGCCTGCGGGACCGGCTCCCGCTGTCGGGCGCCACCGGCCAGGAGAACACCGTGGCCTTCGACCGCCAGGGCGACCGGATCGCGGTGGGCGGCAGTGACGGCAGCGTCCATGTGTGGAACACCGCCGACTGGCGGCAGTCGTGCGGCCCCCGCAGCATCAATGACGCCATGGTGAACCAGCTGGCCTTCAGTCCCGACGGCTCCCTTCTGGCCGCCGCAACTGCCGTCGGGATCTCCACTCTGTGGACCGACACCTGCCGGAACACCGGAGGGCCGCAGTTTCCCGGATACAGTCAAGTGACCACGCTCGCTTTCAGCCCCGACGGCCGATTCCTGGTGAGCGGCATGTGGGAACCGCACACCGTCAACATCTGGCGGACGGCCCCCAAGTACTTCGTCGGCAACACCGGCTCCAACTGGCTCGCCTACCGTCCGGACGGCCGTGCCATCGCCGTGGCCGGGAACATGGACGCGCGAGGCCGGGGCGGCGACGGCCTGCGCGTGATGGACCCCGCATCGGCGGGCGGATTCAGGCAACTCGACGCCGGCGCGACCACCTTGGCGACCGCGTACAGCCCGGACGGATCCCTGCTCGCCGGCGGCGACGCCGACCACGCCGTCCGCCTGTGGGACGCGTCCAGCGGGCGGCTGCGCACCACCCTGACCGCCACCGGCCCGGCGGGCGGTGACGGACGCCAGGTCTGGTCCGTGGCCTTCAGCCCGGACGGGCGGACGCTCGCGGCCGTCCTGTGCCACTACTACCAGCGGCCGGGAGAGCCCGTCATCTTCGACTATCTGGTGCTGTGGGACACGGCGACCGGCGCCCAACGGGCGGCATGGCAACTGGACAACTCCAGCCCCGCGACGAAAGTGGCCTTCGCGGGACGAGGCGGCCCGCTGGTCGTCTCCGGCACCGGAGGCAACAGCCACAAGGTGGAGCTGCGCGACGCCGACGACGGAAGGTTCCTGTCGGTCCTGACGGAGGGCGACCGCGGGGTGACGGCCCTCGCCATCGCTCCCGACGGGCGGACCGCGGCTCTGGGACCTCACGACGGGGCAGTGCGCCTGTGGGACCTCACGACCCGGCGACCGATCGGCGGGCCCACCCTCGGTCACACGGACTCGGTCTGGCGGATGGCCTTCAGCCCCGACGGCAGGACGCTGGCCACCGTCGCCGGCACCAACGATGCGCTCCGCCTGTGGGACGTCGACACTGGGCGGGCCCTCGCCGTTGTCAAGCCGGACCTCGGTGTGCTCGGCGGCCTGGCGTTCGCGCCCGACGGACGTCACCTCGCGGTCTCCGGCGGCGCCGGGGCCGTCGCCGTGCTGGACATCGCCCCGGACCGTGTTGTCGCCACGCTGTGCCAGGCGCTGCGCGGGGCCTCGTCGACGACCGACAGCGTCACACCGTCACCACGGTGCTGATCCTTGGGCAACACCCCTGCCGGATCCGATGACCGGCCTTGCCGCCCCCGCATTCACCCACGTCCCGAGGAGCCTCAGATGCAGGACCGATCCGACGCACCACATCGCCTCGACGCCACCGGAGCCGACCAGCACGCGGCCAACGAGCGGCTGCGCGCGCGGGGCCCGGTCGTGCCCGTGGTGCTGCCCGGTGACGTCGCCGCCGTGGCGGTCACCCGGCACGAGGAGCTGAAGGAGTTCCTCGCCCACCCCGAAGTCGCCAAGAACGCCCGCCACTTCACGGCACTGCGCGAGGGCGCCGTACCGCCGGGGTGGCCGCTGGCCACCTTCGCCACCGTCGAGGGCATGACCACCGCGGACGGGGACGACCACCGGCGGCTGCGCGGGCTGGTCACCCAGGTCCTCACCCCGCGACGCGTCGAAGAACTACGGCCCCGCGTCGAGGAACTGACGGACCGTCTGCTGGACGCGCTCGGCCGGGCCGCGTCCTACGGAGCCGCGGGGGTGGTCGACCTGCGCGAGCACTTCGCCCTTCCCCTGCCCATGGCCGTCATCAGCGAGCTGCTCGGCGTCGACCCGGACCTGCGGGACGGGCTGCACCAGTTGTCGACTCTCATCGTGAGCACCACGACCACCCCCGAGCGGGCCCTGGCCGTCAACCGCGACATGGCCGACATCCTCGACCTTGTCGTCGCCCGCCGCCGCGCGGCCCCGGGCGACGACCTCACCAGTGCGCTCCTGGCCGCGCGGGCCGAGGACAGCGACCGGCTCACCGACCGCGAACTGACCGGCACCCTGCTGCTCATGGTCGTCGCCGGGCACGAGACCACGCTCAACCTGATCACCAACGCGGTACGGGCGCTGTGCGCGCACCCGGAGCAGCTGGAGCTGGTGCGCACGGGAAAGGCCGACTGGGCGGACGTGGTCGAGGAGACCCTGCGCTACGACAGCCCGGTGAGCTTCTTCCCGTTCCGCTACCCGACCCGCGACCTGACCATCGGTGGCACGGTCGTCCCCCGGGGCACCCCGGTGCTCGCCTCGTACACCGCCGCCGGCCGCGACGAGCGGGCGTACGGCCCCGACGCGGCCCGCTTCGACATCACCCGCCGCCCCGCGGCCCGCCACCTCTCCTTCGGCCACGGCCCGCACTACTGCCTCGGGGCACCGCTGGCACGACTGGAGGCGACAACCGCCCTGAGAGCGCTCTACACCCGCTACCCGGACCTCGAACTCGCCGTCCCCGACCACGATCTGCCACCGCACCCCAGCTTCGTGGGAAACAGCGCGGAGGTACTGCCGGTGCGGCTTCGGCCGTAGCACGGCGGCGTGGCTGCGGTGCCTCGGTCATGGCGTCGGTGGCCAGGGCGGCGTGGTGGCCGTGGTGAACCCGCCCGGACCCGTGCTGGGCAAAATGGACGCATGGTCAACGACGAGAAGGCGGGCTTCATCCTGCCGCGGGGCGCGACGGGCTTCTTCCGGCCGAAGGACGGCCCGCTTCCCGAAACGGATCTCCGGGCTTTCCGTGCCGGTCTGCACGCGGCCGCCCGTGCCGCCGGAGGCAAGGTGGGCGAGGTGGAGGAGCGGGCGTACCCCCGTACCTTCCACGCCGCGTCGGTCATCGTCGGCGCGGACGAGAGCGTCATCCTGTGTCACGCCCATCACCCCTGGATCGCCTTCGCCCGGGAACGCCGGGTTCTCTACAACGACGAGTTCCTCGCTCCGCCGCCATGGGCTGACGCCTTCGCCCACGCGGGGCTCATGGTGCTCAGCGGTGAGCAGCTGTTCATGCCCCTCTCCGATGTGGACACTTCCGTGCTTACGCAGGGCGAGTGGCAGGAGGTGCGCTTCTACGGGATCACAGCGTTGGGCGGGGTGCTCTTCAACGCATGGGACTGATGGGGGCGGGCGCCCGCCCCTCGCCCGAGAAGGCTGCCTGGGAACTGTGGCCAGGGCATGACCGAAAGCGGAACCATCCCCTCGTAGGAGGCCGAAGCCTCTGCGACAGTTCGAGGCGTCCCGAGTCGCCGATCATGGAGGACCGCCTTGAGAGACGTCTTTCTTCCCCGCGTTCTCGCCCGAATACGCGGCCCGTTGGCCGTGGGTGCCTGTGGGGTCGTCGCCGCGGGGATGATCTGCGGAGGCCAGGCGCAGGCCGTGCAGCCGTCGCGGGCCGATGTCCGGGCCGGTGCGCAGGCGGACCCGGAGGATGCGCCGCTCATCGACTCCGGCTCCGCCGCCGGGCGGAAGTTCCGTTCGTCCGGCCGTCTCGTCGGGGGCGGTGGTACCACCTGCACGGCGACGCTCGTCCATGCCCTGGGCAAGCCGGATCCCGGCGCCAAGGCGATCGTCCTGAGCAACGGGCACTGTGTCAGCGACACGATGAAGACCAATGAGGTCGTCGTCGATCAGCCCGCGGGGCCCGACTGGAGCTTCACTCCCGCGTATTTCCACGACAACGCCGCCGAGCACAGGACGTTCCCCGTCGAGCGCGTCGCGTACGCGACGATGAAGGGCATCGACGTCTCGGTGCTCCAGCTGTCCGTCACCTACGGCGAGCTGGCCCGGCTGGACGTGACGCCCCGCACGCTCGCCACCGCCCGTCCCGCCCCGGGTACCCCTCTGCAGGCGGCGCACGCCCCGACCGACGGTGTGGACCCCGACCGGCGGTATCTGCGGCTGTCCGCCTGCAAGGTGACGGCCTCCTCGGTGGCCCTGCACGAATACACCTGGCTGTGGCGGGACTTCACCCGCACCGACTGCCTCGGCATCAGCGGCGGCTCATCCGGCGGCCCCGTCACCACCGCGAGCGGCGAGCAGATCGTGGGCATGCTCAACACCGTGTCCACGCCCGGCTACCTCGGCTGCGGCCTCGGCCGCCCCTGCGAGGGCAGCGCGTCCGGACTGGTGGTGCCCAAGGACAACACCGTCTACGCGACGCCGGTCGACGCGGTCGCCTCCTGCCTGGACGGTACGGGCCTGCGGCTGGACCGGAGCGGCTGCCGGCTCGACCGGGGCGAGCAGGTCGACGTCGCCTCGTCAGGACAGCACACGCAGAGCAACACCCCGCAGGGCCCCGCCCGCTGGGACGCCCGCGTCACACCGCGCAAGGACGCGCACCACGCGTACGCCGCCTTCAAGACCGGCCCGTTCGGCGCCGTCGACTGCACCGACCCGCGCGGCTACACCCGGCCCCGGCCCCTGCCCGCCACGGGCCTGGCGTACACCGAGCTCCTGCCCAAGCATGACAACCTGTATGTGCTGTGCGCCGTCGGCGGACCGGACGCCCGCCTGGGCGGCGGCGAATGGGCGAAGTCGCTCGCACACCCGTCGTACGCCTACGCGCGCGTCGACAACACCCCGCCGACCGTCGCTCCCCAGGTCGATATCCAGCAGTTCGGCACCGGAGCGGACTCCTCGTACTGGGTGCGTCCCGTCTACATGCCGTGGGAGATCACTTCGTACAAGGTCAAGTACGGGCCGAAGGGCGGAACCGACTGCTCCGACCCGGAGGGCTACCGGCCCTACCTGGGAGTGCCCGCGAGCCTGAAGGGTTCCGAGGGCCCCTGGGCGTACTGCGCCATCGGCTACGACAACGCCGACAACCCCACACCGCCGTCCGTCTTCACCGTCGGGTAGACGCTGACGGGGCGCGGGGGGCGGATCAGCCCCCCGCGCTGACGGCCTTGTCGTAGAGGGCCTTGATGGCGTCGTTGAAATAGGGGCTGTAGGAGGTGTCGTCGGTGTCCCCGCCCGCCTGGTAGCCGCCGATGACACCGATCACGTCACCGGTGTGGGTGGCGCGGTCGAAATTGGCCAGCCAGGGGCTGCCGCTGGTCCCGCCGCTGTAGCCGGTGCAGTCGACCTTCATCTGGTCCGCCTGGAACTTCGTGGCCTTGTTGACGCACGAGATGGGGTCCTCGCCGCTCGACGGGTAGCCCGTGATCCGGACGTGCTTGTCGTAACCGGCGTTGTAGCCGAAGCGGTTCGCGCCCAGCACGTCCGCGATGCGTCTGCCGCCCAGTTTGCCGACGATGACGAAGCCCACGTCGTAGTCGGGGTCGGAGGACTGCGCCCAGTGGTCGTCCACCAGCATCTTGCTGACCGGCCAGATGCCGTTGGGGGACTGCCCGTTGCGGTAGCCGGGCACGAAGGCCAGGTCGGTCTGGTAGCCACCGCCCTTCCCGGCGTGGATGCAGTGCGCCGCCGTGATGACGATGGACTTTCCCGGGCTGTCCACGACGCTGCCGGTGCAGAAGTGGTCGCCCGTCCCGTCGTGGCCGAACACCGCGCCCACCCGGGCGTTCGACTCGGTCGGCGGTGGCGTACGGGAGACCCCGGGCTGGCGGTGCAGCGGACGGGCGCCCTCCATCCGGCTGGCCGTCCACTCGTCCGGCTGGGACGCCGCCGGGGACGGCGAGGCCGAAGCTGCGACCTTCTCTTCCGGCGAGCTGCCGCTGGAGCAGCCCGAGGCGATGGCGATTACGGCCAGAACGATGACTGCCACAGCGGGACGTCGACGCATGGCGGGATTTTAGGGCACCGCCGGGGGTGAATACGCTCGCCGCTCCCTGGCGTCTCAAAGTGAGGGGATGAGCCGGTACGAGTCGCCTCGGGATGTCACCCGGCCGCCGGTGGGTGAGGGGAAGTGCGTGCCGAGCAGCAGGGTGTCGGTGTCGGTCAGGGAGGCGAGCAGGCGGCGCCGGGTGGCTGCAGCCTGGCGGGGGTCGGTGTCCACGCAGCTGTCGATCCCGGGGTCGTGCAGCTGCACGGGATGGTGGATGCAGTCGCCGGTGATCAGGGCGGTGGCGGTGCCGCTGCGGAGCTCCACGGAGATGTGGCCGGGGGTGTGCCCCGGGGTGGGGATCAGTCGGACGCCCGGTGCGACCTCGGTGCCCTTCGCCGGGACGTCGACGAGGTGGAGCAGACCGGCGTCCTTGACGGGGTGGACCGAGTCCCGGAACATCTGGCGCCGGGCATCGTCCATCTCCGCCGTCGACCAGTGGTTCCACTCCGCCCGGGCCGTCAGGTAGCGGGCGTTGGGGAAGGTGGGCTTCCACAGGCCGCCGTCCGCGCGGGTGTTCCACCCGACATGGTCGGTGTGGAGGTGCGTGAGGATCACCAGGTCGACGCTTTCCGGTGCGAAGCCGGCGGTGGTCAGGCGCGTGAGGTAGTCGCTGTCGAGGTTGTCCCATGCGGGGTTGGCGCGCGTCTTGCCGTTGCCGATGCCGGTGTCGACGAGGACGCGCAGCCCGTCCACCGAGAAGGCGAAGCTGTGACTGGCCAGGCGCAGAGTCCCGGCTTCGTCGGCGAAGTCGGGCCGCAGCCAGGGCGCTCGGGCCACCACGTCCGGGCCGGCTGCCGGGAGCAGCCAGGATCCGGTCTGCGAGGGCAGGGGCACTTCGTCGACGCGGTGGATGCCGAGGTCTCCCAGGCGCCAGGTCGGGGGCGCGGGGCTGGGTGAGGGCGTCGAGTGGCCGTGCATGGGGCGCCTCTTCTCTTAAAGCTATGCGTTTGCGTTAGTCGACACTAGTCCCTTACTGTCCACTAACGCAAACATTTCGCGTTAGCTGGGTGTGGCTGTCGAGTCGCTGCTCAGCAGCAGACGCGCATGCACATGAAAGGCACCCATGAGCACCGCCGAACTCACCGCCCGGGAAGCCGCCCGTTGGGCGCTCCGCGCCGGGCTCCCGCTGGAGGGCGAACGCCACGCCGACGTGGCCGCCACCGCGAACCACATCCATGCGGTAATAGCCACCCTGCGTGACCTGGACTTCCAGGAGATAGCTCCTGCCACCCACGCCATCGCGCCGGAGGTGGCGGATGCGTCCCTTTGAGCTGACCCTCGCCGAAGCGGCCGCCGCGGTGGGCAGGGGGGAACTCTCCCCGGTGGAGCTGACCCGTTCCGTCCTCGAGCGGATCGGTGCCGTCGATCAAGAGCTGCGGGCCTACGTCTCCGTGGTGGGTGAAGAGGCGCTTCGCTCGGCCGCGCGGGCGGCGGACGAGATCGCGACCGGCCGCCACCGGGGTCCGCTGCACGGCATCCCCTATGGGCTCAAGGACCTCGTCGACGTCGCCGGTATGCCGACCACGGCGAGTTCCCGGGTCAGGGCGGACCATGTCGCCGAGGAGGACAGCACCGTGGTCACCCGCCTGACCGGTGCCGGAGCGGTCCTCCTGGGGAAGACGCACACGCATGAATTCGCCTACGGGCTGACGACACCCCAGACACGCAACGCCTGGGACCGCGACCGTGTCGCGGGCGGGTCGAGCGGCGGTTCCGCGGTCGCGGTGGCCGCGGGGGCGGCCACCTTCGCCCTGGGCACGGACACCGGCGGCTCCATCCGCGTGCCCGCGGCACTCAACGGAATCGTCGGGTTCAAGCCGACCTACGGCCTCGTCCCCACGCACGGTGTGACCTCGCTGTCCTGGTCCCTGGACCACGTCGGCCCCCTCACCCGCACGGTGCGGGACGCGGCGCTCGTACTCTCCGCCCTGACCGGCCACGAGGCCCAGGGGCCGACCGGGCCCGACACGACCCGGACCCATGGCGAGGATCTCGGCGGCCTGCGGATCGGAGTGCCGGACGACTACTACTTCGACCACGTCGACCCCGAGGTCGAGACCGCCGTGCGACGTGCCATCGCGCGCATGGCCGACCTCGGGGCCGAACTCGTCGGGGTCCAGACCCCGATGGCCCGCTACGTCCAGGCGACCCAATGGGGCCTGATGGTCCCGGAGGCGACCGCCTACCACGAGCGGACGCTGCGGTCGGTCCCCGAGCTGTACGCACCGGATGTGCGGGTGCTCCTCGAAGCAGGCGAACTGGTGTCGGCGGGTGATTACTTGCGGGCCCAGCGGGCCCGCGCCCTCATGCGCCAGGCATGGATGCGGGTGTTCGGCCGGGTCGATGTGATCGCCGCGCCCACAGTGCCGATGACGGCCGCCCCGGCCGGTCAGAATGCCGTCGAATGGGCGGACGGCACCACGGAGAGCGTCTCGGACGCCTACGTCCGCCTCTCCGCGCCCGCGAACATCACCGGGGTGCCGTCGCTGACCCTGCCGGTCGGGCGCGACCACGCGGGCCTGCCCATCGGCATGCAGCTGATGGCCAGGCCCATGGGCGATGCCACCGTGCTGCGCGTCGGCCAGGCCTACGAGTCGGCCCACGGTCGTCTCGGTGCACCGGCCGTCGTGGCAGCCTGATGGGAGCGCGGCGCGGCGCGCCCGGCGGTGGAGAGACGCGGGGCCGCTCACTTCAGAAGCAATTTATTTGCTTTAAGCTGGCGTCATGAGTCCCAAGGCCATGGCCCGCCCCGGGGGGCGCAGCGCCCGCGTCCAGGAGGCGGTGCATGCCGCCGTGCGCGAGCTCGAAGCCGAACAGGGCCGCGAGGCGCTGACCGTCCCGGCCGTCGCGGCCCGCGCGGGTGTCACCCCTTCGACGATCTACCGCCGCTGGGGCGACCTCCAGGAGCTGCTGTCGGACGTGGCCGTCGAGCGCCTCCGCCCCGAGGAGGCCCCCGCCGACCACGGGAGCCTCCATGCGGACCTGTCGGCCTGGGCCAGGCACTTCCTCGACGAGATGGCCTCCCCATCGGGCCGCGCCTACATCCGCGACGCGCTCCTCGGCGACCCCGACGGCGCCAACGCCGGCCAGTGCTCGGCGTACGCCGCCGACCAGGTCGAGGTGATCCTCGCCCGTGCGACGGAGCGCGGCGAAGAGGTTCCGGGCGTCGAGGCGGTCATGGACCTTGTCGTGGCGCCGATGATGTACCGCATCCTGTTCCGCCCGGGCCGGTTGACCGCCGCGTACGCGGATCACCTCGTACAGACCGCGCTCACCTCGGTCGCGCCGCCCCGCTGACCCACCTCGGCGTGGCGTGCCGGGAGGCTCTCACCACGTCACCGGAATGCAGGCAGCCATGATCGCCATGCGGTTGGGGTGCCAGGGCACCTCGTCCGCCGGTACCGCGAGGCGGATGTCCGGCAGGCGGTCGAGCAGGACGCGGAAAGCCGTGTCGGAGTGGCTGCGCACCAGGTGGGCGCCGGGGCAGTGGTGGCGGCCGTAGCCGAAGCGCATATGGGGGTTGGGGGAGCGGGTGGGGTCGAAGGTTTCGGGGTCGGTGAACGCGGTGGGGTCGTAGTTGACCGCGTCCAGGGAGAGCAGGATCAGGTCGCCCTCCTTGACGGCCTCGGTGCCGAGCTTCTTGTCCTCGGTGACGAAGCGCGGAATCGCGTTGCCCAGGACGACGCTGCACCGCAGCAGTTCCTCCACACAGCCCGGCATCGTCTCCGGCCGGGCGCGTACGGAGCTCATCACCTCGGGGTGCTGGAGGAGATTGAACGCGGCGACCCCGAGGAAGCCGGCGAAGTCCTCGTAGCCGCTGACGAAGAGGACCGACCCGATGTTCGACAGTTGTTCGTCGGTGAGGCCGTGCTGGATGTCGTTGAGGTCCGCGAGGCGGTCGAGCAGGCCGCGCGGCTCCCCGGGGCGGCGGGCGGCCATGTGCTCGTGCACATAGACGCGGATCTCCTCCCAGTTGCGGGCGAGCTCCTCGTTGGTGGGCGTCACCATGGTCAGGTCGAGGTCGGCCCGCACGGCGAGCCACTCACGGTCCTCGAAGGGCAGGCCGAGCAGCCGGCACATGCACTGCGCGGCGACCCACTCCGCGAAGTGGCGCTGCAGATCGCCCGGATTGCCCTCCCGGACCATCGCGTCCAGGCCCTCGCGGGTGACCTCGGCGACCCAGTCGGAGGGCAGGTCCGGCTGGTTGCGGCCGAGCGCCTTGAGCACCTCGTCGCGCAGACCGGCCCGCTGGAGGTGGTTCATGGCGTCCAGCAGCTCGGGGGCCAGGATCGGGGCGTCCTGCCCCGGGCTGTCGGGGTCGCCCAGCACCGACCGGGCGAACTTCCGCTCCCGCAGCACCTGCTGGGTCAGCTCGTAGCCGGTGACCAGCCACGCCTCGCCGCCGGAGTTGGTGCTGACCCTGGCCACCGGGCAGCGGCCCCGGAGATCACCGAGTTCGGGGGCGAGCCGGTCGCCCCGGGTGCTGAAGGGGTAGTGCGGCAGGGCTTCCTCGGATGCGTGTGCGTCCGGTGCGGTCATGTCTTCGGGCCTCTCTCGTGTGGTGGGCGGGCGGCGGGGCAGGTCACCAGCGCACCGGCAGCCGCGCCGGAGCGCGCAACGGCGTGGACTCGTCCCAGGGGATCGACTCCGCGGGGACGGCGAGTTCGATGTCGGGCAGCCGCTCCAGCAGCACCCGCACGGCCGTGCCGAGTTGCAGCCGGGTCAGATGGCCCCCGGTGCAGGCGTGCGGCCCGTGCCCGAACGCGATGTGCGCGTTGGGCGTCCGGGTCAGGTCGAGGCTGTCCGGGTCGGCGAACGCCGCCGGGTCGCGGTTGGCGGAGGCGGGGACCGGGACGACCGCGTCACCGGCGCGGATCCGCTGCCCGTGCAGGGTGAAGTCCTCCTCCGCGACGAGGATGTTGATGGCGTTCATCAACGGGACGTACCGCAGCAGCTCCTCCACCGCCGTGCCGATCCCCTCGGGGGCGTCGCGCAGCTTCCGCATCTGCTCGGGGTGGGTGAGCAGCGCGAGCAGTGCGTTGCCGGTGTGCTGCATATTGGTCTTGTAGCCGGCCATGAGCATGGTGACGACGAAGCTGACGACGTCGTCACGGGTCAGCTCGCTGCCCGCGCGGCGGCTCTCGGCCAGCAGGAGGTGGATGTAGTCCTCGCCCTCCTCCCGCTCCTTGCGGCCGATCAGCTCGGAGGCGTAGTCCTGCAGCGCGTACAGGGCCGCCAGCACCTCCTCCATCGACAGCCCGGCGGCGCCGAGGAGGGTGAGGGTGTGCGGCAGATACACGTCACGGTCCTCGTGCGGCAGCCCGACCGTCTCGCACAGCACCCGCAGCGGCAGCGGCTCGACGTACGCGGCGATCAGATCCGCCGTACGGCCCTCGGCCGAGGCCGTCATCGTGTCGATCAGCTCTTCCGCCATCGTCCGGATCCGGGGCTCCATGAACTCCAGCCGGCGCCGGCCGAAGAGCGGCAGCACGGCGCGGCGCACGCGCTCGTGGTGTGCGCCGGTCATCTCCAGGAACGTCGGCAGACACGGCGGCGGCGCGTCCTCCTCCTCGCGGGGCGGCCAGGCCGAGAGCAGCGGCCGGACGAGGCGGGGATCGGCGAAGGCGGCACGCGCGTCCTCGTAGCGGCTGATCAGCCAGCCCGTCTCGCCGTTGGGCAACTGTGCTTTGACGACCGGTTGTTCGGCGCGCAGCCGGGCGTAGGCGCACGGCGGCCCTGCGGTGCCCGGTTCGACGTCCGGGACGGGGACGAGTGCTTCGGTGTCACTCACGCGGTGTGCTCCGTTCCGGACGGGGCACCGTGCTCCGGCACCGGCCGCCTGATGTAGCCGGAGGAGAAGAAGTACTCCAAGTACCGGTCGAGCAGGGCGGAATCGACCGGCGGGCAGTCCAGCCCGCTGTCGGCCAGCGCCTCCTCGGCGTTGCGCCGGCCCAGCACCGGGAACGTGCCCTTGACGTACATCTCCTTGACCGACATGTCGGCGTTGCGGCTGCGGTCCACGCACAGGGACACGAACGGCGCCGTCGGGCTGGTCGGGTTCCGGCTGACGTGGCGCACCAGCTCGCCCACCCACTGCCCGTACGGCAGTGTCCGCACCTCGCAGCCTGCCGCGCGCATCCGGTCGAGGACGTCCGCCAGCATCGCCGGGCGCGGGTTGGTGACATGGAAGGTCCGCCCGGTGGCCGGGCGGCGCGTGGCGATGTGGACCACGGACTCGGCGAGGTGGTCGACGGGCACGAAGTCCATCGGCAGCTCGATGTCGGGGGCGAGGCCGGTCTCGGCGATCGTCTTGAACAGCGAGCAGATGGCTGTCTCGGTGTTGCACGCACCGTGCACCCTGTCGCCCGTCACCTCGTACGGCCGGTACACGGCGACCGGCAGCCCCTGCTCCGCGGCCGCGCGCAGCACGCCCTCGGCGACCCACTTGCTCTCCGCGTAGCCCATGGTGAGCCCGTCCGCGTGGGCCAGTGGGGCGTCCTCGTCGACCTCGTGCACACCGGCCGTGCCGAAGCTGGCGACGACGGCGACGGTGGAGATGAAGTGCACGGGCACCCGCCGGGGTGCGGCGAGCCGGATGATCTCCCGGGTACCCTCGACGTTCGCCTGCCGCAACTGCTCGTAGGGGTAGAGGAAGTTGACGCGGGCGGCGTTGTGCACCACCAGGTCCACACTGCGGGACAGCTCGGCGGCGTGCTCGGGGGAGAGGCCGAGGCCGGGCTCCGCGAGGTCCGCGGGGAAGCACTCCACCCGCTGCCACGCGGCCTCGTCCGGGCACAGACCGTAGCGGGCGAGCGCGTCGCGCACCCGCTGCCCGGCGTGCGCGCGGCTCGACGCCCGTACGGGGCAGTGGACGCGCGCGGACGTCGCGCGCAGGAGGCGTTCCAGGAGGAACGCGCCGACGAAGCCCGAGGCGCCCGTGAGGAGCACGTCCGCCGGATCGTCCGGGCGCGGGGCCGGGCCCTGCGCGGGCGGCAGCTCGAAGCCGAGCTCGCTCTCGCGCACGAAGTCGACGGTCGGCTCCGGCCGCGCCGCACCGCCGCCGCGCAGTTCACGTACGGTCGCGGTGAAGCCCTCCAGGGTGGGCGCGGCCAGCAGGGCCCTGATCAGGGTGGAGCCCAGCCCGGCATCGAGGCCGAGCACCGCGAGGGTGCGGGTGACGGTCTCGGAGGCGAGCAGGGAGTCGCCGCCCAGGAGGAAGAAGTCGTCCTGCGGGGCGGGGCGCACGCGCAGCACCTGCTGCCACACCTCGGTGACCGCGTTGAGCACGCCCTCGACCTTCGTGCCGTCCGGTACTTCGACGAGCGGGGCGGTGGCCTTCAGACGGCTGCGGTCGACCTTGCCGCCGCTGGTGACCGGTAAGTGCTCCATGGCCACGAGCGCCGGGACGGCCTGTGACGGAAGCCAGTCCGCGCAGTACCGGCGCAGGTCGGGCAGCGGCAGGGGGTGACCGGGGCGGGTCGCGGTGACGTAGGCGGTCAGTGCCCCCGACTCGACCTGGACGACGGCCTCGCCGACCTCGGGGTGGGCCCGCAGGCGGGCCTCGACCTCGTCGAGTTCTATGCGGGCGCCGCGCAGCTTCACCTGGTGGTCGAGCCGCCCCCGGTACTCCAGCAGGCCGTCGGCGTCCCGTACGACCCGGTCGCCGGTCCGGTACAGCGGCCCGTGCGGCTCGATCGCGGGCAGGCTGACGAACCGTTCGGCGGTCAGCCCCGGGTCTCCGAGGTAGCCCAGGGCCAGGCCGTCCCCGCCGACGTACAGCTCCCCTTCCTCGCCCGGCGCCGCGGGCGAGCCGTCCGCGCGCAGGACGTGGCAGGTGGACGCGCCGAACGGGCGGCCTATGGGGACGTGCGTGGCGTCGGCGGGCAGCGCACGCACCACATGGGCGGTGGAGACCACCGAATTCTCCGTCGGGCCATAGAAGTTGACCACCGTGGTGTCGGGGCACGCCGCCAGAACGGCACGCGTGAGGTGGGGGTCCATCGCCTCCCCGCCCGCCGAGACGAAGCACAGCCGGGCCAGGGCCTCGGGACGGGTCCGCGCCACGAGGTGGAAGACACTGGTCGTGAGGTAGGCGACGGTCACCCCCTGGGTCCGGAACAGCTCCTCCAGCGCGGTGGGCGAGAGCAGGTCCTCACGGTCCGCGAGGACCAGGCAGGCGCCGGTGAGCAGCGCGCCCCAGATCTCGATCGTGGAGGCGTCGGAGGACAGGCCGTAGGCGTGCAGCACGCCGTCGCCAGGGCCGGGCGCGGGCAGCTCACGGTCGGAGAGCACCAGTCGGACCACGCCGCGGTGCGGGATCGCCACCGGCTTGGGACGGCCCGACGAGCCGGAAGTGAACACCACATAGGCGCAGTCGGCGGCGGATGCGGTGGTGACCCGGATGGGGGCCGAGCCCGCGGGAACAGTGCCGTCGACGGCGTCGAGATCGACGCGGACGCGCAGTCCGCGCACGCGGCCCGCGCTGCCCGGCAGTACGACGGCCGCGCGCAGCCCGGCGTCCTCTGCCATGGCCCGCAGCCGGGCGGGCGGAAGGTCCTCGTCGAGCGGTACGTACGCGCAGCCGGCCTTGAGGATGCCCAGCAGGGCGACCAACGCCTCTAGGGAACGGCTGCCGCACACACCCACCGGCGAACCCGGCTCGACGCCCCGCGCGAGCAGGCTCGCCGCGAGGGCGTCGGAGCGGGCGTCCAACTCCCCGTAGGTCAGGGTGCGATCCCCGTGCCGGGCCGCCAGCGCCCGCGGCCGGGCCGCGGCCTGCACCTCGAACAGCTCCGGAATGCGACGGTCCCGCGGGTAAGGGGGCACGTCCGGGCCGTACGCGTCGGTGGAGCCGGCCGGAGCCGGTGAGGCTATGGGAGCCGTTCGGACGAAAACGTCGATATCTGCCATGAATTCCTGCTCGCTTCGGGTGCGGGGTGTGTCATGTCATCCATTGCCTGACGTGCGCCGTGCGGGGCGTCAGCCGCTCTTGCCGTCCTCGGCGAACTCGGCGGCGAAGGCCGCGAAGTTCGCGGTGCGCCAGTGCTGCGGGCGCATGCGGAAGGTGATGTCGTCCTTGAGCTGATCCGCTGTCGCCGCCAGGTACGCCCGGGCCTCCTCGGGGTCCAGATAGCGGCGGGCCATGGCCTCGCGCAGGACCGGGTCCACCGGGTCGGTGACCGAGGTGATGGGGCCCTCCACGCTGACGTACCGGTACGGCCGGTTCTCGTCCTGCACGCACAGGCTGAACCGGCCCGCCGCGCGCAGGAGCCGGGCCTTGATCGTTTCCCGGCCGGTCTGCACGACGACCTCCCCGCCGGGCTCGTAGTGGTACCAGACCGGCACGAGCAGGGGCGCGCGGGTGCCTCGGGTGTCGGTCGCACCCAGAACGCCGACGTGCAGGTCAGCGAGGAAGCGTGCGCGTTCGTCGTGCGGCATGGTGGGCAGCATGGGTCGGTCTCCCTGTCTCGGTGGTGCTACTCGATGGCGCTGTGCGCGGTGGAGATCTCCGGGGCCGGACCCGTGCGACGGGACCGCGATCCGAGCGATCGGGCGGGCGAAATGCCCTGAAAAACAGATCTGTTGAGGGATTTACCATCAACAGTCTGGCTATGACGGGTTGTTCAGCTGATGAGACTGGACGTTTCTGCTCCGTCTGTCAACCACCAACATCACGCTCCGGCCAACCGTCGTCACGCAAGGGATGGCAACGTCGACGGCCTGTAGAGGTTGACGGCCGACGGCTAGCGGTCCCGGGTCCGGCCCGGCCGGGGGAGCAGGAAGGAGGCCAGGAGCGTGACCGTGAGCAGTCCGGCCTCGGCGCCCAGGGTGATCTTCATGGTTCCGGCGTAGCCGAGCCTGACCGCCGTCCGGCCGGCCTCGGCGGCAGGGCCGTCCGTCAGCCGACGGCAGGAGCCGGGCGGCGTCGCGGGATCCCTGGACTCCGCGGTCTCCCGCCCGCACTCGCGCAGGGCCGCGACGAGCGCGGACCGCTCCGCACCCGTCATCCCGGCGGAACCGAGCGCCCTGGGGGCGGCCGTGTCCGCGGCGCCGGCGACCTGGCCGCCGAGCACGGAGAAGAACACCGTGCCCAGCACCGCGACTCCCAGCGCGCTGCCCAGCTGCTGCACGGCGGTCAGCGTCCCGGCGGCCGAGCCCGTCTCGTGCGGCTCCACCGCGGCCAGCACCGTATGGAAGAACGGGCCCATCACCAGCCCCATCCCCAGCCCGATGACGACAAGCGCCGGCGCGCCATGCCACACCGTGACCCGCGCGCCGACGAGCTGGAGCGTGAGCGCGAACGCACCGGTGCCCAGCGTCATCACCACCACACCGGCCTGGACGAGCCCGCGGCCGAGCCGGTCGAGCGCCCCCGAGCCGTCCAGCACCTGCACGACGACGAAGCCGACGACGGTCCCCGCCGACCAGGGCAGCACGGCCAGACCCGCTTCGAGTGGCGTGGCACCGAGCCCCGACTGCAGGAACAGGCTGAGCACCAGCGAGAAACCCGCCACCGCGGCGAACAGGACAGCGCCCGTCGCCAATCCGCCCGAGAAGGCCCTCTTGCGGAACAGCCCCGGCACCACTAGCGGGTCGCCGCCGCGCCGCGCCGTGCGCGTCTCGTACCAGCCGAACAGCCCGAACAGGGCCACCCCGGCCGCCATGGACACGAACACCCAAACCGGCCAGCCCAGTTCCCGCCCCTGCACGAGCGGGAAGACGACCGGCAGCGCGGCGGCGGAGGCGAGCACCACCCCGACGAGGTCCAGCCGCGTCGCGGCCGTACGGCCCGACTCGGGCAGGAACCGCCACCCGCCGAACAGCGCGAGCAGCCCGAGCGGCAGGTTGATCAGGAAGACCATGCGCCAGCCGGCCCCGAAGAAGTCGGCGCTCACCAGCCATCCGGCCAGCACCGGGCCGCCCACATACGACAGTCCCATCACCGGCCCGTACATCCCGAACGCCTTGCCCGCCTCCCTGCCGTGGAACATCTCCTTGATGAGGCCGAGCCCCTGCGGGATCAGCACCGCGCCGAACAGCCCCTGCAGCCCGCGCGAACCGATCAACACCCCTGGCGACTGGGCCGCCGCGCACAGCAGCGAGGCGACCGTGAACCCGGACACCCCGACGAGAAACATCCGCCGACGCCCCACGACATCACCCAGCCGCCCACCGGTGATCAGCCCGACCGCCATCGCCAGCGCGTACGCCGCACCGAGCCACTGCGTCACACTCGTCCCGCCGCCCAGCTCGGCACGGATCGACGGCGCCGCGATGTTGGCCACCAACGCGTCGAGCATGTCCATCGCCTCAGCGGCGAGGATCACCCACAGAGCTACCCAACGCCATGCGTACGGCGGTGGCCCGAGCGGCTCGGAGACCTGCCCGGGGGCGGCGGATAAGACGACGTCGTCAGCGTAGGAGTCGGACATGGGAACGATCTTGCCCGGGAAGATCGGGAAAGAGGCGAACTCGCGTGCCGTTGGCGGGAAAGCGTGCCCTCTGCGCCAGCGGCTGATGGCCTCGCACTGATCAGCTTGGCCGGATCGGTTGCTTGTGCGTGCGTCACACACCTTCATACCGTCGCCTGTGTCATTGCACGGTTCACGCACTTCTTCCCCAGCGTGCGGTGATCCCGCATGTCCACAAGGAGGCAGACGCATGTCCGGACTCTCCGAACCCATCGAGCCTTCCGCGTCCGTCGCGGACGCGAACCGCAAGACGGGCACGGCGGTCAGGCAGGACAACGGGGACGACTTCAAGGACGCCCAGTACGGCCTGATAGCCGTGCCCGAAATCCCCGCCATCCCGTCCCGGAAGCACCCGGACAAGGTGGTGTGGAACTTCGAGGCGTACGAGTTCCTCGACCCGGGCCTGCGGGAGGATTTCCCGACGGTCAACGGGAGCCTGCTCCGGCAGGGGCAACTCACCCACATCGCCGGCCTGTTCCAGGTCGCGTCCTCCGGGAACCGTGCCATCTACCAGGTGCGCGGCTACGACCTGTCCAACATGACCATCATCGAGGGCGACACGGGCATCATCGTCATCGACCCGCTGGCCTGTTATGAGACAGCGAAGCACGCACTCAAGCTGTACCGGAACCATGTGTCGGACACACGGCCCATCGTCGCCGTCATCTACACGCACTGCCACGTCGACCACTTCGGCGGCTCCCGCGGCCTGTTCCACGACAAGAACGACACCCTCGAACCCGGCATCCCCGTCGTCGCCCCGGCAGGCTTCCTGGAGCACGCGGTCAGCGAGAACATCTACGCCGGCCCGGCGATGGCCCGCCGCGCGCAGTACATGTACGCGGCCCAACTGCCCAAGGCCCCGACGGGCCAGGTCGGCGCGGGCCTCGGGCTGACGATCTCCACGGGCGAGGTCTCGCTCATCCCGCCGACCGACTACATCGGCAGCGCCGAGGCGGTCCTGAGCAAGGACTGGTCGCCCGCGGACGTCATCCCGTGGACGCCGGGCCTGCACCGCCGCACGATCGACGGCGTCCGCTTCGTCTTCCAGCTCACGCCCGGCACCGAGGCACCCGCGGAGATGAACATCTACCTCCCCGAGCTGAGGGCGCTGTGCGCGGCGGAGAATGCGACGCACACCCTGCACAACATCCTCAGCCTGCGCGGAGCGCAGGTCCGCGACGCGCACGCCTGGTCGAAGTACCTCACCGAGATGATCCAGACCTTCGGGGAGCACACGGAGGTCGAGTTCGCCTCCCATCACTGGCCGCGCTGGGGCCGGGAGAACATCCTCACGTTTCTCAGCAACCAGCGGGACATGTACGCCTACCTCAACGACCAGACGCTGCGGCTGATCAACGACGGCTACACGGGCATCGAGATCGCCGAGAAGCTCCAGCACCTGCCTGCAGGGATCGCCGACCACTGGTACAGCCAGGGCTACTACGGCTCGCTGAGCCACAACTTCAAGGCCGTCTACCAGCGTTACATGGGCTGGTTCGACGGCAACCCCGCCCACCTGTGGAACCTGCCACCGAGCGAGTCCGGCGCGCGGTACGTCGCGGCGATGGGCGGCCCGCAGGCCGTCGTGGACGAGGCGCGAAGGGTGTTCGCCCTCGACACGACGGAGGGCTTCCGCTGGGCCGTCGAGATCCTCAACCACGTGATCTTCGCGGCCGGACGGGGCGACGGGAACCCGGAGGTACCCGAGCCGGTCCTGGAGCAGGCGAAACAGCTCCAGGCCCAGGTCATGACGCAGCTCGGCTACGGCGCCGAGAACGGCACCTGGCGCAACTTCTTCCTCACCGGCGCCGAGGAGGTCGTGGGCGGCCCGCAGCCGCTCATCACCACGCAGAGCTCCGCGGACCTGGTGCGCAGCACCAGCCTGGAACAGTACTTCTCGATGCTGGCCAGGAGCATCGACGGGCCGAAGGCCGCGGACGAGCAGCGGTCGCCGATCGTCCTGCGGTGGGTGATCAGCGACACCGGCCAGGAGTGCACGACTACGCTGCGGAACGGCGTGCTCGTCTACGTGGAGGGCGCCGACCGCTTCGCCGGCCCGCCGCAGGTCACGATCAAACTGACCCGGGAGACGCTGAACTCGCTCGCGGAGACGCCGCTGTTCCGGCGGAACTTCGACACGGCCGTGGACGCCGCGCCCCAGCAGATCGAGCTCAGCCCGGCTTCCGGCAAGGCGGCGGCGGACACGGTCTTCGGCTACCTGACGATCCCGGACCCGAAGTTCCCGATCGTGGGCCCCAAATTGACGAGCTGACGCACCGAGGGGGCGGGGTGTGTTGAGGTAATTTTCCGCCCATCGGAGGAATCTGGTGCGAACGCACCCTGGATGCGCCGCGGACGTGCAGGCTGTTCCGCATGACGGGGTGGCGGAGAACTGGATACGCGGTGATGATGGCCACGGCTGCCGTGCTCACGGTGACGGGCGGGGCGGCGGCGGACGACGGGGGCGCGCATGCCGCGATAGGCAACACGTCCTTGACCGCCGTCCTGCACAACCTGCCACCGCTGCTGCCGCCGCATCCGCTTTCGCATGTTGCTGTGAACGCGCTGGGCGGCGCCGCGAAAGCGGAAGTGACGGACAACGGCCAGGGATGCCTGGACATCACCGCGGAGGTTCTGAGAGCGAATGCGGAGGTGTGGCTGAAGTGCCGTAAGGCGGCGCCGCCTGCCCCCGCGCCTCCGGCGTCCGCCCCACCGCCGGCTCCAGCACCACCCGCGCCAGCACCACCCGCCCCCGCTCCGCCTGCACCAGCACCACCCGCCCCTCCCAATCCCGGCCCCCCGGCTCCCGTACCGCCGCCGGGGCCGGGAGCTCCGGCTCCGGCGCCACCTGCTCCTGCTCCACCCGCACCGCCCGCCCCACCGGCCCCTGCGCCTCCGGCTCCCGCCCCCGTGCCTCCACCGCCTCCGCCCGGTGCCCCGGCGCCCGCACCTCCTGCCCCAGCCCCGCCGCCTGCTCCCGCTCCGGTGCCGCCTGTGCCCGCCCCGCCACCAGCCGTACCGCCCGTGCCTCCGGCTCCGGCTCCTCCGGCCCCCGCGCCCGTACCCCCGCCTCCCGCGCCCGCGCCGCCCCCGGCACCCGCTCCCGCACCACCCGCCCAACTCCCGCCGGGCCCCGCCCCCATCGCCAACGCGCCGTCCCGCCCCGCCCCGGCTCCCGCGGCGGTCCCGCCGATCTCGGCCCCGAAGGCACCCGCTCGCCCGCAAGGTTCCACGGGCCACCACCCCATCTACCGGAATGCCGTCCCGTCGATGAACAAGAAGCAGGTTCACGGCATTTCGATGGTCACGTTCACTCTGCTGCTCACCACCCCGGCCATCCTGGCGGCGGCACTGCTGCGGCCGCGCTCGGGCGTCCGGCGAAACCGGTGATCGACGCTTCCTGAAGGCCGGGCACTGGGGCGCTGTCCACAGGCCCCGGTGCCCGGTGCGTGCCTGGCCCGTATCCGTCCAGCTGGTTGGCTCGTTGGGCCGAACGGTGGCAACGGGAGGAGTCGTCGTGCTTCAGGTGTCCGTCGAAGACGTGGAGTTCGCGCCCGGACACATCTTTGAATGGCAGATGGTTTCCGCGAAACGGAGCCTCTCCGAGAAGCCCGCGCAGCAGCTCCAGACCACGACGTACAACCAGGCAAAACATTTCGCTGTCGCGCAGGGCGCCCGAAGCGCGAACGACATGATTTCCGCCTACGTAGCGGGGACTTTCGAAATCCCCGGGGTGCTCGACCGCTCGGCACTCGAGTCGGCGCTGCTGTATTTCGTGCGGCGCCACGAGGTGCTGCGCTGTACCTTTCAGCAGCTCGCGGGTGATCTGTCCTGTGACATCCTCGAACCGGACGACGTCAAGCTGGAACTCATCGACAGAGGGAGTGCCGACTCCGCCGCCGAACTCCGGGCCTTCCTGCACGAGTTCTTTCAGAAGGTCGACACTCTGTCCTGGCCGCTGATCCTCATGGGCGCGGTGATCAGGGACGAGTCCACCACGGTGTACTTCGCCTGCGACCATCTCGTGACCGACGGATTGTCGACACCGATCGCCGTGAACGACATCGCCACGGCCTACGCGGCGTTCTCACGAGGCCATCAGCCGGTGCTCCCCGAGGCGGGAAGCTACCTCACCTTCAGCCGTGAGCAGCGCCGTCGTAGCGGTTCGATGGGCGTCGAGGACAGCAGGCTGGACCACTGGAAGGCGTTCATGGCGCGCGGCGGCGCCTTCTTCCCGCCGTTCCCGCTGGATCTCGGGGTCGAACCGGGCTGTATGTACCCCACTGTCAACGACGCGGGAATGCTGCTCGCCGCCGATGAGGTGGAGGCGCTCGAAGCCCGTTGCCGGGCGGCGGACGGAAGACTGTTCATGGGCCTCCTGGCCGCCGTGGGAGTCTCCCTCAGGAAGGAGGGCGGGCCGGACGTCTACCGAGGAGTCATGCCGGTCAGCGAGCGGGGCCGGGGTTCCTATGCCCACACCATGGGCTGGTTCATCAACACGATGCCCATCGAATTCTCTGTGGCGGAGGGCAAGTCCTTCGCGGAGATCATGGGCAACGTACGGGCCGCGTTCGACGAGATGCAACGGCACGCCGATGTGCCCTTCGTCAAGGCATGGCATCTGCTGGCCCCGGTGGAGTACACGACGATCCGCTACTGGCCGTACGCCGTCAACTTCTTCTCCTATCTCGACTTCAGGAAGTCCCCAGGGTCACGGAATCACGCCGTCTGGAAGGCCAGGGAACATATCTGGGCGTCGCGCAGCAACGGCATCTGCTTCTGGTTCCATCGGAACGACGCCGGGCTCTACATGAACTCGATCTTCGTCGACACGCCACAGGCCCGTCACACCAAGGCCGCACTCGGGCGAACCCTGACGCGGACTCTGGAGACCATGGCGCGTTCCGGAACGTTCTGACCGGCAAATCCCTTGTGGGGGCGAAGGAGCGCAGTGTGAGGATGAGCTGGATCGTCCGGCTGATGGCAGCTTGGGCGCCGGGCCCCGCCCATCCTCGGCCGGTGGTCCTGGTGAACGGCACCCTGGAGAACGTCTACGCCACCTGGTCACGGCTCGCCCCACAGCTGCGAAGCGACGGCTACTGCGTGTTCGGGTTCAACTACGGTGGCGTCGAGGGCAGTCCGTTCCAGCAGCTGGGGCCGATGCGGGACTCAGGACGGCAACTCGCCGCCTTCGTAGACCGGGTGCGCGCCGCGACCGGTGCCCCGAAGGTGGACCTCGTCGGTCACTCCCAAGACGGTCTGCTGCCGCTGTACTACATCAACCGCCTGCACGGCCGGTCCAAGGTCGCCCGCATGGTTGGTATCGAACCTGCCAGCCAGGGCGTGCACGTGTACGGTCTGCTACCGCTCGCCGGTCGCACACCCGGTCTTGCGAGGCACAACTCCCGCGCGCGGCGAA
This sequence comes from Streptomyces blastmyceticus, assembly GCF_039521185.1. Taxonomy (NCBI): domain Bacteria; kingdom Bacillati; phylum Actinomycetota; class Actinomycetes; order Kitasatosporales; family Streptomycetaceae; genus Streptomyces; species Streptomyces blastmyceticus. The sequence continues at coordinate 48,907 of NZ_BAAABW010000015.1, read as the reverse complement.
CGTCGTCAACATCCTGGCCCAGGACGCGTGCCCACTCGACCTCACCGACCACTTCAACGCCGTCTACGACGACATCACCCTGCGCCTGGTCCGCAACGCCCTCGACCCGGACCGTTCCGTGCCGCCCCTATGCCACGCCGTACTGCCCCTCCTGCTGTGACAGCGACAGAAAGGCTGTTCGTCCGGTGCTTCAGATCCCCGTCGCAGAACTGGATGTCTTCCCTGGGTGCGCCGTCGAATGGAGGGTGCGTGCCATGGAACCGCGCGGTGCGGCAGAGGCGGCGCGACCACGTGGAATCGCTTCGTACAACCAGGAGGAGGGATTCACCACGGCTCAGGACGCTCATGGGGCGGACGACCCCGTGTTCGTCCATGAGGTGGTCACCTTCGAAATTCAGGGCCGCCTTGACCGCCCGGCGCTCGATTCGGCGCTGCTGTATTTCGTGCGGCGCCACGAGGTGCTGCGCTGCACCTTTCAGCAGCTCGCCGGTGATCTGTCCTGTGACGTCCTCGAACCGGACGACGTCGCGCTCGAAACGATCGACTCGGGGTACTTCGATTCGTCGGTCGAACTCCGTTCCCACCTGGCCCGGTTCATCAGGAAGATCGATGCGCTGTCCGGGCTGCTGTTCGTGATGGGGGCGGTGATCGGCGATGAACGCACCACGGTGTATCTGGCCTTCGACCATCTCGTGACCGATGGGGTGTCGGCATCGATCGCCGTGCATGACGTCGCCACGGCCTATGCGGCGTTCTCATGCGGCCGGCAGCCGGTGCTCCCGGAAGCGGGAAGCTACCTCACTTTCAGCCACGAGCAGCGCCGCCGTATCGGGTCGATGGATGTCGATGACGACCGACTGGACCACTGGAAGGCGTTCATGGCGCGGAACGGCGACTTCTTCCCGCCGTTCCCGCTGGACCTCGGCCTTGAGCCGGGCCGGATGTACCCCGCGGTCAACGAGACGGACACGCTGCTCGCCGAGGTCGAGGTGGAAGCGCTCGAAGCCCGGTGCCGGGCGGCGAACGGGAGGCTGTTCATGGGTCTCCTGGCCGCCGTGGGGATTTCCCTCAGAAAGGAGGGCGGGCCGGAGGTCTACCGGGGATTCATGCCGGTCAGCGGACGCGGGCAAGGTCCTTACACGCACTCCATGGGCTGGTTCGCGAACCCGATGCCCATCGAGTTCTCCGTGGCGAAGGGCAAGGACCTCACCGAGGTCATGACCGACGTGCGGACCGCGTCCAGCGAGATGCGGAAGCATGTCGACGTACCCTTCGTGAAAGCGCTCCACCTGCTGGCTCCCCAGTACTCCGCGATGAGCTCCTGGCCGTACGCCGTGAATCTCTTTTCCTATCTCGACTTCAGGAAGACCCCGGGATCGGGGAACCACGCCGCGTGGAAGGCCAGGAAGCATGTCTGGGTGTCGCACAGCAATGGCATCTGCTTCTTCTTCCACCGGAACGACACCGGTCTGTGTGTGAACTCCGTGTTCGCCGACACTCCGCAGGCGCGGCACACGAAGGAAGCGTTCAGGGAGACGCTGTCGCGGACGCTGGAAAACATGGCGCGCTCCGGAACGTTCTGAGCGGGTGCGGAGAATCATGACGCTTGCAGAACCGGACAACAGCTCCCGGCCGATCGCGGCATCGGCGCAGTACGACACCGTGGGTGAGAAATACGCGGCCTTCAAGCGTCGGCACGTCCCCGTTCCCGAGGAGCACACCGTGCGCCGCCTCCTCCGGGACATCCGTGGAGCGCGCGTGCTCGATCTGGCTTGCGGATTCGGTCACTACACCCGGCTCGTCAAAGAGCTGGGCGCGGCGACGGCCGCCGGGGTGGACATCTCCGGTGAGATGGTGGCCCTCGCCCGCCGGGCGGAGAGCGAGGAGCCCCGGGGTATCACCTACCACGTGCACGACGTGGCCCGCATGCCGTGCCTGGGCTCCTTCGATGTCGCCACCGCGGTATGGCTGTTCAACTACGCCTCCAGCATCCATGAGATGACACGGATGTTCCGTGGAATCCGCACGAACCTCACCCCGGGAGGGCGTCTCGTCGCGGTCACCGTCGGACCGGACTTCGACCCGTACGGCCCGAGCTGGGAGCCCTACGGACTGCGCGTCATGGCTGCGGAGACCCTGCAGCGGAAGACCGATCTGTCCGTGCAGATCCTGACCGACCCGCCCACGGAGCTGCGCTTCACGCGCTGGGACCGGCAGGCGTACGAGGAATCGGCCGGCGCGGCAGGCTTCACCGAGTTGACCTGGCACCCGGCCATGATCCCGGAGGGCGTCGTCAAGGCGAAGGGCGAATCTTTCTGGGCGGTCTATCGGGCGAACCCGTTTCTCGTGGCTTTCGAGTGCTCCTGATGCTTCCGGCGCCAGGGTGACCCGCCCGTAGGCCGGACGCCGCCCCATCCGGTAGCCGGTCATGCGCAATGCGTGATTTCAGTGGGATTCGATCATGTCTATTCCGTTATAGGGTGTTTCATTCTCCCGCAGCGGCCCTCGAGAAGCCTATGCACCCTGTGTATACATGATGTGTATAGTCGTTTCTCGTGAGGCAGGGCGCCCAATGCCACGGCGCTGCGCACACTCGGCACCGGAGAAAGGCACACCCATGTCCATCGGCCACACCCTTCTCGGGCTCCTCGAATCGGGCCCATGCCATGGGTACGACCTGAAGCGCGCCTTCGACGAGAAGTTCGGGCACGACCGTCCGCTGCACTACGGGCAGGTCTACTCGACCATGTCCAGGCTGCTGAAGAACGGCCTCGTCGAGGTCGACGGCGTCGAGGCCGGCGGTGGTCCGGAACGGAAGCGGTATGCCATCACCGCCGCCGGGGTCACCGACGTCGAGACGTGGATCAAGCAGCCCGAGAAGCCCGAGCCGTATCTGCAGTCGACGCTCTACACCAAGGTCGTCCTCGCCCTGCTGACCGGTCGCGACGCGGGCGATGTCGTCGACACCCAGCGCGCCGAGCACCTTCGCCTGATGCGCGGCCTCACCGAGCGCAAGCGGCACGGGGACCTGTCCGACCAGCTCATCTGCGACCACGCCCTGTTCCACCTCGAAGCCGACCTGCGCTGGCTCGAGCTGACCGCCGCACGACTCGACCAGCTCGCCACGGAGGTACGTTCATGATTCCCGAAGGCTCCCTGCTCGTCGCCCGCGACCTGCACAAGGCCTACGGCCCCACGCCGGCACTCGACGGCGCGGAGTTCTCCGTCCACCCGGGCGAGGTCGTCGCCGTGATGGGGCCCTCCGGCTCCGGCAAGTCGACACTTCTGCACTGCCTCGCCGGGATCGTCATGCCCGACTCCGGCACCATCACCTACGACGGCCGTGAGCTCTCCGCGATGCCGGACGCCGAACGCTCCGCCCTGCGGCGCACCGAATTCGGCTTCGTCTTCCAGTTCGGCCAGCTGGTGCCGGAGCTGACCTGTGTCGAGAACGTCGCGCTGCCCCTCCGTCTGAACGGCGTCAAGCGCAAGGAGGCCGAGCGCACGGCGCTGCACTGGATGGAGCGCCTGGAGGTCGCCGACCTCGGGCACAAGCGCCCCGGCGAGGTCTCCGGCGGCCAGGGGCAGCGCGTGGCCGTGGCCCGCTCTCTCGTGACCTCGCCGAGGGTCGTCTTCGCGGACGAGCCGACCGGCGCGCTCGACTCGCTCAACGGCGAGCGCGTGATGCAGCTCCTGACCGAGGCGGCCCGCTCGACGAACGCGGCCGTCGTCCTCGTCACGCACGAGGCCCGGGTCGCCGCCTACTCGGACCGCGAGGTCGTCGTACGCGACGGCAAATCCCGGGACATGATGATGGAGCACACCGTATGAGCCGGCTCTCCGACCTCGCGCTCGGCACCAAGTTCGCGCTCTCCGGCGGCCGTGAGGGCTGGACCCGCACCCTGCTCACCGCGGTCGGCGTCGGCCTCGGCGTCGCGCTGCTGCTCGCGACGACCGCGATCCCCAGCGCGCTGAGCAAGCGGGACGCGCGGGACAACGCGCGCAACGACTTCGGCGCCGCCGCCGTGTCCGTACCGTCCGCCGACCCCCTGCTCATCGGCCGCACCGACACCAAGTTCCAGGGCAAGGACATCCGCGGCCGCCTGCTGCAGCCCGAAGGCCCCAAGGCACCCGTGCCGCCCGGCCTTTCGGGGATCCCGGGCGACCGGGAGATGGTGGTCTCCCCGGAGCTCAAGTCCCTGCTGGACTCGCCCGGCGGCGCACTGCTGCGCGAACGGCTGCCGTACAAGGTGACCGGCACGATCAAGGACACCGGACTGCTCGGCCCGCACGAGATGGCCTACTACGCGGGCAGCGACGCCCTCGGGCCCCGCCTGGCGGCCGAGGGCGACCAGAGCGGCGTCACCCGGGTGACGGGCTTCGTCGACAAGGGCGCGGGGGAGAAGATCGATCCGGTCCTCGCCCTGCTCATCGTGATCATCTTCGTGGTGCTCCTGATGCCCGTCGCGGTGTTCATCGCGGCCGCCGTACGCTTCGGCGGCGACCGGCGCGACCGGCGCCTCGCGGCCCTGCGCCTGGTCGGCGCGGACCGCCGCACCACACGCTGGATCGCCGCCGGCGAGGCACTCGCGGGCTCGGCGCTCGGCCTGGTCCTCGGCGCGGCGTTCTTCATGATCGCCCGCCAGTTCGTCGGCGACATCTCGGTCAACGGCCTCAACGTCTTCCCGGCCGACATCGACCCCAACCCCCTGCTGGCCCTGTCGGTCGCGGTCGTCGTCCCGACGGCGGCGGTCGGGGTCACCCTTCTCGCGCTGCGCGGTGTCACGATCGAGCCGCTGGGTGTGGTCCGCAACTCGGTGCCGCGCAAGCGCCGGGTGTGGTGGCGGGTGCTGCCGCCGCTGGCGGGTCTCGCGCTCCTGGTCCCGATGACGGGGCGGGGTCGCGACAACGGCACGTTCAACCAGGTCCAGGTGGTCTCCGGCACCGTACTGCTCCTCATCGGCGTCACCGCGCTGCTGCCCTGGCTCGTGGAGGCGGTGGTGCGCAGGCTCGGTGGCGGCGGGGTCAGCTGGCAGCTGGCCGTCCGCAGGCTGCAGTTGACCTCCGGTACGGCGGCCCGCCTGGTGAACGGCATCGCGGTGGCGGTGGCCGGGGCGATCGCGCTCCAGATGATGTTCAGCGCGATCGAGGGCGACTATGTGAAGCGCAGCGGTGCGGACACCAACCGTGCCCAGATGTCCGTGCCCATGGGCGAGGTCGCTCCGGAACGGGCTGCTCAGCAGATCCAGGCGCTGAAGAACACCAAGGGCGTCACCGGCACGACCACCCTGGGCTACGCCAACCTGGGCGAGAAGGCGAAGGACCCGAACCACTCCACCGACATGACGATCGGCGGCTGCGCGGAGCTGCGCGAGGTGGCCGAGCTGCCGTCCTGCAAGGACGGCGACGTCTTCCTCGCCAGGGGCGGGGAGTACAGCGGGGATCCGATCCCGGCGGGCGCCAAGCTGTATGTCGACCCCTCCTACAGCGACCGCAGCGGTGTGGCGCTCCCGTGGACCGTGCCGGCGAACGCCCAGGAGGTACAGGCACGGACGGACCCGTCGGGCTACCGCCGCAATGGCATCCTCGCCACCCCGGGCGCGGTCCGCTCCGTGGCGAAGGCACCGATGCGCTACACCACGTACGTGCGGCTCGACCCTCGCGACCAGCAGGCCACGGACCGGGTGCTGAACTCCGCGACGGCCGCCGACCCGCTGACCGTGGCCTACTCGCTCAACGCGTACGAGACCTCGAACCGCTTCGCGGGAGTCCGCAAGGGCCTGTACATCGGCGCGACGGCGGTCCTGCTGCTGATCGGCGCCAGCTTGCTGGTCTCCACCTTGGAGCAGTTGCGCGACCGCAAGAAGCTGCTCTCCGCCCTGGTCGCCTTCGGCACCCGTCGCACCACGCTCAGCTGGTCGGTCCTGTGGCAGACCGCCGTCCCCGTCGCACTCGGCCTCGTCCTCGCGACCGGGGTGGGACTCGCACTCGGGGCGGTGCTGCTGCGGATGGTGGGCAGACAGATCGTGGTGGACTGGCTGCCGGTGGGGGCCATGGTGGGAATCGGTGCAGGGGTGGTCCTGTTGGTGACCGCTCTGTCGCTGCCCTCGCTGTGGAAGCTGATGCGCCCGGACGGGCTGCGCACCGAATAGCGGTCGGACCGCGGCCCCTTCCAAACTCTTGGCAGGGGCCGCGGTGCATGGCCCGAGGGCCGGGGCCACGTCACCCGTTCATGGGTGGACGCAACCCCGCGCGACGCACAGTGTGTGAGGCGCACCGGCCTCCGGTCAGGCCTCGGCCGTGGCCTTCTCCGTGGTGGCCGCGGGCTCGGACACCGGCGACGGGGCAGCCGTCCCGGAAGCCGCACCCGTGGGCGCGGTGTAGAACACCGACCCCTGCTTCCGCTCGCGGTCCAGACGGCCCTTGGCGACGAGTGCTTCCACCGTGTTGCGCACCACCTGGGCACTCACCGTGCGTTCCGGGTGGGCCTGACCCAGCTCGTTGACGACCTCGCTGACCATGCGCGGCTGGTGGTGTCGGGTGAGGAGACCGAGAACCAGCTCGCCCAACGTGGGTCCGTCGCTCTTCCTGGTCCGCCCGCCGGACGCCTTAGGCGTTTCCGCGCTCTTGGCCTGCGCCGGCTTCTTCCGGCGGACGGGTGTGTCGGCCGCCTTCTTCGCCCGGCGCGGACGCGGAACGCTTCCCCCGGCCGCCTCGCTCGCGGCGGCGTCGGCCGTCTTACCAGGGGCAGCCTTCTCCCCGGCCACCGTGCCCCGCATGCCGGACAGCCACGCGTGCTCCTGCGCCAGCTGCTCAAGGCGTGCGCGGAGCGTTTCCTGCTCCTTCTCGTTGTTCTCCAGGTCGGCTGCGAACTGTGCCGCATACCGGGTCCGGATGCTGGCGTCGTCCATTCCGTCGGTCATGACCGCTCCTTCTGCTGGACTGGTGTGTTGCTGCGGGATGTTACTCACTCGGACAGGGTGGTAGTGACCATCTGCCGAGCAATGACCTTTTTCACCGCACATGGCAGCACCATGGGTGTCGGGATATCGGAGGGCAAGGTTTGCGTACGGTCGGGGTCGCCGGACGCCTCGAACGTACGTGGATCGCGACGTGCGACGGCCGAACCCCTTATCGACTCGGTGCCCCTCACCCGGCCGTCCCCGCCAGCCGGGTGAGGGCGGCGGCCTCCGCACTGCCCTCCTCGGCGCTGAACACGTGCACGATCAGCCCCGTTTCGCCGGGCGCGGCCGGTACGTGCAGTGTTTCGAAGTCCAGGGTGAGCAACCCGGCCACCGGGTGCCGCAGCCGCTTGCGCCCCGCCGCGCACATCACCACCTCGCCGCTGTCCCAGATCCGCCGGAACTCAGCGCTGAGCGAGGACAGTTGCGTGATGAGCGCGGTCAGTTCCACGTCGTCGGGGTAGCGCCCCGCGGCGACCCTCAACTGACCCACGCACTCCGCCGCCCTGGCCTCCCACTCGGGGAAGACCTCCCAGGAAGCGGGGTCGAGGAAAAGGTATCTGGCGTTGTTCCGGTCGCGGCGGTCCGGATCGTCCAGGCCACCGGTCAGTTCGGCGCCCAGGCCGTTCCAGGCCACCACGTCGAGACGGTGGTTCGTCACGAACGCCGGGAAGCGGTCCATGGAATCCAGGACGCGCTGCAACAGGGGACTGACCCGGGCCCTGGGGGCCGGGCCGCGCCTGGCGTCGGCCAGGGTGGCGAGGTGCCTGCGCTCCGCCGCGTCGAGGCCGAGCGCCCCGGCGAGCGCGTCGAGCACCTCGGGCGACGGCTGGGTGGCCCGGCCCTGTTCGAGGCGTACGTAATAGTCCACGCTGATCCCCGCGAGCTGGGCCAGCTCCTCGCGGCGCAGCCCGCGCACCCTCCGCCGACGGCCACTCGCGAGCCCCACGTGCTCCGGCGCGACGCGCCCGCGGCGGGCACGCAGAAAGCCGCCGAGTGCCCGTCGGGTGTCGCCGATTCCGCTGTCGGTGCCGTCTGTGTGCTCTATGTGGTCCACGCCGTCCATGGGCCCAAGTATGCGTGGTCCTCGCAGTACCAGGATTGACGATCCACCGGTCGAACCGGGTGCTGGCTACCCGGTCGCGCCCGGGAGAACGTTGGCGCATGACCACAACCACGCCGCAGCCGTGCAAGAAGATCCTCGTCGTCAGCGCCCACCCGGAACCCCGTTCGCTCAACGCCGCTCTCACCACCTTCGCGGTCGAGCACCTGCGCGCCGCGGGGCACGAGGTGCGGGTGTCCGACCTCTATGCGATGAAGTGGAAGTCTGCCGTGGACGCTGATGACTTCCCCGACCACGCCGGGGACCGGCGACTGCATGTGATGGCCGCCTCCGAGCGGGCCACGCTGGCGGGCCGGCTGTCGCCGGACGTCGCGGCGGAGCAGGAGAAGGTGCGTTGGTCGGACGCGGTGATCCTGCAGTTCCCGCTGTGGTGGTTCTCGGTGCCCGCGATCCTGAAGGGCTGGATCGACCGGGTGTTCACCAGCGGGTTCGGCTACGGCCCGGCTCTCCCTCCGCCCTACGGCGAGGGCAGCGCCCTGGCGGGGCGGCGCGCGCTGTTGTCGGTGACGGCCGGCGCCCGGGAGTCGTCGTTCTCCGACCGGGGCATCCACGGGCGGCTTACGGACGTCCTCCACCCGGTGCAGCACGGTCTGTTCTGGTTCACCGGCATGGCACCGCTCGAACCGTTCGCGGCGTACGGCTCGAACGACCTGTCCGCGGAGCGGTTCGCGGCGGCGAAGCGGGAGTACGGGCGACGCCTCGACGGCCTCTTCACGGACGAGCCGGTCCCCTTCCGGTCGCTCGTCGGCGGCGACTACGACCACGACATGCGGCTGCTGCCGGGTGTGGAGGCGCCGGGGGCGAACGGGCTGGAGTTGCATGTCCGCCCGCGCGGTTGAGGGGGCGGGTGCATCAGGTGCCGTGATGGACGTATCGGTGCTGATCACTTAGCGTTCGGCACATGACAGAGCGACGCGCGATCCTCAGCGGCTCGACGTTCGAGGAGCAGATCGGCTACGCCCGTGCCGTGGTCGACGGCGACTTGGTGCACGTGTCCGGGACGACGGGTTTCGACTACACCACGATGACGATCTCCGACGACGTGGTGGAGCAGACCGAACAGTGCCTGCGCAACATCGAGGCCGCCCTGACCGAGGCGGAATGCACCTTCGCCGACGTCGTACGCGTGCGGTATCTCCTCCCCGACCGCAAGGACTTCGAGCCCTGCTGGCCGTCCCTGCGCCGCGCCTTCGGCGAGTTCAGACCGGCCGCCACGATGCTGGTGTGCGGCTTGGCCGACCCCCGCATGAAGATCGAGATCGAGGCGTACGCACGGCGGCCCGGGGCGTAGCTCCGGGGTTGCTTGAGCAGGGTCTGGCACAGGGGCCAAACACATCCGGTTCGACTGAAGTCATGAGAGCTGACGTCGAATTCGAGGCTCAGTGGCCGTCCTCACGAGACAGTCGCGAGTTGCGGCGTGTGGTCACGCCGGGGGAGCAGGAGCGGGGTTGTCAGGATGAGGAGGCCGGCTATTGCGATCGCGGTGCGAGGGCCGGTGACAGCGGCGAGCAGGCCCCATAGACCCGTCATGGCCGCGGTCGTGGCCTTGCTGGTGACCGACCATGCGGACAGGGTGCGGGCGACCCGGTCCGCCGGGGTCCGGTCGAGCCGGTAGGTGGCGAGCACCGGGTTGAACACCGCACAGCAGGTGATCAGACCGAGCTCGACGGCCATGACGAGCACGAGCCCGGCGGTGCCGGGGCGGATGAAGGTCAGCCCGAGCAGCCAGCACGCTCGCAGTGTCCCGGCGGTGAGCATGACCTTGCGCTGACCGAAGCGCGCGACAAGCCGACGGGCCAGCCGTGAGCCGATCAGGCCGCCGACGCAGGGCACCGCGAAGGCGAGGAGGTACTGCCAGGGAGCGAACCCGAGGCGGCCGAGCATGAGGACGGCGAGCAGCGGCTGGGTCGCCATGAGGAGGCCGTTGAACAGGATCGTGTTGAAGAACAGGGGTCGCAGGGCCGGGTCGGCGAGGATGTACCGCCACCCGTCGGGCACGTCGCGGGCTCGCAGCCGTGGCCGCGCGTCGGCCTGCGCAGGGTGCGGCTCCGTGCCGCCGATCGCACGGATGCCCACGGCCGAGAGCAGGTAGCTGACCGCGTCGGCCACCACGGTTGTCACCGGGCCGAACAACGCGATCGCGGCCCCGCCGAGCGGCGGTCCGGCCATGGTGGCGGTCCAGGTCGTAGCCTCGAACCGGCTGTTCGCGACGAGCAGGTCCCGCGGCTGGACGAGTGCCTTCAGGCACGCGCCGGCGGCCGCGTTGAAGGTGATGTCGGCTGCTGCGACGACGACCGATACGACCAGGAGCTGGGTGAAGCCGAGCCAGCCGAGCGCGTACGCGGCGGGGACGCTCATCAGTGCCGCGAACCGGGTCAGGTCCATCGCGACCATCACCGGTCGTTTGCGGCGGAACTCCACCCACGGGCCGAGCGGCATCGCCACCGCCGCTCCCACCGCCAGTCCCGCGGCCGCCAGCGCGGACACCTCCGTCGGCCCGGCGTGCAGCACAAGGATCGCGATCAGGGGGAACGCGTCGAACGCGAGCCACGTACCGAACGCGCTGACCGTATACGCGGTCCACAGCCACCCGAACTGCCGCCCCAGCGACCGCCTGACCCCCATGCCCAGCACACCCCTCGCCGCCCCGCTCGAACGTTGACCAGGGACATCAAAGCCAGCAACACGTCGGCGGATCAAACAACCGAACCATGGAGCAAGCCACAACCATAAGTTGTGCAACTAGGATGACCGGCGTGAATCTCGATGCCGTGCGCACCTTCGTCGCTGTCGCGGACGTGGGGCAGTTCCAGGAAGCCGCCGCCAACCTGTCGATCACCCAGCAGGCCGTCTCCAAGCGCGTCGCCGGCCTGGAGAAGGACCTCGGTGTGCGGCTCTTCACCCGTACCGCGCGCGGAGCCAAGCTCACCATCGACGGGCAGGCGTTCCTGCCCCATGCCCGCGATCTCCTCCAGGCGGAAGAGCGGGCGGCGGCCTCCGTGCGGCCCGGCAGCCGTGCGCTGCGCGTCGATGTGATCGGCCGGCGGCTCGCGCCGGCGGACCTGATGCGCGGCTTCCATCGCGCGCACCCCGGGACACCACTCGACGTTGTGACTCTCTTCGACGCCGACGCGGCCATCGCCGCTGTCCGGTCGGGCACGATCGACGCGTCGTTCCGCGCCCTCACCCTCCCCGCGCGGCAGCTCCCCGACGGCGTCGAGGCCGTCCGGGTCCTCGACGAGCCCATCCAGCTCCTCACGGGACCGGCCCACGAGCTGGCCGCCGCCCGCACGGTCACACCCGCCCAGCTCGCCGGGCACCGGATCTGGATGCCGGGCATCGTCGCCGGGACCGAGTGGGCCGCGTACTACGACGACCTCGCCGCCGCGTTCGGGCTCACCATCGAGGTGACCGGCCCCGACTTCGGCACCGAGCCCCTCCTGGACACGATCGCCGACTCCCCGGCCCTCGCGACCTTCGTCGGCGAACAGACCAGCTTCGTCTGGCCCGCCGACCACGACTTGCGGCGCGTTCCCATGCACGACCCGACGCCGGTCTACCCGCACTCCCTGATCTGGCGCGGCGACAACCCGCACCCCGCGCTCGCCCTGCTCCGCGACCACCTCGGCTCCACACACACCGGCCACAGCGACGCCGGGACATGGACACCCAAGTGGGCTCAGTAACCCGCCACCGCAGTCCCGCCGCTCTCGGCCGGGGAGGGAGCGGGACCGGGGCGTGGGATCCGGGTGGACAGGGCGTGCACCCCGATCGCCAACGCTGTGACTGTCGCGCCGGCGGCGACGAACGAGCCTCGGGGTGAGAAACCGATGAGCAGCGGCAGCAGGAGTATGCCCGCCATGCTGCCCAGGCGGGTCGCGGTGTGTTCGACCGTCATCAGCCGCAGCCGTTCCGCGGGCGGGAAAGCCCCCAGGCGCGCCCGCAGGGTGACGGCCGCGACCGGCGCGACCAGTCCGGTCAGTGCCGACAGCAGTCCCAGCGCCGACACCCGCCCCACCAGCCCCATGCACGCGGTCGCCACCCCGTCCACCGCCCACGCGTAGCAGCAGACGGCGAGCCAGCCCGTGGGTCTCCAGTTGCCGGCCAGCGGATTGCCGACGAGCGCACCGACGCCGACAGCCGCCGTGACCAGGCCGTAGACACCCGCCCCCGCGCCGTAGCGGGTGGCGAGGAGTACGGGCATCCCCACGGTGGTCGCGGCCGAGCACAGCGGCACCAGGCCGTACACCCCGATCGCCAGCCCGACGTGAGGGTGGGCGCGGAGCAGCGGCCGCGCCCGTACCGACGACTTCACGGACACGGGCCGTCGGCCGGCCGCCACGCTGCCGTACCGGGAGAGCAGTCCGAGCACCGCCGCCGACACGGCGAACGCCACTCCGTTGAACACGAAGAGCTGGATCTTGGAGAACACCAGAAGCAGCAGGCCGGCGCTCGCCCGGCCGGTGATGAGGGCGATCCGTCCGGTGAGGTCGAACAGCCCGGTCACCTGCTGTACGTGCTCCCGGTCGGCGAGGGCCGGTACCAGCGCCTCCAGGTTCGGGTCGAAGAGAGCGGCGAGGACGCCGAGCAGCAGCACACCGGCGAACAGCACGCACGTACCCCGGCTGTCGGGCGACCAGAGGAACGGCAGGGCGACGGCCACGGCCGCGCGTACGGCGTCCAGCCACGCGAGCGCCCGGCACGAGGAGAAGCGGGCGACCGCACGCCGCCCCAGTGTGCCGAGGACGACATAGGGAGCCGACTCCAGGACCGCCACCAGCCCCATGAGCGAGGCCGAGCCCGTGCTCGCGTAGATGCTCCATATGACCGCGACGCCGTACACCCGCTCGCCGATGACGGAAAGGCCCCGGGCCAGCCACAGCATGAGCACGGGGGGCTTGCGCAGTAGCCGCAGGTACTCCATGAGCCCTCCTGACCGCACGACGCCGGGCCAGAAGCAACGGCCCCGACCGTACCGGAGGCCACCTTAGGGGGCAGGGCGGATCAAGGGTGTGTTTTCGGCTGTTCATTACCTAATGGTGCGATTCTGGGCAGGCTTGATGGATGGATCCGGTACAGAAGTACCGCAATAGCTACATGCTGTATGTCCGTATTGCGCATCGATCCGATCCGTCGTACAGTACAAATGTACTGAACGACGAAGTGGTCGCTATCCGACCTTCCCCCTCAAGGAGTGATCCTCATGAAGCCTCCGGCCATCGCCCCCTGCCTCGGCGTGACCGACACCCAGGCGACCGTCGATTTCTACGAGAAGCTCGGCTTCACCGCCCTGCCCGCCGGCAACGACCCGGACGACGACCTGCGCATCCTGCTCTTCGGCGGAGAATTCGCGCTGATGGTCTACCGCGACGCGCACCTGCGGGACTGGCTGCCGGTCCTCAAGGACACCCCGGTCGGCGCGTTCGGCATGTTCTACCTGGCCGTCGACGACTTCGACGCCTACGTCGAGCGCATCCGGCCCCTGGTCACCGTGACGAAGGAAGTGGAGCACCACGGCGACCGGATCTTCTACTTCACCGACCTCGACGGCTACGTCATCGGCGTCAACCAGAAGCGGACCCGGTGATCACCATGACGAAGAACACCGGCACAGCGGGCGCGGTCGTGAAGTGCGCGGCCTTCTGGGGCCACGACGGCAAGGTGCTCGCCGACTTCTACGCCGCCGCCCTGGGGTGGGAGGTCACCCAGACCTTCGGCGACGCCGCGGCGATGATCAGTGACGGCACGACGGCGTACGTCTTCTACACCGCCGAGTCCTTCAAGGCCCCCCAACTGGCCCGAGGACGAGCTCGTCTTCCATCTCGACCTGGCCTTCGACGACGTCGAGGCCGCCGAGAAGCGCCTCATCGGTCTCGGCGCCACCAAGCCCGCCCACCAGCCCGGCGGCGAGCACTGGACGGTGCTGCTGGACCCCTCCGGTCAGCCGTTCTGTATCAGCGCCAACGCTTGAGAGGGCGCGGTTCGGGGGGATGCGGATTGGCCGGAGAGGCGGTGGCGCTGCCGGTGGCGGATTAAGGATGCTGAAGGGGGAGGCTCACATGCAGATCCGTCAGCTCACGCCGTTCATCGGGTCCGGGATCACCGGGGTCACCTTTGAGGACTTGCAGCGCCCCGACGTCTTCGGCGCCCTCCACGAAACGCTGCGTCAGCGCGAGTTGATCGTGGTGCGTGACCTGGCCCTCACCCCCGAGCAGCAGGTCGTCCTCGCTCGCAAGATCGGCAGGCCGGTCCCCTTCCCCGACGTGAGGTACGGGCATCCGTCCTTTCCCGAGGTCACCGTCATGTCGAACGTCGTCAAGGGGAACAAGCCGGTGGGCGCGGCCCGCGCCGGGAACTACTGGCATCAGGACTCCACGTTCCTGACGGATCCGCCGGCCTATTCCATGCTGTACGGCGTCGACGTCCCGCACACCAGTGGCCACACGTTGTACGCCAACGCCTGCGACGTCTACGACCGCCTGCCGGACCCCTGGAAGACCAGGATCGACGGGCGCACGGCCGTGCACAGCTTCGCGGGACACTTCATCATCGGCCCGGAACATGCCGGTCTGTCCGTGGCCGAACTGCGGGACCTGATCGACATCAAACACCCTTCCGTCGAACAGCCGCTGGTCAGGTGCGACGCGTTCACCGGACGTCCCTACCTCTACGGTTGCCCTGAGTACCTGCGCACGGTGAACGGCTTCGACGCCAACCAGAACGAGGAGTTCTGCACCCTGCTCGACCACCTCATCCAGGATCCGGAGCACATCTACACACACCGCTGGTTGCCGAAGGACCTCATGGTGTGGAAAACAGCGACCACCTACCACGCGGCCACCCCCGTCGAGCCGGGGGTCCACCGCACCGTCCACCGCATCAGCATCGCTGCCCCTTCATGACGACGGCTCAGATGCCGAGCCTCTACGAGACGTGCGCGGACAGGCGGTTGAGGGTGGCGATCACGGTGCGGTTGGCCGGTGAGTGCGGCTCGATGGGGGTGTAGTGGCCGACCCCCGGAAGCGCGATGAGTTCGGCGTCCGGGTGCGCGGCGGCGTAGTCGGTGAACTGGCGGTGGGGGATCTCCTCGTCCACGGAGCCGTGCAGCACGACGGTCGGCACCCCGGTCGTGCCCGCGCCGCGGAGCAGCGTGAGCGGGTCCACGGAGGGGAGCCGGGAGGGTGCTTTGTCCACGCCTCCCAGGAGTTCGAGGGCGGCGCCGGAGCTGAGGTCTTCGCGGATCGCCCCGGCGAGGTCGGTGATGGGGGCGAGGGCGAGCACCGCCGCAGGCAGGTCGGTGGAGTGCCACGGTGAACAGTCCGGCAGCAGGCCGCGAGCGGCGGCCCACAGTGCGAGGTGGCCGCCGGAGCTGTGGCCGGCCAGGAGGAAGGGCCGACCGTCCGCGATACTGCTCATCGCCAGGGCGACGTCGTCGAACGTGACCGGGTAGCCCCCGGCCCCGCCCGGGCGGCGGAACTCCGGCAGGGCCGTGGTGAAGCCGTTCTCCGCGAGGTGGGCGGCAAACGGCGTCAGATGCGTACGGTCGTACCGCCAGAATCCGCCGTGCAGCAGGATCACCAGCGGGGCGCGGGGACCGTCGGTGGGCCACAGGTCGTACACCTGGTCGGGGTGGTCGCCGTACGCGTGGTGAACGGGCGCGGTGACCGGCTCCATCGACAGGACCCGGCGCTCCTCCTCGGCCGCGAAGGCGGAGATGCTCCTAGGCATGGTCGCGCGCCGCCCAGATCTCGGGGAACGCGGAACGGGCGGCTGTCGCACGGTCGTTGCGCCG